>JABGOU010000050.1 GCA_018645325.1 Desulfobacula sp.
TCCAGTTTATCCAGCTCTTGCTTCAGTGCCTGGGTGATCAGTCGTTCGTATAATCCGGGTTGGATGGCCATGGGTTAATTTCCTGAAATATTATTTACAGGGGTCTCCGCTTTATAAAGGATTAACTTTGCTCTTCAGCGGTCGCGGCTTTTTGCGATCCGTTGCAAGAGCGTTGTTGGAAATCCATATTAGATTCTTAAAGTGCTGTTTTTGGGGCCCAAAACGTTAACCTAAGCCAATTTCCGGGGTATTTTTCCAGCATGCCCGGCTGTATTTTTATTATTGAGTTTTAATTTTTACACCCGCACCTTGCAGCCAACAGCACTTATGACAACCATATTTCTATATTGCTCAAATCAAGTTGCTGGTCACAAGGCAGATCTTCAGGATAATTTCCGCTTCGGATTTTTTCTAAAGATATATTTCTGGTTCTTTTCTTTTCTGACATGCTATTTGTAATTGTTCGATTGCTCCGTTAAAATGTGGATCTGTCATTTGCTTGGCCTCTGTTGGACAGTTTTTAATACATGCAAAACAGATTATACATTGCCATTTGTCTATCTGGGAAATATCTTCAGAATCAATCGCTTGAGTCGGGCAAACTTCTGCACACAGGTTGCATTGGGTACATTTATCTTTATCCGTCGCAGGGGTAAAGGATAATGTGTTACGAACCTGCTTGATCATATTTAGATTTTCAGGTTCAATATAAGGAATATTTCCAGGGACACTTATTTTTTCTAACTCCTCTAAAGAATCAATGGGTTTAAGTTTTTCTCTAATTTGGGAACCAAAAGCCTGTGCAGCTTCAATATCATCCACATCAGGCCTTGCATGAGCAATTGGCCGTGAAGAATTAGAATAGGAGTGCTCGGCTATGAATGCGCCTGCTGCAACGGGTATGAATCCTTGCTCCACTGAAATATCATGAAGCTCTATTAGCGCATCTTCATATTCCCGATTACCATAAACCACAGCTAATACAACAGGTGTATTTTGAACACTTAATGTTTTCAGAAAAGGGACCACTTCTTCGGGAACACGACCATAATAAACCGGGGTAGCAAGAATGACCAAGTCATTTTTAAAAACAAAAGAATCTTTTTCCCGTATAGACCGGCTTGTACAGTCCATCATCTCTATTTGTTCTGACTGCATACCTTTTGCAATATTTTTTATGATTGTCCCGGTTGTTCCGGTTGGCGAAAAATATATACAAGAAACTGATTTTATATCCATTTGCTGTCTCCCTTTATAGTTATAATGAATACTCAAAAAAATGATTCTCACACGGCTGGCCAAATGCGATATACATTTTCAGGTCCTCCGGTATCATTATAAAAGAGGCTTTTGACTCGGAGGCCATTTCCAGTGGTTTTGTATCATCAACATGGTTACAAATAGAATTTGGATAATTGTGGTGGTCAGACAAAAAGTCCATTGCTTGATTCACCGTGATATCTCCAAAAGAATCTGAAACAATTTGCCGGAGACGGTCTGCACGGCCAAAAGAATCCTGAATATATGTATATGCCAGGTCATTTTCTTTGTATTTTTCAGTTTCATAATGATTGGCATGAACCAATGAATAATTTTCCGGCTTTAAAACGGTATAATCGTCATATACACTTTCAATTCCTGCCATATTACCGAACCTGTCTGCCAAATGGTAATAGCCTACGCCTCTTGAGACCTTTCCAAGAATATCCATTGCGGTATCAAAAGTTTGCTGACGCATGGCTTTCCAAAGATAGATACTCAAAGGAATGTGTTTTGTCACCGGACCCATTGGAGAGATCGTCAGGTTGGCACAATTACCAATCCCGGCAGAATTAAGATAGTATGTGCAATTGCCCAGAAAACTTAAACTTAACTGCTCCAAACCGTTTGAATGTGTAATATGAAGAAGGTCAATAGGGGTATCCGGGTGCCAGTCGATATTCTGCCCGAGTATTGTCAAGCTGTTCCGGGTTGCCGGCCCGGTAAGTGCAAAAGAGGTACACATCCCTGTTATTTGTTGATAGTTCATTGAAATCTCAAGGTAACTTTTTAGTGCAAAAGATTCATCAAATGAAATTCCAGAACCATCAGCAATGCCCTGCACCCATTCAATCGCGTCGGGATCAAATGCCCGGACATTTTCAAGATATTTATCTGCCGCCTTTAATACGCCATCTCTGCTTGCTTTAAAGAACCCCTTTTCAAGTGACTCAAACATTAAATTGACGGAAGTAAAAATATTATTTTTTGCAAGTTCACCATATTGTCTGCCAATTTCATAGGAAGTGCCATTACATTCTATAATATTGGGTTTGTATGATTGCATGATAATTCCCCTTCTGTTTAAAGTATCTTTTCCTGAGTACAAATTTCAGAAAGTAAGGTATTCAAATTTCTCAGGAATGTATTGTAAAAATGCGACAGGCCCTTCATTTGTTTATATGAAGTGGGGACTTACCGGATAAGGATTTAAAATCTTTTATAAAATGGGACTGGTCAAAATATCCAAAATCATGAGCAATATCAGCCAGATTCTCTACTTTTCTGATCTCTTTAAGTCTTTCGACTGCATTTTGAAATCTTACGAGCCGGATAAATTGTTTTGGTGGTATACCCAATATTTTTAAAAATTGCCGTTCAAGTGTTCGGGTACTCACATTTAGAATACGGGCCACTTCACAGACTTTTAGCTGCCCGCCTTGAGATTCTATCAGCTCTGCTGCCATGCAGTAGATATTATTTTTCATCATAAAGGACAATTCCACTTTATGAATCAAACCCTCAATAATTTTTTGCCTGGCATTAAAATCCTTTTCAGCCCAAAGTATTTCACAAAGATTATCCGAGTGCATACCAAAAACCTTAGGAAGTTGAATCATTGTATTAACAAGATCCAAAGGCTCAATATCCCAATAATCAGGGACTCTGCCGACTCTAAAACGAATTGTAAATAGTTCAAAGCTGTTAACCGGGACAAGGGTTCGCCTGGTATATGGGCCTGCGAGAACTGCCAAACACATTTTATCCGAAAGCAGAAACGCAAGATCAAAATATCCATCCGGAAGTATTTCGTATTTCCTTGCGACACAACCTGAACCCCCAGGTAGAAATTTATATTTCTCAATGATTTTCCGAAGTGAGTATTTTGAAAAACTTGTAATTTCTGTATTCAATTTTTATTTTCCAATCATGGCGGTGTTAAGCCGCCGAGAACTTTGAACATCTTCGGTTTCACCCGTAGCATGTTCGTTGTTGGGATTAGTTTAATTCATAGATTGCTGTATCTGTAGGCAAAAAAAGTTAAGAGGCCCATACAAGTTTTGTGATTAAATCATTGTACCATTTCCATTGACGTGTCAAATATTGGTATTGACCAGCGACGATTCCAGGACTTAAGCCTATCTCTTTAGCAAAAGAAATGATTTTTTGCTTGCTTCTGAGCATAGGAATTACTTCTCTGCACTTGCCAGGAAAAAGGATTGATTCTGCAAATTTATCTGCTCTTTGTTCAACAGAATCATTACTATTATCATTTATATAAATGTTCTTTTTATTATCGTTTACAATATGTCCTGCTTCATGAAAAAAGGAAAACCAAAACTTGTCCTCTCTTTTTCCTCTTAGATTAATGAGGATCATTGCTTTATTGGGATTTATCCATTTTGTAGCCCCGCTCCAAGGAACTTTTTTCATTTCGGGTACTAAAGCAACGGCAACTCCTGCATCAGAACAAAGCTTTTGCATTCGAGGAATAAAAACTTTTGGGTGATCAATCGTTAGTTTTCTTATCTCATTAAGCACAACTCTAAATGATTTTTTGTCAAATGGTTTACATTCTATTTTTTTAGCAATGATTTCTCCTTGACGAATCCAAGTTGCCGCATGCCCTGGGATTGATTCAAAACATTGGGACCTTTGGGCTGCTACTTTAGGTTCAGTCCAAATTTCGTCCCAAGCCGAAACGCTACTCACCCCAAAGAATTTTAAAACTTCTCTGACTTGTTCACTTTTCTCTTCAGGGTGTGCGATTAAACCTCTTTTTTGCAGTTCAGAGACCGGTATCGTTTTAAGCCAATCTAAATTCTTTTTAAGACTTTCAAGTTCCCTTATCTTTTCGAGTTGTTCTCGATACTGAGCCTCTAAATCGTTCCAGAACCTTGCTGGGACACCTGTTACAAGCTCAAGTTTTCCTGCAGTTTCATAGTTTATAGGTTGCTCTCCTTTGAATATCCTATTCAAGGATTGAACAGTTAGTCCGGTTCTTTTCGCTAATTCTTTTTGAGTCATTTCAAGAGATTCCATAGTCTCTTTTAATGTCTCTCCTGGTGGGATAGCATAGTCCGGTGTAAAATCGTATTTTTTTTTATTTGTTCCCATAGTCACCTACTATTCGTGAGTATCTTCTATATCTATAATTTGGATCTCATCAATTTTTGTTTTGTCTAATCCTCCATCCTCTTTCTGAGGGAGGGGTTCATTAATAGGAATAAACAACAAACGGAATGGGTGTTTGAGATCTACTGAGAATTGTCCTTTGCGTTCTCCCGTCAGTTCGTGCAATCTGTGAGGGGGAAGATGTGAAATATCCTCTAGTGAATTTGCTGCGTTTAATTCTGCCATTCTTTGCATAAGCTTGCTACCCCCATTTGCCCCTAATTCTTTTATTGCAACTTTTCGGGTCGAGCAGATTTTTTGCAACTTCTTTGTTCTAAAAAATATATCCATATTTATCCACACCGTCAATAGAAATCATGAACATGTCATGTTAACATGAAAATCTGCGGTTCACCCGCCAGCATTTTCTTTGTTTGAAATCTATAAGGTAATAATCGATGTCTGAAGAACTTTTAAGAATTGACTGAAAAACTGCACCAGCACCATTGGCGTATTTCTTAAATCTGCTTAGGTATTCTGAGTTATCAGTAGAGCTCCAATCACAATAGCCATGCTGCTCAAAGTATTCCAGAATACCTGAAAACTCGAAAATGAAAAGTATCTGCCCTTTGAAATAGGGGTGCTTTTCAATTTTAACGATTTCGTTTCCCCAATCCTCTGATTTGGTGATAAGGTGTGCCTTTATTTTTTCTTCCTGAACCTGCCTGCTGAGGAAAAAGTCAATTGGGTTTTTCGTTCCCTTCAAATATTCCAAAATGTTATTGCTGTATGGAATAAGTTTCTCGATTGATTTTATTGCCCTGGCAACTTCATCAGCCCCGTCAATCACCGTGTTTTCAGATAGGTTGTGTATCACTCTCATCCATTGGTCAATTCCATCAACTTTTCTTTTGTGAGAAATTAAAAATTTAAGGTATGCATGAAACTGCACACGCTGGGGAAGGGTCAAATCATGTTTCAATACGCTTTTAAAACAATGTTCTTCATCAAAATAGTATTTTTCATTCACGTGGATTTGGATTTTTTTATCTCCGTTGCTCAAGGCATCAAGTGCATCAATTAAATAAGAGACCGCATCTTTTGTTAAAATCTCAAATCGTTTGTAAATGTGATAGGTCAAGTTGTCAGTATAATCCTTCAGTTTGCGTGCAACCAAGGTGCCTCAGGTATTCCTGCTGAATATCCTTTTCCGATGCACTTGTCAGGGCATATTCATTTGCCATGATGACACGCACGAAATTCATCAATTCATCATCATAAGAATTGTCTTTTCCATTTACATTTCGGTATTTCCAGAAAAGGTTTGCCCAAATGGTATCAATTTTATGTACAAAGTAATCTTTGGGGGAGAGTATCCGTTCTCCGGCTTCAAATGAGAACTTTCTCTGGTCGGCTTTTCCCCAATCAAGTTTACCAATGTGTTGTTCAAACTTTGCCTTGAAGTTTTCAAAGGTTGTCAGGGGTTTACCCCTTGCATTCATTTTAATATACAGATCATCGGTGAGCTTGAACTCTTTAAGGTTCAGAAAAAGAAAAGTGATGATTGGGTTTCTGTTGTCTACCAAACGGTCAAAAAACTCAGGTTTATCTTTGAATTTTGCATGGATTGCATCAAGCATGGTTAGCATGGACTGGATGGTAGGATCGTTTTCCCATGAAAGGTAATACCAGCCAATGTCCTGTATGGTTTGCGATAGGTTATTTTCCATACCTTCATCTGACGGCAGCAAATTGTCAAAGTCAATGGTATTGGCTATTAATTCATCGCAAAATTCTCTTGAACTGGTGCGGGTTTCATAAGTAAAGTTAGATTTAATTACTTCTCCATCATCCGTAGCCAAAAACTCACGCAAAGTGGCAGTATTATCAGAGATTCCGGCTAAATACCAATGCAATAGAAATAATGTGGTTAATCGCTGTTGACCATCCAAAGGGATGAAATAGGTTTCTCCATCTGTTTCCCTGATGCTTCCATAAACAAAATCCAGGTCCCGGTTGGATTTGTTTTCATCGAGGTAATTGTATAGGGCATCCAAAAAGAGCACCCTGACTTCAGTTGATGAATATCTACCCTGAGCATAATCACGCTGTATTATTGGAATCTCAATCTTAAACTTTTTCTCTGAAAAGAGTTTTGAGAAACTCAAACGTTCACCCGATTGTATTTTTAAATTTTTATTCATCAGTCTTTACTGTTTGTTCAGGTAAATACTCTTTTAAAGTCTGTTTAATGGCAATCATATAATCATTTGCATCATGCTGATTCCAGTACATCACTTCTCCCAGTTTTCTGGAATAAAATTTTAGGAATACATTTTTGGTGCAAATCGGCACGAAAATGCCATTCATATCATTCCCGATAATAGTTTTACGTTTGATGGGAAACAGCGCATTGCCATAACTGCGGTTTGTTTTTGAATCAAGGAGGGCAAGGTTTCCCGATGCAGTCTTTATCCTCGAAATCTGTATCTTCTTCGAAATTTGCGGAAACCCTTAAATACAATTCGTTAAATGGTTCTTCCTCAATTTCATCAGCAGTAATCATTTCCAGCAACGCGTCAGCAATCTCTTTTTCATCCCCTTCCAGTTCATCAATTGCTTTCTGTTGAATTTCAATCTCATCTTCGGCTGAGTAAGCCCTTTCTCCAGTGAAATATTCCAGTACATCTATCAACCAGTCCAACCGATTGCTTCCGGCAATTTGTTTATCAGTTTGCGAACGTATGTGTTCAATGTCCCAGTCTTCATATTTGTACCGGAAAAAAGGGAAACGAATGTCAGCATTCTCAGTTGCCAGTATGGTATTTATATTGAAAAGCAGCAAAATTTTCCTTATTTCTTTTCTGCCATAACTCAAATCGTCAACCTGGTAGTTAACCTGTTTGCGGATTTCATCTTTTAACCAGGATTTAAAAGAAGTTTTCGTTCTTCGCTGCGATTCGTTTTTGATTTTATTGATACTGTGCCCGCAGTCAACCAGAAAGCCAACCAAATGATACAATTTTTTATCATTATACCATTCCTCAAAACTCAGGAAGTATTTTTTGATTGTCAACCACAACCTGTCAATATCTGGTGGGGAATTTTTGTCTTTCTTGCTGGCGAAATAATCCTTTTGAAATTCGTAGAAAGTATAATACACCTCATCATCTTTCGATTTTCCTTTCATCAGGTCAAAGATGTATTCAATGCGGTTGTCGTATTTTATTGGGTTATTCGGATTGTAGATAAAATACCAGAAAGCATTGTTTTGCAAAGTTTTTTCGATGCTGTCCCATTCAGAAGCAATCTGGAGTTGCTTTAAAATGGCTTTGGATTCCTGGAAATTCCCTTTTTGCAAGAATAATGCTTTAACCAACTCGGCATTGGTAAGGGGGATTTTACCAATATTCAGACGGGTAAAAATATCAATGGCAAAATTGTCGGAAGTATTCTCATCACTTACATCATACCAGATTACCTTAACATTTTTACCCGATTCATCATCGTTCAGCAGGGTGGTAAGGAAATTAATCTTTGCGGTACCGTCTTTACCCTTAAACCAGTTTGAAATGGTTGTGAGCCTTTGCTGACCATCCAGTACTTCCCATTCACCATTCATTTTTGAAACGACAATAGGCTGAAGGCAATAAAAAGCTTCTTTGCTCTCGGTTTCACTATTAAGCCTGAAGCTCCAAATATCATCCAGCAAGTTTGTCACCTGCCGGTCGGTCCAACGATAACCCCGCTGATAAGATGGAATAAAGAACTTTTCAGAAAGAAGTTCTGTTACAGGTTTCAATATCAGTTTACTATCTGCTACACTCATATTAATCTCGTTTTCCCGGTTCACAATTTCTGCATCTGTTATGTGCTGTGGCTTGCCAAAATTTCATCATGCCACAGTATCAACTCAATGCAAGCTTTTCAAAATTTAATAACAATACCAAATCAACCTTACCCACACTCGCAAAAAAAGAACACCAAAATAACCGGTGAAATCCGGTTCATTTTTTGGTTTGGAATACAAAGAATATCTTATTTTATTTGATAAATTTAAGGCAGGGTTATTCCTGCAAGCCAATTATGAGCAGTTCTGATTTCGGCTCCATTTGGGAATGTTTTTTCTTTATTTAGCTCTTTTGAAATCTGTAGCATTTTGAGTTTTGGAAAATATTGCTTGAAAATTTCGAAGTTGGGAGACAAGCTTCCATCTTTCCATTTCACCTCCACCATTAATGCCGGGGAGCCGTTCGATGTGATGCAAAAATCTATCTCTTTTCCATCTTTATTTTTCAGATAATAAAGGCTTTTTGTTTCACCAAAACAGTCTTCCCGAAAATGTATTTCTTTTTGTATGGCACAGGCAACCGTGTTTTCTAATTTTATGCCCAGATCACCGATGACCTGTCCGGTATCATAAAAGTAGAACTTGGGCGCTTTTTGAATTGCCCTGGCAATATTTTTATGGAAAGGAGGTACTTTAAAAACAACATACATGTTTTCAAGTATCGTCAACCACCGTTTAACTGTTTTGTCAGAGCATTGCAGATCCCTGGCTAACGAGCTATATGATATGGGGCTGCCCACTCGGGTTTTTAATAATTGGATCAGCGTTTCGATTTGAATAATCTGTTGAACATTTTCAAGATCGATAAGGTCCTGTTTTAGAATGATATCAAGGTGTGATTTTTTCCAGCGATTATAAAACCGGACTGTCCCATTCAGAAATGGTTCAGGGAAACCGCCAAACAATAATAGTTTATCCAGCTCTTTTTCAAGGCTATCTGTTTCTATAAAAGTATTGATTTCTTTTAAATCCAAAGGGTGCATTCTAAATTGGAAAAATCTTCCAGCCAATGAATCGCCAACCTTTCTATAGGTATCAAGTTTGGCACTTCCTGTTACAAGTATTGAGGGCGGGATGCCTTCGGTATCGTAAACCCCCTTTAACCATGATTTCCAGTTTTTAAGCTTATGGAGTTCATCAAAAATAACAAGGGCTTTTGATCTATCCCAGGATTTTTCCTGCAAGCTTACCCTGTCGTCCAGGTTATCAAAGTTGAAATAATCAAAATTATTGTTCAGCATTTTAGACAGTGTCGTCTTTCCTGTTTGTCGCGGCCCAGTCAACAATATAATTTTTTTATCTAAATCTTCCTGAATATATTTTTCCAAGTATCGTTTCATGACATCTATTCTGGCATGTATTCCGAAATAGTCAAGTCTTTTTCGGAATATATGCCGATAAAGTCAGGGTGTAAATCGATAATCAGTGGCTTAACTTACTTTCCAGTTTTTTGGAGGAGGGTCACTCTTCATAGGACAGCAACTCGATTTCCGCTGCTTCCTGTCTGATAGGTATGAGGGCTTGATAAGCTGAAGATGAGTGCCAATTATTCAGCGCCTTTAAATCAGGGAAACGAATGACTACCGTATCATTGTGCTCATGGCTACCGGAAAGGACTGAACAAAGCTTGCCCCTAAAAATTAACGCTGCTCCCCATGGTTCTATTGTAGCAGGCACTTTACTTCGATATTCAGCCCATTTTTCTTGGTTCCTCACTGTAATGTGACCAATAAGGTACGCATTCTTCATTTTTGGTCCTTTCTCCATTTCAAAGTATTGCCTCTTGAATTTTAGAAGAGAGCTTCGATTCATTCCTGCTTTTTATTTTACATGTAAAAAATACAGTTCCCGCATCAATATCTGAATAGTGAAATCAGGGGTTATTTGTTCTTTTATGGTCTTGCCGGCAACTCCCCGGGTGGCAGACCCAAAAAATTCTTCAAAGTCTGCTGGTCGAACCCGATTTGTCGGTTGAGCCTGGCACGATACTTTCCCTTGGTGTAAAGTAACTTTTTCCCTCTTTCGTCTGCCTGAAGGGCTTCGTCCAACACCAAAATAACCGGTGAAACCCGGTTCATTTTTTTGTTGTGACTCAAATCCCAAAATTATTTTTAGTCTTTATATTCCTGGAATCCAGACATCAGTGCTTCAAAACTCTTTGGTTTGTATTTATTGAAACTCTCTTCATCAACAAAAACATAATCATATTTAATATCAGATTGCGCATTGTTAATATCAACACACCACTCGCACAACCTTTTCATTTTGAGCGGTACATCCAGATCTTCGAGTCCTTTGGTTTCAACTATAACTACAGAATTTGAAGACTGTTTTACAATAAAATCAGGATAGTAATTTGAGATATTACCATCGGCATTGACATAATCAATTTGGAAATGAACCGCCATATAGTTTTTCACATAAGAAACAATATCCTCACATTCCTCAAGAAATGCTGCAAATTGCAGCTCCAGGTGGCTATCCCCTATAATCTTATTGAATATGCTTTTCTTTGGAATAATGTATCCTTGTTCCTTCACCACAAACGGACGGGTTTTTCTTAGTTTAATGGTGTCTTTTATTCTTGCATCACCTTTATCCTGAACGGTTAAGGCATTAATCTCTTTTTTAAAAGTTTCAATCAAAGATTTGCTTGCCTCAAGTTCGGACAGATTGCGCAGTGTGTTTAAACTATCCAGGTCAACCCGATCTTCAAACAACTCATTTTTAATAAAAGCCTTTACCTTGCCATACAGCACATCATACCCACTGACCAGACGTAAATCCTTCATGATAACCTGAGAAAAATACCCGATTACCGAGCGATAATCAGTAACAAGACCTGAGTCCAAAACAGTTGTATGGTTGATTTCTCCTGTTGTGATATCTTTGAAGATGATCTCTCGTTTTTCTTCTTCACTAAATGCTTTGTATTTTATTTTTTTATGCCCGAAACCGGGCCACCGACTGCAAGGAGGGAACAAGGTTCCACTGAATTTCGGTAAAAATAACACAGTTCCAAAGTTGCCACAGATTTTGAAAAAGCCGCCCCTTGTGGTCCGCTGGAATGACTGGTTCTATTTAACGGTAGATGTCTTTCCGGTGTCCGACTTTGACGACCCAAATTGTGAGTTGATTATCTTGGATTGAATAAAGAATTCTGTAATTTCCCTGACGTATCCTAAATGTTTCTTGACCAGTTAGTTTCTCACTGCCTGGAGGTCTTGGGTTCGAGCTTAAGTTATGGATTTTTGAAAGGATTTTTTTAAGATCCTTTTTAGGAATTTTTCGAAAGTCCTTATATACAGACTCTCTGAAAAAGATCTCATATTCTGCCATCTTTTTTTAGCCTTTTTAACATGTCAGAATAGCTAATTAGAGGGTCATTCGCTCTAGCTTCAAGTGCAATTATATCGTCAGCATCTTCAGATAAGGCAGCTTTGACGGCCTCATTTACCAGTGTTGAAATAGAGCAGGATGTTTCAACTGCCTTGAATTTTAATGCCTGATGGATGGATGGGTCAAAGTATATTGTAGCTCTTTTTGCTTGTGTTGCCATAGTGTTCTCCTTTATTTCTTTAACACCAACATATTAACGCCATAACGTTATGATGTCAAGTCGATGAGATGAAATAACATCACTCTTCACCAGTGGGAACGAAGCGACAGCGTAGTTTCCATCTGTGTGCAAGAGCATTGTTGGAATTTATAGTGCAATATTCAAGGTTTGATCTCATTTCCTGATATTCGCACCATTTCTCCTTTTTTAGGTTGACAACATGGAAAAATTGAATATGATTAGAGTTCTAATATAAATATTGAGGTAAATATGAAATTATCCATTATTGGAAGAATCGGCATTATATCACAACTGTGGAAACGACATCTTCAAAAGCAACTGGTACCCCATAATATTACTCTTAAGCAGATATACCTGCTAAAGCATCTGATCAGAGTTGATTATCTTTATCCTTCAAGGATTGCAGAACTGCTGTTTTGTGACCGTCCAACAGCATCAGTAATCATCGGAAATCTTTTTAAAACCGGATGGGTAAAAAAAGATCATGACTCGGAAAACAGAAAAAGAGTTCGTATTTCAATTACACTTGAAGGCGCCAAAAAGTTAAATCAGGTCCTTGAGGCGGGTTATCAAGGCGATAGATCATTAGATCTTAAAACCGCTTTAACAAAGCAGGAGATAAAAAGCCTTGATGGAGCATTGATCAAAGTACAAGCAATAATTGAAAAAATGAGATAAAAAATTTGGCATTATAGTTAGAGTTCTAACTTAATGGCTTTTCAATTCAACAATGCTTATCCACCTTAACATTCAACAATTAGGAAAGATAAAAATGATTGGAAATACGGCAGCACTTGCCGCGGCACTATGCTGGGCGCTTGGCGGATTGATAGCAGTTACGCCTGTTAACCGATTGGGAACTACCGGTTTTAATCGAATTAGAATGCCTTTGTCCTTTTTAATGCTCAGTGCTTTAGCATTCTTTACTGACGGGTGGTCCAGCGTCGATTTATCGTTCATTTGGTATATCGTTTTTTCCAGTATTATCGGCATTTTTCTTGGTGACAGTGCTCTTTTTTATACAATAAATAAAATAGGGCCGAGAAGAACGGGCATATTATTTGCTGCCAATGCACCAATGACAGCGATTATTAGTTTTATTGTGTTTCAGGAGAGACTATCGTTTCCTCAGATTGCAGGATGCTCTATTGTTTTATTTGGTGTTTTTCTGGCAATCGCATTTGGAACAACTTCAAATCAGTGTCATAAGTGGGAGCAGGTTAAGGGAAATCTGTTTTTGGGTGTTCTAACTGGATTGTTTTCAGCTTTCTGCCAGGCGTTGAGTGCAATTGTCATCATACCTGTAATGGAATCGGGATCAGATCCGATTTCTATATCTGCACTTCGGGTCGGCATTTCAAGTGTCGTTGTAATCATGTACAGCTGGATAAGGAGTAATCACACCCATTCCCCTAAGTATTCAAAACCTACAATTGGTCTGGTCGCTTGGATTGCTTGTTGCGGTTTTATTGGGATGGGCATGGGTATGACATTTTTATTATTTGGACTGTCAAAGGGAGAGGCAGGAATCATCACTGCCTTAGCAGCAACAACACCCGTTATGATGTTGCCCCTGCTTTGGTTTAAAACCGGTGAACGACCATCTCTTGGTTCATGGTTCGGTGCAATTTTAACGGTGGTGGGAAGTGGAATTCTATTTAACTTATAGATTTGACTTCGCCTTTGATGGGCAACCTGTGGCTTGCTAAAATTTAATATTAACACCAAAATAACCTTACCCCACACTTACAAAAACGAACACCAAAATCTGCGGCTTGTCCGCAGCATTTGATTTGTTGGGAAAAATGGTGTTGAGGTTGTTAAACCATCCGAACACTATGATATGTATCTGTGAATGAGATTAAAGGTGTTTAATTTTGAGTTCTTTGTATTGTTTTTTTAAATACTCGGCAGCTAAACGTCGGTGGCACATATCAGCAGTTGGTTCACTACATAAGAAACATGAGCCATCAAGCTCGCTCAAGCTTAACTTGGATTCGATTATCCGTTTTTTTATCAGAGTATTATATTGTACAACGTATTCATCCCAAGAAATTTGTTTTTTCTTATAGCCATCGAGTATTTCTTTTGTCGGGGCGATTTCAGGCATGTGTCTATATTCACAATTACAGATTTGTTTAAGAAAGTATTTTAAATCATCCCGTTTTGCAAAACCGGCGAGTTGAGACACGTTATTTAATCGTATGTCGACTAGATATTTGATATTATTTTTTTTTATTAATTCAAAGAATTTCTCTGCTTTTTTCTTCGTAAATCCGATTGTGTATAATGTGTTATTCAATAACCTATCCCTTATTAATATGATTCCTCTAAAAGTTCATGTTTGGGTGTATATGCTATTTTCTCAGCCTGTAAATCATAAGCTTGGTTAATACGTTGCTCTGTAGTTTCAAAAATGCTAGGCTCCTGAAGGTCAAAAAGAGTTAAAAGCCTTTGTTCCGTGTCGGAATGCTTTTCAATCTGTCCATCTTCAAGAATATGGAAAATTTCTATTTTCGAGGCGCGAAGTGCTCTGCAAATTAAAATATTTCTATGGCAAGTAATGGGGTCTTTTTCTGCGCACATCAACACGATATTAAATTTTTCCATTCCGGTTTTAATACGAGTTATGCCGTTAAGAAAAATGTCATGCTGAGCTACTAGTTTAAAATCAACTTTATTGTTAACGTAACAATCTGGCATATCAACTCGAGCACCAAGTTCTTGCCCTAAAAAAACATAGGCAAGATCGTTTTTATTCAATTCCTTTTGAAAATCTTTTTTGTTGAATTCCGGTTTAAATTTGCTGTAAGGAGAAGACCTTACATCAGCAACTGCTGTAATTCTATGCGATTTTATGATTCTAATAAACTCGTCTATTTCAAATGTTGAATAACCTATTGTGTAAATTTTATTTTCCATCTATCTATTATAACATCTAATATCATCATTACAATCTGGAAATGTGTATATTCCGTTTACCTGAATCCAGAATCCTTTTTTATCTTTAATTGGGTGTTCACGTGTTAAACCAATTCGGAAAAAAACTTCATTTTGCTTTTGTATGAATGGGTTAATTTCAAAAATAAAAGAACCGGTACCATTGCTTTGCATATAATTATAGTAACCAAAATCATTAATCGGCATATATTGAAATCTCAAACCTGATCTATCTGTGAAGTGCATTTTTACCTCACCTGGTTTAAATTGATTTTCAACGAACGAGACACTTTTTGGGTCAACTTGAATTGTAATAATAGAGTGATCAGGAGGTGTTTCAATAGGGATATGCTTTTGACCGGTTTTCAGTTCTATTTCAAAACCGTCTGCAATAGATTCCTCTTCTGTTCTTGATAACAAATTATAAAATTCTTCAGAAGTGCAAGGTGAAAAAAGTTTTAAATTATTATGTTTTTTATCTTCTGTATGAGGTGCTTTTAAATTTGGCAATGGGATAAAATTACCTTTCAACCTGCTACCTGGCAAAATATTCTTTTCTTTACAAGTGCTCACTGGAATGTAAGGCATAGGCCTGATACACTCATATGTTTCCGGGTTAATCCCTGCGATACATACTTTATTGCCATGAAATCTTGTTAAATCAGTTATGATAATTTCCATAGAATTTTCCTTACCTTAGGTGTAAAAAGCGTTTTCATCTATATTTATCTCCAGCAAGCCCACACAACTCGATACATTTCTTTAGCCAATTTTCATACCAGTACCAATAACCGGCAACCTCTACACCATAACCTTTACCTGGATTTTTGGCATCCTGTGACTTCCACATATTTACATGCTCGGGATTGATACGAAATTTTGAAAAGCCGGCTTCTTGAACTGCGGCGACAATACCTCCTGGTTTATATTTCTTTTTTTCAATTTCTTTTTTAACCCAGTATTCTTTATCGATGGTTTTTGCTAATTCTGATTTAGGATCTATAAATTCAACAACTTTATCTGCTTGCCCAGGTCTGTTTACAAGTTTCTTTTTAAATAATAGACGATACGAATAATTGGGGCTATTGTATTCATCGTGATCCAAATCCCCATCAAATTCGACTATGTATGCTTTCAGTCGTTTCGGGATTTCAGCCTCAAGTTTTTCCCCTTGGAGCTGTTCTTTTGATAATTCTATAAATTGTAAAGAGTAACTTAAATGCTCGTCTAAAGAATGTTTTTCACCAAACAGATTTTTAATATACTGATTATAATTCAAAATACATGCTTGGTATCTGCCACTTAAGAATTCATCGAGCGATAGAGTCATTTGGTGCTCAATTTCATGTCGCAAACCTATTAGAAATCTGAGGTTGTTAGCAGTATTTTTGTCTATTGGTGACATCTTGTCATTTAAGCATCGTTCTAATTCCCAATATTTGTATGCCCCCCTTTTGGTTTTATCAAAAAAACGTCTTTTTCCATGCTGCTCAAAATATCTGTATTCGATCCCTTTTGAGCGAAAAAAAGCATGCAGTAGATACGACCATGCAATAGTCATTAAAACAATGAAAGTTTCGGATTTGAATTTTATCAAAGGGTCGTTGAATATTTTTACAGCCGAAAGAGCCGCTTCTTTAGATTTAGAAATTAATTCATCCTTTATTGAACCAATTCTACGTTTTACCATTATAGTTCCTCAGTATACTTAGACAGAAAGTGTTTATTATTTTGTTTTGTGAATAAAAAAAGTTGAAAGACAATATGAAAAAGAACCACAAAAATCTGCGGTTTATCTGTCAGCATTTTTTTGTTAGGATTTAATTATTCACCTGAAAATCTGAGAACAGGTTTGCCTGATCAAGCACCATTTCTGTTGCAAGGGCCTGCATATCCGGCGGATATCCATATTTTCTCAGCAGGCGTTTTACAATGACCTTCATCTTGGCTCTCACGTTTTCTTTGATATTCCAGTCAATGGTGACATTGCTTTTAATTCTTTCCACAAGTACGGCGGAAAGCTCCCTGAGCTTATCTGTTCCCATGACATCCCGGGCGCTTTCATTCTGCGATAGGGCATCATAAAAGGCCAGTTCATGGACTGAAAGACCGAGTTCTTCTCCCCGCTGGTCTGCTCGTTTAATATCTTTGGCAAGCTTGATCAGTTCTTCTATGACTTCTGTGGAGGAGAGCAGCTTGTTCTGGTATTTTTTAACCGCAGCATCCAAAAGTTCTAAAAGCTTTCTGCTTTGAACAAGATTTGTTTTTTTCCTGGCCTTGATTTCATCGTTAAGCAGTTTTTTCAACAGCTCAAGTGCCAGGTTTTTATGTTCCATGCCTTTGATTTCTTCCATGAATTCTTCTGACAGGATTGAAAGGTCAGGCTTTTTAATCCCGGCGGCATCAAAGATATCAATGACTTTATCCGAAACCACGGCCTGATCAATCACCTGACGAATGGCCGTTCCGATTTCATCTGACGTCATGCCGCCTTCCCTAACCCCAAATTTTTGCAGTCTTGCCTTTACGGCCTGAAAAAACGATACTTTTTCTTTGATGGCCATAGCCTCATCCGAAGGAACGGAAAGGGAAAATGCCTGGGAAAGTGCTGTAACTTCATTGACAAACCGGTCCTTCCCATTATCCAGACTGAGAATGTATTCTTCTGTTTGGAGAATGATGGACAGCTTTTCTTGCATCTGGGCAGAAAAATATCGGTTATAGGGAAGTTTTTCCAGCATCTGTTCAATGGTTTCAAGCTTTGACAACATCAGGTTAATGGCATCTTCCTGGGTTTGGGTGGGTTTTCCTTTCCCGCCGCTGGCCGTATAAAAGGACAATGCTTTTTTTAAATCAGAGGCGATTCCGATATAATCCACAATCAAACCACCGGGCTTATCCAGGTAGACCCGGTTCACCCGGGCAATGGCCTGCATCAGAGTGTGCCCTTTCATGGGTTTATCAATATAGAGCGAATGAAGGCAGGGCGCATCAAATCCGGTCAGCCACATATCCCGGACAATGACAATCTTGAGCGGGTCCTGGGGATCTTTGAACCGGTCTGCTAAAATCCGCCGTTGAGCCTTGCTGGTATGGTGTTTTTCCATATCCGGGCCGTCCGATGACGAGGCCGTCATCACAACCTTTATGACACCTTTGTCAAGATCAGGACTGTGCCATTCAGGCTTTAACTCAATGATCTGTTCATACAGCTTGACGGCAATCCGCCGGGTCATGGCAACCATCATGGCCTTGCCTTCAAACACGGCCAGACGTTCTTCAAAATGAGATACCATATCCTGGGCCAGATGGGCCACCCGGTCCTTTGATCCCACAATGGCCTCAAGCCTTGTCCACCTGGCTTTTGCCTGTTCTGTGGCAGACAGATCTTCCTTTTCAAGATCCTGTTCCAGCTCATGAATCAATTGCTGGCCCTCTTCATCAATCCTGACCCGGGCCAGACGGCTTTCATAATATATTTTGACCGTGGCGCGGTCTTTCACTGCCTGTTCGATATCATAAATATCAATATAATTGCCAAACACCGCCGGGGTATTTTTATCCGTTAATTCAACCGGTGTGCCTGTGAACCCCACAAACGTCGCATTGGGCAAGGCATCCCTTATATATTTGGCAAACCCGTAAACGGTCTTTTTCCCGGTTACATGGCCGTTTTCATCTTTGATATCCATTTCTTTGGCCTTGAACCCATACTGGCTACGATGGGCTTCATCGGCAATGACCACAATATTGGACCGGTTGGATAGCAGCGGATAGATGGCCTCTCCGTTTAAAGGTGAAAATTTTTGAACAGTGGTAAACACAATACCGCCGGAGGCCACTTTTAACAGATCCTGGAGAGCTGTTCTGTTTTCCGCCTGGACCGGTTCCTGCCGAAGCAGTTGCCTGGATGCGGCAAAGGTATCAAACAGCTGATCATCCAGGTCATTTCTGTCGGTCATGACCACAATGGTCGGATTATCCAGGGTCAGTACCAGTTTGCCTGCAAAAAAGACCATACTCAGTGACTTGCCGCTTCCCTGGGTATGCCAGATCACACCGCCCTTCCGGTCACCCGGCTCCTGATGCTGAACCGTGGGAAGACAGTAAAAAGAAGGGTCTTCCCTGACTGCTAATTCATCACACTCCGGCTTTGCCGAAGATGCCCGTATAACCGATTCAAGGGCTTTGTTTACCGCAAAATACTGGTGATAATAGGCAATCTTTTTTTCGGTCTGCACCATGGTCAACCCGGTTTTGAAATCCTCTTTTCCAGATTTTTCAAACACCGTGAAAAAGCGGATCAGATCCAGAAGGGTCTTTTTGTTGAGCATCCCGCATATCAGGATTTCAAGTTGATTGACAAGCTTTGAGGCTTCGATTTTTCCGTCCTTTGTTTTCCAGGCGGAAAACCGGTTAAACCCGGAAGACAAAGACCCCACCCGGGCCTCCAGGCCATCTGAAATCACCAGCAGACTGTTAAAGACAAACAAAGACGGAATCACGGTTTTATACGTTTGAAGCTGGTTGAAGGCAGATGTCAGAGTGGCATTTTCATCCACAGGATTTTTCAATTCCATGACAATCAGGGGCAGTCCATTGACAAACAGAACAATATCGGGTCGTTTGTTAACATTGTCTTCGGTTACAGTGAATTGGTTCACCACTAAAAACTCATTGTTTGCAGGCGTCTGAAAATCAATCAGCCAGACCTTATCTCCCCGTGTGTCCCCGTCCTTTTGATATTCCACATCAACACCGTTGGTCAAAAGGGTGTGAAAGGTTTCATTGCCAGCGATCAGGTCAGGCGAGGCAATGGTCATAATTTCCCGGATGGCCTGCTGACGTGCATCGTCCGGAACGGACGGGTTCAACATGTTCACCGCATGGACCAGCCTGTTTTTTAAAATAACATCTGAGTAAGCGGCCCGTTCCGGTTTCTCCCCGTCCGGCGCTATGTCGGGACCATAGAGGTATTCGTAAGCGTCCTGCCGGAACAGGTCAATGGCAAATGCTTCAATTTTATTTTCAGATATGTCCATCTAAGTCTCCCAGATATTCCTGAAATTTTACGCCGTATGCGGTTCTATCCACAGAAAGCAGAACGTCACTGGTGGGATAAGGGATGCCGATCACAAGGACATCTCCGTATTCCTCATCCAAAAAATCGTTAAAGTCAGAATAATCAACGACTTCTTCAGTCTCTTTCTCTTTATTGGGAAATTCTATTTCATAATATTCAATGAGGAACACAGCCATCACCTCAATGGAATTAACCAGAAATGCTGCGCTGAGCTTCTCAAGCCGGTTGTTCTTTAACTCATCAATGGATTTTCCATGGGACGTATCGCCATGGTTGTTTCTCAATTCTCCCAGATTCTGCATGGCCGTTACCATACCGCTGCCGAATTTTGAAATCTGGTTTTCCGCAAAAATCCCTAAGCGTTTCAAGGTGATGGACACCAGCTTGTTGACAGAATCGGTTTCGCCATAGGGTTCAAACGTGTTTGATAAAATGGTTTTGCAGATAGATTCGATCAGGGCCTTGCCGTTTTCCACAGCGGTTATAAAATCGGTTTCCAGGAAAGTTTCAATCCGGTTGATGTAGATGATTAACCCTTCCCAGGCATCATAGGCGGATATGGTTTGCTTGAGCTTTTCCATCAGTCACGGACCTTGATCTGACCGGACATGAGTTTGGGTAACAGTGTGTCACGGGTTTTGGTTAAGGTTTGGATTTCAAACACATTGTTTTCTACTTTTTTCATGTTTGCTTCAATTACAAGTTGAAAATTGCACAGATTTTTTTCTCCAGGATTTTTGAATCTCAACTTTGGTATATTTTTAACATTAAGTGCATCCAGAATTGTACCACTATCTTTAAGCCTCTCAATCTCAAAATACATACTTTTAGATAATAATAGTACTTTCAAAAAAGCACTTAAATGATTAAACTTTTGTTTCAATCTTATTCCCGTCATATTTCTACCTAAAGCCGCTTTCACACCTTTTGGAATTTGGGCAACAGCCCCATACCTCCCCACATTTGTTATTACGCAATCCCCTTCTGAAATTTCAATTCTTGAAATCCACTTCGAATAATCATTGTCAGAAATATAATATTTTTCTGACAAATCTAATATCCCTCTATCCGCTATATTATTCAATTGCAGCAAAATATTTCCTGTATTATCCACAATTTTTTCGGGTTTTTTCGAATGAAGACAATCAACAATATTTGCTATTTCTCCTAATATCCCGACCCTCCAACCTTTTGGGATCTCCCCCAATTCAGACTCAACCATCTCACCGCCATTGTCCTTATAACGGTTCCCATTTTCATCCGGGAAATTGAAATCCACAAACCATTGTTTAAAAAGGGTCTGGGCGATTTTTTCAAGGGTTTGGTTTTGTTTTTGGAGGTTGTCGATTTTAGCATCAAGGCAAAGAAGGATATTGGCTATATTTATTTGCTCATGAAATGGTACTTTGGGGACTGGAACATTTCTGAAATCCTTCAAAACAACTCTTGGAATAGCTGACCCAGACCGAAACCATTTTTTCATTATTGATTGACCGACCGGAGATAAAAGATAGTACCTATGAAAATGAGGATTATTCTTTTCATTCAAACGAACGATAGCTATTGATGATAACAAAACAATTTCTTGGTTTTGTGAATACACAAAAATTAAATTCAAACATTTTTCACCATCTTTGGAGATTAAGATATCTCCCTTTTTGGGTGAGCAGCCCTGCCTTTTTAAAAACGAAAAATCGTCTTCAGAAATCCTTTTACAATCACTAAAATCAAAACCATTGTATCTCATATCTTTTATAGAACACATAAGCCTACCGTCGTTAAAAAACTTTGGTGACAAATGCGCTCCATCTGTAACTTTTACTGAGATACTGTCAAGATTTGTTGTATCCCAGTCAGAAGGAATTCTTCCAATCTCTGTTTCTTGCCACTCACTCACACATCACCCCCATCATCCAACACTTCCTGTTCCATAAACATTCGCAGTTTTTCTTCCAGCAACTGCTTGTCCGGCAGATAGAGCTGGTATGTGGATACAAAAAGCGGGTTGGAGATGGAGCCTGTGGCATATTCCACCAGGATTTCATCCTTGTCTGCGGCCAGGATGATGCCGATGGGATCTTTATCATCTTCCATGTTTTCTTCGCGTTTGAAATAGTTGAGATACAGGTTCATCTGGCCGATGTCCTGGTGGTTGACCTTGCTGGTCTTCAGATCAATGATGACAAAACATTTGAGAATCCGGTGATAAAACACAAGATCAGCGTAATAATGGGTATTGTCCAGGGTTATGCGGTATTGCTGGCCCACAAAGGCAAAGCCCTTTCCCAGCTCCAAGAGGAAATGACCCAACTTGTCGATGAGGGCGTTTTCAAGGGAGCGTTCCCCCATATGAACATGCTCCGGGATATCCAGGAATTCAAATACATAAGGATCTTTTATGATATCTTTTGAGGTTTCAATGGTCTGGCCTTTTTGTGAAAGGGCAGCAATCTGATTTTTATCCCGGCTCAAGGCAATGCGTTCAAACAACGAGGCGTTTCTCTGGCGTTTGAGTTCCCGGACCGACCAGGTGTCTGACAGGCATTGTTTTTCATAAAAAGACCTGGCCATATTATCGGAGATGGATAGCAGTTCAACATAATGGGACCAGCTTAATTTGCCAGACAGTGTCTGGCGATTTGGATAATGAACATATAAAAGCCGCATGTATTGCAGATTGGACCGGCTGAAGCCCTTACCGTATCTATTTTTAAGATCCTTGGAAAGCCGGACCAGCAGTTCTTTGCCATATTCGGCCGTGGGGGTTCCAGCCTGCTCAAATTCCACAATGCTTTTGCCCACCTGCCAATAGGTTGAAACCAGGATTGTGTTCACCTGTTTCATGGCCTGGACGCGCCCTTGTTCCAATAATTTCCCGATATCACCCACCAGAGAATGGTATGCGGCTTTTGTTGGTTTTTTTGTCATATCTCAAACCCTATTTTGGAAAGCTGTTTTTTAATTTCCATATCCAGTTTTTGGGCGTCCTCCATCTGTTCTTTTAGCTGCCCGGTCAAAGATTGCATTTTGTCTTCAAAAGGGATGCCGTCATCTTCTTCATCCGGAATGCCCACATACCGGCCCGGGGTCAGAACAAATTTATGTTTGGTAATTTCCGCTAAATTTGCTGATTTGCAGAACCCTTTAATATCTTCATAAGTGCCTGTGTCTGATTTCCAGTTGTGATAGGTTTTGGCAATTTTCTGGATATCATTTTCATAATCAAAGGCCCGGTTGCGGCGGTCCACCATATATCCCATGTCTGAGGCGTCCATAAAAAGGACTTCGTTTTTACGGTTCCGGTTCTTGTTGCCGTTTTTGTACCGGCTTAAAAACCAGAGGCAGGCCGGGATGCCGGTGTTGTAAAAAAGCTGGGTGGGCAGCATGACAATACAGTCCACCAGATCATCTTCCACGATTTTTTTTCGGATGTTGCCTTCACTGCCGGTATTGGAAGACAACGATCCGTTGGACAAAACAAATCCGGCAATACCGGTGGGGGCCAGATGATAGATGAAATGCTGAACCCATGCAAAGTTGGCATTGCCAGACGGGGGTGTCCCGTATTTCCATCGGCTGTCTTCCAAAAGCATATCGCCTGACCAGTCACTCATGTTAAACGGGGGATTGGCAATGATATAGTCTGCTTTCAGATCCGGGTGAGCATCTTTGAGAAAAGAGCCTTCATTGTTCCATTTAACATTGGAGGCATCTATTCCTCTGATGGCAAGGTTCATCTTTGCCAGTCGCCAGGTGGTCTGGTTGCTCTCCTGGCCATAGATGGATATATCATCCAGACGTCCCTGGTGGGCTTCAATAAACTTTTCACTCTGTACAAACATACCGCCACTACCGCAACAGGGGTCAAAGACTCTTCCATTATAGGGCCTGAGCATTTCAACCAGTAGCCTGACAATACTTTCAGGCGTATAAAACTGGCCACCTTTTCTACCTTCTGCCAGGGCAAACTGGCCTAAAAAATATTCATACACCCGTCCCAACACATCTTTAGCCCGGCTTTTGGCATCGCCAAGGGCAATCTTGCCCACAAGGTCAATGAGCTGCCCCAGTGACTGTTTATCCAGGTTGGGTTTTGCAAATTCTTTGGGCAAAACCCCTTTAAGGGTTGGGTTTTCCTTTTCAATGACCACCATGGCATCATCAATCCGTTTGCCAATATCCGGCTGTTTTGCATGGGCAGCAAGAAAACTCCAGCGGGCAATTTCAGGAACAAAGAAAACACTTTCCGCTTTATATTCATCCTTGTCTTCGGGATTGGCATCTTCATATTCACCCTTGCCCTCAATCAGTTTCGCATGCAGTTCTTCAAAAGAGTCTGAAATATACTTGAGAAAAATCAACCCCAGAACAACATGCTTGTATTCTGAGGCATCTATATTTTTTCGCATTTTATCTGCTGTCAGCCAGAGGGTCTTTTCAAAGGGCTGATCATCTGTTTTCTTGTTTGCCATTATGCGGGTTTCTCCAAAATTTTGATATCAAGTACAACAATGAATGATCGCAGGTATATTAGACCGGGCATTTTTATAACACAAGGTTGTTTCCCTTTCTTTTTCCTAAAAAAATCTTAGATGTCCTCTTTGCTGTTTGCAGCATATTTGTTTCCGGTTAATTCAGATTTTACATAGTCATCATTTAGAACTTTGATAAGATATTTTGCTTGGGCTTTTTTTTCAATTCTGAATTTTTTATTTGCCTCGTCGATCCCGACAGGAACGTTATAATCCATGATGATTTTTTTGTAATCCTCAAAGGTTTTGTGTTTAAAGTATTCTTTTTCCTTAAGTTTATTCAACTTGTTAATGGAGTGTTTGTCATCGGACAGCATCCCCCTGAGTTCTTCAAAATTTTCTATAATGTCAATCGCATTGATTTCTTCCAGGGTTTCATTTGCAACCTGCTGTTTAACGTCTTCATACAACAGCGCTTTTTCGAAATTATTTTTATTCTTAAAAATCAGAACTCCTTTGATGGAAAGAACATCAAATGCCCCATCTATCGTGAGAACATTATCGTTAAGATTCTTGAATGTATTGTGAGAAAACACCAGAGCCAGCTTCCAGTCGGTTGTTAGAACTTTGGATGGTGTTATCTTTTTAATAAGATATAAGCTGTTTTCATTCAGAACGATCCGGATCCAGACAGCCCATATATCCGAATATGGAAGAACGCTGCTGTCATAGTAGGGCAAATCATTTTCTAATTTTCCCAGGACGATATTAAAAAATGATATATTGTGGCTTTCATATTGCCAAACAACCGACCTGTCTGGAGTAAGAGAAGGGTCATAAACCAACAGATCATATTGTTTGCTGACCAGATTTTTTTTAATATTGGGATAAAACGCCTTTTTAAACTCTTTGGGTAAATCCTCATGCATGCGGCCTTTATATATATTCAACTCAATTCCAGCATCTGCTGGCACAGGCTGATCAAGAATGAAAAATTCAATCACAGGGGATGCTTCAGTATTGTCCAGAAAATTTAAACCAGCAATCAACTCTTCTCTTGTCATAATATTTTTTCCTTTTGTAGGTATATGTTTTGAATAAGATGAACAGCCTTTTGTTTTTCCCCTTCTTTGATTGGAATTTTATGGATGATTATTTTAGTTTTTTCTTTTTCTGATTCAACTTTGGAAATATGATAACCAAAAAATGTAAGAGTCGGATTGGTAAGAATAAGATTTGTCTTTATGTATATGTGACCAAGAATATAAAACAGGGCGATCGTCGAAAGTATATTCTGCCACGTATCAAATTTAAGGCCAATGAAGGGAAGAATATATGTCGCAAGATAAGATAAGTGCTCGGAATGATTGTCATGGACCTGTGTGACTGCAAATTCTTCATGGGCGCTTTTAATAACAATCCTGTATAAAATAAAATACAGGGACAATGAGCCGACAATAAGAACCAAAAAAGCGATTGAAACATTGTTGATTTGAAGACTTTCTCTCCATCCAATGAAAACACCTTTCTTATCCCAAAGGGTGTCGTTGATATTTTGAAAAAACAAAATGAAATACAAAGGCACATAGGAAATGATGAATAACAATATTTGAATTATTTTTCGCATCTGTTTCTCTCAAAAATTAACATGAAAATCTGCGGTTTATCCGTCAGCATTTTTTTTGTTTTGATCACTGTAAAAAATTATCTTAACTCGCTCTCCTGTTTTTCGGGGGAGGATCAAACCTCATTTGCCGAGAACACCCCGGATAAGCAGAAAGCTAAGGCGAAGCCTGTTCAATTCGGATTGTTCAGTGGCGCTTTACTGCAACCCACTCATCCGGGTTAGCTATGTTTTTTGAACTTAAACTCTCTATCCATGCCAATCGCAACATTCCAAACAGATACTTTTGGATATTTTTGTGCCAATTTGCATAATTTGTCACTATCTTCAGATGTAATCATTGGCCCTAAATATATCGCCGCGAGCTCTTCCGGATGAAATTTATAATCTGTGAAGTTGCCGGTATCATTTGGCCGTTTAAAAGAGGTTATTCGCCACTCTTTCTCGTAACTCCAATCTTGGGATTCTGTGTAAGTAGAAATGTCCAAGATTGTGCGGACAGCTTTTTCGTGAGGCATAGTAAGTATTCTGGCCCAACCTTCAGCGGTATAAACATCAGGTTCCATCGCCGGATATTTTACTGGTTTAGCCATAAACCAAGCACTATCTAATTTCTCAATGCATCGAAACTCAAAAACAGCACCAGTATATTGTGAACCATAGTGACACCACATAGCCTCATGAGAAGGGCTTTCAGCTAAGCAAAGGATTCGGAAGTCAGGAATGAACATCCGCCACATGGCGCGCAGCTCATCCATACTTTTCCCAGGAGGTTGGTGTGCTGTAGCTACATCTTTTAGTCCCTCAATAAGTTCCTTTTTAACTCTTTCCGGCACACCTTTTTTAACTGTCTTGACAATCAATTTGACTTCGGGTTGCAAATCATCAGTGTGTGTGGGTGGGGACTCTATAAGCTGGATCATGCGAACAGAAAGAGCTTCCATGATTTCCTCGGAAGTTATTCCGAAGGACATCTCTCGTGGCACATCAAACGGGTCATTAAATAGAATTGGTGAACTCCACCTTAAAGTGCAATTTCCAAGCACTGCTTTTGCAGTATTTGGAGACATGTACTTAAAAAAGCAGCCTTTATTGTGTGGGCGGGTTGGATTTGGCATGTACATCCTTAAGACAGACTAACGCTGCTAATCAGCTTCGCGGTTTTTTGTGTTGGTTGAATTAACAGCGTTAAGCCTATATTATTTTTAAGCCTCTCATCCCTTTTAATGCAAATGTTCGCTCTGCATTCCTTAATTCACAATAGCCTCGAACACAAAGAGTTGATCCACTATCTCTAACATGAGCGATATCTATAAGTTCAGTAGCTTTAACGGTTCTTTGCTTGTGGCCTTTATCTTTCGGTTTTTTATAACCAAATTTAATCCGCTTACTATTTTCTATAGCATAGCGAATATTTGCTACACGTTTTGAAAATGCTGTTTCTGTATTTTTTAACTCACTTGAGAAATCCCTACCGCCATGTTTTTTCGAATGGCATTTTTCACAAAGTAGTCTCAAATTTACTGTTTTGTTATTACCGCCCTTTGATAAGGGGGTTATATGGTGCAAATGAAGATTTCTCCAGTTACCACACGTACTGCATTGATCACCATCTCGTTGAACTATTTGGTTTCTTCTTTCATTCCAATCCAGTGGATATGTAAGAAAAAAATCATAAATACGAGCAGCATTGTTTTTTAAGGAAAATAAAAGGGTCGATAATTTTTTGATATTTTCATCGACAACTGTTATTTCCTTTTCAATGTCAGAGAGATCAGAACTTGGTTCTGAAAATATAGACACAAATTTAAAAATTATACCTTTGCGCCTTTCAATTTCACGTGTTAAGCCGTCTATTATTCTTTGTCCCCGATGGCCACCCAAAATCCCCCAGTCGTGGCCACTTCAAAATCCCCCACCTGAAGATTCCAAAAATCTGATG
>JABGOU010000051.1 GCA_018645325.1 Desulfobacula sp.
AAATGTGAGGCTCCAATATTTCTATGGCCTTTGTCATAGCATCCGCGGCTATAAGAACACCTGGAAGGGAAATTTCTTCATTTGCGAAACCGTCACCCACCTCGGTCATTGCCGGTGTTAAAGCTTCATTAATAATTTCCACCGGGTTGATTCCTTCTGCGATAACCATTTTGGCAACCGCTTCAGCAGCTTCCTCGTCACCATCTATTACCGCTTGTCTCGCCTGTTTTATCAAACTTTCTTTGCTCATTCGAAATCACCTCCTTTCTATTCTAAGTTAATGCATTTTACTGTTCAGCACTTTATGATGTCTAAGTCTAAGTGAGCAAAATCTATGCCACTTGATAGGACAATATTTTTTATGAGATCAACTGTCTGGCATAAGTTTTGCAAAATTATGCATGAATCATTTAAATTCAAACTAAGAAAGGAGGTGAAACAAATGTCTGAAAAAGAAATATATGAACGTCTAAAACAGAGTGTAATTGATATGGATGCCGATGCTGCTAAAGAGGCAGCCAATAATGCAATAGAACAAAATATGGATCCTATTGCCTGTATTGAAAAAGGACTGTCGGAAGGCATGATGGTTATCAGCGATATGTTTGACAATGCACAGGTCTATGTGCCCCAGATCATTCTTTCGGCTGAGGCGTTTACAGATGCAGTAGATATTCTGGCATCCCATATCAAGGGAGGTTACGCTGCCAAAGGCAAAATCATTATTCACACCGTGGAAGGGGATATTCATGACATTGGTAAAAACATAGTCGGGATATTGTTACAGGCCAATGGCTATGAAGTCATTGATTTAGGTCGAGACGTACCTGTCTCTGATGTGGTTGATGCAGCCATTAAGCATGAAGTTGATTTTATTGCCGGTTCAGCTCTTATGACCACTACGATGCCTTCTCAACGGGAGATCATAAAAGAGTTAAAAGATCGAGGTATTCAGGACAAATTCAAGTGTGTCTTTGGTGGTGCTCCCACAAGCAAAGAATGGGCGGAACAGATCGGTGCTGACGGATGGGCGGAAAACGCTGCCGAAGCAGTGGATGTTATCAAAGAATTAACTTAACTTTATAAAGAAAGGAGAAGTATGATGCCCCTTAAAGAGAAAGTGGGCGTGTTCGAGAGTTATGATCGAGCACGCTCCGGCCCTAGGGTAGATGAAAAGGAATGGGATCGAAAGATCACCTTTCAAACGGCAAACAAGCTAAAAGAAAAATACAAGCTCAAATTCGACCGCTCAGTTATCATCCCTACGGATACCGATATGATAGATCGACTATACCAGGCCGGTCTTGAAATGCTGGTGGAAATGGGTATTTATTGTATGGATACCGGTCGAGTCATAAAGTATACTGAAGATGAAGTCATGATGGCAGCCGCCAATGCACCTTGCCAGGTAACATTAGGTGAAGGCCGCGATGCGCGCCAGCTTGCAGGCAGAAATTTCGATGATCCCCACCCACCCCTTTGTCAAGGTGGTCCTACCGGTGCTCCTGTATCAGAAAATATATTTATCGCGATGCATGAGGCTTACGCCCAAGAGCCATTGGTAGATACCATCGTTAATGGGGTCTTGTCCACCATCAACGGCAGGGAGCCCAAACCCGGATCTCCATGGGAGATTGCAGCCGTCAAAGCCGAAGTTTCTATGATCCGGATGGCGATGGCGCGGGCTGGACGTCCCGGCATGGCCATGTAGGGGAGCGAAACTTCATTAACCGCAGCAGGTGTGATTGCGGGTGATTTTCCTGGGGGAATGAGACCCAGCGACAGTCACGAAGTGAGTCAACTAAACGAACTTAAAATTGATATCAATGCATTCACTTTTACGGCACATTATAAAATAGCGGGCAACATCATCATGGGAGAGCAAATGCCAATTCTTGGGGGCTGGGCCGGAGGGATCGAGGAGACCTCTATCGTAGACGTAGCCACCAGTTTGGCCGCTTTCATCCTGTTGGATGTTGATTGGCATTTGGACGGACCCATTCACGTACGCTGGGGTAACACAACGGCCAGGGAGCCGTTGATGGTTGCCGGTCATGCGTGTCGGGCCTTAGACCGCAATACCCATCTGCTGTTGGGAAATCAGTACTATACCTCTGCCGGCCCATGCACTGAAATGTGTTTGCTGGAGGCAGCAGCCCAGGCCATCACCGATACTGGCAGTGGCCGAGAGATAATGAGCGGGTGTGCATCAGCCAAGGGAGTTGCTTTGGATTATACCACTGCCATGGAAGCCAGGTTAATGGCCCATGCTGCAAAAGCTGTGGCAGGCGTTGAAACTGAAAAGGTCAATGTAATGCTGGATAAGCTTATAAGCATGTATGAGACTAATTTCAAAAAACCGCCTAAAGGCAAGTCTTTTCAAGAATGTTATAATGTGAGTACCCTGACGCCTTCCGATGAGTACTTGCAGGTGTTTGATAAGGCGATTAAAACCATGCAGAAAATCGGATTTGACTTTAAAATTTAGTAAAGATGATGACCAACCGAATTTAAGTGCCGGAGATGATCATTCTCCGGCACAAAGGACATCCTTAAATCAACAAAAATAAAATTAGCTGTCTACGAAGAAATATAAAATACTCAAATCGACAAAAGTTTATGAAATTACTGCAATTATATGGCCTTTAATACAAAAAAAGAATTAAAAATAATATTGTTTTTTCCTACCAAACAAGAATATTGTCGTGCCAAACAAGAATATTGTTCAAAAATTGGATGATTTGTAAAAAATTCAGGTTGTTTTTAAATAAGGGTGTTGAAAATAAGACTATCCAAACTCAATTGGAATTCGGAACGCTTTTAACACCTTTTTTAAATGATACTTTTTGATAAGAAAATAGAGACGGCTTTTGCTAACTCCGGAAATTTGGGCTGCCTTTTCCAGATCCCAGTTTGTTTGTTTTAAAAGATTTTTAAAATACAGGGTTTCAATTTTTTCAATTGCAGAGATGCGAAAAATTTTTAGTTCGGGTATTTGACCAGAAAGAAATAAAGAGGAAAAAATTGAGTCTGAAGAATTTGAAAAATTTATATTCTTCTTGATAGAAGTATCAGTATCGCCCATTTTTTTATCAACAAAATGGAGACGAATGCGATCCGGTAAAAACATTGGATATAATACCGAGAGACCGGGTTCTGAAATTAATGCTTTTTCAATAGCATTAATGAGTTCTCTTATATTCCCAGGCCATCTATAGGATTCCAAAATTTCAAGTGTTTCAGGAAGTAAGGTCTTGTTTTTTAATGAATGCTTTTTGCAAAGCGTATTAATATAATGTTGCGTTATGATTTGTATATCCTCCTTACGCTTTCTCAAGGCAGGCAAGTGTATTGAAAAGGTTTTTAAACGATGAAGCAGATCCTGTCTGAATTGGCCCTGATCAACCATTGCATCAAGGTTTTGATTGGTGGCTGAGATAAGTCTGAATTTACTACTGACTTCTTTAGAACTGCCAACAGGTCTGAATTTTCTTTCCTGAAGAACCCTTAAAAATGCTTTTTGTATGGAAAGCGGCAATTCACCGATTTCATCAAGGAAGAGTGTCCCTTTGTCAGCCTTTTTTATGAGTCCTTCTGAAGAGCTGTCGGCACCTGTAAAAGCACCTCTGATATGACCGAAAAGCACACTTTCGATTAAAGCTTCAGGCATAGCAGCACAGTCTACTACAACAAATTCTCCGTCAGCCACTAAGCTATTATCATGGATCGCTTTTGCAAACAATTCCTTACCCGTCCCGGTTTCGCCGAAGATGAGAACATTTGTATCATTCTTAGCGCACAGAGCAATTTGATTAATACTATTTTTAATAACAAGACTTTGTCCAATAATTGCCTCTGTGTCAACTGCAACTGGATGAAATAATTTTTGTTTTGCCTTGCGGTAATCAAGGGATCTTTGAATATGAAGAATAATCTCTTCTTTATTAAAAGGCTTTGTAATATAATCCCAAGCACCGTTTTCAATCGCTAATTTTGCTCCCTGCGTACTTCCAAGAGCCGTAATAATTATGACTTCGGGTTTTGACGGATTCTGCCTGATTAATGGCAATGCATCCAGGCCACTTCCGTCAGGCAGATTAATATCCAAAAAAATAAGATCAAACGATTCTTTTTTAATTAAGTTCAGTCCCTCTTGAAGTGTTGATGCTGTCCATGCAGTGTGCTTCAATCTTTTGATTCTATCAGAAAGACTAATTCTTATTAACTCTTCATCATCAATTATCAGAATGGCTGCCATATTTTAACCTTATTTGTTTCCATCGAGAAGATCTCGTAATCCGAGTTTTGACAGAGATGTTTTAGCTGATTGCGTCAAAAAATTTTCATCATCAACAAATAAAATATTTTCAGTCCCTATCAGGCTTTGATTTTCGGAATGTAGTGTAACAGAATCATTACCCTTATTGCAAACAGGCATATAAACATTAAATTTGGAACCCTGTCCTAAGCGGCTTGCTACTTCAATAAATCCCCCCATGCTTTTAATGATCCCTTGAACAACCCAAAGCCCCATTCCGGTCCCTTTCCCTTTGGGTTTGGTAGTAAAAAAGGGCTCCATAATTTTACTGATTAATTCGTGACTCATGCCCAGCCCTGTATCTTCCACTGATAGAAGCAGAAATCTTCCGGGTGAAATCTTTTCTTGTATTTCAACCATCTCTTGGTCAAGAAAGACATCTTTTATGGAAATTGACAGAAAACCACCTTTCTCCTTCATTGCATAACCGGCATTTGTGCAAAGGTTCATGAGTACCTGATGAATCCTTGTGGGATCGGTCATTAATAGGCTCTGTGAACAAAAAGATGTCCTTATTTCAATGGTGGGAGGTAAAGATACCTTTAAGAATTTAAGAATTTCATTTACAATTGGTACAATATTCACCGGTTTCAGGTGTTCCTGCTTGGAACTGCTGAAAGCAAGGATTTGAGTGACCAGATCTTTCGCCCTTAGGCCACCTTTTATTATTAAATCAATCTTGTTACGGATGTCACTGGAGCATTCAATTTCCTGCAGATCTTCTTGAAGCAATTCTGAAAGTCCTAAAATACCGCCAAGAATATTATTGAAATCGTGTGCAATCCCGCCCGCCAGAGTGCCAATGGCTTCGAGTTTTTGATTCTGTAGAAAGTGTTCTTCAATAATTTTACGCCTACTGATGTCTATGATAAACCCATCGAGGTATTCAACACTGCCGTCCGGGAGGAGGATACCACGACCTTTTTCATATACCCACCGAATACCTTTGCTTTTGTGACAGATTCTATATTCAATTTCCCACGATTTTCCGAATTTTAGTGCCTCATTGATAGCTTGATCAACATACTCGATATCGTCTTGGTATATGATACTTCCATAAGTACGGACAGCATTGTTGATAAAATCGTCAGGAGGGTATCCGGTTAAATGATCGACATGATTGCTCATATATATCATCGTCCAATCCTTGTCCAGAGCGCATCGGTAGGTGATGCCCTGGATATTGGAGAGGATGGACTCAAGCTGGTCCCGGTTTTGGATGAGAGCAATCTCAGTTTGCTTGCGCTTGGTAATGTCCCTGCCTATACCTAAAACGCCGATCAACCGGCCTTCCAAATCATACATTGGTGTTTTTATGATTTCTAACAGCTCTTTATGACCATCATATGCAGAGGTTACGTTCTCTTCATAAACGATAGGGCGATCATTTGCCAGGGCCTCCATATCTTTTTGACGGAAAGAAGCGATCAGTTTTTTATCGATGAAATCATCACCTGACTTGCCTATAATCTTAACCTCTTCCATGCCAAAAAATTCTTCGAATTTTAGGTTACAAGAAATATAAACACCATTTTTATCTTTCAACCAGATCAGGTCAGGTATGGTTTCAATCAATGAACGCAATAAGGTTTCAGCGACCTCCAGCTCTTCCACTGCCTTCTCACGCTCGATGATTTCAACCTGTAATTCATTCTCGATTTTTTTGCGATCAGAAATAACACTCTCTAAGTCTTGAACCCTTCTTGCTAATTCTTCATACGATGGTTTTTCAGCCATACAAGAGTGCTCCTATTGTCAGCTATATGCTGCTTGGACTGTCTGGCATAAATCACTCCGCAGTTTTGCTTGAAATCCCGGATAGAGACAATCAGGGAACAAGCGCCGATATATTCTCCCACCAGTTGTAACGCTTGATAAGTAAAATGATCCAGACTCTTCTCTCCAGCCAATTTTTCAATACGCTTTCTGATGGTTTCAATCTCCAGAGGATCATGTAGAGCTTTTTTTAATCTGTATCGAAGTCGCTGTAATTATACATAGCTAGTGCCTTTAGTTCTTGTACAGCCTCCTCCAATAATCCTGTTATTGACAGACCGTCACTTTAAGATAGGAACTTTCCTTTTGTCAAGGGAAGTATAAAAAATATTCAGATCTAATAATCACATACTTTCTTTATTAATCGTACTGGTCGTTTCTTACTGCATACCTTTTGATATTTTTGACACAGTATCTTTGAAAAAATCATCCTTTTTTTACTTAAAAATCATCCCATGGACTATTTACACAGATTCCTGTCTTTTGCTATGGTCCCTACAATTATAAATCTCATTGATTTGAGAAAAGCCAGCGATATAAACATATGACTCAACCCAGGAGGAAAGATGTTTCAATTTGAAAAAGAGCAAAAAACATGTAGTTTTGGCGGTGTAACCTTTGGCGGACAGCCGGGAGACTATCCCACTGTTGTGTGTAACTCAATCTTTCAAAAGGGAGATAAAATCTTTCCCGGGAAACGCAAAGACGGGTTTGATGAAAAAATGGCAGCAGATCTGCTAAAGACCCAGGACAGGCTCACTGAAGAGACAGGGATTCCGGGAATGGCAGATATCGTTGCAAACACAGGCAAAGAGTTTAAGACATTTATCGACTTTGTTGTGGCCAACACGGATATGCCGTTCTGCATTGATGCCTGGACCTTGAAACCCAAACTGGAAGCAGCAGCATATTGTGCTGAAAAAGGACTTCTTGACCGCATGTTTTATAATAGCATCACTGTATGGGAACAGGATCTTGATACTGAAATCAGTGAGATGGCCAAAATCGGCGTAAAAAATGTTCTTTTGGTGGCCTTTAACCAGGAAGACCAGATGCCCACAGGCAGAATCTCAGGGACCCAGAAACTCTTGGACGCCATTGAAAAAAACGGGGCTCAATTTGAAAATGTTTTTGTTGATACTTCTGTAATGAACGGCCCTGCCACTGCCCTTTGCGGCCTTGCAAACAAATTGATCAAAGAAAAATGGGGACTTCCCACAGGTTCCGCTCCTTCCAATGGATCATATATGTGGAAAGAAGCCCGGGAAAAATGGGGTTTTAAAGGATGGGCCGCAGCAGATGCAGCCCTTGAATCCCTGTCTGCATTCATGAACCATGATATCATTTTTTCCGGCCCCATGGTGGGTGCCCAAAGAATCATGCCGGCCATTGCAATGGCAAATGCTTTCCAGGCAACAGCCGTTTACAGTGAAACAGGACGCTTGCCCAAAGATTCAAATCATCCACTTTTTAAATTGTTTCCTGACTTTGTGGAGAACCTTAAAAACATTTAGGCACACCCTTTAATCATGGGGAAAAATGAGCTGAAATAAAAAATAAACAACATATTAACACACCAATTTGAGAGGAAAACCTATGTCGGAACTTACGGGAAAAGAAAGAGTACAAAAATTATTCAAAAAAGAACCTCTGGACACGATGCCCTGTTTCAGCGGCCAGGGAGCTGTTGTGGTCCAGGCCATTGAAGAAATGGGAACCCAGTTTGCCAAGATTCATACAGATGCAAGACTGATGGCACAATCAGCCATCACATCTGCCAGGTTATTCAATATGGATGGCGTTGTTATCCCCTATGACATGGCAACTGTTGCAGAAGCCATGGGCCGGGGCATTTCCCTTTATGAAAACGCAGACGGCGTTATCTACCCAACCGTACCCAACAAGTGGAAAACCCTGGATGAAATTGATATTCCAAAAGATTATATGAGCCAGGGAAGACTTCCCATGATTGACGAAGCCTTTAAAATCATAAAGGAAGAAGCACCGGATCTTGCAGTGGGTGCATGGGTATTGGGACCTTTTACTCTTGCAGGACAGATCATGGAACTGGATATTCTCTTGAAAGGACTTAAAAAGAACAAAGATGCTACTGCAGCCTTTCTTGATCAAGTCACCCAGGTTACCGTTGATATGGTTAAGCATTATCAGGAACTGGATGTGGACTTTATTTCCGTCAGGGATATGGGATCTGGAACAGATCTTTTGTCTCCCCGAATGTGGAAAACCCTGGTGGGACCCAATTTGAAAAAAGTGTTTGATGCCATCACCTGTGTCCCGTCTGTGAATCATATTTGCGGCTCAACAGATATGATTATAGAGATGATGCATGAATGCGGTGCAGACGCTTTGTCCGTTGATCAGAAAAACAATGTGGTTACAACACGGGAGAAACTGGGTAACGATGTACTTCTTTTCGGTAATTTTGATCCTTACAACACATTGACCCAGCTTGAGGATGTAAAAGAAGTCGAAGCTGTCATCAAACAATGCATTGATAACGGCCTGGATGCGGTCTGGCCCGGATGTGATATCTGGCCTGATATTAGAAAAGAAAATATGGAAACATATGTTAAGACCGTCAAGGAATATGGCAAGAAAGCATCACCAGCCGTGGGTAGAATCTAAATTATAAGGAGATAAAAACATGTCCAATCAAGAAGAAATTTTAGCAGCATTAAAAGAAGCCGTAGTTGAATATGAAGAAGATGATTGTGCAGAAGCTGCCCAGCGGGCTCTGGATGAGGGTATAGACCCCATGGTTGCTGTTATGGACGGGCTTGCTGCAGGAATGGAAGAAGTGGGTGTGCTCTTTGATACCAATGAATATTTTGTTCCGGAAGTATTAATGTGCGCAGATGCACTTTATAAAGGGCTTGATATCCTACGTCCCCATATTACACTTGATGCCGATATCCCCAAGGCATCCGTTGTCATTGGCTCCATCCAGGGTGATGTCCATGATATCGGTAAAAACCTTGTAAAGATGATGTTTGACGTGGCAGGATGGGATGTTCATGATCTTGGCCGGGATGTACCTTTGGAAAGCTTTGTAGAAAAACAGCTGGATGTAAAATCAGACGTTCTTGCCATGTCTGCCATGATGACCACAACCATGATGGGAATGAAAAAAGTTATTGCCATGGTAAAAGAAAAAAATCCCGATTGCCTGATTATGCTGGGTGGAGCCCCTGTAACCCGCGACGTTGCAAATCTTTTTGGCGCGGACGGCTATGCTGAATCAGCTGGTAATGCAGTATCTGAAGGCATCAAAATGATTGGCCGGTTGAGGGAATTTCAGAAAGGCGATATCAAGTAATTAAAGGAGCTAAAATTAAATGGCACAAGAAACTGTAAATGTGATATTTCAGCCCTCCGGCCGGCGCGGTGAAGTTCCTAAAGGATGCAACATCATAGAGGCCTCAAGGCTTTTGGGTGTTGATATTGAAGCTCTTTGCGGTGAAACAAAGGTTTGCGGGAAATGTATTGTCCGTATTGAAGATGGTCATTTTGAAAAATATAATATCCAGAGTTCCATGGATCATGTAAGCCCCTGGCAGGATGAACTTGAATCCAAATTCATCAACCCTGAAAACCGGGAAAAAGGATTCAGGCTGGGTTGTGTGGCCAAGATAGAGGATGATATCCTGGTGTTTGTTCCTGAAGAATCCCGTGCCGGGAAGCAGGTGGTTTCCAAGGCTGCCCGCGATATCAACATCGATTTCAACCCCATGGTCAAGCTGTATACCATAGAGCTGAAAAAACCGGATTTTGAGGACAAAACAGGGGACTGGGAACGGCTTACCAACGGTCTTGCAAGGGAGTACGGCCTGACCGACCTGACCGTTGATATTTTCACCCTGAGAACACTTCCAGGTACTTTGAGAGCAGAAAATTTTATTGTTACCGTCAGTGTATGGAACGATAAGGAAGTGATCCGCATCCGGCCGGGTAAGGTTGAACATGTCTATGGCATCGCCATTGACGTTGGAACCACAACCTGTGCCGGGTATCTGTGTGACCTGACAACAATGGAAGTGATCGGAACCTCTTCCATGATGAATCCCCAGTGTAAATATGGTGAAGACGTCATGGCCCGGATCACCTTTCACATGACAACACCCGGCGGTCTTAAAAGGATGAGCGATGATATCATTGAAGGGATCAATTCTTTGATCGATAAAGCCATTGCACTCACCCATCCCAAAAAGAAAAAAATCAGGAAAAAGAAGGGCGAAGACGGGCCCGATGAATACAAAGAGATCATTGAGGAAGGTGTTGAATATCTCAGGATAAACAAAGAAGATATCGAGGATATCACCATGGGATTCAACACGGCCATGCACCATATCCTTCTGGGCCTTGATCCTGAACCCGTCGGGCTTGCCCCCTTCCCTCCCGTGATTCATCACAGCCTGGATATCAAGACAAGAGACCTTGGCATTAATATCAATCCCTCATCCTATGTTTTTGTCATGCCCAATGAAGCAGGCTTTGTGGGCGGTGACAATGTGGGTGTACTCCTGGCGGAAGAACCCTATAAAAACGATGAAATCCAGTTGCTGATTGATATTGGAACCAATGGCGAGTTAATCCTTGGGAACCGGCATAAACTGTATTCATCATCCTGTGCCACTGGTCCTGCCATGGAAGGTGCCCAGCTTGCATTTGGCATGCGGGCAGCTCCAGGCGCCATTGAACGCATTGAAATTGACCCTGATACCCAGGATGTGGATTATCGGGTTATCGGCCATGACAAATCCCGCAAATTTTCCAAGCCTGAAGATATGAAGGTCAAAGGAATATGCGGTTCCGGTATCCTGGATGTTTTAGCTGAGCTTTACCGCGCTAGTGTTATTACCAAAACAGGGGTTTTCAATAAAAAATTCCTTAAAGAGAATCCGCGCTTCCGCAAAAATGCAGATACAAAACAGCCTGAATTTGTTCTGGCATGGAAAGAAGATTCTTCAATCGGCAAAGATATCGTGATCACCCAGAAAGACGTCAGGCAGATTCAACTTGCAAAGGGTGCATTATATGCAGGTTGCAAGCTTATGATGAAACGCATGGGCATTGAAAAAGTTGACACGGTGAAAATTGCCGGTGCTTTTGGTACCCATGTTGATAGAGAAAAAGCCCTGGTTATGGGTTTGTTTCCGGATTGCGAAATCGAAAATATCCATGGGGTAGGCAATGCCGCCGGTGACGGTTGCAGGGCCGCTCTCTTAAACAAGAAAAAAAGGGATGAAGCCAATTGGTGTGCCAGAAACGTTCAATACCTTGAACTAACTGTTGAACCCACCTTTGAAAAAGACTTTATGGAAGCCCTGCAGATGCCGCACATGGTAGATAAATTTCCACATCTTGAAGGTGTGGTGCCTGATCATGTGTTGAACCAGGGCCCTAAAGGTCCTGTAAAGCCGGATCTGAAAAACTAAAGGTTTTACTTTTGTAAAAATATCAGCCGCATCTTTTATGCAAGAAGGAAAATTATTCTCCTTTGTATTAAAGATGCCGGCTGACAAATTTTTAAAGCAGATTTTAAATAATGAAGACTCTATGGCGGGTATTGAGATAATAAGATATTTATAATTTGGGTAAAAAAAAGAAAAAAATGAATGAAAAAATCGTATGTTTGTCAAAACCTGAACCCAGTGAACCTGTATCATTTCGAGCGAATATTGGACTGTCAGGACAAACCCTTGAACAACTGCACAAAAAAGGCAAACAATACGGTGTTGAAAACATACTGCCCTTTAGAATGAACAATATTGTAGTGGCCCAATGGGTAAATCTGAAATGCCGATATGGCTGTTCACAGTATATGGCCAATTGGTCCTGCCCGCCGGCAACCCCTGATCTTGCAGAAGTTAAAACTATTTTCAGTGAATATTCCACTGCCCTTTTACTTGTGGGGAATCAGAATCGCAATGATTTTTATAAGGACAGCAACAGGAACAGGACAGACCAGGTAAAATACTGGAAAGGAACTGTCAGTCTGGAAAGAATGCTGTTCCTTAAAGGGTATGACAAAGCCATCGGCCTTGTCAGCGGGGCCTGCTCACTTTGTAAAAAATGTGCTTATCCTGATGCCTGCAGGTTTCCCATGGAAAAAAGACCCACTGTGGAATCTTTTTACATCGACCTTGTCGGTACATTGAAAAATCTTGGGATCGATACTAAAGTCGCCCTGGAGCTGCACGAAACCTTTAAATACTATTCCATTATTTTATTGGATTAAGCCCTTAATATTTTCCCCTGTCCGTTTTTTTATACTTAATTTTATTAAGATTTTTTGTAATTATTTAAGCGCTGACGCTTGAGACCGCCCTGCCTGATGGATATTTGTTTAACCTCCGGCAAATATTTATCAGACAGGGCTTTGGGGATACCTTTTTTTAACGGGCCGAACAATTACGATTTTTTTTTGTAAAACCACCTTTTTATAAAATCATCTTATTTCAATCCAAATTATTTATTTAAAAAAGAATAATTTTAATTAATACTTATTTAATATAGACTATTTTAGTATAGATTAATGTGGTATGGTATTCTGCAAAGTCACCAATGACTAACTTTAACCTGAAATCGTAAGGAGGAAACAAGAATAGTAAAATACTCGTAACTCAACCTTTAATCGAAATAAAGAGGAGGCAAAAAGCATGGCGAAACAGAAGTTAATCGATGCCTACAGGGGAAAATGGACAGATTCTGCCCCGTGGGTTCCCTATGCAGGAGTTCACTGCGCATTTCTAATCAACGAAAAAGCTGATGTATATCTTAATGATCCGGAAATTTTAGCAAAAGGACTGGTGTATACAGCTGAAAAATACAAAGCTGATGGCATCCCCCTATTATTTGATCTGTCCGTGGAAGCCAATTCCGTTGGCTGCGATTTAAAATGGTGGGAAGATAACGTCCCTTCAGTATCCAGTCATCCCTGTTCAGAAAAGACCCCTGAAGAAGCAGGTCTTACAATTCCGACTAAAGATTCCGGAAGATGGCCCAAGATATTTGAAGCAGCCAAAATTGCAAAGCCCAAACTGGATGAGCTTGACTGCGCCATGATTGGTGGGGTCTGCGGCCCTTTAACTCTGGCCTCTCATCTTGCAGGCGTTAGAATCTTTACAGACGTTTATAAACATCCGGAATTTGCACATAAGGTTCTTGAATATGCTGGAAAAGTTTGCGCGGCAGCCGTAGCATTTTATGCGGAAATGGGATGCGATATTATTGCTCTTATTGACCCGGTTGCATCCCAGATAAGGGATACCACATTTCGTGAATTTGTGGGCCCCAATTGCCAGCCCGCCATTAAAGCCATCCATGATGCAGGGATAACATCCTCTTTCTTTATTTGCGGTGACTGTACCAAGGTAATTGATGAAGTCTGTAAATTAGGCACCCATGGGTTTGCCGTTGACGAACAGCTGAACATGAATTTTATCAGGGATAAGGCCATCAAAGCCGGATTGGGATTTGGCGGTAACTTGAAGCTGACTCTCGCCCTGAGCCTGGGATTGCTTTCCCCAAGGGAGGATGCCATTGTCAGCCTTGCTGCCGGAGGATCGCATGGATACACTTTCGCCCCTGGCTGAGATCTGCCCTATGATGTTCCGGAGGAACATATGATGCAGGCATACGAAACTAAAGCCTGGTTTGAAGAATATTATCCCAGGTATCCAGAATCCAATTAACTAAGGAGGGTAACAAATGGCTGAAGGGAAAATTACAGTTGACGTTTTGACCCTTGATAGTGTTCAATGTGCGGCGTGTGGATACATGATGGAATCAATGGCGGCAATGCCCCAGGAAGTTCAGGAAATAATTGAATACAAAGAATGGTCGATCAAAAACAAGACGGGTATTGGCAAATTCATGGAATTAAAAGGAAAAGTTTTGCCATCAATCTGTATTGAGGGAGATGTAGTATTTCCAAGCATCATTCCCCAATATGAAGAATTGATCGATGAAATGATGGCAAGAGCAAAATCTCCTGAACTGGCAGACAAATTAAGGGCTGCCCGGGATAAGGGATTTGAGTTCGATAAAGTAACAGAAAATCTTGCCAAAGCCGGTGCAGGACAAAATACCAGGAATGATAGCTGATCTATCGTGTTAATGACCATACCCCGGTTCCTTTGAGCCGGGGTATGGTATCCTGTAAAAAACCTTAAAAACCGATTAATAAATTTTATGGGCCATTTTAAAAAAATAATAATTGAAGTTATGTACAAGAATGATTCATGCCTTCCATGCTTTTATATGGATGAAACTGTCCGGGAAATTCTGCCCCGATACAAAGACCGGGTAGAATACAGGAGGATCGATCTTACGGCTTCCGGAAAAGAACGGTTTCTTGAACTTTCAGTTTCTCTGTTTGGTAAAAAAGGGGTTTACACACATAAAAGGATCGCTCCTATACCATCATTGTTTATTGATGATGAACTTTTTTTCGATGCCATCCCCCCCATGCATGAGCTTGAAGATGCCATAAAGGAAATGTTGGATAAAAAATAATAGTGAAAGGATAAAAATTCATGCAAAAAATCAATATAGATGTCCTGTTAACTGATTTTAGGCAGTGAACCGCCTGCGTCTATATGGCGGAATCGGTAAAGGTTTTACCAAAAAAGTATCAAAATATGATAGAAGTATCTGAATGGGATATGAGAACCATGGAAGGGGTAAAACGGTTTAAGGAAATCCGTGCTAAATCCCTGCCCAGTATTGCCATGGAAGATGAAATTGTGTATTCAAGCATTATTCCGGGCCAGGAAATTCTTCAGGGGGAGATATTAAAACGATTTCAAAATAATAATCCAACTCAAATCATTCAACTATAAAGGGAATATAATATGAAAATTCAAATTTTGGGTACAGGATGTAAAAGCTGCGATACCTTGTATGAGAATGTGACCCGGGCATTGGAAAAAACCCAATTGAACCTGACTGCTCAGCTGGAGAAAGTCAATGACATAGACTATTTTAGTAAAATGGGTGTGTTCACCACGCCGGGCCTGGTAATAGAAGGAGAGTTGATTTCAGCTGGAAAAGTTGTGACAGAACAGGCACTCATTGAAATATTGAATTCAAAAAAATAAAAAAAACAGATTTCGATCATAAGGAGTGACACAGCATGGGTGGAACGACACATGTGACTTTAATAACAGGGTTTCTCGGCAGTGGGAAAACAACTTTTCTGAATAGGATCATTCAAATATTCCCTGAAAATTTAAAATTAATGATCCTGATGAATGAGTTCGGAGAGATAGGGCTGGATGGAACTCTGATTGAAGGAGATGACTTTGATATCCTTGAAATCAGCAAAGGGTCCATATTCTGTGTATGCGTAAAAACTGAATTCATAAGATCCTTGAATGAAATCGCTCAATCTATCAAACCCGATGTCCTGATTGTCGAATCCACAGGTGTCGCAAATCCTTCAGATTTAAAAAAAGATCTGAACCTCTCCATTTTTCAAAACAGGTTCAAGCTGTCAGAACAAATCTGTATCATTGATGCAGACTGTTTTGAAGATGCCTATAATGCATTTGTTTCCGTTGAAAAACAGATTGCCTCCTCAACGTTGTTTATCATTAATAAAAAAGACCTTGCTTCACCCCGGCAGATTTCAAGAATAAAGGGAATAATAAGACAGCATCACCCGTCACCGGAATTTTTTGAAACCACTTATGCAGATGTTCCTCTTGAAAAATTTATTCCTGTAGTAAATAAAGTTGAATGCAGGGAGAAATCAGATATGATATCAATTTCTCCGGAGCAGCTTGAACAAGCCATTGACGAAATACTTGAAAACCCTGATCCAGATGCTACACCCCCGGATCGTCTGTTATCCGCAATCTATTCCTGGGGTGGAAACGATATTGAATCCTTTAAAAAAATCCTGCCTTTCTTGCCAAAAGATCTGGTGCGGGCAAAGGGATTTTTAAGCCATGGTGATATAGTCTTTCTTTTCAACCTGGTCATGGGCCAGAGAAACATTGAAGTGTATAATCCCAGAAAAGATATTGAGCCTTTGTTGAATCGTGTTGTTTTCATAGGCTCCCCAGAAGCCATTGCTCAGCTGGATAAATTGAGCCGTGATTTTCCCGGTTTGATCCAAAAATCAGTGTTTGATCCCATGGCTGACAATTAACCTGCCATTTATTAAATTTATTTGTAATTGTTCAGCCCGTTAAAAAAAATTATCCCCAAAGCCCGAAATAAATATCCATCAGACAGGGCGAGTTCAAGCGCAAGAGCTGAATAATTACATTAATTTTTTCTTTAATCCTCTGTTAATTATCTTAAATGCTGTTTTCAAAGTTGATTTTACAAAATCCTTCTCATCATTTAAAAGCCGTTTGGAATCAACCCAGAGGACAATACCGCCATAGGATGCCCATAGTATATCAGCAAGTGCCACGGGATGTTCATCTATAAAAATACCCTGATCAATCCCCTGTTTTACAACATCAATAATGGCTCCATGGGCCAATGAAGAGTAGATCTTGATCTGCTTCAAAACATCTTCTGAAAGATTCTTAAGTGTTTCACCGGATTGAAGGTGAAACAGATTGATTAAAATATTTGAATCATAATCATATACCTCAATAAAAACATCACGAAATTTTTCTATTTTATCTTCTACAGAAATATCCTGTTTGACAACTTTTTGAATTTTATCTGCCAGAAGTTTCAATATTTCAATGGAAAGAAATGTATGCAGTTCTTCTTTATTTTTAAAATAAAGATAAAGGGTTCCAGGGCTTAATTCTGCTTCTAAAGCGATTTCTTCCATGGTTGCAGCATTAAATCCCTTATTGGAAAATATTTTTCGTGCCGCGCGAATAATTTCCTGACGTCTAAATTCCTTTTCCCTTCTTTTCCGTTCATATATGCCCATAGCATCCTCATTATTTTTTGAATGTGATTCATAAACTGATAGCACCTTTAAATACAAAAAACCATATAAAAGAGCAAGGGAAAGGAATAAATAAATTTGAAATCTTATTAACTTTATGTTTTAATGTTCAATATATGCCTTACCGGTCCTGCCACTTGAAAAGGTTCCAGTCCAGAATTTTTCAAATGGATTCAAATAATAATGGAGAATTTTCACATGCAAAAATCAAATTATTGGGCTGATAATTATGTCGAAAAAAGGATCAGCGCAGAAAAAGCTTTAAGGTATATAAAACCCGGCCAGAGAATATTTATAGGCTCTTCCTGTGGAGAACCCCAGCATCTTGTTGATGAATTATCCAAGATCTCTGTACGATTTACAGATCTTGAAATTGTCAGATTATTATGCATTGAAAGCGGTCCTTTAACACTGGTTGCCAACCGATCTCATTCCCAGCAGTTTAATATCCGATCCTTTTATCTGGGCTCAGCATCTTCAAAAAAAATCCATAAAAACAAAAGATTTACCACCCCCATTAACCTTTCACAGATTCCCCATTTGTTCAAATCAAGAATGATGCCCATAAATGCCGCCCTGATCCAGGCTTCCCCACCCGACGACTTCGGTTGGATGAGCCTTGGTGTATCAGTGGATATCACACTTGCGGCCTGTGAATCTGCAGATATTGTAATCTGCCAGACAAACCCGAATATGCCCAGGGTATTGGGCAGAAGTTTTATCCATGTCAATGATGTGGATTTTATTGTTGAACACGAAGAAGAACTTTTAACCATACAACCCTTACCTGATCATGAAACGGCCAATACCATTGCCAGGCATATATCGCAGCTGATTGATGACGGCTCTACCCTGCAAATAAGTCTTGCCGTTACCAATGAAGCCGGAATGACCTGCCTGTCTGGAAAAAATGATCTTGGTATCCATTCTCAATACGTATCAGACGGGATGATGAGTCTTTTTTCCATGGGGGTTATCAACAATAAGAAGAAAGGTTTTAATAATGGAAAGCTTGTGGCAGGAAGCGCAGTAGGATCAAATCTTCTCTATGAATTTATTAATGACAACCCTTCCATTGAATTTCATCCTTCAGATTATGTCAATAACCCTTCCATTATTGCCAGGCATAATGCCATGGTCTCTTTAAATACTGCCATGGCCATAGATCTGACAGGACAGGTAGCAGCAGATGCCCTGCCCTATAACAATTATACGGGCATTAACGGACTACTTGATTTTACCAGGGGCGCTGCCATGTCAAAGGGCGGAAAATCCATCCTCATGATGACATCAACTTCTGATCAAGGCAGAAAAAGCCGGATCGTTCCTAATTTATATGATATTGCAGTGGTTGTTCCAAGAGGGGATGTTCAATTTGTTGCAACAGAATATGGTGTGGTTAACCTTTTTGGCAAAACTCTCCAGGAAAGGGCCATGGCCCTTATCAGTATTGCCCACCCGGATTTCAGGGACGAACTCTTTTCAAAAGCCAAGGAACTTGACTTAATTGATATAGACCGAAAATTTAAACAGGCTATTAAAGGCGTTTATCCCCTGAAACATGAAGAAACGATTATTATCAAACGCATTCCCATCAAGTTTCGACCTGTCAAACCCATTGATGAAAGAGGGGTCCAGGAACACTATTATACAATGAATCGTGGAGATATTATCTCAAGATTTTTCCATGAAAAAAAGAGTTTTGTTCATGACCAGATTGATACAACTTTTGCAATTGACTATATCAATGATCTGACTTTTGTTGCCACTATTGGAGAACTTGGCTTTGAAAAAATCATAGCCGTTGGTGAGTATTTTCGAAACTCCATCATTAATATAGCAGAAATTGCGTTTTCCGTCTCAAAAGAATACCAGGGTATGGGAATCGCACAGATTCTTCAGAAAAAACTGGCAAGGGCTGCCATGGACAATGGAATCAAAGGACTTGTAGCATATACCTCTCTTGAAAATAAAGGAATGAAAAAATTATTTCATAAACTGCCTTATAAGATTGAATCAGAAAAAGAAGATGATATGCTTATTCTAAGCTGCCTGTTCGCCAACCCCAGATGAGAATAAATGGGGTCAGGCTTGCCTTATTGTCGTTATTAGCCCCATACCCATTCAGGCCAATTTACCTTTCCTTCGCTGGATGGGAGTAATTGATCGCTTTTTTGCTTTTATTTTTTTATGAGTAACGCCACGGATTCAATATGATATGTATGGGGAAACATATCTATGGGTTGAATTTCTTCTACTCCATATTTTAGAGATAGCATTTCAAGATCCCGGGCAAGTGTTGCCGGATTACAGGATACATAGACAATTTTTTCAGGGTTAATGGCAAGCACCTGTTGAACAACATCCTTATGCATTCCTACCCTGGGCGGATCTATAATCATCACATCCGGTTTTTGTTTTAACCCTGATTTTAATGTTGGCAGAACATCCTTGATATCCCCTTCAAGAAACTCACAATTTTCAATTCCATTCAACTGGGCATTCTTTTTTGCATCGACAACAGCACTTTTCACAATCTCAATACCATACAACATTTTTGCCTGGTCTGACAGCCATATGGGAATGGTACCAGTTCCCGAATAAAGGTCTATCACAGTTTCATTTCCTGTCAATGCTGCATATTCCGATACTTTTGAATATAATTTTTCACAGGATCTGGTATTGGTCTGGAAAAATGAATTAGCAGATATTTTAAATTCAAATTTCCCCAGTTTTTCTTTTATGTGGTCTTCTCTATAAAGGCATATTTCTTCCTTGTCAAAGGCAACACCTGATTTTGAGTCCGTTATACTATTCAATATGGATTTGACCTGTGGATATTTTTGTGCCAGCAGATCTGCAAGATTTTGAACCACATCCATATTTTTTGTCTTGGTTATAATATTAACCATCCATGTATCAAAGGCCACGGAATGTCGAAGCATTAAAAATCGCCAGAATCCCTCATGATTCCTTAAATGATAGGCCTCAAGACCTGATGTTTTAATAAATTGTCTGACATCGTCCAATATCTCATTGCCCAGGGCCGGCATGATGTCACATTGTTTAATGTCAATAACCTTATCAAATGTGCCAGGCACATGAAGTCCAATACCAAAATCCTTTTTAATCTCTTCATCTTCAAGCTCCCAGGGTAAAAGCCATCTTTTGGAAGAACAGGAAAACTCCATTTTATTTCTGTATTCATAAATATTGTCAGACGGGATCACATCCAACACCCGGACATCTTTGAGCCCGCCAATGTGTTCAATGGATTCTATTACATGTCTTTTCTTATATGTAAGCTGAAGATCATATTCGATCTGCTGCCATTTACAACCACCGCAAAAATTATTGTATTGGCATTTTCCCAGATTTCTCAAAGGGGATGGTGTTAAAATTTTTATCAGTTTTCCCTCTGCCCAGGATTTTTTCTTTTTGGTGATTTTTACAAATACCAGATCGCCTGGAACACAACGGTCGATAAAAACCGGAAAACCATCAGGTTTTGCAAGCCCCTTGCCACCAAAGGCAAGATCTATGATTTCCAGTTCATAGGTTTTTCTTTTCTTAAGTGTCATAATCCGTTTTTCTTTTTATTAATACGTTTAATCCAAATTTTCAAATCTTGATATTATAAGGGTTTAATGGCATAAAGACAAGGTATGGGAAAGCTGGCATCAAAAAAAACAGGGAAGGAAAAACAGGGATTGGAAAAAAATGTCCAAAACATTGAATTTAACTCCCGGGGCTTTTTGTTAAAAGGGATTCTGCACCTGCCCGGGATAAAAAACCCGCCCCTTGTTGTGGGCTCCCACGGTCTTGAAGGTTCAAAAGACTCGGCAAAACAAAAGATATTGTCCAAACTTCTTGTAAAAAACAATATTGCTTTTTTCAGGTTTGATCACAGGGGCTGCGGTGAAAGCCAGGGCGACTTCATCAAAGACACCTCCCTTGAAAAAAGAACCTGTGACTTTATCAATGCTGTACAGCATATCCTGTCCCTGAAAAAAACAAGTCAAAACCTTTCTGTTTTCGGATCCAGTATGGGGGGTGCCACCTGTATAAATGCATGGGAATCACTTTTAAAAATGGATTTGAATCTTTGTGGAGCAGTGCTTTGTTCTAGCCCGGTCAAAAGCCTGACCATTAAAAATATTCCAATGGAGGCCAATGGGAACCGGCCTGCCCTGCCCTTGAGTTTTTTCAAGCACAACCTTGTCTTTGATCTTCAGGACAAAGTAAAAAAGCTGTTCAATGTGATGATTTTCCATGGGAATGCAGATGAAGTTGTACCTGTTTCAAATGCCTATGATATCAACACCATGGCAAAAGAATCCAAACAATTAATTATCCATAAAAACGGCGACCACCAGATGTCATCAAAAAAAGATCAGATCCAGTTTGAAACTGAATCTATTGCATGGTTTTTAAGATGTTTCAGCGGTGGAAACCAGATGTCGCCTTAATAATTCCAAAGCCATCATGGCAAATATTTTTTTATTCCTGAGCCTGTCTCCAAAAGAGAACCGGTATGTCCTGGCCATCGAAATAGATGGCCCTGAAAGCCCGATGCATACCATCCCTACAGGTTTTTCTCTAGTACCACCCCCAGGCCCTGCAATGCCCGTGGTTGATATGGCATAATCAGCATTACCCTTAAGCCTTGCTCCCTGGGCCATTTCAAGGGCTGTTTGTTCATGAACCGCCCCATATTCTATAATCGTCTCTTGTTGCACATTCAAAATGTTCATTTTAGCATCATTGGAATATGTTATGCCTGAAAATAAAAAATAATCTGAACTTCCAGCCACATCAGTAACCATGTTTGAGATCAGACCCCCTGTACAGGACTCTGCAACGGCAAGGGTTTTTTTCTCTTTTGTCAAAAGGTGCCCTATCTCCTGCGCAATGGATAGCCCTTGAGTTGATACCACTTTATTTTCAAGTTGCGATACAGCCCATTGTTTTGCCTTAGTCATATCAAATTTCGCATTTTGATTGTCTTTATCTGAATCCAATAAAATTATTTTAACTTCAATCACAGGAAAATCGGCACGAAAGCCCAACCGCATCCTGGGAAACTTTGTTTCAAATCCTTCTAAAAGTGAGCCTACCCTTGATTCAGCCAGACCGAAAACGGTAAGCCGTTCAATCAAAATATCATCATTGAGCTTATATTCATTTGTCAATATCTGTTTTATCTCTCGTTCAAACATAAGTTTCATCTCAGAAGGTACACCAGGCATAAAGAAAAACATGCACTTGTTAATCTTCATATAAAATCCCGGTGCCGTCCCATTATGATTGACAATCATGTGTGAAGCTGCAGGCAGCTGTGCCTGTTTTTCGTTGTCTTTGGTCAGGGCAAATCCTCTTTTTTTAAAATAGGATTTCATGGATGCCAGAGCTTGGATGTTCATATCAAGACCGCTGCCCGAGGCTTTACTGCAGGCAAGAGCTGTTACATCATCCTGTGTAGGCCCAAGCCCGCCAGTCACAAGGCAGATCTCTGAATTTAAAGATATGTCACAAATGGTGGATGCAATAATTTCAACATCATCTCGAACTGCTGTAATCTTTTTAACTTCAACCCCCATATCTTTTAAAGAACTGCAAAGAAATGCTGAATTTGTATCTACAATATCTCCTAAAAGAACTTCATCACCCGTTGATAGAATGTGAGCAATCATGATTGATTTTCCTTAATCTTTGAAAAAAAAACGGCATGGTTTGATGAAAAAAAGGCAGGATTTTTTCGAATGCCTGACCCAATTGATACCTGTTTTTTAAATGTTTTATCGATAAATTGTTTGACTTGTCTTCTGTCCCATCCCAATGGATGCTTAAAATTTAAATACAATGAAAGATCTCCATGGTAAAACTCCTGTGTATCAAGATCTTTTGCATCATCACTGAATTTGGGAAGATTAAATACTGCCAGATTTAAATAATCAATATATTTCTCATGGGACGTTATAAATCCAAGGGTTTCAAAGGCACTTTGCTCGTTTTCATAACTGGTTCCAAAAAGAAGATAGACAAAGGTTAAAATACCTGCTTGATGCAGGTTCTTTAATGTTGTTGACACGTAAGAAAGATTGGTTCCTTTGTTCATCTGCTCAAGGACATTCTGGTCTCCTGATTCAAGTCCCAGTTTTAACATGTCACACCCTGATCGTTTCAGATCATGACAAAAATCCGGATCTAAAAATTCTTTTTCAAATCTTACAAAACCATACCATTTAAATCCAAAGGTGTTTTTTGATAAGGCTTTTAAAAAAGCCGGGGTAACCGCATTATCAATCAAATGGATATAGTCTGGAGAATACTTCTGGTCAATCTGTTTTAAATCCGCCAGCACCTTTGATGCCCGGTTTGAACTATAGGGACGTATTTCTGCTTTTTCCGGACAAAAATTACACTTGCTCCAATAGCATCCGATTGACGCCCTGAAAGGCAGAACTTTTCCAGGTGAAAGATACAGATCGTCTTTTACAAAATCATAATCCGGAACATAATGCTTTTTGCCGACATCTTTTACACCAAAAAGTTCCAACAACGGGATTTCCCCCTCCCCGCCAATGGTTGAATCAACCAGGCCATTAAAGGGATTATTATAATCCGGCCTGCTCATCCATGAGGATATCAGGCCGCCTCCCATAATGATTTTTTTATCTTTAAAATTTTCCTTTACCCAGCCTGCCAGGGCAAAACTGACAAGGGCCTGATTCAGGTAGCAAAGGGAGATACCGATTAATTTTGAATCTGTATTTTCAACCTGATCTCTCAGCCTTTCTTCAAAAAAAGGATAAAAGGGATTTTCTTTATAAAGTTTTGCACTTTTCAGCAAATCCTTGCTGCTGACAGAAGACAGCAAAGAATCAGAATAATCGCTTAAGGTGATCCTGAATCTTTTCGTATCAACACTGATTGACAAAAGCTTGTTTAAATCATAGACCCGTTGATGGTAACGATCCATATTTTCATACAAGGCAGGAGTTTTTAAATCGAACAATATTTTTTCCCTGTTTTTTAAAGCTCTTTCAGACCAGGAATCCACAGGAACAATATCAGAATTGATCAGGTATAAAAGCCCTTCAATATTGGCATCAATAACCTGGCAAAAAATACCCTGCTCCTTTAAAGCAGAAGACAAAAGTGCCACTCCTGCAGGAGGCTCACACGGTTTTGCAACGGGTGGAAAAATCAAAAGCATGGTAAAATATCCTAAAATTAAGCAAAAAATAAATGATAGCTTTTACCACATTTCTCTTAATTCCTCACCTGGTAATTTTCTAAACCTGACCCACCCTTAAAATAATTTTACGTTTTTTTCCCATCACAAATAGTGTATCTTAATGTCTGGTTCATTTAAAAACCATTCAAATAAGGAGTATTCATGTACCTTCCAACAAAATATAAAGAATTTGCTTCAGAGTTTCCCGAAATTTTTAATCTGTATAAAGAACTGGGAACCAAGGTCAGGGAATCGGGTCCTTTAGATGAAAACACCCAGAATCTTATCAAACTTGGCATTGCCGTGGGAAGCAACTCAAGAGGTGCTGTCATGTCCCATACCCGTAAAGCGCTTGAAACAGGAGCTACAAAGGAAGAAATCCGCCACGCCATTCTTCTGGCTCTGTCCACAACTGGATTTCCAAACATGATCGCAGCAATGAACTGGGCAAACGAGGTTTTGGAAAAAGACGGCAAATAAAGACCTTATAAATACCATCAAAGAGCTGGACTCTCTGCAGTCATTGAGCATGACCTTTGGACATACTGATTCATAAAAATAGGGATTTTTACCTATTGCTTTTATCATAAGCCCTTTATATAAAACAGATGTTCATTTTTTCCTGCAGTGCTGTTTCTATTCGCAGGAATGAATGTTATGGGCTGGTTACATATTAATGCAGACTCTCGGTAAGACGGATTGATAATTGAACCTGTGATCTATACTAAACTTGCCAAAAAAGTAGAACTTGGACCAAGACAACTGACGTTCGGGTTTGAAGACCGGATGTCAAAAAACATGGATACTGTATTTTTGTTTATTGAAAAAGAGTATCAAGTCGGCGGCCCAGTCGCGCTGGATATTTTAATATCATCTGCAACGCTGTTGGATAATCTTTCACTGCCCGAGATCTTTCAGATCATTTTCTGGCTCGCCGAAGAATTAAAGATTCATTTCTTTATCAAAGACCATACTTTTTCTCCACGGCAAACAAAGCAGATGCTGATCGAGAATCCGGGCACTGCTGTTTTTGTTGTGATAAACAGGCAAGTTAATATGCGGAGCTTTGAGCAGGTTAAAAGAGATAGCATATTTTTTTCGCCAACATTGCCGGAAGAGGTTGATCAATATACATTTTCACGTCACCTTGTCAACGAGCTGAAAATTTGGCAGGCTAGGCTGACATCATATGCACCCAAAGCAAAACTGCCCTTTTTCCCCGGGAGTAAAGAAATCAAAAATGGTACACTCCTGCTTGATAAAATTCTTGAAAAGCAGGATTCCTATTCGATGATTCTTACCTGTTTGAAATATCAATCAAGGATTGTTCAACTGGCAGAAACTATTGTAGTATTGACAAAGTTTTACAATCAAAGGGTGCCATTCTGGCAAGTATTTATTGAGAAAATGCAGACCTTTGAAACCAATCTAACGACAATTAAAAACGACAAATTGATTTTTCCAAAGTACCGAAGACTTTCCAAAATCATCAAATCGTCATATCCCTATTCACTGCTGAAGGAAGCGGAACTGTTACTGACCGATGTTCAAGTTTTTCATCAGCGGGTTGAACGTGAAAAAATAAAGGCATTTCGCTCGAACACATTGGAAAAAATAGATAAAATGATCAGAAAGCTGATCAGTCTGTTTGATACCTTTGAAAGCGATCAGGAATACCGGAATCACTGCCTGTATGAATTAAGGACTCTGAATAAAAGGATTGAAAAAAGCGGCCGCATTGAAGAAATCGACACCTTGTTCAATGACGCTAAAGATCTCTTTGTAGATGTGATAGAAGAAATATAGCGGGGCCTGTCCCTCGCATTAATCTGTTCTGTTGGAAATCAGGAAGAAGCAGGCAAATGGCATATTTCCACCACATCTCTACTTTTGGCAGTCCAGGAAGGAGACACCACAAAAAACATTAAAAAATTTATCAAAAAAATTATATCGGGCAAACTCAACAAGTCTTTTATCCAATTGTTTAATGAGGTTGAAGATCGAAGTGGGCAGATAACTAAAAAAGGTAAAGCCAGCTTATTGGAATGTCACTCACAAATTCGCAAGCAGATATTAATTGATTCAAAACTCAGCCAATTGTGCCTTCCGGCAGGTGATCATCACATTGTTATTCTGCCAGGCAAAGATCAATTTTTTACTGAGCACTTGAAGGCTTTAGGCATAATTATCGGAAAATAAATGATAGCTTTTACCACATTTCTCTTAATTCCTCACCTGGTAATTTCCTAAATCAAGCACCCTTAAAATAATTTTATGTTTTTTTTCCACCTCAAATAGTGTATCTTAATTCCTGGTTCATTAAAAAAACCATTCAAATAAGGGGTGTTCATGTACCTTCCAACAAAATATAAAGAATTTGCTTCAGAGTTTCCTGAAGTTTTTAATATGGCTCTGTCCACAACTGGTTTCCCAAACATGATCGCTGCATTGAACTGGGCAAACGAGGTTTTGGAAAAAGACGGCAAATAAAGGAGATTGCATGCCCATATTCAGTTTTCTGGCCTATCCCGAGACCCGCATGAAAACTCAGCTCATCAAAGACCTTTCCTCAATGCAATACTGCGAAGTCAAACCCTCTGATAATCAGGATGTTCTGATTTTATTGACGGATACTCCTGATGAACAAACAAATAAAGACCTTATAAATACCATCAAAGAGCTGGACTCTCTGCAGTCATTGAGCATGATCTTCGGACATACTGATTCATAAAAATAGTTAAACAAAAGGAGCGGTGTATGACGATTACAAGAAGAAATTTTATTCGATCCATGGCCTTGAACAGTGCTGCTATAGCTGCGGCAACCATGTTTCCCGGGATCAGTTTCGCAAGTTGGAAACCAATAGATCTTCCTGCCGGCTCCATTCAGTGGAGTAAAACACCGTGCCGTTTCTGCGGAACCGGTTGTGGTCTTCTTGTAGGTGTTTCAGGGGAAAAAGCAGTAGCAGTAAAGGGTGATCCCAATTGTTCTGTCAATAAAGGTCTGTGCTGTGTAAAGGGGTATCATTCAGTGCAGATCCTGTATGGTAAAGACCGGTTTAAAACAGCCTATGTCAGAAAAAATGGGAAGATGGTCCCAACGCCGATTAAAGAAGCCCTGGATCTTGTGGCCAGACAGATGAAGGCATCCATAGACGAAAAAGGGAAAGATGCCGTCTCTATTTATGGATCAGGCCAATGGTCCATCCCTGATGGATATGCTGCCTCAAAATTCTTTAAAGGGTGTATCGGAACCAATAATGTTGAAGCCAATGCAAGGCTCT
>JABGOU010000052.1 GCA_018645325.1 Desulfobacula sp.
CTTTAAATGTGGCCAATGCCGTTCTTATGGAATCCTATATCAGCTTCCTGGGATACGGGATTCAACCGCCGCTTGCCAGTTGGGGAAACATGCTGACAAATGCCCAGGCTTACTTTGATCTCTCACCGTGGCTGGCGATTTTACCCGGCATCATGATAACCTTAACCGTTATGAGCTTTAACTTTTTAGGTGATGGCCTGAGAGATGCTTTGGACCCTCGTTTAAAAATGTGAATATCAATCGTCCTGTCCGACTGAACACTGGACAGAAACTCAACACTAAGTAAGGAGGATTTATGTTATGAAGAATTCTAAACCATTCGATTTAAATCGCAGAGAGTTTATGAAAACAACGGGTTATATAGGCCTTTCAGCTGTAATCGGGGGCAGTGTGTTGGGCATGACAAACCCTGCATGGGCAGCCAAGAAAAGTATAATTGTCGGTATGACCCAGGAACCTGTAAATTTTAACCCCCTTCTCTATGTGAATTCCGGAACCGAGGAAGTCCCGGAAGCCTGCATGTTTGATGCGCTATGGGATATGAACCATCTGGGCGAATTTATTCCCAACCTGGCAACCAAGGTTCCTACACTTGAAAACGGCGGTATCTCTTCAGATGGAAAGTTGTGGAAGGTAGAGCTGAAAAAAGGGATTAAATGGCATGATGGGGCTCCTTTCACTGCAAAAGATGTTGAGTTTACATATCAGACAATTATTAATCCCAAAGTTGCCATCAGATCAAGGTCAGGATTTGATCTTATCTCTGATTTTAAGATCATTGACGATTACAACTTTGAAATAAGCCTTGCAAAACCCTTTGTTCCTTTTGCATGGGCATGGCAGAAAATGCATATCGTTCCCCATCATATTTTATCTAAAATAGCCGACATCAACACGGCGGCCTTTAACATGAAACCTGTGGGAACAGGGCCCTATACCCTTACCAAACGGGTGGCCGGTAGCCATATGATATATAAGAGGAATGATAATTATCATAGAGGAACGCCTGCCATAGAAACAATTGTTCATAAATTTGTTCCGGATCAGACAGTTGCCTATACTCAGTATAAAACCGGTGAAATAGATGTGTTCGGGCTGCATGGAATACCGCCGGAAAGACTTGAAGAGGCAAAAACACTTGCCAATCGTGATACCTTGATCACTCCTACACCATGGGTTGAATTTGTTTATTTTAACTGTGGTAAGCCACAGTTTAAAGAAAAAATTGTACGCCAGGCTCTATACCTTGCCATTGACAAGGAAAAATGGAGAAAAGATATTTATTATGGTGTTCCTCCAGGAACATTATCCTATCTTCATCCCACCCATTGGGCGTACAACCACAAACTCAAGGATCGAGGATTTAATCTGAAAAAAGCAGCAGAAATGCTTGAAGGCGCAGGCTGGAAACTGGGTTCAGACGGTATCCGCGCGAAAAATGGGGTTAAGTTGAAATTTACCATGTCAACCACGGCTGGGGCAAAAGCAAGGGAACAGGCCGAAGCCATGATTCAGGCCGACTGGAAAAAGATCGGTGTGGTCATGGAAATTAAAAACATGCCGGCATCCGTTGTCTGGGGCGAATATACGACCAAATCTCAATTTGATACACTGATGGTGGGCTGGGAGCCGACCGTTGGAATGGATCCCGATTATACGGCCCGGTGCCACTCAAAACAGATTCCGGTAAAGCATGGTGTCGGTTCTAACTATGTGCAATATGAAAATCCTGAGCTGGATAAGCTTCTGGAAGAGGGCGTGCTGATTTCAGACATGGCAAAACGAAAAGAAGTTTATGATAGAATTCAGGAAATCCTTTATGAAGATGTCCCCTTTGCTCCAATTCTCGCCTATGTGTTTATCTATGGAAAAAAATCCTCTGTCAAGGGATATGAGATTAACCCATATGTGACGGATATTACATGGAACATTCAGGACTGGAACTGGGGATAACCGGATTCATTAACCCTATGCAGTCATTCCGAGAAAACGATCGGGATTAAACTCTTAAAAAGGCAATAGAAACTGCAGGGGATTTTAATTCATATATACAAGGCGCATCAAAGGTTGAATACTTGATCTATTCAACCTTTGATGCAATCTTTCAGATGCCGGAAAGAAAAAACAGCCATGAAATGGAAAGAAAATTTTGAAGTGGCCCGGTTTGAATTCAATAAAATAATTTAGAAAATATCAGTAAACTGGAATTAGAAATTTGAAATCAACAGAAAAAAACAGATCAAAAAAAGTGAAAGAAAAGTTTCAATCTTTGCCCAAACTGACAAAAGCAGAATTAAAGATAGAAGTTTATGAAAGTTTACGCCATCAAATCATCACCAACCAGATTCAGGCGGGGCAAAGGCTGGTTGAGCAGGATTTGATCGACGAATACGGCATTGGTAAAACACCATTAAGAGAGATATATCAAGCGCTTCAAAGAGACGAGCTGATTGAAATCATTCCTCAGTTTGGTACGCGGGTGGTGACTCTGGATATTCAAACGCTTAAGGAAGTGGTTCAGATCAGAAAAGCGCTGGAAGGCCTGTGCGCCGAGTTGGCATCGCAAAATATCACGGCCGAAGAAATTGATCAATTGGGCCGGATTTTAGAAAAGGCAAAGGCAATGGAAAGCGATCATCCCGATGCTGTAAAAATATTATCCCACTATGACACGGAATATCACCAGATTATCTACCAGGCCGCACAAAACAAGCAGTTAACAAAGGTGATCCAATCCTTTCTTTTTAAAATGTCAATGTATTGGTTTCAATCCGGGTTCTCAATGGAGGATTTCAGAGAACAATTTGAAGAATTGGAAGATTTAATGCAAGCTCTAAAAGAGCATAATGCAACCAAAGCAAAAGAAATCATGGAAAAACATATTGATCATTTTATCAAATTGGTTAAAAAACAAATCTTTTAATTCACCTTGAACCAGAATGCAAAGAGAAAGATAATGCCCTCGAATTCTGAGCCGCTCTAAGAATTGGAAAAAGAAGTCAATGTTTTTTGATTAAGGGCTTCCAGCGACTGAAAATAGACACTATAATCGCTGCCTGATTACCTGATAAAAGCGCTGGCAAGACTTGAAAAGGTATCTGACAAGGTTTTTCAAGGACTGCTTTAAAATATATCAGCAAGCTGTATAAAATTGAAAAGCAAGTCCGAGAACAAGAATTATCAAATAATGACCTGTACAAGGTAAGACAGGAAAAAGCTGTGCCCATCCTCAATGAATTTAAAAAATGGTTAGATGCAAAAGTTGACAAGGTTCCACCCAAAAGTTTACTCGGTAAGGCAATGGGCTATACCCTCGGTCAGTGGCACCGGCTGATCCTATATGCTGAAGATGGTAGAGTCGGTCCTGATAATAATGTGGTTTTATCCTCATTTTTAGAAAATCCTCAGGATCGAGTGAAAGCGGCTTAAATAAAAGACTTTTTTCTTAAATCCTGAGGATTTTATAAAATAGTATGATACTGAAATTACTTTTAATTATGGAGGTAATTTCATGTATCAAAATTATGACAAGGCGGTTGATAAGATAAATAAACATCTTATCAAAAATTATTTTTCAAAATCTGTTATTTACAATCATTTAAATTGTTATCGTTCCTTCAAGCAATACCTGGAGGTAGAACAACTTCCGTATTCGCATGGCGTGGCGCTAAAATGGTTGAATGATAACAGAACAAAATGGCAGCACCCCAAATTTAAGGCATTCAGAATTTCCCTTTTTCAAATTAATGACATCATTCAGAATGGGTGTATCACTACCAATAGATATGTATATGAAAGCTCGTGCAATTACGACAAACTCCCCAAATGGTGCAGGTTATTACTTGATGATTATCTGAATGAATTTTCACAATCATTCTCTGAAGGCTATGTAAGTCAGCGGAGAATAGCATGTTCTAAATTTTTAATTTGTCTTAGCTATAATGGTGGAAAGAGTATAAAGGATATCAATCACAAAAATATTATAGAAAATATCATCAAAGGATAGTATCCATATTGCCATCTACAGAATGGTTTTTTCCAGGTAAAGACTGTAATCAGCCTATCCAAAAACACAACTTAGATAAAAAATTTAAGCAGCTTTGGAACATGACACCTTTTGCCGAGACCTGTGATAAAGCACCCACTATACATGCACTGAGTTATCCAAACCTAAATAAAATCCAAACCTTTTTCAAAAATGCTTGATATTTGTGGAGTTTGATAAAAAAAGGTTTGGATTTTTTTCTTTACTTTTTCATTGACTTAACACCACAGAATTCTGCCAGTCCACCTTTTGTGTTTTTCCATTTCTTTGATACTTTTTTGTCGTTCTCATCTTCCAGTGTTGCAAGGGCTTTCAATTCCTGCTCTATGGTAATATCAACATATACCATTGTTGTTTGTAACTGTTCATGTCCTAAAAGAAATGAAATTTGTACGATATTCATGCCGTCTTCCAACCAATGGGAGGCCTTGGCATGTCTTAGCTGATGAGCATGAAGATCCCGTGATACTTCATCACATATTTTATGTGCGGCTCTGGCATGTTTTTTCAGTTGCTTATTTACTGCAGTTTGACTCATTTTCCCATATAATCCGGTATTCCTTGAATAAAAAACATAAGCTTCTGGATTTGGAGTATCACCATGAAATTCTTTCAGATATTTTTTTAAATGTGCAACTGCCTTAGGTAGAAGATAAAGGGTTCTTATTTTATTTCCCTTTCCAATGACCGTGACATTCGGTTTTTCCGCATCCAAATAAAGTTGTTCTATTTTTAAAGACAGGATTTCATCCAGTCTGGCGGCAGTGCTGTATATGATAATCATGAGTGACAAATCTCTTCGTCCTGTTTTTCTGGATAAATCCGGAACCGATAACAATACCTGTACTGCTTTTTTGCTCATCCCTTTTACTCTTTTGCGTACTTCCTTTTTCCGTGGAATTCTTGTTGCATCCTCGGAAAGATACAGCAGGCGAATTTCCCTACTGCCCATGTATTTTAGGAATGCCCTTAAGGATGCTAACCGGTTGTTACAGGTTTCCGGCCTGCAACAACGCACTTCCATCAGCCATTGCAGCCATTCCTCGATTATTATCCTTCTGAAACATCCTCCACACAAGCTTTCTGCACCTATTCCTTTTTCTGTCTCCAAAAAACCGATGTATAAGGCCAGTGCATATTGATAGGATTTCAATGTATGGCTGCTGTGACTTTTCTGGGAAGGGACATATTTATTCAAAAAAGCATTGATATGGCGTGCGATTACAACAGACTCATTCGTAGCTTTCTTCATAATCCACCTCCGGCACAATGCTTTCGAAATCCATTCCTGTTTTTTCTTCCAAGATGTCAGCCATTCCAGGAACAAGGGAATAATAATATTTTGTGCTTTCCAGTGTGCTGTGTCCCATACTTTTGCTGAGATAGAGCAGTTTTGCATCAAACCCAAAGCCTTCATCTGTCCAGCGGTTTATGTTTTTTATGGCATAATGGTGCCTGAGCTCATATGCAGTAGCATGAGAGTTGTTATATTGATCCCATAATTCCCGGAAGTTTGCCTGTACCCATTGCCTTTTATGAAAAGAGTTACCCTTTGCAGGAAAAAAATAGGCCCTGTGAGGATACTGCTTTCGAATAGCTTCATCATATGTTTTTAAAAGTTCATTCATGGAGTCGTGCAGCACTACGTAATGCTGGGCATGACCTTTGGAATAACGGATGTTTATAATCCTTTGGCACAAATCGACATTCTCAACCCTCAGCATTCTTGCCTCATATGTTCGTATTCCACTACTGTAAAGAAGACGGAAGAATACAGGAATAGTTATTCTCCTAGATCGCTGTTCGGGAGTGTAGGATGCGGAAGGCAGCCTATCACAAGCATGGAAAAATTTTTTCAGCTCAACATCTGTAAAAGAATGGGGAATATATGTGCATCGCTCCTTCCTTGGAATTTCAGGCTCCATAACATCTGTTTTTCCGCGCTTTCTCAAGTATCGTATAAAACTTACAACAACATTGATTCTTGATCTGCATGAATTGTTGGATTCTGTATCGCGCTGATGGCACCATCCATCCACCATTTCCTGAGATAGAAGTGCAGCTTCCGGATATTGTTTCTTGCAATATCGGTCAAACAGGATGAGGTTTGGTTTATAAGAAGAAGCCTCACTCCAACGTCCGGATGCTTTTTGGTAGAAAGCATATGCCTGCATGAACGGCGCAAGAAAAGAAGTGAATTTATTCATGGAAAAACACCTCCTTTGGTACAGGAAAATGTTCTATGCTGATGGCGCATTCCTTCAAATGCGGAAAATCTGCTTTCAGGTATGACTCAAGAGAATCTGGCGAGGTGTGACCAAGTGCCCTGCTGATAACAGGCTGAGGAACTCCGTTCCCCAAAAGTTCTGTGGCAAAATGATGGCGGAAGATATGAAATACTTTCCGGTCGCCTTTTGACTGCCGGATGCCTGCAGCTTTCATGATCCGGCCTGCTACGTTGCCAATGCTTCTGTTTTTCAGTCGTTCATATGGCTTAAGTTGGGAAACAAAAATATATCTGCTTTCTGTGTGTGGGCGCTCTGATGTCAGATAGTCATAAATGGCATTTCCGACAACTGCTGTTAAAGGAAGTTCAAGAGGAATTTTCGTTTTTTGCTGTCTGATAAAAAATAAATCCTTGTCCCAGTCAATGGCGTAAAGTGTCAATCCTGCAATATCACAGCCACGCAGTCCTGTGTAAAGTGCAAGCATTCCAATTGCTTTATCACGGAGCGTAAGAAGATTTTCACCATCAGTCAGTACGCCCTTAACTTTCTGGATTTCCTTCGATGTTAGGTACTGTATATTTTTTCGAGTTTCCCTTAAAGCGGGAAGAAAAGCTAAAATTCGAGGACATGTTTCTGGATGGTAAGGGATACACGCCTTCAATACCGCAGCAATATTTTTTTTGTAAGAACAGCTCCTAAGCAATGTTTCATCCGGGGACATAAATATTGAAAGCACGGCTTCTTCTGTAGTTTTTCCCAGGCAGTTAATTCCTTTTTGCTGGAGGGATAAGAAAAATGTAGATGCATTATGAGATTCTGTATAAACGGTAGTAAATTTTTTCTTGCCACGTTTTTTTTCCACTTCACAGTAAAGATCGATGACGAATTTGAATTCCGATGACAACAAGGGATAAGAACCCCTTTCGAAAAGTTCATGCCTGCGTCTTCCATCCGGGTACCTGCCATGAACATCAAACTGTTCAATGGCACCTATGATAGTTCGTTTATCACGAAGATAATCAGGGGATTGTGACGTTTTGGTGTACTCCAGATACACATCTGTGTAGCATGACCATTCATTTGAATCTGCTGAAATAATTTTTTTAATCTCTCGTTTGAATCTGTCAACATATGTTTTTGAGTAACCGTTGGTTTCCATGTAGGAAATGAGTTTGGGACAATTATCCCGTAGATTTTGTACATTCATTTGTATAGCCTCCTGTTTATGTATTTAATAAGAAGGTCATACAACGTGAAATAAAATCCAACCTTTTTTCGATAAAAATCCTCAAATATCAGACATTTTTAAAAAAGGTTTGGATTTTATTTAGGTTTGGATAACTACTAAAATCCAAACGTTTTGATTTTTTTCGGCATACGTTCGTTGTGGATAAAATGAACGAATGGATGCTATGTGGAATCAAGCTAAATTCCATGATGCCATATCTTGCCAGATATCTCGGTCATTCAAGTGTTTGTGGTTGAAAATGCAATAAGGCCCTTCGTTGTGGGTCGAAAAAACTGGTTATTCAATTGCACTCCTGAAGGTGCCAATGCCAGTGCGTGCATTTACACCCTGATCGAAACTGCCAAGGCTAACGGCCTTGAACCGTAATGGTATCTGGAATATCTCTTCGAGAATTTACCTGAAGCCATGACCGCTAATGAATTTATGGCTTTGATGCCTCAAAATATTGATAAAACCATGCTTGCAGGTCCCGCCGTTTAATTTATATCTGATTGTTACACGCTTTGATAGGTGGGGTTAATTAACCGCTTACCTCAATGGGGATGTCCAGAGTCTGAGAGTAATCATAATTATTAACTACCTCATCTACAATTTGTTGAAGCAGTTTTTTTTTGGATTTCCTGGTCATTTTTTTCCAGTGAGGGTGTTCAGTTTTTAATTCCTTTGTTATTATCCATCTGATATTTTTTCTATGTATATTGCCTCTGTTTTTGTGTTTAATTTTTTTGTTTTTGCGAATGAAAATAATAAACGAAAACTGTAAAGGTATTTTTCAGTGAACCCTTAGTCGTAAAAAGCGGCAAATGCTTACAAGTTTTTATCAGCCTATATGAATTCAGATTTTTTTATTTTTCTGATAAAATTTTTATGCAATGTTCGGGTAAGATATGTGTAACAGTGTTACATATCGTCACATTTTCACGTGCGGGACTTTATTTTTAATGTCAACTCATTGGTTTTAAAACAAATAATTAAAATATAGCATAGGGTCAAAAGCGTTATTTCCATTGATCTATCTGTCTTAGCTGGTGTGTAGCTGCAATGTCAGCGATTGTTACAAAGTGTTCCATTATTACATTTCCTTCTGTTTTTCATTTTTAAATTTTTTTAAAATTAAATTATAACCTTCTGTTTTTATTTATAATATTAGTATCACTATTATTTTATTAAACCTTGGCGCTGTTTTTGCTTTAATTTAAGGTATGTAGTGCCAAGTTTTGAATAAAAATACAGGAGGTAAATTATCAATGGAATTTATTCGCATAAAAAATTTTATTGACAGCAAATGGGAAGAGGAAATTGATGTTGAGTATGTACCTTTGTTCAATCCGTCAACTGGAGAGCAGATTGGGGAAGTACCTCTTTCAACAAATAAAACATCCTTACGAGCAGTCGAGTCATCTGGCCGCGCCTTTGAATTGTGGAGAAAAATGTCCATTTCAAAACGTATGGGATATATTTTTGCCATGCGAAGTGCCATGGAAAATAATGCAGAGGAACTTGCAGTATCCATTGCAGTTGATCAGGCCAAACACATCAGTGAAGCCAGAGGTGAGGTAGCCCGGGTCATTGAGCTTATAGAAGCAGCCTGTTCAATTCCCACTCTCATCCAGGGCGAGACTCTTGATATGATTGCCGGAAATATTAATGGCCGCGTAATACGCCAGCCTTTAGGTGTTTTCGGTGGTGTAGCACCCTTTAATTTTCCAGCCCTGGTATTTGGGTGGTTTATCCCCTGGGCCATTGGTGTCGGCAATACCTTTGTTTATAAACCGTCTACCCAGTCACCTCTTTTTATGCAGAAGATGGGAGAAATTTTTAATGAAATCAATCTGCCGCCGGGAGTTGTCAATATTATTCACGGGAACCGCAAGGTGCCTGAAACCTGGTATAATCACCCTGCAATTTCAGGTGTATGTCTTGTAGGTTCCACACCTACTGCAAAAAAAATCGCCAAAGGTTGTGCCCATGGAGCAAAACGGACAATGCTTTTGGGTGGTGCGAAAAATTATCTCGTTGTTATGGAAGATGCAAACCTTGATGTGTTTATAGAGAACTTCGTTCACTCCTGTTACGGGTCAGCCGGGCAGCGCTGTCTAGCAGGTTCCATTGTGGCTATTGTTCCTGAAATATATGATAAAGTCATAGAGAGGATTGTCGAGGTATCTAAAACCATAAAAGTTGGAGATGCCATGGATTCTGATGTTTATATGGGGCCCGTGATTTCAAAACAGGCAAAAAAGACGATTGAAAAATACATAGAACTTGGGATAGAGGGCGGTTCCAATCTCATTATGGATGGACGGAACCCGGACGTTCCTGAAAAAAACAAAAATGGATATTTTGTCGGGCCCACTGTGTTTACAGATGTTACCCCTTGCAGAACCATTGTCAAGGAGGAGATCTTCGGTCCTGTTGTCTCTATAATGAAAATTGACGGTATTGATGATGCCCTTGAACTTATCCGGGGGCAGGGGTTTGGAAATGGTGCCTGTATATTTACAGACAAACTTTTTTATACAGAACGTTTTATTTCAGAAGCAGACGTGGGCATGGTAGGTGTAAATGTAGGTGTGTGCGCCCCCCATCCATACCTGCCGTTTGGGGGCATCAAAGACTCATTACTCGGCACGGACAAAGTACAGGGAAAAGATGGGATTGACTTTTTTACTCAGAATAAAGTGGCAACTGTACGCTTTGTGTCCCCAAAAGGATACAAAAATGAGCAGGAAAGAAAAGTACTGCCAGATAGTTCGGTACGATCATGTGTGGCTCAGTAACTGGCCTGGCACTAAAATAAAAAAAAGTTTTTAACTGGGTGGAGCAAAGCCTGGAGGCTATGAGGCTATACCCCCCCACAACTATAAAAAAGAGGAGCTCAAATGAAAAAAATTGTAAGTATTTTAATTGCTGGTCTGGTTTTAATAGCATTTTCAGTCTCACCGGCTTTTGCCGGAAAGAAGAAAATTTGTAAATTAGGGCATGTCAACTCACCCGCATCCATCTTTCAGTACGGTGCATTGGCATTTAAAGAAGCTGTGGAAAAAGAGCTTCCCGACTGGACAGTTGAAGTTTATCCGGCCGGTGGTTTGGGTGGAACTCTGGCCATGATTCAGGGATTGACCCTTGGAACCGTTGATATTTATACGGAGTTTATCAGCACATTTGCCGGTCTGGTTCCGGAATATAATGTTTTTGGTGTTCATTATAAATTTGATTCAGTAGATGAGTACGAACTATTCATGAATTCCGCCACCTTTGCCAAGATGAACGAAAAAATGATTAAAACAAACGGAATTACCAATATCGGAAACATGAGAGCAGGATCCGTGTACAGTCAGTTCAGCAACCAACCCATGCATACCGTTGCTGATGCCAAGGGCGTGGTCAATCGTGTTGCCCAGATGGCTCCCCTGGTACAGTGCTGGAAAGCCTACGGCGCAAAACCGACTTCCATGGACTGGGGAGAAATCTACACCAGCCTCCAAACCGGTGTCATCACGGCCATTGATAACCCCATTCTCGATATGTACGACGAAAAATTTCATGAAGCCGTTAAATATGTCAATAAGACCAACAACCTCTACAACATGATCTCTTACCAGACAAGTATGGCATTCTGGAAACAACTCAATGACAAGGAAAAAGATGTTTTCAAAAGAGCTGTCCATGTTGCCAGCATCAAGGGCGCTTTGGAAGTAGAAAAACGGTTGGGCGGCGTTGTTGCTGAATTAAAGGAAAAAGGAATCAAGTTCATCGATACAGATCCCTCTGGTTTTAAAAAAGCGGTTCAAAGCAATATCGATACCATTCTTCAGGGTAACAAGGATGCCATTGCCGTTTACAATAAAATCATGAATAAGGACTTCTAATCCAAAGCTTTTGCCAAGCGCAGACAGCTTATGCTACAAGTGTTTCCTGCCGGGCTCCGTGGTCTGGCAGGAAGCTTGCGGGTTATTATTTAAAAGATAACCGAGCATTCCGGACAAGACAGGTATATCCGACTTTTATAAAAACAGGAGATCCAGATGAATATCGTTCAGGTTTCAGATAAAATACTTGATGTCATTAACGCCTTCATGGAATATTTTATGGGTATATTGTTTCTGACGCTGGTAGCCATTACATTTCAGGAGGTGCTTCGACGGTATCTGTTTAACGATCCGACCCATTGGGCCTCGGAAGCGTGTCGATTCCTCCTGATATGGATGACCTTTACAGGGGCCTGCATCGTCACCCGGCTCGTCACCCATCTCACCATGGGGTTTACCATCCACCGGTTTGTCAATCACTCTACGAGTAAAGTTATCAAGATTTTTATTTCCGCAACTGCTGCAGTCGCCATGATTATTCTGACATATTTCAGTGGCAAAGTAACGCTGCTGGCAGGATACAGACCCGCCCCTATGACAGGTATTCAGATGTACTGGGTCTGGTCGGCCCTTCCCATTAACGGTGCCATCATGTCCATTTATATGATAGCAGCGACGGTTAAGCATATTTTTAAGAAAAAAGAAGAGGTGACCCCATGATTTATATTTTTGCCGCCATGTTTATCTTCTTCTTTTTTGGTATGCCCATCGCCTTTGGTATATTATCCAGTACCATTTATTATCTTCTTTTTTCAGGGGAGTCCAGGGAATTGCTGGCTTTTTCCACCCGGGTAATCTCTGCCTCGGATTCTTACGTCCTTTTAGCGGTACCTTTTTTCATGCTGGCGGCTGAACTGATGAACGAAGCTAAAATAACGGACCGAATTTTTTCATTTGCCAAAGCCCTGGTTGGGCACATTCCCGGAGGATTGGGTCATGTCAATATTATTGCCAGTATGATCTTCGCCGGCATGTCCGGCTCTGGGCTGGCCGACACAGCCGGTCTGGGTAAAGTAGAGATTAAAGCCATGAAGGACGAAGGATACGACCCGGCCTTCAGCGCTGCAGTAACCGCATCTTCGGCCATTATCGGTCCCATTATCCCACCCAGTATCTGTATGGTGGTGGGCGCTGTCGTGACCAATACCTCTGTTGGCCGGATGCTGGTGGGTGGTATTGTCCCCGGTTTTATGATGGGGGCGGGCCTCATGCTGGTGGTTTATTTTTTATCTAAAAAGAGAGGTTATCCAAAAGAGAAACGGGCGACCATGAAGGATATATGGAAACAGTTGACAGCCACAGGTCCTGCCCTTCTGACGCCAATTATTCTGGTCGGCGGCATTCTCACTGGTATGTTTACTCCCACTGAGGCGGCTGCGGTCGCCTGCATCTACGCCATGATTTTAGCCATGGTCTTTTATAAGGCCTTTGGCGTGAAAAGATTATTTCGCATTTTTATCAATGTCGGAACGGCGACAGGCGCGCTGCTCTTTGTTATGTCTGCGGCAGCAGCCCTGGGTACGTTGGCTTCACGGGCTCAAGTACCCCAGAATTTGATGAAGGCCATCATGTCCATCACCACTAACCCTACTATTACCATGTTTATTATTGTGGGGTTGCTCATTTTGCTGGGTATGATTATGGAAGACTTGTCTTTGCTGGTAATTATGGGGCCTTTACTGCTTCCTGTGGTTTTAAAGCTCGGCATCAACCCGGTCCACTTCGGGGTAGTGATGGTATTGACCCTTCAGCTGGCCATGATTACACCGCCCGTGGGTATGGGGTTTTATATTACCTGCCACCTGGCTAAGGTGGATGCGCTGACCTACAGCAAAGAGATCATCTGGTTTGTGATGATTCTCATTGTCGTTGTGACATTGATGTGCCTGATTCCGTCTCTGGTGACATTTTTACCGGATCTGTTTTTCGGAAAGTGATTCCAGGGTATAGGTTTTGCAGAAATTGCTTTTTCCACTGGTTATCAGACAATAGATATTGTCTGATAACCAGTGAATATTTTTTTAAAAAGGAGATTCCAGTGTTTAAAACCATACTATATCCAACAGACTTTTCAGATACTGCCGGTAAGAGTATTGAGTACCTTAAACAGCTTCACAATACAGGAGCCCAAAAGGTTATTATTCTTAATGTCATCCACCAGCGAGTACTGGACACCCTGGAAACTATCCACAAGGCAGCTTATTTTCAGGATGGCCGATACCATGAAGATATGGATGAAGCAGAGCTACGACTGGGAAAAGACCGAGAGAAGAAGATAGCACCCATTGCTGCTGAGCTTGAGGCTGCCGGGTATGAAGTTAAAATCAGAATTGAAAAAGGTTATCCCGTAAAGGAAATCTTGAAAGTTGAAAAGGAAGAAGCTGTGTCAATTATTGTATTGGGGTCCCACGGCAGGAATAATATAAAAAATGCTTTTATGGGATCAGTTTCCGAAAAAGTAATCCGCAGGGCCATCTCCAATGTGTTGCTTGTTAAACGTTAAAACGCTGTAAAAACAGTGTACGTGATGGTCTGCAGTTTCACAATGATTTTCCATCGATCCAGTTGAAGTCTTTAGACACCATTCAGGGGGTAAAAATGAAGAACCTTACCAAAGCAAGAGTCGCGTTTTTTATGTTGGTGCTGACTATTTCGGTGTTGATGATAACTCCGGCAATCGGCAGTGAAACCGGTGAGATCCGTATTGGTTACACAGCACCCTTTACCGGGACGGCAGCCGAATACGGCAATAACGGTTTTCGGGGTATTCTCCTGGCTCTTATGGAGATCAACAAAAAGGGGATTTCAATCAATGGTAAGCTTCACAAGATCCGGATAGTTAAATATGACAGCATGTGCACGCCGGATGAAGGGGTTTTAAATGTACACAAAATGGTAACAGAAGATAAAGTGGTCGCTATTCTCGGCGATCACTGCAGCACAGTCTGCAGTTCTATTGCTCCGCTGTGTGATCAGTATCAAGTCCCGGGGCTTACCATCGAATGTGCTGTGGACAGCGTTACAAAGCCAGGGCATGAGTTCTATTTTAGAATGAGGCCCACCGTGATGATGATGATTCCTTCCGTGATGCCTAAAGTTTTGAAAACCTTTGATGCAAGGGCTGCCGGCTTTCTCGTTATCAATGACGGGTATGGAAATCTTTTTACGGAAACAGTGATGAACGAATTGGAATGGCGTGACATAAAAACTGTGGTCAAGGAGACCTTTGACCGGGGAAGTACGGATTACTCGGATCAGCTGGAACGGATTAAGAAGGCCAAACCGGATATCCTTTTTTATGTGGGTACGGCCTCAGAAGGGGCAACTATTTTAACCCAGGCCAAACTAAAGGGGCTGATGCACCGAACTAAATTCATCGGTTCCGAAGAGATGGGTGAAATGGAACTTCCCAGGAGAGCCGGCAAAGATGCCGTGGAGGGAACATATGCAATTTCCCTGTGGGGGAAAGTCCCTTTGGATTTTGAACAGCAGGTGCGCCAGAACTTTAACAAACCCATGCACTACGCCATCATTTTCGGCTATGATGCCATGCATGTACTGGCAAAAGCAATTGAATCAGCCCAATCCCTGGAACCGGTCAAGATTAAGGATGCGCTGAAAATGACTGACTACAAGGCTCTTGAGGGCCATATACGATTCAAAAATTTTAATGGCTACAGGAATCAGGGCAAGTTTACACCATCCATGATCCGTTGGGAAAACGGCCAGCGGAAACATCTGGATATTTTCCTTCAGTGGGGAGAATGATCATATTGCGCCCCTTGACAGCGGCAAACCGATACTATTACACAGCCTTGACGCACGTTTTTTTTAAGTCAATGATAGTAAGGGTTTCTTTAAAGCCATAATTTTTTTTGTCGCAAAAAAGCTATAGACATAATTTTTTAATTTTGGTAATGTAGCGTTGTCCTTATATATAAACCAAACCAGAAGGAAACAGCTATGCTTCAAAAAAATGATCTCACTATGGTTTGCTGTGGCCGGGAAGTTACCCCTCAAGAGATAAAAGATGTGCAGGAAACTGTCAGTTTGTTTTCAAATTTAAGCCGCTATGAATTAACAGAGACAATTTGTGAACATTTGGAATGGCATACAGCATCAGGCAGCAACAAATTTGATGCTTGCTTGAAAATGTTAGAAAAATTGGAAGCAAAGGGTTTTATACAACTTCCGGCAAAGCGGATTCAGATTAAACCAAAGACAACAAAGATAGTATTGACTTCCAGCACAGAGCCTGAGCCTGTTATAAAAAGTATAGCAGGTGGTTTCGACAATATTATTTTACAAATTGTAACTGACAAAAAAGATATCAGGCTGTGGAATGAATATATGCTCCGGTATCATTATCTTGGTTATAGCCAACCGTTTGGATATGTCACACGATATTTTATTAAAGGTGGTCACAAAATTCTTGGATGCCTATTATTTTCAGGTGCAGCAAAATCAATGACAGTAAGAGACAAATGGATCGGATGGACAATAAACCAAAGGCTACGGAACTTGGCATGGGTTATTAATAATTCTCGATTTTTAATTTTTCCATGGGTAAGCGTAAAGAATTTAGCCAGCCATGCATTAGGGAAGGTTGCCCGCCGGGTAAGAGATGACTGGCATAAAAAGTGGAGTTTTCAGCCTGTTTTAATGGAGACCTTTGTTGATCCGAAACTCTACCATGGGACATGTTATCAAGCCTCCAACTGGGAATGTATTGGTATGACAACGGGGCAAGGCCTTGTTCGCAAGGGCGAAACATACAAAACAACTCCCAAAAAGATTTATATGAAGCCTTTAGTTAAGGATTTTCACAAAATTTTATGTTCTGAAAATTTGACTGGGAAGGTGGAATATGAATAAACATCCTGATAAGAAAACAATTAACCAGATGAGAATAGAAAAAAACAAGGCCCAAGCTACCCTGCGTGAAAAACAGATTTCGGAACAATTGAAGAGCACACCAAAAATCACACTAAAGAACAGCACCTGTGAGTATAAAACAGTTGAAGAAGAAACCAGAGCCCGCAACACAATTGTCACAGATCAAATCAGAGTTATCAAATCCCAGCTTCCTGGATTACTAAAAGGTTTAACCAAGATTAGGGATCCAAGGAATCCGAAAAAATTAAAACACAAGCTAACCGTTCTCATGATTTACGGGATCTTCATGTTTGTATTTAACGTGGCATCCAGGCGTGAAGCAGATAGAGAGATGACGATGCCTGTATTTTTACAAAACCTTAAACAATTTTTTCCTGAAATTAAACAATTACCGCATAATGATACTCTGATGCGCTTGTTAACCGGCATTAAAGTTCATCAAATCGAAGAAGCATTAATTGCCTGCATTCAAAAGCTTATAAGAAATAAAAAATTTACTCGTTATTTAATTGATAAGCATTATCCAATAGCCATTGATGGAACACAAAAAATGGTAAGAGATTATATCTGGAGTGAAGAATGCCAGGAACGTACAGTTGGTAAAGAAAACCACAAATACAAACAATACTATGTGTATGTTCTGGAGGCGAGTCTGGCATTTCAAAATGGCATGACGATTCCATTTATGAGTGAATTTTTAAGCTATACTGAAGGCGACACTGACAGAAAAAAGCAGGATTGTGAAACAAAAGCATTTAAACGGTTGGCTATAAGGTTGAAGTCCACGTTTAAAAGGCTGCCAATTATGCTTCTTCTGGATGGTTTATACGCCAACGGACCTGTCATGGAAATATGCCGCAATAATCGCTGGGACAATATGATAGTTCTAAAAGATGACTCTCTTTCAACAGTGTGGAAAGAATATGATGCTCTTCAGTGTCTTGAAACCAAAAATCATTTTAACATGAAATGGGGAAACAGAAATCAATCGTTTACATGGGTAAATGATATTGGATATGATTATGATGGAAATAAAACACAACCCATACATGTAGTTGTTTGCAAAGAAACCTGGGAAGAGGTGGATAAAAAATCTAACGAAATTGTACCTAAAAAATCAAAACATGCCTGGATTTCCAACAAACCACTGAACAAACGGAATATACACGAACGTTGCAATCTGGCCGCACGTCATCGCTGGAATATTGAATCAGAGATTCTTATACAAAAACATCATGGTTACCAGTATGAGCACTGTTTTTCATATGACTGGACTGCTATGAAAGGATATCATTTTTTAATGCGTATTGGCCTCATGTTAAATGTTCTGGTTCAATACAGCGAATGCTTCATTGATGTAATAAAAACTTTTGGCAGGAGAGGGACTATAAAACTCATTTTCGAGACACTTAAAGGACCGTGGCTGAATGCTGATTACGTGAAGAAGCAGATAGAGAAACCATTGCAGCTACGCTTGATATAAACAACGAATATTTACAATCTTAACAGCAGAGCCAACAAAGGGACGATTATGCGCTAATTTAAAACGCATGGGGAAAATCCATATAATTTCAGATAACAGCAGATGGTTTTTTGCAATTCTGATACAATATTGAGAAAGAAATGCTGAGAAAAGTCCAAAAAATTGAGCGTGCGAGACAGCAAAGCCTTTTAAAATATTTCATGCGTCAGTCGTAACTATTACATTTGATATTTTCCAAGGGCTGATCTATAAAGACAGTGTTGTATCATCTTCTTCGTTATCAAGATTTTGCGGTAGAACACTACCGTGCAACCTTGATGCCTTGAATATGGAATCTTCATAACTTTTGCAACGTTAGGGTAAACGGAAACGTGTGTGAGAATGAAAAAGTGCATCAGTATATTGCTTTTTATCATAATGATGGCAGGCTGCTCTTCGCAAAATTCCACTGATTTTTCCGGACAGGGCAAATCAATTGTGCTGACACAATCTGAGCAAGAGTGGATCAGGGAGCATCCATTCATTTTATGTGCGCCTGATCCTGACTTCCCACCTGCTGAATTTTTTAATGCATCCGGAGAATATAAAGGTCTGGTGGCAGATTATCTTGGTCTTATTCTCAAACGGATGGGTCTTGAGCCGAAAATTGTCAAACTGGAAGGGTGGTCTGAGGTATTGACTCATGCCAGGGAAAAAAAGATTGACCTTGTGACTGCTGCCTCAAAGACTTCCCAGAGACAGATATTTCTTGATTTCACAGAACCTTTTGTTGAACTCCCAGCAGTGATTATAGCCAGGCAGCAAGTGGACCGGGAGTTGACGCTTGAAAAGCTCAAAGGAATGAAAGTTGCTGTTGTCCGCGAGTATGCTGCCCATGATTATATTGTCCTGAATTATCCCTACCTTGACCTAGACATTGTACCGGATATTCAGACGGGTTTGAGAAAGGTCTCCTTCGGGATTGTTGATGCCATGGTAGTCAATATTGCCAGTGCTTCCTACTATATTGAAAAGGGAACGATTACAAACCTGAAAGTAGCCGGAGAATCCGGGTTTACGTATAAACTGTGTTTTGCACCCAGAAAAGACTGGCCTGTGCTGACCCGTATACTCAATAAAGGGCTTGCCAGCTTGAGTTCTGATGAAAAATATGAAATTTACAGCAAATGGATTCGTCTTGAGCGTTCCCCAATATTTAGCAAAAAAATTCTGATTTTTCTCATTGGTTTCATTGGGGTAATTTTTTTGTTAATTGCCATGGTGATAGGATGGAACAGATCACTTAGGGCTGTTGTGGAGGAAAAAACAAAGGAATTAAAAAAAGAGGTGGTCAAGCATGAACAGGCAAAACAGACGATAACTGAAAGCGAAAACCGGTACAGGGGTATGTTTGAACATACTAAAAGTGGGGTTATTATTTATAAAGCAGTTAAAGATGGAAAAGATTTTATTGTACTGGATTCAAATAAATCTGCTAAGAGAATTGATCAGCTTGAAAACAAAGAGATCATCGGAAAAAGTATCCTCAATGTATTTCCTGGTATTCAGAATTTTGGTTTAATTACCATTTTTCAAAAAGTATGGAAAACAGGTGTGCCGGGTCATTTTCCATCTGCATTTTATAAAGACAACCGAATCCAAGGATGGAGAGACTATTTTGTTTACAAACTACCGTCAAATGAGATTGTTACAGTATATTCCGATGAAACAGACCGCATTGTAGCTGAAAAGGCATTAAGGGAAAGTGAGGAAAAACTTGCAGGGATCATTAATTCCACGAATGACCATATGGTGATGCTGGATGAAGAATTAAATATTCTGTGGGCCAATCATACTTCAAAAAATGCCTTTGGGGATGATCTTGAAAATAAAAAATGTTATGAGGCCTTTGCAGGCCTGCATCAGCCATGTGATGGGTGTGTGGCTGAAAAATGTTTCAGGGAAGGTCATATGCAGGAACGCGAGATTAATCTGAAAAAAGAAAATGGCTTACGATATGATTTCTGGGAAACAACAAATGCCGTATCCCTGAACCAAAAGGGACTTCCAAAAACCATTGTCACCATTTTTCGTGATATCACACAAAGAAAGGCTCTGGCAGCCGAGGCCATGCGGGCCGGTCACCTCGCATCTATTGGTGAACTTGCCGCGGGTGTTGCCCATGAGATCAATAATCCCATTAACAGTGTTATAAATCTTGCCCAGCTCATTTTAAATGAAAACAAAAAAAAGGGAGAACAGAATGATATAGCCCTTCGTATGATCAATGAAGGCAGCCGAATTGCAGATATCGTCAGTAGTCTTCTATCCTTTGCAAAGGATAAAAAAGGTTCCAAAATGGAGCTGAATATCAAGGATGTTCTGGCAGAAACATTTGCATTGACAGAAGCTCAAATTGTTAAAAGCGGCATTATCCTTGATGTGGATCTTCCTTCTGACTTGCCAATGATCTTTGGTCACATGCAGCAGATCCAGCAGGTATTTTTAAATCTGATTAACAATGCCCGTTTTGCCTTGAACCATAAGTCCTTTACAAAAGAATCATTAAAAACTATAAAAATTAAAGGGTGTGTGGAAAAAGTTATGAAACATACATATTTAAGAATAGTTTTTGAGGACAATGGTCCGGGCATTCCTGATAGATTGATTGACCGGGTAATGGATCCATTTTTTACTACTAAGCCCGGCGGACAGGGAACCGGCCTGGGGTTGAGCATCAGTCACGGCATTATCAGCGGTCATAAGGGCAAAATGAAAATTGAAAGCCTTGAAGGTGAATTTACCAGAGTCATCATTGATTTTCCAATGGAAGGTAGATCATGACTATAAAAATACTGATTGTGGATGACGAAGAGAATATCTGTTTTACCCTGGGTCGGTTTTTATCTGATGAAGGGTATGATGTTACAACTGCAGAGGATTTTAATACTGCTTTGCAGAAAATCAATCAGCTTGAATTTGATCTTGTGTTTGCAGATATTTTGCTGAAAGGGCGTACAGGCATTGATATACTGAAAGCTGTGAATAAAAAGAATTTAAATTGTCCTGTGGTAATGATAACAGGGGTACCTACCATTGAAACAGCGTCGGAAGCTCTCAGGATAGGTGCTTTTGATTATCTTTCTAAACCTGTATTACAGGATGGTTTATTAAAGGTTGCAAAAGCCGCCTTGAGATACAAGAGACTTGTTGATGAAAAGGAAAGATATAAGTCCAATTTGGAAGCCATTTTTTCAAGCGTTAAAGATGTCCTCATTTCCGTTGACAAGGACTTGAATATCATCGAAGCCAATAAGGCTGCTGAAAAAATATGCAAAATTTTTACGAAAACCAGCAAGGGAAAATCATTGCGATCCATGGAACTTCCCTGTAATGGCCAGTGCATCATGGCCCTTGAAAAGACGATATCCCTGAAAAAATCAGTTGAGTATTCACAGGTCTCCTGCAGCCATGATATCAATACTGGGCAGGTGGTGAATCTGACTGCATCTCCCTTGTTGGACAGCAGGGGGAAATTGTCTGGTGGTATTCTGGCAATCAGGGATCAAACCCGTCTGTTTCGTCTTGAGCGGGACATGAAAATGCGTCACACATATCACAACATGATAGGGAAGAGTGACGCTATTCAGGAGATTTTTTCTCTGATCGACACCCTTGCAGATGTAAAAACAATTGTTTTGATTTCAGGGGAGAGTGGTACTGGCAAGGAACTTGTTGCAGAGGCACTTCATTTAAAAAGTAATGACCCCCAAAAACCGTTGGTAAAAGTCAACTGTGCCGCCCTTTCGGAAAATCTTCTTGAAAGTGAATTATTCGGTCATATCAAAGGTGCTTTCAGTGGCGCTTTCAAAGATAGGATCGGTCGTTTTGAACATGCGGATGGCGGTACAATTTTTCTGGATGAAGTGGGTGAGATATCACCAAGAATGCAGCTCAGATTGCTAAGGGTTGTACAGGAGCAGGAATTTGAGAGGGTAGGTGATTCGGCAACAATTAATGTTGACGTGCGTGTGGTTGCTGCAACCAATCTTGACCTGAAAAAAGAGGTTGCCAGTGGAAGGTTTCGACAGGACTTGTATTACCGGCTTAAAGTAGTAGAGATTCACCTGCCTCCATTAAACAAGAGACGTGAAGATATTCCTTTGCTGGTGGAACATTTTATTTGTATTTTCAATGAACAGTTTGAAAAGCATATTAAAGGCATCTCAGACAATGTCCGCCAGAGATTTATGAAATATTCATGGCCCGGTAATATCAGGGAACTTAAGCATGCCATTGAGCACGCATTTATTCTCTGCAAATCAAATGTGATTCAATTAAAACACATTCCCCTGGAAATTTCACTGGAAAACACATCCGTTTCAAATCCAACGACAAAAGAAGAACTTCTTATGGCTTTAAACAAGGTGCGCTGGAATAAAACAAAGGCGGCAAAGGTACTGAGCATAAGCCGCCAGAGCCTCTACAGGAAAATGAAAATCTATAAGATTTCAAATTGATGATTTTGCTGGTTTATTTTTGAATGAACCCTAAATATTTTTGTCTGCTTTTGATTTTATTAAAAACAACACTGAAATTCGTCATCTCATAAATGCAGATGCCGTCAACAATAAGCGCACCATCTGCTGCAGCTGAGTAACCATCGTCATCTGTTTTACGGGTTATGGTTTTTATATCTTTCAAAAGTTCAGAATCTGACCCTTTTAATCTGGTAGCAATGGCAAAGAGGCCACACCGAAATTCGGGGGACACGAATTCCCCGAATTCCATCTTGAACACGGAAGTTAAGCTCTTTAACGTCGATGGTACTGCATGGGAGACTGTGTGGGAGAGTAGAACGCTGCCAGATTAATTCTTTAAAAAGCCCTGACAAGTCATTGCGACTGTTGTGATTTATGGCAGCGGGCCTGGAACCTTGCTGCTGTTCAGCGGGGGTTGCGCACTCCTAGCAGGGTTCAAAAGGAAAATTAAGGGTGAAGCTACAAGGCCTCGTACCAGGTAGACAACGCTGAGTATGGAATCGGTACTGTATTCTTCCCTGTCTGTCTTCTTTCAGCCACAAAATATGATTTGCATGCGCCCATTGAAACCACCGTTTGACATATGACCCAATGCGAACTGGGTCCACACCTTGCTCATAAAGCCGGGTCATACTTTCCATTAGCCTTTCAAGCGACTTGCCAGCAACAGAAAGCCTGCCGGGCTTGAAATGATAACCGAGGAAATCAAATCCACGCTCTGTCCTGCCGATCAATGTCTTATCAGGGTGCTGTTCCAATTTCAATTTATGACATTTTGGCAGTGCTATCGGCCATTCTTCAACTATAATTTTTATATAAAAATAATACCAACGTTTCATTTTCAATAAATCTCTGCTTTTTCTTGAAGTAATAGCGTTTATAGATAAATGCACATGAGTTGATGCTTTTCTCTTCCTTATCAATAAGAGGAAGGTGTCAATTCATATGCTATGAACTATAATTATGGTATATACAGTCACGAGGAAAAATTTAAATAGGGCCATTATTTCCAAAAGAAGTGCTCGCCATTTTTGATCAAAGAATTCGTGAACACAATAACGTGCAGCCCTCAGTTTTTTAGAAAAAGTAACGTTTTGAAATTTTTTATAATTCCGGTATCCAAATAATTAAAACAGGGATAATAAATATTAATTCAAATCTCCGGGGCACAAATTCATCTCCAGGGTTAGGACCGCAAATTTTATAACCTGAACGAAATTGCTTGTCTTTTGGCCCATCTACTTTGTTGCATCAAAGGCCGAATTTAGTTTTTTGTTTCAGCATAAGAATATACCGGCTGGTAACGCCCAGGATTTTTTTCTTCTGCATGGCACTGACTGTAATTGCGTTAAACCGTTCCGAAGACAATGGTGCCTGAATAATATGGGTCAATTCCCATCCTGCCGGCTCCAATATTTTATAATAATCAGTTAAGAGGATCGCGTTTTGTGTTTCTTCTTCAAAAGCAGGACAGCCTTGAAAATCATGCCAGTCAGAATTGATTAGGGCAAGCCGGGTGGTTTCCTTGGTGGTTTTTTTGAGAAACCTGAAAAAATTATCCAGAAAGTGCAGGTATGCACGTCGGGACATCCGGGCAATGCTGTTTTCTCCATAGTCGGCCGCTTTTTTCTGAAAATAGGGAGGGTCAAAAATAATCAGGTCTGGTTTTTCCCTGCCCGCAAGGATGGTATCTTCCCAGTTTTTAATCGTCATGTCCCAGTAATAGGGCTCGATTTCAGGGCGAAGATCTGGCCGTTCCTCCATATCCAGGCTCCAGCATTTTCTGCCCAATGCCAGACAGGTGTCAGCAGTTACGCCGCTGCCGGCCATTGGATCGAAGATCAGATCACCAGGATGGGAAAAATAAAAAAGGATGTGTCCGATCATCTGGGCTGGAATACGCCCCGGCCAGTCATCTCCAAACCGGGGGTCACACTCATTAAAGTTCCACAAATCCCATGTGCGCAGCCCCCAGCCCAACGCTTTAAAACGCGCTTGATCATTCTGCCCGTCTAAAGCAAGGGAATACAGCATAGGTTCGCTCCAATTATGTTTGGTTGCCACCTGGGGAATGGTTAATCCAAGGGATAAATCGGTATTTAATAAAAATGCCAATGTTGGCATTTTTACCAAATGCTTAGAAATAGATTCTCTGGTAACTCCTAAACGCCTGGCAATTCTTTCTTGAGGGATTCCCAACCGGTTCATCCGCCAGATTTTTCGGTCAAGTTTAATTTGTCGAACCGCTCTTAAATCGGCAATATAATTGTCAATTGTCTGCCGGGATCTGCCAATAAGCCTGCCAATTTCAGAAGAGGTTAACCTGGAATTATTTTGAAAGGCGCGCCGTGCTGTAGACCGGGTTTCTTTTTCCGTGAGCTGCTTTGGGCCGATTGCCATCTTGGCGGCATACAGCAAAGGATCAATTCCTTTTAAATCTTTAATAATTACGGGAATATCGGTTAAACCCACCTCTTTATACGCGCTCCACCTATGCACGCCATCCAGTATCCGGTATTTCCCTTTTTTTTGGGGATGGATTTGAACTTCAATCGGATCAAATTGAAAGTTTTCCCTTAAATTTTCAGCAAAAATACTGACACGCCTATGATCAATCTTTTCCCTTGGATAGATAGACTCATCCAATATGACTTCGGAGATAGCGACTTTATCGCTGACATTATTGCGAATCGTCATTTTTATTATCCTGATTTTATTTGAAGTTTTCCAGCAGCGTATTAATCTGAAATAGTTTTTTATTGTCGATGGGTTTTGGTTTGTGATTTTTGAGAATATCATCTAATTTGATTTTTGCCCGGTCAACAATTGATTTTTTCCCTTGCTCTATCCATTTTTCAGTTCCTATACGGCTTAAAAGTTTGGGGCGCCATTGGGTTTTTCGAAGATTTTTAACTGTATGATTATGAGCCAGGTAATCTCCTTTTTTCAATCCCACATCTTTAATAACATCCAATGCCAGGGTGTTTTCATCAATGGGAATGCCTTGATGAATTCTGCGGATCTGATCAATCATTTCATTGCAAAGCACCACTTCAAGCAGGTTGTTGGTCAACCCGAACTCAAGATAACCTACATCATGGCACAGGTTTGATCCTCCCATCTGGGAAAAAAAGGTCATCATTCCAGCTTCAAATCCTGCCTGCCAATCCGGTTCCAGAGAATCACTCGTGGCACCGTATCCCCAGTTGGGAATATTATAATAATGATGCATTTCGACCATGCCTATATAGACCATCAATCCTTCAGGCGCATTATACAGGCAATTGCCGGAGCTCATATCCAAAACTGCCTGCCCCATTCCCATTAGAAATGGGGCCCCTTTGGCTTTTAATTGATGTATGACAAGTCCGCAAAGGCTTTCAGCCAATGCTTGAGCCAGATGCCCGGCAATGGTAATGGGAGCTGCAGCTCCTGAACTTGGGGCAGGGGAGTAGACACAGGGAATTTTTTTTTCAGCGCAGAAGAGTAATTTTTCAAGGCTTTCAAAGGGATGCTTTAAAGGACTGATCGGCTCATCATAGCAGATAAAATATGGTTTTTGCCGCGCGTCTTCCTCACTGCCTCTTAATATACAGGTAATATTCCACATTTCATTGATGTCCAGGCGATTTTCAGCAGTGCAGACAATGGGTTTGACACAATTTTTTGCCATGGTTGCAAAACTCTGGAGATAGGATTCTTTTGGAGGTATATCACTTGGATGTGCAAATGACATAATAAAATCAAGATTTTCTAAAGCATCAGATACATGTGCGGCCCTTTTCACATCATTCAAAGTGGCCATTTTCCGATCATTGGTATCCGGGTCAACAGCATAGATCAAGTCTGAGCCCGTGCCATAGTATGTCCTGCGTCCTCCAAGATCCATCACATGTTCGCCTTCCCGGTTATAGACCGGGATATTGGAAGGGGCTGATGAAACGGCATCCTGCACTAATTTTTCAGGAATTTTTACCAGATCCCCATCTTCTATGATACACCCGGCTTCGGATAATAGAGTCAGAGCCTCTTTATGTTGAATAAACATTCCTATATCCGATAAAATGTTCATAGCCGTGCTGTGGATTTTTTCTTGATCTTCATCAGAGAGGAATGTCAATTTTGGTTCAAAACTTATTGTGTTTGCCATGATTCTTCCTTTATTGTTATTTGAAGCGTTACACCAGTTCTTTGTTCTCACATGGATATCTAATCCTTTTTGGTATGGGAGCTCCGGCGCAATTGATGACCGCCTTCAGGACCAAAGGTTGCCTTGGGGCTCCACCACAAAGGGACCTTGATGCTGTCTGTTGTCAATTTTCCTTTTCCGTTTGCAACTTTGCGTGCCGTTTCATAACCGGCCTGAGCATGCCGAACAACTCCGATTCCAGAGTCAGTGGTCATACATGCATCCAGTCTTAGATCAGCTTCTTCACTTCCGTCGGCTATCATGGTCACACCCGTATGAACAGCTTCACCCATGGAGTAATTTGCCTGAATGGCAATCAAATCACACATGGCAGCACAATTTAATAATGCATTTAACATGGGCCAGTCAGAGATCAGATCCCCACCGTCTTTCATCTTTTCAGATTCAAAAGTCGGGTTCACAATGGAACCGGAATCCAGGTTATCCCGGGAAAAGGCAACCGGTGCATGGATCTCGCCCTTCTTAACCAGTTCGTTAACTTTCAGGGCAAAGGCTTTTCTTTCACCAAACCCCAGATAACAGACACGGGCGGGCAAGGCTTCAATTGGTAAATTTTTACGCGCCAGGTTAATCCACTTCACAGTCAGTTTATCTTCAGGAAACATTTCCAGTACCAGATCATCTAATCGAGCCAGATCGCTTGCATCACCTGACATACAGGTCCATCGGAAAGGCCCGCGTCCTTCGCAG
>JABGOU010000053.1 GCA_018645325.1 Desulfobacula sp.
ATACCGTGTTTTAACAACGCTGTCGGACAGGATGAATCGGCTCACAAAATGTTATTTTTGAGTGAGCCCTAAGTTCGCAAAGGAGCCTATGCTTCCAAAATTTTCAGGTTTTCGGTCAGACACTAAAGATTTGAGAATTAAGCTTACAGGCTATTATGGCGATGTCTGGTTCCTGTAAGTTTAATTTTTTAAACTTATCAGTATTTAATTTTTATTCTTTAATTTCAGTATCTTATATATTTAGACTTGATTTGACTGATTTTAAAGTTTAAATATTTGAACTTTTATTGAATAAATGGTCATAAAAAACCAATGAAAAATTCGGAAAATAAAAAATATGAAAAAAACATTTGAGAAAATTGAGTAAAATGAGTATGTTATGATATTATTTAATAAATAATCAAACTTGGCACGCCAATTGCTTTATTGATATATCGTATAACAAATATTAATTTTTTCATCTTTTTTTCCTTTTCTTATAAAGGCTGCTTTCAACAAAAGCAGCCTTTTTAAGTTTCACTATGTATCAGGTTAATGATTTCATCATCATCCGGGAATCGTTTGGCCTGATTTTTTGAAAAAATAGTTTTTCCATCCATAATCACTTCATACACCCCATTTGAACCGACAATCAATTCAGATATTATGCCAAACTCTTTTTTTAGGGTATCTGCCAGACCGGCAGCTCTTGGTTCATAGTTTCAGACTGAACAATAATTGATTTTAATCTTCATAATTTCCCCTTTCATTTGCGATTTTTACTATTTACCAGGTAAAATAAAAATGATCAATTCCAGTTTCATAAAAAATCAGTGCAGGGCAATCACATGTAAATAATATTTGGTTAGTATCCTCAACAAGGATTGTAATTATTGGCAAAGTAACTAGTTCAGGTCAGGTTGCCTTGGATGAGCATTTTGGGGTCTGTTGCTACAGGCTCTGTCGGGTGTAACGTTAAGTGGCGGGAACTGTCTGAGTGAAACGAGTTTTTCCGCCACAAGTGTAGCCCGACATAGAGTATGTCAACATGTCCCATCCAGCGAAGAAAAGGTGAACTGACCTGAACGGGTATGGAGTAATCATAAGAAAGTTACATGCGTTGGCCCTGCATAAAAAATCAGTGAGGTTTTCAAAAAGAATAATCATAAACGGGGATTATTTTTATTCCTGAAATTCAAACAAGAAAAAAGCTCGACATTCAATCAAATTTGTTCTAATGCAAAAGTAAAAAAAAATGTAATTGTTCAGCCCATTAAAAAAATTATCACCAAAGCCCTGTCTGATGGATATTTACAGGAGGTTAAGCGAATAGCCTCGAAACAAATATCCATCTGACAGGGCGGGTTCAAGCGCAAGAGCTTAAATAATTACAAAAAATTATAATAGGAGATCATTAATATGCTTTTTCATATGCCGGCCAGGTTGTATTTCGGATCAGGAGAAATTAACAATCTTAGATTAATTGTTGATGAATATCTGAAAGTAAAGAATCCAGTTCTTATTACGGATAAAGGAATTGTTCAATCCGGATTACTGGACAATGTATTAAAACAATTTCCTTGTATCAAAATGTTTGATGGGATTGAGGCAAATCCTAAATCCGATACCATCAATAAAATAGCAGAAAAAATACGTCGAATGAAACCTGACCTGGTAATAGGATTTGGAGGGGGAAGCCCCCTTGATGCAGGAAAGGCCCTATCCCTGCTTGCTACAAACCATGGCAATATTGAAGATTATGAAGGAAAAGAGAAATATAAGAACGACCCTCTGCCGTTTCTTGCTATTCCCACAACCTGCGGTACTGGAAGTGAAGTTACATGGGTTTCAGTGATTACAGATGTGAACAGAAAATTTAAAATGAGCATCAAGGGCCCTAAAATGTATCCGGCTGTTTCCATTGTGGATCCGGATTTAATTAAAACCCTTCCTTCATCAATTATCGCATCCACAGGCCTTGATGCCTTGACCCACGCAGTTGAAGCCTATCTTTCAAAGCCTGCCACCTTTATTACGGACAATCATGCAGTAAAGGCCGTTAAATTAATATTAGGCGCTATAGAAGGAGCATATGATGATATTGAAAACCACCATACAGAGCGTGAAAATTTAATGTTTGGCTCAACCATTGCAGGATTTGCCTTTGGTAATTCCGATGTAACGGCCGTCCATTGTATTTCCGAATCCATCGGGGCATTATATGACATTCCCCATGGCGTGGCAAATTCAATCTTTCTGCCCCATGTACTTTCCTATAACCTGCCGGACTGCTTTGTTAAAATGGCAACACTGGCAAGACAGACCGGGATTGATGAAGCAGACGACATGACTGCGGCCGAATTTTTTATCCAGAATATAAAAAAATTATCAAAAAGGCTTGGAATTCCTTTATTCAGGGACTTAAACATTGGAAAAGAACAATTTGATAGGATTTCCAAAATGTCATTTGAAAATAATTCCACACCTTCAAATCCAAGAAAGCTTGGACAGGAAGATTATCTTAATATTCTTGAAAATGCCTATGAATAATAAGGCCTATATATAGAAAATCCATTGACAATCTTTTAGTTTGTCATTCTGAAAAAATAGTTTTATCGGATGGTTTTATTATTTATTTTTTTTTGTATCAGTGTGATTAAAAATGAATTTTTTTATTTTTTTCACATGGGGAATCAATACAATAATAACAATGGCGCCAAAAAGATACTGGATCATGTGATAGCGTTGCTCTAGAAAATCAAAGCAGTAAAACCAGATAATGATTGCGGAAAAGGTGCCTAGAAAAGTGGCGGAAAAATTTCTGAACAGGCTTAATCGGAGCATGTATCCGATGATGGATCCAACCACAGGTCCGGTCACAGGAAGAGGTGCCATGACAAAGAAAAAAATGCCAATCCATCCCAGGGGTTTTATTTTTTCTTTTTGGGTAAGGGCTTTTTGGGATAGCCGGTCCATTAATTTTTTTAACCATTGAATTTTAAGATAATTGGTGGTGCTCAAAACAAAACCGGAATAAGTGAAACAAACGATGAGAACTTCAATATAAAAATTATATGCAATGGTGGAAAAGGCACCAAAGCCGTTGATAATGCAAAGACCAATGCCGGCAGCCCGTCCACCAAAAGTATGGGCAAAAAAGACAAGGGCAAGGATTTTTGCTGTTTGAATTTCAGTGATACCGGTAAATCCGATAAAAATAATGAGCAGAAGGCTTAAAAAAATACCGCTTAACAAAAGTCTGCCTTCAGTTGTGTTTAATAGAGTATATTTCATATAAATTTTACAATTTCAGGTTCATTATTCCAGCCAGCAACTTAAATAGATTAAGAAAAGTATATTGTCAAGATCTATGGGATTGTACGGGACCCGGGAAGAATTTTTAAGGTCTGCATGGAATCATGCCTTTCGGGTCTGCTCAGGATGACACTCAATATTTCAGGTATTACTTTTTTATTACAAATTTCCATAAGGGCAATAGCATATAGTTTCCTTACGTCCCAAAATGCTCATCCAAGGCAACCTGTCCTGAACTAGCTGCTTTGCCAATAATTACAATCCTTGTTGAGGATACTAACCAAATATTGTTTACATGCGTTGGCCCTGTACCGTCTGCCCTGCGGATCAGGGCAGACGGTGATATCCTATTGATACTTGGCTTTGATGAAAGTTAAAGATTCGTTTATGGCGTTCAGGGTGAGATCCAGGTCAGCCTTGGTATGTCTGTAACTGATATAGGCATGGTGAAAAGGAGTGAAAAAGAATCCTTTCCGGATAAGCTGGGTGTAAAAATCCTTTCGTTTGCCTTTGTATGCGCCTGTATCATCTTTTTTAAAAGTGATGTAGAACATTGGAGCCACGCCCGTCAGCTCAGCACCTATATCATATTTGTCTATTAATGCCTGGATGCCTTTCATCAGCATTTTCCCCTTTTCCCATATATCTTCAAGCACATCATCCCGTTCAAGGATTTCAATGGTTTTAAGTGCAGCAACAAAAGCCTCGCTGTTGGGGAAAAATGTTGAAGAAATGAACAACTTGCTTTCAGCTGCCATCATTATATCTTTTTTGCCGGTTACAACAGAGATGGGATATCCGTTGGCCATGGCCTTGCCTAAAACTGTCAAATCCGGGGTAACACCGTAAAGTTTCTGAGCACCGCCCATTGAAAGTCTGAAACCTGTACGAATCTCATCATAGATAAGTACTGCTCCATACTTGTCTGCAATTTGTCTGGCCCCTTCAAGGAAACCAGGGTTTGGCTCCTGCATTTTTTGATGGTTGGGGTGGCCGAAAGGGGTCATGATAATGGCGGCGGTTTCACCTCCATGGGTTGCCATAAGCTCTTCCAGTTGTTCAAGGTTGTTGTATTGAAATTCAAAAACATCTTCATAGAATTTTGAAGGGATTCCTCCTTTCATCTCAACACACCAGTCATGCCAGCCATGGTAGCCGCATCGCATTACCTTAAGTTTTTTTGTGTGGGCCCGTGCAATACGGATGCTGGCTGAAGTAGCATCAGAACCTGTTTTTAAAAAAATGCTCATTTCAGAAGAGGGTACAATCTGTGTCAATTTTTTAGCAAGCTCATTCTGAAATTTCTGAGTCAGGCTGAAACAAAATCCTTTTTCTTTTATTTGTTTGTAAACTGCTTCATCCACTTCTTTTTCACAATATCCAAGGATGATGGGGCCGTAACCACAGAGAAAATCAACAAATTCATTGCCATCAACATCAATCAAACGGCAGCCTTTACCCGTATCAAGAAAAATAGGGTATTCCCCATTAATAAAATCGCCCGGCTTTCTGGCACCAAGAACTCCTCCGGGGATAAGTGTTAATGCTTGTTCAAACAATTCCCGGCTTTTAGTGATATTTAGTTTTTTGGTTTTTTTCATGGAAGGCCTCCTGATTTATTTGTCCTTTTCCAGTCGGTCGGTTTCAAACATGGATGAAATTTTTTGGGTCTGATGAATCCTTGCCCCTCTTTTTAAGAATGCGCCAAGGAATTTATCCGGATCAATGCAGCCTTCCGGGGCCACAACGCCTTTTATAGTAACATCACCTGCATCCATCATAAGAGATGCGATTGAGGCAGGAAGTCCTGTTCCCGGTGCCATCCTTCCCACCATATCAGCTGTGTATGTAATTTTTTTACCGTCTTTTTGCCCTTTTACAATGACTTTAAGTCCGGAAGACTGGGGACCATTATCTCTTCCCTCTGGAATAGTTTCCCATAGTTTTAGCGCCATGTCATATGGGCTTACCTTGGTTCCTTTAATATCAATGGGTTCAGACCCTAAAAGACCTGTCTTTTTTTGCTCTTGTATCAGTTCGTCCACCCATAAGGGGATAAGGGCTCCCTTGATGATCACGTTTTTAACCCCTTTGATGTATCTTGGCAGCGTCAGGGGCTGGGGATGTCCCACATATCGGACATGGCAGGTGCCAAGGGGCTCAAGAAATTGTTCTGCGACTTCTTCGGTCCCGCCTTCGACATAGACCAGTTTTCCATCAATATACTGGGGAATTTTTCCAAGTGTCATATGAAGACTGTGGTCCCATGCAGCACCTGCAAGTTCAGCAATACTTACCACCCAGTAAAGATATATTTCATCAACTTTGTCCATACGGTCTGCATACCACTTTACCAGGATATTGTTGGTGCCCGGATCAGAGCCCATGCCTGTAAGGACAGTTATACCTGCTTTTTTTGCCATATAATCAATATCTGAATTAAAAAGAATTTCGGTCCCTTCATAGTCGTCACAGATATCAATATAGTTTACCTTTGCCTCAACTGCTGCTTTGGCCACGGGCACAGCAGTCTTATAAAATGGTCCGGCCGTGTTGATAACCACATTGACATCCTTGAATGCCTTAACCATTAAGTCATGGTCATTGACATCCATTTTTATAAGGCTTGTTTTTTTATTCTCACGTAATTTTGTTGACAGTCTTTCAGGGTCTGGGTACAGATCAGCTAAAATAACCGCTTCCACCTGTTTTTGTTTTATCAAATCCCTTGCCACTCCCTGACCCATACCGCCAACTCCTCCTATGATTAATGCACGCATGTTTTCCCTCCTGTAAGTATATTATTTTTTTATTCTGTATGATCTGGTCAATTATTGTATTTTCTTAAAATTGTTTCAAGCACACTGCCTCCAATGGCACGCGCTTTTTCAGAAATCGTTCTGCAATATTCCTTATTCCCCCTGGGCTCAATGTCTCCGATTTTCAATTTATCAGCTACCATGGTGTTGTTTCTGATCTGTCCGCGTATAATTCCGTCAATCATCACTTTAACGGGAGTTTTGTCAACATACCCGACAATTTGTTCTTTTTTGACGATTGTGCCGATATCTAAAACGGAATGGAATATTCCGGCGCATGGTGCCCTTAGCACCCTTTCATAAGTATATCCGCCTGTATTTCCCGGGATACCCGTATCTTTTTGGGGACATCCTTTTAAAATAACTCTTCCAAGATTATGGCCCCTGTTGGTTTCTATGGCCATGTGCACATCTTTGCCGGCCTCAAATCCAGGACCAAGTCCTATTACTAAAGATGCTTCTAAAAGATTTGTCCCCAGATTTTTTTTAGCAATAATGGCATCTATCACCACATGGGGCTTGATCTCTTTAATGGATTTCCAATCCGGATCAATAATAACAGGGATGCTGTCGCTTTCCCAGATAGTCTGGAATTCATCTGTTTTCAAGGCCTTTTTTGCTTGAACACCTTCCACGATAATTTTACCATCATAGACTGCCTCGCTAAAAGAAACCTGCCTTCTGACGGCCATGGGGCTTTGTGTTTCCATCATGAATATATTTTTAAAATTGGATTGAAAAAGGCGGCAGGCAGTACCCGTAGCCATTTCTCCGGCACCTTTGACAGCAATAATAAGGTCTTTTATCTTCTCCGGCATAATCCTTTCCCTTTAACTTCAGATGTTTATCATCATTGTTTTTTTTCTTTAATTGCAGCAAGTATCTTATCCGGGGTTAAAGGGAAAGAGTCCATGTAAACACCGATTGCATTACTGACTGCGGAACTGTACCCCTGTGCTGCAGACATGGCAATGGACATACCGGCTTCCTTTGCTCCGTATGGTCCTTTTGGATCAATTGATTCCACGATGATATTATTTATTTTTGGAGGCATGTCACAGGCCAGTGGCAGTTTATAATCCAGCATTGTGGTGTTGATGCACCTGCCATCCTTCCACTCATGATATTCTGTCAGCATACCACCCTGACCACCCATTGCAATGGAGCCCTCAAACTGACCCTCTAAAACAAGGGGGTTCAGGGCATATCCAACATCCTGGGCAGCTGTTACCTCCATCACCTCAACCTGTCCTGTGTCGGGATCCACCTTGACCTCAACAATGGTGGTACCAAAAGAAAAAGCTTCACACATTTGTCCATATGGGTTGGATACCCATTCGCGTTTCATGTCCACCCTGGGCCAGTATCCCCCTTCGGCATTGACGGACGTAAAGTTTAAAAGACTGATACGTACCACTTTTCTAATGGGGATGGATTTTTCAGGGTCATTTTTGACAAAAATCATGCGGTTTGCAGCCGCAAGGGTTTCCGGCGCTACTTTTAATATTTTGGAAGCAACCTTGAAAAGTTTTTCCCTGCAGTTTGCTGCGGCATTTTTTACAGCCTGGCCGCCTACAAAGGTTGAGACCTGGGAATAGGAGCCCGGATCTGAAGATGTGGTTTCCGTGTCAGCTGAAACCAGGTGTATATCTTCGGGTAAAAGGCCCAGCTCTTCAGCAGCAATCTGGACCAGCATATTGTCATTACCCTGGCCGTTGTCCACAACGCCTGACATGACGGTTGCTTCTCCATCCTCGTTGAATTTAATAAAGGATTGGGAACCTCCGCGAATCCCCATGGGAAAGCCTGTCTGAACTGAATTGGTACCGATACCGATACCATGGAATGGTGGCAGTTTCCCCCATTTTTCCTTGAACCCGGATTTTTCAACAGCTTTTAAAATGGTTTCATCCATGGCGCATGAATCCACATAGGATTTAGTACTGGTATATTCACCCGATTGTCTGGAATTTTTCAATCTTATTTCCACAGGATCAATGCCAAGGTTTTCTGCAATCATGTCCAGCTGGGTATCAAGCCCACAGGCAAATCCGCGTCCGTGGGTTCTTATCATGCCCCTGATTGGCTTATTGGTATAAATTCTATATCCGTTGTAGCGAACACTTCCCATTCGATACGCCTGTTCCATTGAAAGAAAAGGGACACTTGTTGCAATGGGCCCCGTGCTTGAATATGCACCCCCGTCCATATAGCATGTGGTTTCCCTTGCCAGGACCCTTCCGTCCTTGTCCACACCGGTTTTATGTGTGGTGATCATGGAATGTCCCTGTCGGGTGGCAATGGTGTTTTCTTCTCTTGTGAATTCGATTTTTACAGGCTGTTTGGTTTTCTTCGCCAGAAGGGCACAAATATAGTCCACAGGGCATATCTCTGATCGTCCCCCAAATGCACCGCCAATGGCGATTTTTCTGACCTTTACCTTATGAAGGGGAATTTTGAATGCATTGGAGAGGGGTTTGGCTTTCATATGAGGTCCGCCATTGGGCATCCAGACTTCCAGGCAGTCTTCATGGTCAAACCTTGCAGCAATAGCATAGGGTTCAGCCTGGAAATATGATTCTTCAGATGCCACAAAGGTATCTTCCCTTATATAGTGGGCTTTTTTAAAATTTTCATCCACATGTCCGGTATCAATATTAACATGTATGTTTATATTGTCGGGAAAATCCTCATGGATGAGTTCTGTTTGTGAAGCCATGGCTGCCATGGGGTCAAATACTGCCGGCAGTTCTTCATATGTAACTTCGATTAAATCAAGTGCTTTTATAGCAGTCTCTTCATCAACAGCAGCAACCCCTGCCACCTCATCTCCTATGTATCTGACTTTTTGGGTTTGAATAAATTCCTGGTCCCGGGTATAGGCAAAGACCCCCCATTTAATGCCTTCGGTATCTTTACCTGTGACAACCGCCTTTACACCGGGCAGTGCCATGGCTTTTGAGGTATTAATATTTAGAATTTTGGCATGGGCGTATGGGCTGCGTTTTATTTTTCCCACCAGCATGCCAGGTAGTTTCAGGTCGGCTGTAAATTTTGCCTTTCCCATTACCTTGGCCCTGGAATCAACCCTGGGCATCCGTTTTCCGATGATGGTGTAATCAGACATCTTTTACTCCTTTGGTTTACTTGGCGCTTTTACAATCCAGGCAATGGTCTTTTGGATTACCCGCATGGGCCACGGCCTCTACAATCTTTGTATATCCAGTGCATCGGCAGATATTTCCTGCAAGGGCTTTTCGAATGGTTTTATCATCGGGCCTGGGATTTTCTTTAAGCAGTGCATCGGCTGACATGAGCATGCCCGGGGTACAGAATCCGCACTGGACAGCCCCATGGTCAATAAAGGATTGCTGAAGATCAGATAATTCATCCCCATTGGCTAAACCCTCCACCGTGGTGATTTTTACCCCCTGGGCTTCCATGGCAAGGGTCAGACATGATCTAACAGGTTTGCCATCCATATGAACAGTGCAGGAGCCGCAGGCACCTTCACCACAGCTCTCTTTTGATCCGGTCAGATCAAGCTTGTCCCGCAATACTTCCAGAAGGGTATCATTTTCATAGACCATGACCTCACAGGATTTATCATTAATATTCAAGGTGATCTGGATTTTTTCCATTTTATAAATACTCCAATATTTTTTCTTATGCTTTTATTGTTTCAGCAGTCTGCTCAAGTGCCTGAAATACCATTTGGGATACCATGGAGCACCTGTATTCAAGAGTTGCGCCTACATTGTGAACAGCAAAAGTTGCACTGCTATCCATTGAAGCGTCTGCGGCTTTTTTGAAAGCAATGGTATCGTTAAGCTTTTTCCCCTTTAAAGAAGATGAAATCTGGGCAAGAAAGAGCGGCGATCTGCCCATTGCACCAACAACGATCCTTGCCTCTGCTATTTCATTTTTCAAGGATGGCTTTAAAAGAACTCCTGCACAGACAATTGGGTAATCAATGGCAGATCTGTAGGCAAGTCTCTGATAGGAACTATGGGCGCCAAAAACAGGTATGATGATTTCCTTTAGAAGTTCATTGGATTCACATGCGTGGGGCATTATGCCGTCAGTGGTATAAAAGTCTGCAAGATCAATGGTTCTTTCATTACTTTTGCTTACCAGGGTGATGTCTGCACCCAGTGCCATAAGGGCGGTTGCACCGTCTGACTGGCAGGTGGAATTGCATCGATCAGCTTCTTCTCTGGCATAACAGATTTTTCCTCCATCCTTGTGGCAGGCCTGCCGGCCTGACCTATGGAAATCCGACTGATTGTAATGATGGCACCGATTGTCCTGGAGAATATTTCCCCCAATGGTTCCCCTGAAATGCTGTATGCTTATAGCGCCTATTTTTTTACATGCCTGGAACAGGGCTTTTGCCTCTTTTTGAATCAGATCAGAGTCAATAATATCTGCCAGGGGCGTTCTGGCTCCAATTTTAATAAATCCACTCTGTTTTTTAATATAGGATAACTCATTCAATGCCTTGAGGCTGATAAGAACTTTTGGTTTTAAGAGTCCCTTTTTCATCCTCACCAGAAGATCTGTACCCCCTGCAAGAATTTTTGCATCATCCTTGTATGTGTCTAAAAGATCAAGAGCCTCATCAAGGGTTTTGGGTCCTAAATAATTAAATTTTGGTAGTCGCACTTTTTTTCTCCTTTAAAGCAGCCAGCACTTTTTCAGGTGTAATGGGAAGATCAAAAATTCTAACACCCACTGCATCATAAATCGCATTTGCAATGGCGGGAGCTGTGGGAACACATCCGGGCTCCCCAATTCCTTTGGCACCAAAAGGGCCATATTCATCATATGTTTCAACAACAGGTGCTTTGATTCTTATGGCATCTTTTGCTGTAAATAACTTGTAGTCCCTGAAATTGGCATTCATGTTCTGTCCGTCTTTTGTCACAACTTCTTCCGTCAATGCATACCCGAGTCCCATGACCACGCCGCCATAAACCTGACCTTCAAGAAGCAGAGGATTGATGGCACGACCCACATCATGGGCTGCCACATAATCAAGGACCTTAACTTTGCCGGTCTCTTCATCCACCTTGACCTTGACGCCATGGGCACCAAAAGCATAAGTCACAGACATATTACCCTTGAATTCTTTGCCCATGTTTTCATTATCCGGGTCATAGAAAAAATCTGCCATGAGCATTTTGCCCTGGGGTGAAAAATGTGCTTTTCTCAATAATTTATCAATGGGCATACTTTTTTCTGGATCATCCAAGACAAAGATAGTTCTATCTTTTAAAACAAGGTTCTTCGGGTCTGCATCCAGAAGTTTTGACCCGTATTCCAATATGGTTTCTTTTACTTTTTTAGCAGCTCCCAAAGCTGCATTTCCAGCCACAAAGGTACTCCGGCTGGCATGGGCACCCACGTCCCATGGGCAGACATCAGTATCAGAATGCACCACATTTATATCTTCAACAAAAAGTCCCAGTTCCTCGGCCACAATCTGGGCTGTAATATTATCAAGACCCTGGCCCATGTCTGTTCCGCCGGTGAAGATATCCACCTTGCCATAATCATCCATTTTTAAAATAGCGCCGCAGCCGTCGGATTTATATATGCGGGCGCCACCTCCAACATGGATTAAAGAAGCAATCCCCGTTCCAATGCCTTTTTCTTTTGGACCGTCTATTGTGAGTTCTTTTTCAACTTCATCAATACATTCGGAAAGCCCGCATGAACTTATTTTGAAACCCTGTGGGGTTACATCCCCGGGCTGGTTCCGGTTAAGCCGTCTGATTTCAACTCTGTCAATTCCGGCTTTTTGAGCCAGCATGTCCAGTGTGGATTCAATGGCAAATGTTGCCTGGGGGTTTCCATATCCTCGCATGGCCTGGGAATAGGTGTTATTGGTATAAACACATTTGGCATTATATTTTACATTATCCACACGGTAAAGAGAGGTGATGGGCATCATCATGACGGATGGGGTTGTTGCACCCCATGAAGTATATGCCCCGTTGTCCAGAATCATTCTCATATCCCTGAAGGTCAGTTTTCCATTCTTATCGCATCCCTGTTTAATATAAATTACAGTGGGCTGTCTTGTTGAAGTGGCCTTGAACTCCTCAACACGATCAAACATAATTTTAACAGGTTTTCTGCAGGCATAAGCCAAAAGAATAGCAATATGCTCATAGGCATAAGTGTCAAGCTTTGAGCCGAATCCACCGCCAATAATGGGTTTAATGACCCTGACTCTTTTGTTTTCAAGCCCCATGGCTTTTAAGGATTCTAAAAAATCCTTCTGGGCAAGGGAGGGAATCTGGGTATTGGTGTGAATGGTCAGATTGTCGTTGGAATCAAACAGGGCAATAGCTCCGCTTGTGCCAAGGCAGCAATGGGTAACCCACTGGGTGGTAAATTTTTCTTCCACAACAAAATCAGATTCTTTTTCTGCTTTTTCAACATCTCCATAATGAAGTTTCCATGGCAGTTTGAGTACATTTGATTTATGATATTCATGAACCAGGGGAGAATCCTTTTCCATGGCTTTTTCAGGGTCAAAAATACCCGGGAGTTCTTCATATTCAATTTCAATAAGATCCAGGGCTTTTTTAGCAATTTCAGGACTTATGGCAGCCACAGCAGCCACTTCATCCCTGAAGGAACATACCTTACCTTTTTTTATGGGCGGATTGTCCTTGTAAAATCCCATTTTCATTTTTTTGGGAACATCCTGGCCTGTGAGAACTGCATGGACCCCTGCCAAAGCCCTGGCTTTTGATGTATCTATTTTAACAATACTTGCATGGGCATATTTGCAGTAAAGGATTTTCCCAAAGAGCATACCCGGCAACTTAATATCCTGGATATACTCGGCTCTGCCCATGGCTTTCTGGGCAGCATCCAGTTTCGGGATTCTTTTTCCAATAACATCGAATTCGCGGTTTGTATCGGGGTTTAAATTACTCATTTTGTCCTCCCTTATCCCTTGCAGCTTCAACAGAGTCAAGGATCTGAACGTATCCTGTACACCTGCAGATATTTCCTGCAAGGGCATGTTTTATCTCTTCATGCCCGGCCTTGGGATTTTCATCCAGCAAAGCCTTGGAAGACATTATCATGCCAGGGGAGCAGAATCCGCACTGGATACCTCCGTTGTCCACGAAAGACTGCTGCAGAGGATGTAATGTCCCATCCGTTGAGGCCAGGCCTTCAATGGTTTCAATGATCTTTTCATCTGCATCAATAGCCAGATACAGGCAGGAATTAATAGCAAGTTTGTCCACAATAACAGTGCAGGCACCGCATTCACCATTGCCGCATCCCTCTTTTGTTCCAATCAGCCCCATTTCTTCCCTTAAAAGGTGTAAAAGGGTCCAATGGTCTTTGATCTCGTAAGAGATTTTGTCACCATTTAATAAAAAAGATATGTTTGTTGCCATGGGTAATATTTCTCCTAACTGTTATTTTTAATTATTTCTAAGCATTTAAGACCCATCCTTTTTACATGGACCCGGATCATTTCTTTTCTGTGCCATGCTTTTCCTCTGATACTGTTTCTGACTTTGGATTCATCAGCGGCAATATTACCGGCTTCAATCAGGATTTCTTTGTTGATTTTTTTCCCGATCAGAAGTTTTTCTGCATCAAAGGCGCGCATGGGGGTAGGTGCTGCAACCCCCAGGCAGATCCTTGCCTTTGAACAGGTTTCCATGTCATCTTCCAGGGTTAATAGAACCCCGATACCGATGAGGGGCAGTTCCATGGCCGCCCTGCGGCCGAATTTAATATATGCGCTTCCAGTATTGGGTGCCTGGGTCGGAATCGTGATCTTTTTTAATATTTCCCCGGATTTTAAAATAGTTTTATATGGCGCAATAAAAAGGTCTTTCACCTGTGCGGATCGTTCCCCAGAAGGACCATGAAGCAGAGCCACACCATCAAGGGCGATTAAGGGAATCGCACCGTCTGCAGACGGTACTGCATTGATCAGGTTACCACCAATTGTACCAACATTTCTGACCTGCAAGGATCCTATATTGGAGACGGCATCATAAATAATTGGATACTCATTTTGAATCATCAAAGATTTTTCAAGGGTTGCATGGGTGACAAGGGCTCCAATGGACAGTTCACCCGTAGCTTCATTTTTATGCAGCTCACCCATTTCTTCTATTTTTTTAAGAGAAATCAGATAGTCTGGTTCCATCCAGCCTTCTTTAACCTTAACAATTACATCTGTACCCCCGGCGATAAACTTGGCAGTCTCACTGTGCTCACCATAATAGGAGATAGCCTTTTCAACTGTTGTGGGGGATAAATACTTAAAGGGTTTCATATAGTTTCCTTTCATTACTCTCTATTATCAAAGATGCGCCGGGTCTTGCCTGCAACCCTGGGAAGTTCACCATAGGCACAGATCTGTGCATTACAGCTGACCATTATCTTTGACTGTATCGTTTTTATGATTTTTAATTTTATATTTTCTATATCTGTTGAATCAACTTCCGTGCTTGCTTCCACCTTGATGGTCATATAATCCTTTCCATCATCCTTTCTTTCAAGATGCAACTGGTATTCGCTTCCCACATCAGAAATGGAAGACAAAATTTCATCAATCTGTCCCGGATAGATATTCACCCCTCTTAAGATGATCATATCATCGGAACGGCCCATTATTCTGTCATGCAGGGGGAGAATATTTCCGCAGGAACAAGGGGTGCTGATTTTGCGAGTCAGATCTCTTGTCCTATACCGTACAAGAGGTGATGCCTCTTTGTTCAGGGTTGTGACCACCATTTCGCCTACTTCACCGTCTTCAACGGGTTTAAGCGTATCAGGGTTTAAAATTTCAAGGATATATTTGTCTGCCCAATAGTGGATTCCTTCGTGCTTAGGGCAGTCAAGTCCCATTCCAGGACCGTAAAGTTCGGTCATGCCTGTAATATCAAACATGTCTTCAAGACCTAAAAGATCTTTTATTTTTGTATGCATGGCAGCACTGCAACGTTCCGATCCCATGATGATTTTTTTTAAATTAATTTTATCCTTAATACCCCGCTTATTAACTTCTTCGGCCATGAGAAGCGCCATGGATGCAGTGCAGCATAAAACAGTTGACTGCATGTCCAAAAGGAATTGGCACTGCATGTCAATATTTCCCGGGCCCACGGGAATGGCCATGGCGCCAAAGCGCTCACATCCCAGTTGAAATCCCATACCTGCTGTCCAGACTCCGTAACCCACAGCGATCTGAACCCTGTCCTCCTTTGTAAGACCCGCCATTTCATAACATCTTGCAAACATGTCAAACCAAATGTCCAGATCTGTCTGGGTATAGGAAAGAATTTTTCGTTTTCCCGTGGTGCCCGAGGAGGCATGGACACGGACCACATCTTTTTGGGGTACAGACAAAAGGGGTAAGGGATATCCGTCCTTAAGATCTTTCCCCATTGTAAACGGCAGCTTTGAAATATCGTCCAGGCACTTTATATCCTCGGGCATAACTCCGGAGGCCACGAAATTTTTCCTGTAAAAGGCAGATCCATTAAAGACATGGCTAACAGTCCACTTAAGTCCTTCAAGCTGATTATCAAAAAGCTGTTCCCTGTTTTCGAACCGGGGCATAAAGGCTTTTTCCATTTTATTTTTCCTCCCGCAGTGTTTTGGTTGCATCAAGGTCAACTTTAAGAGAGACCGGATCAATAATAACCCCGTAATCTTTTTTTGCTTTTTCAATACTGACATACCCGTATTGTACATCCCGCTCTACGGCTTTGGCTTCCCGTTCAAAAGGGTCTCCATATCCGCCGCCGCCGGCGCTGACAAATGAGACCCTGTCTCCTGGTTCCATGAATGTGAGGCCGCTTGGATCTGCATTCTCACCATTTTTAAGGTATTGTGCTAGTGAACCGTCTTTACCGCCGAATATGCCCTCGGGCGGATAAATATACCGTCCTGCCTGTACGGCAATGGAAGTTGTTCCAGGAGAGTTTTCACCGTCCTCAGGCGAACGGATAATCATCTGTCTGCCAATGCCGCCACGTTGTTTTCCAGGTCCTCCTGAGTCTTGAACAAGACCTCTTGATTCAACAATCATGGTGGTATCACTTTCAAGAATTTCAACGGGTGTGTTAGCCCCGTTAGCCGGGAAAATTGCACAGTGATGGCCGTCAAATTTTGAAGAAGCTCCCATTCCGCCGCCACGGATAATCATGGTATGCCATGGCTTGCCATTTGCAAAGGAGCCATGAAAGATATTGGTCTGGGCAGGGGTTCCGCCGGAACCTGCAATAATATTATCGGGAGCAGCCTTGGCAAGCGCTTTAAAAACCATCTCTGTCATGAAATGGCCCACAACCATCCTTGCGGCCACTGCTGCCGGGAATTTACAATTAACAATAGACCCTTTTGGCGCTGTCATTGTTATGGGGCGAATCGCACCCTCATTAATGGGTACGCCGGGGTCAAAAGCGGATTTAATGGCCATGAACACATATGCATATGTAAAATTATAAACCACATTCACACCCCAATCAACCTGTTTGGATGTACCGTCAAAATCAACATGAATTTTGGATCCATCCACTTTAACACTCAGTTTGATGGGAATATCGGGTTTACTTCCAGCTCCCTCGATAATTCCCTCATGGGCATAGGTACCATCCTTAATTTTTTCAATGGCTGCCCGCATGCTGATCTCCGTTCTATCGATGATTTCATCGGCAAGATCATCAAGGGTAGAAAGCCCTTCATCTTCCATCATTTCTATAATTTTCTGGGAACAGACATGATTGGCTGCCACCTGGGAACGGATGTCCCCGTCAAATTCTGTGGCCGTCCTGACATTCCAGCGGATCATGTTCACCAGCCCCTTGTTGAGCTTTCCTGCATCATAAAGTTTGGTCAAAGGGATATAAAGGCCTTCTGCATAGACATCCCGGTTGTCCGAAGCTGTTCTTCCGCCGATATCCGTGTGATGGAATATGCATGCAGTAAATGCAACGGGTCTGCCCTTGAAAAAGATAGGACTCCATACGCAGACATCATTCAAATGTCCGGCCAGAAGCCAGGGATCATTGATAATAAACACATCCCCGTCATTATAGTCTTCAAGGGGAATGGAGTTGACAATTTTTTTCATACCAAGAGCCATGGCACCGGCCATGCCCGGGGTACATAATGTTCCTTGAACAAGCTCCTGCCCACGGCTGTCTGTAAACATGCAGGTATAGTCGTGGGCATCCCGCAAAAGACTTGAAAAGGCGGTTCTGATAACAGATGCGTCAGATTCATCTACAATGGAAACAAGCCTTTTCCATAAAATTTCCAGGGTAATCGGGTCGAATTTACATTTATTTTTATTCATTATTTATCCCCTCCCGGCTTATCCGGCCCGCCTGATTGTGCTAATTGGATCCAAATAAAACCGAATTCATCCACCCGGGCTTTTGCATCCTCCCCAATGACAATTGTGGATTCACGTTCCTCAATAATGGCGGGCCCCTCAAACTCGGCATTGGCAAACAGCTTGGACCGGTCATAAACGGTAAATGGAAGATAGTTTTTTTTAATGACGGAAAATGCCGGTCGTTGACCCTTGATACAGGTTTGAATATCACGGTTTTGATTTGACAGTTTTGAGATGGTAAACGGTTTTTTAGGAAGGCTTGCCCGTACCTTGAAGGTTACAAATTCCACGGGTGATTCGGCACTGGTCCTGCCGTAAAGCCGTTTATACTCTTCATCAAACATGGATCTGATTTCATCTTTTGAAAATTTTTGAAAATCCTTATTGTTGACGTTAAGATCGATTTCCGCACCCTGACCTACAAAGCGCATTAACAGAGTTCTTTCAAATATAATCTCATCACCGCTCTGGGCGCCTTCCAGAATTTTTGCACTCTCATGTTCAAGCTCATTAAAAAGATGTTCGACCTCTTTAAAATCTGCTTCATCAAGTACTTTCCTGTGGCTTCTTGAAAGATCAAATGCAACAGGGGCTGTAAAAAACCCCAGTGCCGATCCAACCCCTGCAAGAGGGGGAACTAAAATGGCACTCGCGCCGATTTTTTTTGCAAGTCCATAGGTATGAACCGGTCCTGCGCCACCAAAGGCCGAAACAGTAACGATGTTGGGATTACCTCCCTTTTCCGCAATATGGGTTTTAGCTGCAGAAGCCATGGTTTCATTGATGAGATCATGGATGCCGAAAGCAGCTTTTACCATTGTTGTGCCCAATGGTTTGGCAATTTTTTCTTCTATTGCTTTTTTAGAAAGCTCTATATCAAGATTCATAGTGCCGCCAAGAAAAAAATCAGGATCAAGATATCCTAGAATAAGGTCAGCATCAGTTACTGTAGGATTGTCTCCACCTTGTTTATAACAGGCAGGCCCGGGGTCAGCACCAGCGCTTTCAGGACCGACCTGTAAAAGACCAAGACTGCTGATTTTAGCAATAGAACCGCCGCCTGCGCCAATTTCCATCAGATCCACAACAGGTACCTGGATGGGAAGACCGCTGCCTTTTTGAAACCGCTGTACACGACCGACTTCAAAGGTGGATACAAGACCTGCATGGCCATCCTGAATCAGGCATGATTTGGCTGTTGTACCCCCCATGTCAAAGCAGAACATATCCTTGATATTAAACATTTGTCCATAATGTTGAGACGCTATAACAGCTGCAGTTGGCCCTGACTCAATGATCCTGACAGGAAAGTTTTTAGCCGTTTCAATAGAAGTGATCCCGCCGGACGACAGCATGATGAAAAATTTACCATTAAATCCGATTGTTCCAAGTCTTTTTACAAGTTTGTTTAAATACCAGAAAGTAATGGGCTTTACATAGGCATTGACAGCTGTAGTACAGGTTCGTTCATATTCTTTTATTTCCGGAAGGACTTCAAATGATGTGGATAAAAATAGTTCCGGTGCATGTTTTTCAATTATTTTTTTTATCTTTTTTTCATTTACTGAGTTTTCATAGGAGTTGATAAAGCAGACGGCAATGGATTGTATCCCGTCTTTTTTAAATTTTTCAAGAATATGGACAACTTCTTTTTCATCCACATCCTTAAGTATCCTGCCATCAAAAGTCAGTCGCTCATCGATTTCCGCTCTGTCTGAACGGGGTACGATAGGTTCGGGGTATTCGCTGAAAATATCATAGGCATCATAGCGTTTTTCCCTTCCCAGCTCCAGAACATCCCTGAAACCCTTTGTCGTTATCAGACCTGTTCTGGCACCTTTTCTTTCGATAATCGCATTGATTACAAGGGTAGTTCCGTGAATAATTTCTTCAACATTATCCATAAATCCAGGCAAGATTTGTGCAAGTTCCCTGATGCCCTGTTCAATAGCATCCGAAGGATCTGAAGGAGTAGTCAGACATTTATTTGTATGAAATTCTCCTGTTATATTATTTACCAGAACAAAATCAGTAAAAGTGCCGCCAATGTCACAGCCCAGGCGGTATGTCGGATGTTCCAAATTAAACCTCCCAATGAAGTTATTATTACATTTGTTTTAAAAAAATTATTAATTACCCGTTCCAGGATGTTTTCCTTAATGCTACTTTAAAGGAAAACACCATTCCACTGGAAGATGGTACAAGCTTTTAAATTCAAATTCTTTCATGTCAACTCCTTATAGCCAATACTCAGATTTGGATGGGTGAAGTTTCCATTCAAATTAATAAAAATCCGGTTCATTCCATTCTCCAAAAGTATCTCTGAATACGCCTGCCATTTCTCCAACAGTGGCATACGCATGACAGCATTTAACAAGACAGGGCATGACATTATCACTGCATCCGGCTGCTTTTTCAAGTGCTTTAAGACTATCTTTTACATCCCTGTCGTTTCGGGTGCGACGAAGTTCTTTTAAATTGGCCTTGGATTTTGTAGCCCATTCTTCGTTATATTCATGGAGTTCCACAGCACCCGCGTCGGTTTTTTCAGCCTGTCCATCTGTTGCGTGAGTATTAAGGCCAACTTTTTTATACTCTCCAGACTGGAGTCCTTTTTCAAATTCATAGGCCTGTTTTGATATTTTCCTCTGGATAAGGCCGCTTGATATACAGTCTACCATACCGCCCATTTTTTGAACTTCTTTCATCTCCTCTATGATTTTTTCTTCCATTTCAAGGGTGAGAGTTTCAATAAAATAGGACCCTGCAAGGGGATCAACAGTATCCCTTAAGCCCACTTCATCCATTAGCATTTCAAGGGTTCGAAGTGAAAGAAGCGCTGAGCGCGGTGTAGGGATGGTATATGCTTCATCAAAAGAGCACAAAGCCGTAGTCTGGGCACCGGACAGGGCTGCACCAAGAGCATAATAGGCCCCTCTCATGATATTGTTTTCCGGCTGTTCCTTGGTCAGGCCGGAACCGCCGCCGCCAAAAAGTCCTCTTAAAAAAAGTTTCTTTTTGTCTGTAACACCATATTCATTTTTAAGCATTTTAGCCCAGAGTTTTCTGGCGGCCCGAAACTTGGCAATCTGTTCCCAGAGGTTACCGTACACATTAAAGTTAAAGGAAAAACGTCCCACAAAATCTTCAGGTTTGATGCCCCTTTGGACGACATTGTCGATATAAGCCTTGGCAATCTCGAATGCATAGGCGATTTCCTGGGCCGGTGTGGCTCCGGATTCACGGATGTGATATCCGCACAGGCTCACAGGATTGGATTTGGGCAGCTCTTTTACGGCATATTCAATTGAGTCGCCCACAAGTCTAACCCCGTGCTCAACAGGAAAAATCCAGGCACCCCGGCCGATCATCTCTTTTAAAATATCGTTTTGGGGTGTGGTGGAAATCTGATTTTTGGAATATCCGAATTTTTCCGCCACGGCCTGATACATTGCCATCATGATGGTGGCAACGGCATTGATGGTCAACCCTGAGCCGATCCTGTCCAGAGGAATGCCTGCAAAAGCCGTCTCAAAATCTTTAAGTGAGTCAATGGCCATGCCCACACGCCCGACTTCACCTTGGGAAAGGGGATGGTCTGAGTCATAACCCATCTGGGTTGGCAGGTCAAAGGCTACATTCAGGCCGTTCTGACCATTTGCTATCATAAGCTTGAACCGTTCGTTGGTCTCCTCCGGAGTGCCGAATCCCGTGTACTGCCTTGTGGTCCAGGCCCGGCTTCTATAGCTTTGCGGATGAAGGCTGCGGGTAAAAGGATATTCGCCCGGGGCGCCCAGGTCTTTTTCATATTTAAATCCTGCTTTTTCAAGATCTTGGGGGCCATAGACCGGTTTCACCTTTATGCCGGACTGGTAGATTACCTCTTTTATTGAACCTCTTTCATCCTTGATATATTTTGCTACACCCATTGCTTTACCTCTCTGTTATGGGAATTGACTATTTCATTTAAAAAAGACGATTCATGCCTTTTGTAATCTCCTCAAAAGAGGTTCCGCCGGGAAACACTTCGGAAACTCCCATCTCTTTCAGCTTTGGAATATCCTGATAGGGAATAACCCCTCCCACGGTCAGGAAAATATCATCAAGCCCCTTTTCTTTCATCATGGCGATGAGTTTTTCAGATATGGGCAGATGTGCCCCTGACATGATGCTTAACCCGATGACATCCACTGATTCCTGTGCAGCCGTCTGAATGATCTGCTCAAGGGTCTGGTGGAGCCCTGAATAGATCACTTCGTAACCTGCATCCCTTAAGGCAAGAGCGACAATTTTTGCGCCCTTGTCATGCCCGTCCAGACCGGGCTTTGCTATCAGTATCCGAATTTTGTTTTTGGTTTCCATAAATCAATTTCCTTTATATCTTTCTTTACCATGAGTCCCATAAAGGTCTATCCTTTGTTTGAGATATTTTTTTTATTTGCTTCATGGTGATGAATTATTCAAAAGTCATTACTTTTACGTGTGACCTTCAGGTTACGTGTGACCATCAGGTTATCGACCACACTTTCTGCCGCACTTAAGGGGTCTATTGAACCGGATTGGATTTTTTGTAAAACCTCCATATATGCTTCTGAACTTTTCATGAACAAAAGCAGTTTTTCCAGTGCCAGATCCTGGAGCAGAGAATTGAAATAAGATTTTTCTATTGCATCTTTTTTGGGTTTGATAAGATTGTTTTCTTTCATGAAATCAAAATGGGATAAAAAGGTATGGGCAAGTTCTTTTACCCCGACTCCTTTTTGTGCAATAGTTTTCATCACCCTGGGTGCCCAGGTTACGGCATGATTCGGCCTTTGACCCCGGGTATCTCTCATGTTGAGCATCATTTCCAACTGGAGCACTGCTGCATCCGCTTTTGGCCTGTCGCTTTTATTGATGATAAAGATATCTCCTATTTCAAGGATGCCGGCTTTGACAGCCTGGATCCCGTCCCCTGTCCCTGGAATACTGACAATCCCAATTGAATGTGCAAGAGATGAAATGTCAAACTCTGCCTGTCCTGCTCCCACGGTTTCAATGATAATTATGTCATACCCCATGGCGGAGAGGACAACAGCCGTATCTTTTGTGGCCCTTGAAAGGCCGCCCTTTTGCCCCCTTGAGGCCATGGACCGGATAAATACGTTTTCATCTGTTGCATGGCGCTGCATACGAAGTCTGTCCCCTAAAATGGCACCGCCGGAAAAGGGACTTGTGGGGTCCACTGCAATGACGCCAACCTTCATGTCAAGTTTGCGAAATTGAGTTATCAAAGCATTAATCAGAGTGGATTTACCCACACCCGGCGATCCTGTAATACCTATGATAAAGGCCCGGCTTGAATAGGGATACAAAGACTTGAGCATCTCAAATGCCGATGGATCATTGTCCTCAATGAGACGTATCATCCTTGCCCCTGCGATCTGGCTCCCTTCAAGTATGTCCCTGATTTCAGGCACTCTTTTTTTTCTCTTCCTCTTGTTTTAATTGAGTTAAAACCGCGATTTTCCCTTTAATAATGTGCGCCTTGACAAGTTTTTCAACGGCGTCACCATCCCTGTTTTTAATGGCTTCAAGCATCTTAATATGGTCTTCATTGCTTTTATGGGCATATTCGGATTGCTTTAAAATCATCTGTCTGAATCTTGAAATTTGAGCTCTAAGCTGGTTGATCATCTTGATCAGTTTCGGACTTTTGCTCAAAGCATAGAGAAGATCATGAAATTGAGTATTGATTTTCTGAAGTTTATCATGGTCTTTTTTTTCAAGACAAATTTTAAATTCCATTATCTTTTTTTCCAGGGGGATAAGATCAAGGGTCTCGTGGTTTTCAGCTGCCAGTCTTGCTGCATAGGCTTCAAGAACACTTCTGATCCCGAATGTCTGCTCAATATCATCCTTTGTCAAAGTGACCACCTGGAATCCGCCTGACGGGATTTTTTCAATCCAGTCTTCTCTTTCAAGTTTGTGCAAAGCCTCACGCAAAGGTGTCCTGCTGATACCCAGCATGTCGGATATTTTGCTTTCCACAAGCCTTGCACCCGGCTCAATGGACTGATCAATGATGGATTTTTTCAAATAGTCAAATACATCCTGGCCTAAAGATTTTCTTTCCTTAAAATTATTGTCCAACTTCATCTGGATAAAAGTTTCCTTTAAATAATTCCTTTTTCCTTAAATTCTGCAAGATCATCCTTGTCATACCCCAGGATGTCACCATAGATTTGTCCGTTCTGTTCTCCAAACCTGGGAGGAAAGGAAAGTTTGCGGTCAGTTTCCTCTAAAAAAGGTGTCATATTGGGCGGTGGGGCAAGGGTTACTTTTGTGCCTGTTTTTGGATCTGTTGAAGTGAGAATACGTCTTGCAACTAATGGATCTTCGACTACTTCATTGACATTTTTGATCTTTGAGATGGGCACGGTAATCGCGTTGAACATCTCAATTAGTTCTTCAGATGTGTGCTCCTTTGTTATTGCATTAATGGCAGCGTTCAGATTTTTTACATCTGCTATTCTGCCCTGATTTTTCTTATATTCGTCCCTGGCAAGGGATTTGAACATATCCTGTGATACCATGGCTTCCCACTGCCGGTCATTTCCCACTGCCAGGTAGACAAACCCGTTACTGGTTTTATAAACAGACACGGGGCTGAAAAATTCATGGGTGTTTCCTCTTCTGGAGATGTTGGCACCAAAGCTTTTTGAAAGTGCAATGGGGACTGTCAGCCAGGATACAGTGGATTCAAACATGGAAAGATCAATCCGGGTGCCTTTTCCTGTCATTGCCCGTTTAAACAATGCTTTCATTAAAAGGCCATATCCGTGTTCTGAGGTTCCCATGTCAGGCAGGGGAATGCCCAGGACCTGGGGATCACCATTGGCTTCTCCCGTGAGTTCCATTAAACCTGATCTTGCCTGAAGTATGGGATCATAGGCTCCTTCATTGGAGTCAGGGCCGAATCCTGTAAGGCCCAGCCAGATAATGTCGGGTTTGACTTCTTTCATCAATTCATAAGCAATGCCAAGCTTTTCATAGTTTTTTGGCAGCTGGTTAGTCACAAAAATATCGACTTCAAGTTTGCGGATCAGCTGTTTGAATATCTCCTGGCCCTTAGGATCAGCCATGTTCAATGACAACGCTTTTTTTCCGGAGTTGATGCACAGAAAATAAGAGTTCATCTTTTTTTCATCAAGAACATTTTCTCCGATAAACCGGTTGGGATCTCCATATTTCGGGTGTTCCAGCCTTACAACATTCATTCCGTCCTGGGCAAGCCTGTATGTAAGATAGGGTGCAACGGTTGCCTGTTCAAGTGATAATACCGTGAGATTCTTAAAAAGTTCCATAAAGGCCTCCATATATATAATGAACAAAGATTACTGAATTTTTTAAATAATTGTCTGTCTCATACTAAAGTACAATTATCCAGTGTAAATATATTTTTAAATCATTTGTCTGCCCGTCTCGTAACAGGCATCGAAAATATTTAGATTTGTTTTTTTAAATGATCCCGGACTCATATCATCCACAGTGGCTCTTAGATCATCAGAAGTCAAAGGCCCGTAGCCAAAGGCTGCATAAAAGGCCACCATGGCAAGGTTCGTTGACCTGGGAGATCCAAGTTCCATTGCTTTTTTAGCTGCTTCCATTGCCCTGGATTCGATATTATTTTTTTCAATATAAGCGGCTACCCTTTTATCCGGGAATCGTTTAGAAGGTGCATTAGCAAATAATTTTCCGCCTTTTTTCAAATATGGCAGATATCTGTAGGCCTCGGACTCGTCCATTGATAAGAGAAAATCAGCTGCTCCGGCCCGAATAAGGCTGGATCTTGCCTCCCCTATTCTCAGATGCGATACGACAGACCCTCCTCGCTGGGCCATACCATGGGTTTCAGCACCCAGAATATTATATCCCTTATTTAAAGCAGTTGTGGCAAGCACCTTTGTCATAAAAAGGATTCCCTGTCCACCCAGGCCGGTTAATACATAGTTGATTGTCTTCATATTATTTTTCTCCATAGATATTTTATGCTTTTTCAATTGCATGCTGCGGGCAGATTTGTATACAGACACCACACTCGGCACAAAGGACTTTATTGACCTGGGTCTTTTCTTCGTCTTTGTCCTCAAAAAGGGCAGGGCACTCAAATCGTTTGCGGCAGAATCCGCAATCATTGCAGTCATCTGAAATGTTAACCTCAATCTTTTCAGGAATGGC
>JABGOU010000054.1 GCA_018645325.1 Desulfobacula sp.
ATTTCCCAGGGTAACTGCGTCATATCCCATTTTGCCCATGAGATCCAGTTCAAAGGCTTTTTCCCTGGACAGCATATGAAAAAAAGAGCCCATGAGAAAGTCTCCCCCGTCAAGGACCAGGACGGGTCCATCGCTCTGATCTTTTATCTTTTTAATCATTGTGGCGATTCTGGCGTATCCGCCAATGGTTTCATCGTCTGAAAGGGTCTGGGGGGTATAATCTTTGTTGGGCGAAAATCCCAGGAAATGGGAGTGAAGATCATTTGTATGGAGAATGCTTATTTCGTTTTTAGCTGCATTTGCAGTATTCAGGCAGATGAGGACGCTCAATAGTATTACAAAGTATTTAATAAAATTAGTCATGGCCGACTCCTTTATCATCAATGGAAAATTTGATTCATGCTATCATAATTTTAGTAATTTTCAATCACAATCTGGATTCCATTGCTTGGCTTTTTGGCGCTTTTTTAAAACCTTCATTCCCTGATCAATTGATGGGAAGGATCTGGCCGATATCCATTATCTTGAACCGGGAAGGATCAAGATTATTTTTCTTTATATGGCGGGTCAGATCCAGGCCTGGAAACCCGGCCGGTTCACTGCCTAAGTGAAAGGTGCCCCACTGGGTGGGGATGAAGTAATTGGCACCCAGATCTTCAAACCCTTTGACGGCTTCTTCAATATTCATGTGCTGGGCGTGCATGAACCACCTGGGATGGTAGGCCGTGGTCGCCATAAAGGCATAATCGATCTTGGGGTGGGTTCTGCCGATTTCCCTGAACCCTTTAAAATATCCTGAATCCCCTCCGAAATAGAGGGTTACAGAGGGGGTTATGAGAAGGTAGGAGGCCCAGAGTGACTGGTTTCTTCTTTGATTGATTCTTAAGGACCAGTGCTGGGCCGGAAGACAGATCAGTCTGGAACCCTTCCCTGTTTCAAATGACTCCCACCAGTCCATTGCGTGAACATTTCGTTTGTTCATGCCCATGACATAATTTTTAAGGCCATTGGGTACAAACACCCTTGAATGCGGAGGCAACTGCTTCATGCTGGACCGGTCCAGGTGGTCATAATGATTGTGGGAGATCACAATATTGACATCTTTGACAATCCGATTGAACGCTTCTATATCCAATGCCGGCGGGGTCAATCTTGCCGGCAGTAAGGCCCGTTTGGAAAAAATGGGGTCTGTAAGCCAGTATGCACCGTCAATTCGGATTAAAAAGGTGTTGTGACCGATCCAGAGGATGAAGTCTCCTTGGATCTGTTTGATTCTGTTCTCAGTGTCAGGAATAACACGGGGCAGAAAGGCTTTTTCAGGGTTCGTATAATTTGTCTTTGAAAACAGTTTCCACCCCAGTACATCCAGGAATCGTTTGTCTTTTATCTTCATCCACGGTACAAAAAATTTTTTATTTCTATAATGGGGTAAATAAAGGTCTTTGGCCTTAGTTTCCTCTACCTGCAGCGCCCATTGAGTTTCTGAAAATTGTTTTTTATCCCTGGAAGAACAGGAAGATACTACGGGCATAAGCAACATCGGCAGCAGCGCCATACAGACAATAAAACAGATAGCAGTGGAAGGCTTCATGATAAAGGTGAATTCATATTGATGGTAAGGGTTTGTTTGATAAACGGCCTCAGTGTCAAGGTGAAGGGTTAAATCATTGCGATTTGAAAAAATGGGTATATGGCATCCTGGTTTTGATCATTTGAGCCGAAAAATTCGACTGGCGTCAAAACCAGGATGTTATGGCTTGATCGTATCAGACTTACTAACCTGCATCATAGGTGCAGGCTGTGAAATCTATTTCTTCTCCGCATTTGTCGCATTTATGGGATTTCTCAAATTCATCTGAAAAAATTTCCTTTGTAGCATTGCATTTCGGGCAATTGCAGGAAAAGGATTGTAAATTCTTAAATTGTTCAAAACCTGGGCAATGTACTGGGGTGGTCATAATATCCTCCTTCTTTTAGATTTGATTTTTGTAACGAAAATCTCTTTCAAAAATTAAAGGTTAATTTGCCATCATTGTCAAGGCAAAATAGTGTTTCAATAAAAACTTGAAAATTTTTGCCCGGAAAAGCAGCAGATAAGATCAGCGGTTTTTTTTAAGCGTTAAATAAAAGATTCAGCTTATTTTAAATTTACAAGGGTTCTGCCTTTTAATTCGCCTTTTAATATACCTTGGATTTTATCCTCTAATTGATCAAAAAAAATTTCATCATAGATTCTATCAAGATAATCAAATTTCCAGTCCGTGGCCAGTTTTTTCCAGACATTTGTCCGAAAGGCCATGGGGCAATGCTGTGAATCTATCCCTAAAAGGGAGACACCCCTTAAGATAAAGGGAAAAACATTGATGGGCAGATCAAAGGATGCCACATTTCCGCAGCAGGTTACAATGCCATTCTGTTTTGTTGCCTTTATGGCCGTGGCCAGGATCTCTCCCCCCACGGTATCAATGACACCGGCCCATTGGGGTTTTAAAATGGGGGGTTTTGTATTTTCAAGAAAATCATCCCGGGAAAGAATGGTTTTAACGCCCAGGCTGTTCAGCAGCGCCGTGTCTGTTTTCCCCGTGACAGCTGTTACAGAATATCCAAGGTGGGACAATATTCCGCAGGCCATGCTTCCCACGCCGCCTGTGGCACCCGTGACAAGGATATCCCCATGTTCGGGTCTGATGGTTTGGGTTAATTTAAAAATTGACATTCCCGCCGTAAATCCGGCTGTTCCGAATATCATGCTCTGTTTCAGATCAAGGCCGTCCGGCAGCTTGACCACCCAGTCTTTTGGCACCCTGATATACTGCCCAAACCCCCCTGATGTGTTCATTCCAAGGTCATAGCTTGTAACGATGACCTTTTCTCCTTTTTTAAAGGGTTCAACAAGGCTTTCTTCAACAATTCCTGCTGCATCAATCCCGGGCGTATGGGGATATTGCCTTGTGACACCGCGGTTTCCCGTGGCAGATAAGGCGTCCTTATAGTTTAAGGAAGAATAGCTGACCCGAATGAGAACATCACCTTTTGGAAGATCATTAATTTGTGCAGTTTTAATCTGACGAATAAAGGTTTTTTTTTCAGGTTCTTCAACAATCATTGCTTGGTAAGATAAATTGTCCATAGGCTCCATCCTTTATAAATCTTTTTACTTTTTTAAATAAATTTGATAATTATGCCGGGATGAAAACTAATAAATTCCAGACCGGCAGGGTGGCACTTGTTTCATTCTCTCATTTTATCCATGATATGTATACAAGTTTTCTTTCTCCGTTACTGCCTATAATCATTGAAAAACTGTCCTTATCCTTGAGCCAGGCCGGACTTTTGTCCACGGTTATGCAGATTCCCGCTCTGCTCAACCCTTTTATCGGGTTGTTTGCAGACAACAAGGGTCTTGCCCGCTGGCTGGTTGTTCTTGCTCCCACCTTCACTGCCATACCCATGAGTCTTATTTTACATGCATCATCATATTATGTATTGCTGGTTCTGCTTTTTTTCGCCGGCATAAGCGTAGCACTATATCATGTCCCTTCACCTGTTCTGATTGCAAAGTATTCCGGGGGGAAAAAGGGCCGTGGCATGAGTATTTTTATGACGGGCGGAGAATCTGCCAGAACATTTGGGCCAATGTTTGCTGTAGCGGCTGTATCATTTTTAGGGGCGGATCATTTTTATGTGGTTATAGGATTTGCAGTACTGACATCGGTCATGCTTTATTTCGCCCTTGAAAAAGAGGAACAAAAAACTTCATTTAAAAGAAAAGGATCTTTAAAAGCATCATTCCATGAAATCAAACATGTGCTGATCCCTTTGTCCGGGATTCTATCGGCAAGATCTTTTATGCATGCATCAATGGGGGTTTTTATCACGGTTTTTGTAGAAAGAGAGACGGGAAGCCTCTGGTATGGAGGAGCTGCCCTTGCTTTGTATGAGGCATTTGGCGTGGCTGGTGTGTTAAGCGCCGGAACCTTAAGTGACTGGCTGGGAAGACAACGAGTATTATTCTGGGTGTTGCTTGTTGCACCCGTCGCCATTTTAATTTTTGTTTTTTCAACGGGTATTTTAAAAATTATCATGCTGGCTGTTACAGGGTTCACTGTTCTTTCAACAACTCCTGTAATGCTGGCCATCATCCAGGAAAATGCAAAAGAACATCCTTCCACAGCCAATGGCCTGTTTATGATGATCTCTTTTGCCGTCAGATCCATTGCAGTCCTTTTAGCTGGAATCATCGGTGATCTTGCAGGGCTTGAGAATATGTTTATTGTGAGTGCTGTCATTGGATTTACTGCGATTCCCTTTTTATTAAAACTTGGTATAAAAACCTAATATTAAAATATGGAGATAATGATGTTAAAAACCAATGAAGACAGGCTTGTCGAATTGGCCATGCAGTGCCAACCAGGGCCACCCAGGATCAGGCCCGGCTGGAAGGTGGATTATGAGGGCAAACCCTTTATCCTCCCCGGTATTGGCGGTATTACATTAAATATTCAGGTGGGAGATTCTGCTTTCGGCTTGGCCGGAGACCATATCGAGCCTGGTGTCAGTTGTTCGGCAAATGCCGAAAAACCCTTTGAGTTTCCTAATAATTCTCTCCAGTTGCTGTCCTGTGTAGGCAATGAGGCTGTTATCGTATCCGGAGATGCAAAAGGGGAAAAAGGGATTGTTACGGGCCATCATGGTGGTTCAGAACATGTGATGGTTGATTTTCCCAAAAAAATTCTCAAAAAGCTGACATATGATGATAAAATAATGATTAAAACCAAAGGCCAGGGTTTGAAACTAACCGATTATCCGGATATCATCTTGTTCAATCTTGATCCAGGCCTTTTTAAAAAAATGAAGATTAAAAAAATAAAAGACAACAGGCTTGCCGTGCCTGTTACAACCATTGTACCGGCCCAGTGCATGGGATCAGGTCTTGGTTCAGCCCATGTTGCAGCAGGAGATTATGATGTGATGACCAGTGATCCTGCAAGTGTTAAAAAATATAAATTAGACAAGCTTAAATTTGGTGATTTTGTGGCATTGCTTGACCATGATAACTCCTATGGCAGGGCATTTGTAAAAGGTGCTATAAGTATCGGTGTTGTGGTTCATTCAGATTGTCTGCTGGCAGGACATGGACCCGGTATATCCACTTTGATGACCTGCTCAACACCTTTAATTGAACCCGTGCTGGATGAAGGTGCGAGCATCGCTAATCTTATGCAAATAGGAACAAAAAGAAAAAAGCGTAATTCAAAAACAATTAAGACGGGCTAAAAAATTGAATATAAGTAAGAAAAGTATCCTTCAAAAAGGAAAAGGTAAAACCAGGAAACAGGCAAAGCTTGAATACCTGTATGAAAAAGAATCATTGTATTTTGCACAAATTGCCGAAAGTGTAAAAGACATTGCCATAAAAGAGCTTAAAAATTTAGGTGCCTATGATTTAAAAACGGTTTTCCGTGGGATATGGTTTAAAGCAGCAAAAAAAGATTTTTATCGGATCACTTATTTTGCAAGGCTTCTTTCAAGGATATTGGCTCCCCTTGTTTCCTTTGAATGCCATGACAAAGATGACCTGTATAAGGCGGCCAGGAAAATAAGATGGGAAGAATTTTTAACGGTTAAAGATACTTTTTCCATTGTTGCAAATGTTTCTGAATCGGAAATTACCCATTCCAATTTTGCAGGGTTGCGGGTCAAAGATGCCATTGCCGATTATTTCAGAGACCGGACTAATAAAAGACCGAATGTTGATGCAAAAGATCCTTATATTATAATCAATATCCATATCCACAAGAACCTGGCAACCCTTACCATTGATGCCTCGGGCGGTGCGTTACACAAACGCGGCTACAGGGAGGAATCTGTATCTGCACCCATGCAGGAGACTGTTGCCGCAGCCATAATCCACTTGTCTGAATGGGATGGACAACTGCCCTTGTATGATCCCATGTGCGGATCAGGCACGCTTTTATGTGAAGCCCTGATGAAGTATTGCAGGATACCGGCACAAATATTTCGAACTGGTTTTGGATTTGAAAGACTGCCGGATTTTGATGCAAATTTATGGGAGAAGATTAAAAAAGATTCCCGGGATAATTTCAGGGAATTGAAACAGGGCATGATTTCGGGAAGCGATGTGTCCGAACATTCTATTAATGCTGTTAAAACCAATATTATGGGACTTCATTTCGGCAGTGAGATTGCAATTGAACAAAAAGACTTTCAGGATATTGAATCCATTGAGAACAGCATGATCATTACCAACCCTCCCTATGGTATCAGAATGGGAAAAGACCAGAACCTTAATAAATTTTATCATAACCTGGGTCTTTTTTTTAAAAACAGATGCAGTAAATCAACGGCCTTTGTCTATTTTGGAGAACCCAAATATATAAAAAAAGTTCCCTTGTCACCATCCTGGAAACGCCCATTGAAAATTGGCGGTCTTGATGGCAAACTTGTAAAATATGAATTGTATTAAACTCAATAGGAGAATAGATAGTGCGTGATCGATGAAATTGTCGGTTTTCGATGAGGCACTTGATAAAATATGGAAAAGTCCAATACAGGTGGACAATACACCTGCAATGAATATAGAGAGGAGATGATCCTTTTGGGATTGCAGAAAAGGCTTGCTTCCCAAGGGTTAACCAAGGAAGAAAAAGAAAGTCTTTTAAAAGAGATTGCCAAAGTAGAAAAACAGATGGGCCTAGATTAGTCAGGGTTTTTTCTTTGGCGGAAAATATTTCCACAAAAATGATTTTCCATCTGGCGCATTGTGATTTCCATGACATCAAATGATTTGTTCAAGTTTTCAAGGACAAGATTCCGCTGTTTTTTTATCCCTAAAAGCAGTCTTTCAGCTTTTCTATTTTTTGCCATCATGGGGTAAGTTAAAATGGTGCCGTCCTTGTAATTTTTATTTCCATATTTTAGTTTGTACTGGGCTTAAATAATAGAATATATCATTCCTGATTATACGAGTCATGATGAAATAGTTCAATTAAGATAAACAAATAATAAAAATCAAATAAGAAAAAAATATCAATAAGTCAATATTTAACACGATCAGGCACAGGCCAATCCAAATATTTTATCAACGAAATATATTTATGTCTGAAACCCTGGTTTTATTGTTGGGAAAACCCATGTGCAACCCCAGAAAATGATTAGGTAATAGCGCTTTAAGATGCAAGACGGGCCAATTTTTTGTCAATACATTTATCCAATAAAGTAGAAATTTTTTACCCAAATTTTGCTTGTATTGTTTTTTAATATAGTGTATATTCTCCATGAGCTTGATACGCAACTGATTGAAATATAAAATGATTGAAATTATGAAAAAAGTTAACCTCGATCTTCGCACCTTGTTTTTAATATTGTCCCTAATGGCTGTTTTGTCAGTTGGTGTTGGAGGATCTCTTTATTATTCAGCCGTAAAAAATTCTTTGTTTGAGGCAGTGCACCAAAAAGCTGAAGAACAGGTTAATGACTTGAGAAATGAAATCGACTCTTATAAGACCTGGTCCCTTAAATCGGTAAAATTTTTAAGTAACCTTAAACCAATAAAACAACCTCTTATAAGTGGTGGTGTGATTGCTCTTTCTGAGGTCAATATAATTTTAGACTCTTTTCGGGATGATTTAAACGTCAGTGTCTGTTATTTAATTGACCCTTCCGGGAAAACAATAGCTTCCACCAACCGTGACACCGCCACAAGCTTTGTGGGAAAAAATTATGGATTTCGCCCTTATTTTAAAGAGGCTATGCAAGGTAGGCCATCCGTCTATATGGCCTTGGGGATTACCTCTAAAAAAAGGGGTATTTACTTTAGTCATCCTGTTTATGGGGAAGAAAAAGATAAGCCTTTGGGGGTTGTCGTAATTAAGGCATCCCTTGAAACAATTGAAAAGCAATTCCAGAAAAATTTTGATGGAATTGTACTGATGACTGATCCCCATGGGTTAATCTTTGTTTCCAGCCGTAAGGATTGGCTTTACAATTTTTTATGGAAAGCTTCTTCAGAAACGGTCTTGGATCTTACCAAAACAAAACAATTTGGGGAAGGTCCCTGGAATTGGACAGGCACGAAAATTTTTGATGAAGAAAATGCCGTGGACAAGCTTGGTAATAAATATAAAATACATCAACAACAGCTTGACACGTATCCTGGCTGGCAATTAACTCTTCTGCACAGCCACATCTGGCTTATAAAAAGAATAGCAGGCCCTTTAAGCAGGACAATCGGCATTAGCGCAGTATTATTGTTTTTGTGTTTTGGGGTCATCGTCTTTTTTCTTTTCAGGAAAGCAAATAATGAAATTGTCCAAAGAAAAAAAGCTGAAAAAGAACAAAAATTATCCCTGTCCAGACTCCAGGCAACTCTTGAATCCACCACTGATGCAATACTGGTGGTGGACAGTGATGGCAAAACCACAGCCTCAAATGAGCTGTTTGCCAAAATGTGGAAAATCCCAGTCGATATTATAAACACCCGAGATGATGACAAGGCCCTGGCTTATGTGTTGGATCAATTAAAAAACCCTGATAGTTTTATTCAAAAAGTAAAAGCACTATACGCTGACCCTGAAGCAGAAAGTTTTGACACTTTAGAGTTCAAGAACGGGCGAATTGTGGAGCGTTATTCCCAGTCCCAAAAACTTGACGAGCAAATTATAGGCAGGGTATGGAGCTTTAGAGATATTACCGAAAGAGAACTGGCCCAAAAGAAAAGGGAAAGTTTAATTGTGGATCTTAAAAAAGCACTTGATGAGGTCAAAACGCTTCAGGGAATTTTACCTATTTGTTCTCATTGCAAACAAATACGCGATGATAAAGGCTATTGGAATAAGATTGAGACATATATTGGAGAGCATTCCCAAGCTGAATTCAGCCACGGCATGTGTCCGGATTGCAGTGATAAATTATATGGCGATGAAGACTGGTATATTGAGATGAAAAAAGAGGATGAACTAAAAGAGTAATTGGCGATAGTCTTTGTTTTTCTCGCATATTTTTAAACTTAAAATTTGTATTCAAAGACCTAATCTTAACAAAAATGACTAGCTTGTAATAGGTTATCCTTATAAACTGTAAAATCATAATACTAAACTAAATAAACAGGACCCGGCATTATAGAGCTTGGTCTTGTGTTCGTAGCAGTGGTCCTTTTCAAGGGTTCTCTCCCATTGCATTATTGTATTATTTTTAATATACTTTGGATTAAAAAAGGTCAGGGTTTTAAAAAATATAAAACTTTAAAAATGGGGGTAATATGGGACTTCAGGATGAATTAAATGCATTAAAGGCACAATCAATGAAAAGGATCCCAAAACCGACTGCAGACATCATGGCAAATGCCATGGAGGAATTACACCATGCAAATATTTTGGATCATTCAAAAAGAAAAGGCGATGTGGCACCTGATTTTGAACTTCCCGATGCACAAGGCAAAATCATTTCATTAAAAACCCTTCTTTCAAAGGGACCGGTTATCATAAATTTTTACCGGGGAAGCTGGTGACCTTATTGTAATGTAGAGCTGCGGTCTTTGCAGCTTGAGTTTGATACCATAAAATCCCTGGGAGCCCAGCTTATAGCCATTTCCCCACAATTGCCAGACCAGAGCCTTGCCCTCCAGGGAAAAGAGAATCTTGAATTCCATATATTAAGTGATGTGGGAAATAGAGTAGCAAAGGATTTTGGTCTTGTATTCACCCTGCCTGAAACATTGCGCCCCGTGTATGCCAAATTTGGTATAGACCTGCCTGCTGCCAATGGCGATGACAGTTTTGAACTACCTGTCCCTGCCACATACCTAATAGACCGGAACAAAAATATTGTTCTGGATTTTGTTGAAATCAACCATACCCTCAGACTTGAGCCATCCCGAATTATTGAGGTATTAAAAGGACTTTAGGACTGCAAATGAATAACCCCGGTAAAGCATTCAAGGCAAGGCCTCTTAAACTATACCACGAATTAATGGCCAATAAAGTGGGCGATATCCTTTTAGTATCCTGCCCCTATGATGCATTTATCATGGAGGAGGAAGGCCGTCTTTCAACAAGAATCATTAATGAGTATAAGGGGCTCAACCTGTCAAAACCACCGAAGCTCACATGGGTATCGTCAGCATCAGAGGCATTCCAGAGGCTTGAAGAGAAAAGATTTGATTTAATCCTCGCCATGCCGAGCCTGGATGGAATGGATGTCTATTCCTTTGGTGCAAAGGTAAAACAAAGATATGTTGATCTGCCTTTTTTTATGCTGCTTCATAACACCTGCGATATTGATCAATATATTTGTCTGGATAATTCTACGGCCATTGACCGGACATACATCTGGGGAGGAAATGCAGATCTTTTGCTGGCCATAATAAAAAATTTTGAAGATGAGATGAATGTTGCCTTTGATACGGAAAATGCCGATGTCAGAGTGGTCATTTTAGTGGAGGATTCGCCCTATCATTATTCCTCTTTTTTACCCGTGCTCTACAAACAGATCGTGATGCAGACACAGTCTGTTATTGATGAATCCATTAATGAAGAACACAGATTGTTGAAAATGAGGGGTCGTCCTAAAGTATTGGTTGCCCATAACTATGAAGAGGCCATGATTCTTTATGAAAAATATAAACCCTTTCTATTATCTGTTTTTTCCGACATGAGGTATCCAAAAAACGGGTTAATGGATGGGCTTGCAGGGTACAAACTTTTAACAAAAATTAAAAACGAAATTCCAGACCTGCCCGTTCTGATTCTGAGTACAGAGGACCATAACAGGGAAAAGGTAGTGGATATACCGGCCGTTTTTATCAATAAAAATTCAAGCAATTTATTTGATCAGATTAAGAGTTTTTTTGTTTCCTATCTCGGGTTTGGTGCTTTTGTGTTTAGGATGCCGGATGGTGAGGAAATTGCCAGGGCAAGTGATTTAAGGGCCATTGAAAAACTTTTGTCTGAAATTCCGGATGAATCCATTGTTTATCATGCCAAGAACAATGATTTTTCAAGGTGGTTCATGGCCAGAAGCGAAATTGATTTTGCACTCAGTCTCAAACCCTATAAAATCAGTGATTTTACAGATCCCCGGGATATGAAGAAGTTCTTGATTGAAAGTATTCACGCCCGGAGGAAGGGATCAAGACAGGGTCAGATCATCGATTTTGATTTCCAGAAGTTTGATGCAGATACGGATTTTATGAAAATCGGGAACGGATCTCTTGGTGGAAAGGCCAGGGGATTGGCTTTTATGGCATCCCAGACTAGGCGGGACTCTTCTTTGAGGGATAAGTTTCCGGATGTGGCGATCAATATTCCCCAGACCTTTGTGATTTCAACTGAAGGGTTTAAAACCTTTATAGAGGAGAATGACCTGGCAAAGATTCTTGAATCTGATGAGGAATTGGAAGATGCTCAAATTGTTGAGCAATTTATTCAGGCCAGGTTTCCGGACAGCTTGAGAAAAAGCCTGTACACCTATCTGCAAAGCGTCAGATATCCCATTGCCGTCCGGTCATCCTCTCTTTTTGAAGATGCTCACTATCAACCCTTTGCAGGACTTTATAATACCTATATGCTCCCCAATTCACATCCAAACCTTGAAAAACGGCTTGAGCAGCTGATTATGGCAGTTAAACTGGTCTATGCCTCAACTTATCTCAAGGCACCAAGGTCCTATGCAAAATCCACCATGCATAGAACCGAAGATGAGGAAATGGCCGTTGTTCTTCAGCAGTTGACGGGCATGGCATATAACAATTATTTTTATCCCTCAATTTCAGGTGTGGCACAATCCTATAATTTTTATCCCATCTCACATTTAAAGGCAGAAGAAGGGGTTACCTATATCGCACTGGGACTTGGGAAAATAGTAATGGAAGGAGGGCGTACCTTAAGATTTTGCCCAAAATACCCCCAGTTTTTACCCCAGTTTTCCGTTTTGAACGATATCCTTGAAAATTCCCAAAAATATTTTTATGCTTTAAAACTTGACGAATTCCCGGATGATGTTAAATCCATATTCAGCTCCACTGAAGACCTTACACTTGAAAAACTTGATTTAAGTGATGCAATAGATCATCCTGTTGTCCGGTTTTTATCATCCACTTTTTATGCCCAGGACAACAGGATCAGGGATTCTTTTTCCAATAAAGGATTTCCAGTATTAACCTTTGCCAATATTTTAAAATTTAATTCTTTTCCTCTGGCTGCAATCCTTGAGGAGGTCACAAAAATAGGCAGTAAATGGATGGGGACCTCTGTTGAGGTGGAATTTGCAGTCAACCTGCCCCCGGATGAAAATCTAAAGCCCCAGTTCTCGTTACTTCAAATCAGGCCAATGGGGAGGTATAAACAAAATCTGGACGTTAAAATAGGAGAAAAAGAAATTAAGAAGGCTTTCGGGTATTCCACGCTTTCACTTGGGAATGGAGAATATAAGGATATTTTAGATGTGGTATATGTGGACCCTGAAACCTTTGATCCCGGAAAAACTATGGAAATTGCAGGAGAAATCAACAAAATTAATGCTTTATTTAATGGAAAGGGCAAACAATACGTTTTGATCGGGCCCGGCCGATGGGGATCGTCTGACCGGTGGCTGGGGATTCCAGTGGTCTGGAATGATATTTCCAATGTAGGGGTTATACTGGAAACAACCATTGAAAGTATTAAGGCTGATCCGTCCCAGGGCTCCCATTTTTTTCAAAATATTACCTCCCTTGGTATCAGCTATATTACCATTTCCGATAAGGGAGAAGATTTTATTGATTATGAATTTTTCAAGTGCCGGGTATGTGAAAACACAACAACTTATCTAAAACATATAAAATTTGAAAATCCCATCAAAATTCTTGTGGATGGAAAGACATCACAGGCAGTATTGATGCCCTATGAAAATGATTCATTGCATGATGCCATGGATGATATTCCAGTCATTACTAAATGATAAAAGGCTAAATATTGTGTAATTGTTCAGCCGTTAAAAAAAAATATCCCCAAAGCCCTGTCTGATGGATATTTGCAGGAGGTTAAGCGAATAGCCTCGAAACAAATATCCATCAGACAGGGCGGTTTCAAGCATAATAGCTGAATAATTACAATATTGTTTTATTTCTGATCAGACAGTTTTTTTGTTATTTTGTAGGCAGCTGCCAGGGTTTGTTCAATAATGGATGGTATCTTTTGTTGTGACATGGAAGCCTTAAAGCCAACCACCCAGATAGCCAGAACATGGGTGCCATAACCTTTGACAGGAGCAACAACTGCCCTTACGCCGGAAATATACTCTTCATCATCAAAGGCAAAACCATTTTTTCGAACTTTTTCCAATTCTTCTGCATATTGTACAGGATCAATAATGGTATTGGCCGTGAATTTGACAAGAGGATTTGAGTCTAGATATTTTTGTGAATCTTTGGCTTCCATACTGGATAAAAATAGTTTTCCAACAGCCCCTGCCAGCAATGGAAGAGTTGTGCCGATGGGTGATGTAATTTTAAAATCTTTTCTGGATTCAACAATGTCTATAATAGTTACCCTGTGTGCGTTTTTGATGCCCAGAAATACCGACTCCTGGCATTGTTCCATCAGTTCTTCCATAAAAGGGCGGGCTATATTTTTAAAATCAAGCCTTTCATAAGCTGCTTTCCCAAGCTCCATAAGGGTAATACCGATGGTATATTTTTTTGAAACAGGATCCCGGAGAATGGCTCCCTGGTCTTCCAGGGCGGCAGTGATGCCGTGAACCGTGCTTTTACTGATATCCAGACTAGTTGAAAGCTCGCTGATTTTTAATCCCCGGGTGCTTTTTGCAATTGCATCCAGGATGAGAAATGCCTTTTTAACAATAGGGGCCTGATATTTTTTAGTCATTGTTCACCATAATGAATTTTCTTATATTACAATACAGATGAAAAATAGCTTTACAACTATATAATAATAATATTTATTGTATTCGTGTTCATTATTATGAATTTTATTAAATTGCAATAATTAATTGTGCACAGGGTATTGGATGATGGGATAAAAGAAATCGATTTTATCGATATTCAGTTTTATCAGTGTAAGCTCAAAAAGAGTTGAGAGTTTATTATATATAGATTAATCATTTGAAAGGAGATATCATGGAAACAAAGGATAAAGTCCTGATGATAAACCCTGAAAAATGTACAGGGTGCAGGTTGTGTGAACTGGTATGTGCGGTAAAACATGACGGGGTTTCCAACCCTGCCAGAAGCCGTATCAGAGTAATGAAATGGGAAATGGACGGGGTATATATCCCCATGGCTTGCCAGCAGTGTCAGGATGCTCCCTGCATGGGTGTATGCCCGGCAAATGCAATTTCCCGTAATGATGGACTGAACAAAATCGAAGTGGACTATGATAAATGTATCGGCTGCAGGTCTTGTGTGGCAGTCTGCCCCTTCGGAGCCATGGGCTTTAACTCCATTGAAAGGAAAGTATTCAAATGCGATCTTTGCGATGGAGACCCACAGTGTGTAAGATTTTGTGACGTCCAATGTGTTGAGTATGTGGATGCAGATGATGTTGCTGTTTTGAAAAAAAAGGAAGCAGCAAAAAAACTGTATGCAACAAGCAATAAAATTGCACTAAAAGAAGCATAATCTTATAAAATCTTTTATAAGGATTTAAGATAGTTTGTGCCTGACTGAAAATCTGAAAATTTTTTTGAGCCCAACGCAGTAATCGAGAAAATTGGTGGTTTTAGGCCGAGCACTAGTTTATACTGCACGTTCCGGAAACTAGCCCGGAACGTGCAGTATTGTTTTAGGGGGGTGTTGTATAAAACATGAACAAGAAATCAAACAAACTTGTGATCCTTACCAGCTATTTTAAAGAAGAGTCATATGGGCTTTTAGGCCCTCAGATGGCAGCCACCATCATCAACACCCATACACCATTTAAGGCCATTGTTGTGGGGGTGACCAATGAGGATGACCCACGGGATTTAAAATCAGCTTTAAATCATTATTTTGGAGATCAGCAAAAACTTTTGGGCTTTTCAAGCCTGGGGGGAAGACCGGATCTATTTGATCTTGCCAGAGTTTTAAAACAAGAAGGTGCTGTCACAATTCTTGCCGGTCCCCAGGCAGGGCCTGATTATAAAGGAGAATTTGAGTGGCAGTCTTATTCCCACCGTTTTAAAGGCGTATCAGATTGCTTTTCTTTTGCACTCCACGGCCCGGCCCAGCAGATTATCCCGATTCTATCCTCGGGTTTTGATAAAGATATATCAAGATTTGCCGGGGTATTAAGCCAAGATATTAATGGGCAAATCAGTGAAATTCCCTCCATTGCCTGGGATGACGCTTATCTTTCAGATGTTGACTGGCAAACCCTTTATGGTTTAAAAAATAAGTCTTTTAAACCCTTGAAAATTACAACAGCCCAGGTATTGCAGCAGATCGGATGTCAGCATGCCGCCCGCCCCAAAAAAATTTGTATTGACTATCCATGGGCGATGCAGAAAAAAGGAGTGAAGCCGGCCTTTGTGACCCTTTATCAGCAGGGGTGCAGTTTTTGTGATGTGGCAAAGGATAAAGGATATTTAGGCGGGGTGAGTGATGAGGCGCTAAAAACCCAGTTATTGTGTTTGCCGGAAGATGCCGAAGGAAGAAAAATACCCTTTGAGCTGATTAATGAGAGTCCGCTTCCTAAACTTTCAAAGATTTTTAAGCTGGCAGAAGAATCAGGCATCCAATTATCCCAGATCAACCTGACCCTGCGGGCAGACTATCTTATAAAGGGTATTAAATCGCTGGAAGAGACTTTAGAAATCGCCGCAAAAAAGAATGTTAGGATTTTATTGTCTTCCATTGGGTTTGAATCTTTTGATGATACTATTTTAAAAAATCTTAACAAAGGCATTGATAAACAGACAAATCTTGATGCCATTAAAGCCATAAGGAAATTAAAATCCAGATACCCGGCCCATTTGGGCTACCTGAAAGAAGAAGGGGCTAATAACGGGTTTATCCACCCCACCCCCTGGGACAATAAACAGATTTCCCATGGGATCAATAAAGTCATCAGTATGTACCAGCTGTCACACGATATTTTACCCCGTCACAGCACACCACTGATCATCCATCATGCGTCAGGCCTTGCAGACTGGATACGTGAAATTGAAGTAGAAGAAAATATCCAATTCCAGAGAGTTGGCACCACCATTGGGTGGTGGCAGTCAAAGGAAGAGTTTTTGTTATGAATATTATCTCAACTATTATCCCGATTTTTATCATCATTTTTTTAGGCCTGTTTGCAAAACAAAGAGGATTTATCACACCGGACTTTTTACACCAGGGCAACCGCCTGGTATATTACATTGCCATTCCAGCCATGATTTTTTCTTCCATTTCAAAAGCCGCGCTAAAAACCCAGATGAATTTTGCAGTTATCTCCATCACATTGACGTCTCTGGTGGTTATTGCTGCAGTTGCCACGGGAATCACCCGGTTTTTAAAAATTAAAAGATCATCAAAAGGATCTTTTATTCAAAGTTCGTTTCACGGCAATCTTGGATATATCGGCCTTGCCGTTGCATTCTATTATCTGGGGGACGGTGGATTTGTAAAAGCCGCTATTTTATCAGGATTTGTAATGATACTGCAGAACATAATGGCGGTCATTATCTTGCAATACCACAAGGGGAACAATAAAGATCGCCCCAAAATGTTTGATACCATGAAAAAAACCATGGCCAATCCTGTAATATTATCTGCTCTGGCAGGCATCTTATTCTCTCTTTCCAATATCCAAATGCCACTTATTATTGACAGGGCTCTGGAAATTTTAAAGGGCATGGCTCTTCCCTTGGCACTTTTGATTATCGGGGCATCCCTTTCCTTTGAAAAAATAAAACCCCGGTTTTTAAATGTCCTGGTATCAAGTTTTTTAAAGGTTATCATCACTCCGGCCATAGGATTACTCTTATTTAAGGTTTTATCCATAGCGCCGGAAGATTATCTTCCAGGATTGATTCTGCTCGCTTCTCCAACTGCAACCCTTACTTATATCATGGCAAAAGAGATTGGAGGGGACCCTGATTTTGCAGTGGCAGCCATCTCCATCTGTACTATTATTTCAGGCTTTACCTATGGACTATGGCTTGGCATAGTATAAATTATTTGTAATTGTTCAGCCCGTTAAAAAAAAGTTATCCCCAAAGCTCTGTTTGATGGATATTTGCAGGAGGTTAAGCGTTTAGCATCGAAACAAATATCCATCAGACAGGGTGGTGTCAAGCGTGAGAGCTTAAATAATTACACTTATTCTTCTACATAGCGGGGATAGGTTTTCTTTGCATTTCTGGCTTCATTAATATCAATATCAATGGTTAAAAAATTTTGATCCAAAGAAGTTGTTCCAAGCACATCGCCGCGTTCAGGTTCAATTATCCAGCCGGTTCCGCCAAAATCTTCTTCTCTGGTGTTTGGGCCATTGTAATTTGATGAAAGACAAAATGCCCCGGATACAATGGCAGCTGATTTGCCCCCCGTCACCCAGATGTCAACTTTTGTTTTTGGAGTGGCTCTTGGGCAGACAAGAATATCAATGTTCTGCTTTAAATACTGTCTGGCTCTCTTAGTAAACCAGATTTCAGTGCAGATGAGAAATCCGATCCGGATTCCATTGATACGGATAGTATCAAAATTTTCTTTACCTCTATCGTACCAGGAGGCTTCATAATATCCGGGTTCATCCGGCAGATAGTATTTGTCATGAATCGGGGCATAGCCTTTTTCCCGGGTAAAAATAAATCCTCTGTTTAAATGCTTGCTGTTTTCTATTATGGGTCTTGAGGCAATGGTCATCTCCACGGGCAGTTCGTATAATCTGTCAATCCATTTATCATGTTCTTTTACCGCCTTGTGCCAGAGTTGGGGGTCAACAGCATTTGATTTTGTGATCCATTTAAAAAACGGCATTTCAGGCAGAACGAGCAGATCAGATTTTTTAGTTTCAAGATGATGTATCAATCCATTCCAATAGGTGTCGGATTCTGTCCAGTTGTTGGGCAATTCGCAAACAGTTACTTTCATTCAACTCCCCTTTTTTAGAATCATTGTCATGGTTTTGGCATCAATATTTCCGCCGCTCAAGATAACACCGATATTTCCCTTTGGCACAATTTTTTTGTTTAAAAGGGCGGCAAGACCGAGAACACCAGAGGGTTCCACCACAAGTTTCATACGGAAAAATAAAAACTGCACGGTTTGAATAATATCTTTTTCCGAAACTGTAACCATTTCGTCAACATTTTTTAGTATCAAGGGAAAGGTAAGTTTTCCAAGAGACGGTGTTCTTGTGCCGTCAGCAATGGTGTCGGGATTTTTAATCGTGTGAAGGACCCCGGTTTTAAATGACTTGCAGGCATCATCTGCAAGTTCCGGTTCCACACCAATGACCCTGCAGTCAGGGTTTTTGCCTTTTGCGGCAATGGCAGAACCACTTAAAAGCCCTCCACCGCCACAGGGGGTTAACAGCATGTCCAGTTGACCGGTCTGGTCAAACAGCTCAATAGTCGCTGTTCCCTGGCCGGCAATGACATCTGGATGGTCAAATGGAGGGATCATTGTCAATCTCTGTTCTTCCTGGATTTTTAATGCAATATCTTCCCGGCTTCCTTCTTCAGGATCATATTCAATAACAATGGCGCCATACTCTTTTGTTGCAGCAAGTTTTGTTGCAGGTGCAGTTTTTGGCATGACAATGGTTGTTTCAACATTGAGCATCTTTCCCACAAGAGCAACAGCTTGGGCATGGTTTCCCGAGGAATAGGTGATGACCCCTTTTGATTTTTCAAGTGCTGTAAGTTTAGAAATGCTGTTAAATGCACCCCTGAACTTGAAGGCACCGATTTTTTGAAAGTTTTCACACTTTAAATAGATATCTGCCCCCACAAGTTTGTCCAAAGTGCCAGAGGTCATTACAGGGGTATAATTGGCATGGCCATTTAATCTTGCACAGGCATTGATAATATGGTTAAACATTAATGAACTCCTTGAAATTGATTATTTGAGTAACCATTATTTCAGGTTGTGATAGAGATGTAAATATCTTTGGAGGGAATTTAATTAAAGAATAAAAAATTTTGTGTTTGCTTTAGAAAACTGGTTGGTTTAACTCAAAGGAAATGCTTTATTGTAAATATTAGGATCGCAAATGAAATTTTTCAATGATTTTACAAAGTTTTCAAAGGGGTTTGATAATTGTATTACAACAATTGATTCCCATACGGAAGGGGAAACTACACGTCTGGTTGTTAATGGCCTGGGGGATATCAAAGGAAAAACCATGATGGACAAACTGGATTGGTTTAAATCCCGATATGATCATATCCGGTGTCTTTTGACAAAAGAACCCAGAGGTTCAAAAGAAATTCTGGCCGCCGTGGTAACCCAGAATGTAACTAAGAATGCAAAGTTCGGATTGATTTATATGGATGCCAAACGGTATCCTTATCTTTGCGGGCATGCAACCATTGGCGCTGTCGTAACTCTGGCAAGAACCGGTTTTTTATCCCTTGCCCAGGGAGAAAATATTGTATTGGTGGATACCCCGTCCGGGCCTATGGAGGCCCGGGTATCCTTTCATGGAGATAAGATTGATGCTGTGGCTATAAATATGGTGTCCTCCTTTGTCTATGATACGGGCCAACAGATTGAAGTACCGGGGTTTGGAGCAATAAAGGTGGATCTTGTATGTACGGGCGGTTTTTTTGCCATGGTGGATTCAACCCAGATCCCCATGGAACCGGTTTTGGAAAACAAAGCATTTTTAACGGATCTGGGCATGAAAATTATTGACGCTGCCAATGAGCAACTGAGTGTATCCCACCCTTTCAGACCGGATGTTAGAACCATTGATGTAACAGAATTTTATGATTCAACAGATGATAACAAAAGTGTCTCAGGCAGGGGCATGGTTATTTATGGAGAATCCCATGTGGATCGCTCTCCCTGCGGGACGGGAACGGCAGCGAAGCTGACCCTTCTTCATCATTATGGGAAACTCAAAATGAATCAGAAATATCTTAATTACAGTCCGCTGGGTACGTCTTTTGAAGCGATGATTGTAAAAAAAGAACCCATTGGATCTGTGGACGGGTTTATTGTGCAGATTAAAGGTATGGCTTATTTAACCGGTGTTCATCATTTTATAATTGAGGGCGATGACCCTTTTCAACAAGGATTTATAATGGAATGAAAGCTTGCGCTGATCTTATTCTACACAATGGAACGATTCGAACCCAGGATGATGGTCATCCCATGGCCCGGGCTGTTGCCATATCCGGTAACCGGATTTTAAAAGTCGGGTCTGACCGGGATATTTTAGGTCTGGCACAGGAAAACACAAAGGTGATGGATATGGGTAACCGGCTTGTCTTACCCGGATTCACAGATACCCATTTTCACTTTTATGAATGGGCCTTGAACTATGACTATATTGATCTTTCAAAGGTTCTCTCCTTTAAGGGAATGGAAGAAGCCATCTCAAAGAAGGCCTTGACCCTTGGCAGGGGAAACTGGGTTTTGGGGCAGGGGTTTAATGAGTCGGACTGGCCTGAAAATAAAATGCCGGGTCGCAATGACCTTGACAGGGCTGCACCGGATAACCCGGTTTGTATCTGGCGGTGTGATCTGCATCTGGCCGTTGCCAATTCTCTTGGATTACAGCTTGCAGGCATTGGCCCTGACACACCTGATCCCAAAGATGGTGTGATTGAAAAGGATGTATCAGACCTTCCCACAGGCGTTTTAAAAGAACTGGCCCCAAACCTTATCCGGAAAATTTTACCGAAACTTTCCAGGGAATCCGTGCTTGAAAATATGCAAAAAGCCATAGGGGATGCCCATAAGCTCGGGCTGACATCAATTCATGATATCCGGCTGATGGGCGGGCTTGATGGTGCAGATGCCTTAAAAGCATGGCAGGCTCTTTGGCAAGAGAAAAAACTTCATATCCGATGCCACGTAGCACTCCCCGGTGAAATGACAGACCAGGCCATCGCACTGGGCATTTGTACAGGGTTTGGCGATGATTTGCTCAAGATAGGGTATTTAAAGTTTTTTTCAGACGGCGGCATGGGAGCAAGAACCGGCTGGATGACACAAAAATATCTGGATGCCGGATATGGAATGCCTTTAACCCCGGTGGAGGAAATTGAGAAGGCTGCATTGAAAGCAGATAAGGCCGGGCTGAGCGTTATGGTGCATGCCATTGGCGATCGGGCAAATAAAGAAATCATAGGCATGTTTCAACGAATTGAAAGCAAGGGGCAAACCCAGTGCCGGATCCCTCATCGAATAGAGCATGTTCAGATGGTTCTGCCCGAAGATCTTGAAAAACTTTCCGTATTGAAAAATATGGCGGCCTCTTGCCAGCCAAACAATTTAAGCCTTGATATTTCCATGATCGATTCCTGTGCAGGGCTTCGGGGAAAATATGCATATAATCTGAAATCCATCTTAAAGAATGGTATCCCCTTGATGCTCAGTTCAGATGCCCCTGTGGCAGACCCCAACCCTCTGGCAGGAATCTATTCTGCCGTTACAAGAAAAAGAATGGATAAAACCCCGGAAAAGGGTTGGTACATGGAACAGGCACTGAGTGTTGAACAGGCGGTTAAGGGTTATACCATAACACCGGCTCTTGTCTCTGGAAGAGGGGAGCAACTGGGGTCCATTTCAAAGGGCAAGTTTGCTGATATGATTGTTCTTGATCAGGATATCTTTAAGATTGATCCTGATGGGATCGCGGATACACGAGTGGATATAACCCTTTTTGATGGAAGAATTGTCCATGAAAGATGATTCATCACAAATGACCATGACATATCTTAATACTATTTTTAACAGGTCTGCTGATGGTTTGATGATCTGTGATGCTCAGGGAACAATTTTAAAACTTAACAGGGCAGCTGAAATCTTAAACGGGGTAAAGGCGTCGGAGGTATTGGGGAAAGATGTTAGAACTCTTGTAAAAGAACAGCAGATTGACAGGTCTGCCACCCAGGAAGTCCTGGAGACAAAACGTCAGGTCAGTGTAATTCAGATAACACCGCGGTCAGAATATACATTGCTGGTTACAGGAACCCCGGTTTTTGATGAGCACCATAATATTAGTTTTGTTGTTGTAAATGAACGCGATATTTCTCTTATTGAAAGTATGAGAAAGGAGCTTGACTCTGCACGCCAGGAATCTGAAAAAATTAAAGATAAGTTGACTGAGTTAACCCTGCTTGAATTAAATGAGAACAATATTGTGGCACAAAGCGACTCAATGAAGCAGACACTTCGGCTGGCCTTAAAACTATCTGCCATTAACGCTTCCAATATTTTAATCCAGGGAGAATCAGGTACAGGCAAGGGGCTGCTGGCAAAATTTATTCATAAGCACAGTAGCGGAAGTAAGAAACCATTTATTCAGATCAATTGTGCCGCTCTTCCTGAAACCCTTCTAGAGTCGGAATTGTTCGGGTATACAAAGGGGGCGTTTACCGGAGCCAGTGAAAAAGGAAAGATAGGTTTGTTTGAACTGGCATCCGGTGGGACAATTTTCCTTGATGAGATTGCAGAAATGTCCCTTGGCGTACAGGCCAAGCTGTTGAAATACCTGGATGACCATGAAATTATGCCCATCGGCGGTACCATTCCCAAAAAAATAAACTGCTCGATTATTGCAGCCACAAACAGAGATATTGAAACCCGGACGTTCAATAAAAAGTTCAGGCTGGATCTTTTTCACAGGCTCAATACCTTTACACTTTTGATTCCGCCATTGAGAAATCGGCCAGAGGATATTCTTGAGCTGGTTCGGATCACACTGAAAAAATATAACAAACATTACAATCGCAGAGCACGGATCGGTTACAAGGCCTTTGACAGCCTTCGAGCCTATGACTTTCCGGGGAATGTCAGGGAACTCATAAATATCATTAAACAGGCCATTGTTATGTGTGACAGAAGATCTCTGGATGATTATCTGATAAAAGCATTAAACAAGACCAAGCCCTCACCAATAAAATTGCAGCCAATGAAAGAGGGCGGCAGTCTGGCAGATAAAATATGGGCCGTTGAAAATGAAGTGTTGATGCAGGCGGCAATAAAATGCCTTACCACCAGGGAGGCAGCCAGGTTTTTGGGGATCAGTCAGCCGTCCGTGGTTAGAAAATTTAAAAAGCACGGGCTTGCTATCATAAAAAAGTAATATCGATCCATTTTTGTATCAAACATGCGAATAGTCCTTTCGCTTGAGGTTATAGTAAATATAATCTTGATCCATTTTTAAATCGTATTATATATTCAATTATTTTAGATAGTTGATTGAATACAAGCGATTTATAAATGAATCAAATGCAATTCAATTTTTTTTATATGAGTCTATATTTATATGAATATCTTTTATTTTCATATAGTTATAAAATAATTCAAGATACTGGTACAAAGATTGCTCCTAAATAGCTTTGACTGTAAATAGCTTTGAATACAGCTAAAATTGAATGAACGTGTAACCCTTACTAGGATGGTTGAATGAAAAATAAATCTTGGAAACCCTGGATTTTATTATCCCCCTCTTTGGCAGCTGTCTTTTTCCTTCTGGTGATCCCTGTTTGTTTTGTGATTGTTTATAGTTTTTGGCTGCGAGCACCAAGCGGTGCAGACATACCTGCCTTTCAATTTGGAAATTATGCTAAATTTTTTGCAGATTTTTTTTATCCTTCAATTTTATTGACAACCATCAGGGTTGCGCTTGAAACTGTTTTTTTATGTCTGATCATGGGATATATCCCGGCTTATTTTTTTTACAAAACCGAATCTAAATTCAAACCATTTTTAATGATTATTGTGATGCTGCCTTTCTGGATAAGCTTTATTATCCGGACATTGAGCTGGATTAATATTCTTGGGGACTCAGGGCTGATAAACCATGTCTTAATGAAAATCGGCTTTATACAGGAACCTTTAGCCATGCTGTATAATGAAGGTGCCGTTATCATGGGGCTTTTACAATACCTTCTCCCTTTTATGATTTTAAATATTTATGTCAGCCTTGACGGTATTGATAAAAGTCTTGCCGAGGCTGCGAAAAGTCTTGGATGTACGGAATGGCAGGCATTTAGAGAGGTTACAATGCCATTGAGCCTTCCCGGGGTCAGTGCAGGATGCCTGCTTGTTTTTGTTTTAACCTGCGGCACGTATCTGCCGCCCATGATCCTTGGCGGTCCGGGAAATGAAATGATTGCAAATCTTATTTTTAAACGAGTCATCGGTACCCTTGACTGGCCGTTTGGCTCTGCTATCAGTGCTATTTTGCTGATCCTTTTGGCTACCATTGTCTATACCTATAACCGGTATATGGGAATCGGCCAGATATTTAAGACATTGAGCAACGAATAATCATGCAAGCTAAGCTTTAGGGACGGATATGAAAAAAATTATTTCAGGGTGGTCATTAATCAAAATTTTTACTTTGCTGGTTTATATCTGGATGTTTGCTCCGATTGTTGCGGTTGTTATTCTGGCTTTTAACCCTCAGCAGTTTGGGTCTTTTCCCATGGAAGGATTCAGTTTTAAATGGTTTGTAAAGCTTTCTCAAAACTCTACCATCCTTGATGCATTTAAAAATTCTCTGGTCCTGGGCTCTTTTACTGCAATATTTGCAACGGCCATTGGCGTTCCTGCTGCAATGGCCTTTATCCGGTATGAGTTTCGGGGCAAAGATTTTATTAACACACTTCTGCTTGCCCCGATAATGATCCCTGAAGTTATACTGGGAGTTGCCCTGCTGTTATTTATCAGATGGCTGCAGCAGCCAAAGAGTTTTGCCCTGGTGCTGATTGGTCATGTGGTTCTGACACTGCCCTATGTCCTTCTGATTGTACAGGCAAGGCTTGTTGGGATTAAAAAAGAATACGAAGAAGCTGCGCTGTCGCTTGGTGCCAGCCCTTTTCAAACATTTAGGGAGATAACATTTCCATTATTGGCACCGGCTATTTTTGCCGGTATGCTTTTTGCGTTTACCATTTCTTTTGACGATGTAACTGCAACCCTTTTCTGGGCAACGGCCCAGAACCAGACCGTTCCCGTTAAAATATTCGGTATGTTAAGAAATTCAATCAGTCCTGAGATAAACGCATTGGGGGCAGTCATGATTGTTCTTACTGTTTCAACCCCGCTTCTTGCAGGATATATCTCAAGAAAGTTTGCAAAAGGACCCGGCAAATAAATAAAAGTTAAACATCAAGATGGCGCATAATATTATTTAGTTTAATTCTAAGGAAAAAGGAGAAAAAGAATGGGAAAAGATTTGAAAAAAAAGTTTGATGATGTTTATGAAAGTTATCAGCAAGGCAACATTTCAAGACGTGATTTTGTAAAATTCATTGGTGTCTCAGGTGCTGCACTTGGGCTTTTAGGCGGACCTTTCGGGCTTGTTCAAAATGCATTTGCCGCAAAATCAATTACCTGCCACTCTTGGGGCGGTTCAACCTCTGAAGCGTTGAGAAAATTTGCATTTGATCCATTTACCAAAGCCACTGGAGTTAAAGTGATTGATGCCGCCTTTACAGGTATGGCGGCATTCTTAACACAGGTAAAAGCCTCTTATCCACCCGGTGGAGAATTTAATATCGCTCATTTAAGCGCTGTTTATGATTATGCCCGCTATACAGATCTCGGGTTTGGTGTTGAA
>JABGOU010000055.1 GCA_018645325.1 Desulfobacula sp.
GCAAGGCGACAAGGAGTGACGAGTGAGGCGTATAATTCATACTCCGCAGGGAGGAACGACCGCAGTCAACGCAGCAGATGGTACCTTGATGGTGGATCAGGGTCATTTACTTCCCTCGATACTGCATAGGATTCATGATACAGCGATTGATTTTATTACAATAATAAATTATTTATGAAAGAAGATACATAGCCTGGATAACATTGGCTTTTCCCCGGTTCTTCTTTTGTGAGGGATCTTTATTGTTTAAAAAAGAAAAAGGATACATAATGAATTTTACAAAATTTCCAAGACGAAAATACCTTCAGGGTCCAACTCCCATTGAATCTATGCCGGCATTGAGCAAAATTCTGGGTGATGATGTGGGCCTTTATGTTAAAAGAGATGATCTGCTTCCCGGCGCCGGTGGGGGGAATAAAACAAGAAAACTTGAGTTCTGCATTGCCGATGCAATAAAAAAAGGTGCCGACACAATAATTACCTGCGGGGCGGTTCAGTCAAATCATGCACGCCTTACAGCATCATGGTCTGCCAAAGAAGGAATGGATTGCCACCTGATTCTTGAAGAAAGGGTAAAAAAATCTTACAAACAAGAGGCAAGCGGCAATAATTTTCTCTTTGAACTTTTGGGTGTAAAAAGTATAGGGGTTGTAGAAGCCGGGTCTGACATGATGGCTGAAATGGAAAAAAAATTTGAAGCACTAAAGAAAGAAGGTAAAAATCCATATATTATCCCTGGTGGTGCTTCAAATGATATTGGTGCACTCGGGTATGCAGCCTGTGTCGAAGAGACCATGGCCCAGCTAAATGATTTGCGGTTAAAAATTGATTATATTGTTGTTCCTTCCGGATCTGGAGGAACCCATGCCGGAATTGTTGCCGGAATGATTGGTGTAAATGGAGGCATCCCTGTCTATGGTATTAATGTCTCAAGGGTGAAGGATGTCCAGGAAGAGCTTGTTCTTGACCTGGCCGGGAAAACAGCAGAAAAACTTGGAATTAAAAATGTTATTAAAAGGGATGAGGTTATATGTTTTGACCAGTATGTGGGACCGGGGTATTCACTTCCAACCGATTCCATGGTGGAAGCAGTTAAACTTTTTTCTCAAAACGAAGCCATTCTTCTTGATCCGGTTTATACGGGCAAGGCAGCTGCCGGTCTAATTGACCTGGTTAGAAAAAATGGGTTTAAAAAGGGATCAAATGTTTTGTTCCTTCACACTGGAGGATCTCCTGCTCTTTATGAATACTTGGAAACTTTTAGATAAAAATATAGAACTTGGGTATTTTGAGTCTCCACTGGGCTGTCATAAAGATATTCCCAGGGAAAGGTATAAGTTTTAGGGAATATAAAGAGTAGGGAATATAAAGAGTATGGTAAAAAAAGAAAAAGTTGTGGGAATAATCGGTGGTATGGGACCTGGGGCAACTATTGATCTTATGAAGCGCATTATTCGCCTGACACCTGCATTGGATGACATTGACCATATCCGGTGTATTGTTGATAATAATCCCAAGGTTCCGTCCAGGATAAAAGCCATTATTGAAGGTAATGGAGAAGATCCCGGGCCCTGCATGGCAGATATGGGCAAATGTCTTGAATCATTTGGAGCCGACTTTCTTGTCATTGCATGCAATACAGCTCATTATTATTATGATGTAATTCAAAATGCAGTAAACATCCCTGTCATTAATCTGATAGATATTGTATCCCTTCATGTAAAAATCAATTTTCCCGGCCAGGATAAAATCGGTATATTAGCATCTCCCGCTGTGGCCATGACACAACTTTACAGCAAAAGATTGAAAAAACTGGGTATCAAGGATATATGGCCTGATCCTGATTATCAGGATAGTTTGTTTGATGTAATCAAAGAAGTCAAAAAAGGGAATATGGGCACAGGTGTTTGTAATAAATATGAAAAAGTCTGTGAACATCTTTCAATAAAAGGAGTTAAAACTGCAATTGTCGCCTGCACAGAACTCAGTGAACTTTACAGCATACTTCCTATACAAACAATTGATGCAGCCCAGGTCCTGGCCATGGAGATAGTTGAGGTCGTTAAAAATTCAAAAAAACTTGAATACTGAATCAGCCTCGCGGGTGGTATTTTTTATGCATTTTAACCAGGTATTCCCTTGAAATATGGGTATAAATCTGCGTGGTCGATATGTCGGAATGGCCAAGCATGGTTTGAACCGACCTTAAATCAGCACCACCTTCAAGCAGGTGAGTTGCAAAGGAATGTCTTAAGGTGTGTGGTGTGATATTTTTTGATATGTTTGCGATGAGGGTGTATTTTTTTATGATTTTCCAGAAAGACTGACGGGTCATAGGTTTTCCCGCCCTTGCAACAAAGAGATAAGGGGTTGAAATTTTTTTCAAATGGGAAGGACGACCTTCTTTGATCCATTTTTGAGTAATGGTTCTAGCCTTTGAACCAAATGGGACGATGCGTTCTTTGGAACCTTTTCCCATGACCCTTACAAAATTTGCATCAAGGTTAATGTCATGAAGTTGCAAGGAGATAAGTTCAGATACCCTCAAACCTGCACCATACATAATTTCCATCATTGCTGAATTACGCATTCCTTTGGGTTTTCTTATATCAGGGGTTTCAAGAAGCATTGCAACTTCTTCAACGGTCATGATTTTCGGAAGGGCAAGGCCTGTTTTGGGGATATCGACATCTTTTACAGGACTTTTTGTCACTTTTTTTTCAGCCATTAAAAATTTATATAAGCCGCGAATGGTAATTATATGCCGGGCCCTTGATCTGGATGACAGGCCTTTTTTTGTAAGTTCTATCAACCAGGCCAGAATGACGGTGGTATCCACTTCATTTAAATCATGAATATTGTTTTTTTCAAGAAAGGTGATATATTTTGAAAGATCTGATGAATATGACACAAGACTGTTCTTTGACAGGCCTTTTTCAATAATAAGGTAGTCAATATAATTTTGGGTTAATTCATCCATATTTTTTCAGCACAGTTTAGAAAATATTTTTTAAATCCTATGATTGAGGCCTTAATCTCCTGTTTATGGTTTGATATTATTTTGCATTATGATATATTCACTCCATTATTTCAACTCACTCAGGATATTTCATCGGGTTTTAAAGGATCTTATTCTGAAAATTGGGTAAAATAGAGGATTGAATTTTCAGATAAATATGCTAAAGGTATGGGGTTATGAGTAATATAATTACAATTGCCGGTCAGAAGGGTGGAACTGGAAAAAGCGTTACAGCCGTAAATCTTGCCGCATCATTAGCCTTGTTTGGGAAAAAGACCCTGTTAATAGACTGTGATCCCCAGGCATGTTCGACACAATGGTGTGCTATCAGGGATGTGGATTATAAGGGTGATATTACCTTAGTTCTGTCTGGTCGGGCAAAGGTTTCTGATGCAATTGTAAAAACCAGGATCATGGACCTGGATATAATGCCTTCAGGATTTAACTTGTTTCAAGTTGCCTTGAAACTGGCAAAAAATTCTGGGAATGAAAAGATTCTTCGTTTTTTTTTAAAAGATGTTGAAGATGATTATGATTATATTATTATTGATTCACCGTCATCCTATAGTTTCTTAAGTGTTTCAGCAATGACGGCTGCTGACTGGCTGATGGTCTGTATGTCTGTACATCAAAATACTATTGAAGATTTTCATTGCCTGCTGCGAATGGTACAATATATTCGGACAACCCATAATGTTCCTTTAAAAATAGCCGGTTTTTTGTTCAACAGGAGTGAAACTAAAAAAGAAATTGAATCCTTTATTGAAAATCAGAATTTGTCTGATGTGAAAGAATTGGTTTACAATACAGTTATTCCCAATGATGCAGCTATTAAAAAAGCTATGGAATTAAAGATCCCTGTTGTTCTGCACGACATAAAAAGCCGGGCAGCTGAGGCATATTTAAGGGCTGCTGAGGAATTGCATTTTTTCTTTAAACAAAGAGGTGTTTTATGAAACTTATAAATTCAGAGAGCATTCAGGAAAGTGAAAAAGAGTTTATCGATATGATAAATGCAGCGCTGGACTGGAAAGCCATTGGAAAAATGCTCATGGAAAAACATAATTTTACACTTCAAGAGAAAATAAAATGTGAAAATGGCGACCTTGTGGTCTTTAATGATACGATTGCCTATAAATTTGATTTTGAAATCAAGGTTCCCTTATCTGTGATGGTTAACAGGCAGGGCGAATGTTTAGATATTTCTACCTTTGGAAGAAAGGATGAAGAACCGGGTGAAGACAATTTGTTTCAAGATGCGGATACAATAGATACAATAGATACAGTAGATACATTGGAATCATCTGACACATCTGACACATCGGATACATCGGATACATCGGACACATCGGACACATCGGAAACATTGGAAACATTGGAAACATTGGACACATCGGACACATCGGAAACATTGGAAACATTGGAAACATTGGAAACATTGGAAACATTGGAAACATTGGAAACATTGGAAACATTGGAAACATTGGAAACAGTAGACGCAGTGGACGCTTCCGATACTTCCGATACACCGGATACGGATCTGAATCCAGATTCTCCAATCAGTCCTGAGCAGGAGAAAAAGGTGGCCCAGATGGCTTCAAATATTGCAGATATGATCTTTGAAATAAACCAGGGAGATTAATATCAGGAAGAATTTTTAATGGATAAGTATATTTGTAATTATTCAGCTCTTAGGCTTGAACCCGCCCTGTCTGATGGATATTTGTTTCGATGCTAAACGCTTAACCTCATGCAAATATCCATCAGACAGGGCTTTGAGGAAAAAAAAGAAATACCAATGGATACATCTTTTATTGATAAAAGACTTGAAGGAATTTATTCAAAAGTCTTAAAAGGTTCCCGTCTTTCCAAAGAAGACGGGATTTATATTTATGAAACCCATGACCTGATCGGTATAGGTCAGATTGCCAACCATGTCAGAAAGTTGTTGCATGGCAATAAAGCCTTTTATATTTATAATCAGCATTTAAATTATACCAATGTATGCAAAAACAGGTGCAGGTTTTGCGCCTATGCCAGGGACCGCAAAGAAAAGGGCGCCTATACCTGGTCCATTGATGAAATTGAGAAAAGGCTTTTGGAACGCATTGATGAGCCCGTAAATGAGCTGCATATTGTTGGGGGATTAAATGAATCCTTAACATTTGACTATTTTATTGATCTGCTAAAGACCGTGAAAAAAGTGAGACCCCGTGCCACCATCAAAGCCTTTACCAGTGTTGAGATTGATTATCTTTCCAAACTTGCAGGTTTTTCCATTGAAAAGACGATTGAAATGCTCAAGCAGGCCGGGCTTGAAATGATGCCAGGTGGAGGAGCTGAAATATTAAATTCAAGAATCCATGAAGAATTATTTCCAAAAAAAATCAACCACAAACGCTGGCTTGAGATTATAAGGGCGGTTCACAAGGCCGGGATCACAACCAATGCAACCATGCTGTATGGCCATATTGAAACCATTGAAGAAAGAGTGGATCACCTTATTACTTTGAGAGAATTACAGGATGAAACACACGGGTTTTCAGCTTTTATTCCTCTGGCCTTTCATTCTGAAAATACACAACTTACCCAGATTCCGCCCACAACGGCCGTGGATGATCTCAAAAATGTGGCAGCTGCCCGCCTTATGCTGGATAATTTTGACCATATCAAAGCCTATTGGGTAATGATCGGGGAAAAACTGGCCCAGGTGGCCTTAAGCTTTGGGGCGGATGATCTTGATGGGACGATCATTGAAGAGAGGATTACCCATATGGCCGGTGCAAAATCTGCCCTTGGTCTTACAAAGGAGCAAATGGTGTACATGATCACAAAAGCCGGGTTTGAACCTGTTGAAAGAGATTCTTTTTATCATCCCATTAATGAGTTGAGCGATTAAAATGGATAATTTGCAAATAATCATTGAAAAGATATTGGCACGCGAGAGAATCGATATCAACGAAGGTCTTGCCCTGTTCAGACAGGCTGATCTTTTGACCCTGGCAAGCCTTGCAAACCGGAAAAGGTTTTATTATCACCCGGATAAAGTTATCACCTATGTGGTGGACCGAAATATCAATTATACAAATATCTGTGCATCGGGTTGCAGGTTTTGTGCATTTTTTGTAACAAAAGATATGGTAAATGGATATATTATTTCAAAACAGGATCTGTTTGATAAAATTGCTGAAACCATTGACCTTGGCGGAACCCAGATTCTTTTGCAGGGGGGCATGCACCCGGACCTTGAAATTGACTATTACACGGATCTATTAACCTGTATCAAAGACAATTTTGATATTCATATTCATGGTTTTTCTCCCCCTGAGATTGATTTTATCGCTAAAAAGTCTTCTTTGTCCATTGCTCAAACCCTGTCTATTTTAAAAGAGGCGGGACTTTCCTCTGTTCCGGGAGGGGGTGCGGAAATTTTGTGTGATGATATCAGGCAAAAGATATCCCCTGACAAGTGCTCTTCGGAAGAGTGGCTGGAAGTAATGCGGCAGGCCCATAAGCAGGGAATGCGGTCCAGTGCCACAATGATGTTCGGACATGTTGAAAAAGATCACCATATTTTTGAGCACATGGATAAACTCAGACGTCTCCAGGATGAAACCCATGGGTTTACCGCGTTTATCCCCTGGACCTTTCAACCGGACAATACAAAGATTTCTGTTAAAAAAAAGACCAGCGTGGAATACTTGAAAGTTCTGGCCATGAGCCGGTTGTTTTTTGATAATATTGATAACATCCAGGCATCCTGGGTGACCCAGGGAGATAAAATCGCCCAGACCGCACTTTTTTTTGGTGCAAACGATATGGGCAGCACCATGATTGAAGAAAATGTTGTGGCTTCCGCCGGTGTTGACTTTATGCTCCCCAAAGAGGAATTGATACGATTGATCACAAGGGCTGGCTTTGAACCTTGTCAAAGGGACTGCTATTATAACCTGCTATGATACTGAATTCCAAAAAGCTTATCCGTATTAAAGGCAGTAGAAAAAGAGAACTCCATCGCGCCGGCTGGATAATGAAGGATGCCCATACCCTTATTGAGAACGGATATCTTGAAATTGAAAATGGATTGATTCGCAGCGTCCACAAAGGCCGGCCAGAAGAAAAGAGCGTTGATCATGGTCCGGGCGTATTAATGCCCCCCCTTGTGAATGCACACCTGCACCTGGAGTTGTCTGCCTTAAAAAATAGTTTGCCCTTTGACAAAGGATTTAAACACTGGGTTAAACTGCTTCTTGAAAAACGAGATGCCATGGGCAAAGAAGAACTGATAAAGGCAGCTCAAAATTCTCTTCAGGATTTATTAGAATCAGGTACCCTTTATTTAGGTGATGTTTCAACTCTGGGAATAAGCCGGCAACTTATGGAAGACTCTGGTTTAAACGGTGTTTTTTTCCGCGAATTTTTAGGATCAGATATCCCGGGTGTCCTTACCCTGAAAAATGATTCCGTTTCTTTTTCAGTTGCAGGCCATGCCCCCCATACATCTTCTCCTCAACTGCTTATGGCATTAAAAAAGTGTGCTGCTTCAAAGACACTGCCCTTTTCCATCCATGTGGCGGAATCAGATGATGAATCAGAGTTTATCCGCGATAAAAAAGGGGAGTGGGCCAATTTTTTAACGGCCCGGGGGATTGATTTTTCATCCTGGGATATTGGCTCAAAAACTCCTGTTTCCTATATCAATGATCTGGGGCTGCTGGATTCCTCAACCCTTGCTGTTCACCTGTTAAATGTAAATGAAAAAGATATGGATTTACTTGCCTTATCAAATACAAAGGTGTGCCTGTGTCCCAGGAGTAATTGGAACCTGCATAAAAAACTGCCGGATATTGAAAAGATGATTCAAAAGGGTATACAACCGGCCCTTGGAACAGACAGCCTTGCAAGTTGCGCCTCTTTAAATATCTTTGATGAAATGGCCTTTGTGCAAAAAAGCTACCAGGGTCTTGATCCTGAAACCATAATTGCCATGGGAACAATAAACGGTGCCAGGGCCCTGGGTCTTGAAAATGTGACAGGAACCCTTTCAAAGGGGAAAAAAGCACAATTTTTATATCTACCCCTTAAAGGATTGAATAAACAAAACCTTTTACAAAGAATAATTTTAAATGAATGATAAAAAGATAAAAATCGGGAAAATCTCATATATCAATGATGCACCCGTCTACTTTGGCCTTGATCACGGACTTCTGCCCCCCTGGTTGAAAATGGTGTCGGATGTACCTTCTGTTTTAAACGGTCATATAAAAACAGGAGAAATCAAAATAAGCCCGGTTTCTGCTGCATTCTACGCCATGAATTACAAGGACCTTTTATTGCTTCCCGACCTGTCCATATCCTGTAACGGCAGGGTGATGAGTGTTATCCTGGCAAGCAATTACGGCATTGATGACATGGACGGTAAAAAGGTGATTTTCTCCCATGAGTCTGCCTCGGCAGCAGCTTTCCTGAAAATGATATTTCATCAGAAAAAGGTAACCCCCATATTTGAAGTCGGACCCGTAAACAATTATCAGCAGATTTTTAATTCAGCTGATGCCGCCCTGGTCATAGGAGACACCGCTCTTTTACATCCCTGGGCTCAAACCTTTGAATATTGTATAGATCTTGGCCAGCTCTGGTACGAGATGACAAAGCTTCCCTTTGTGTTTGCAGTCTGGGTGGTGAGGCGCTCTTTTGCCGAAAAATACCCGTCCCGGGTAAAGGATATCCACAAGTTGCTGTTAACATCAAAAGACCAGGGCTATCAAAATATTGATAAGGTGATTGAAGCGGGGAAAAATAAACTGGGCCTTGAGCGATCTGTCATAAAGGAATATTTTGATCTATTGTATTGTGACTTTGATGATAAAAAAGTACAGGCAATGGGTCTGTTTTTTGATTCCCTCCTTGACCAGGGAATCTTGAATGAAAGAGCTGATATCGAATTTTTCATTTGACTTGACACTGTAGAAGGCAAATTGAATTCATAAGGTAAATCGAATTCATAAAGTTTTATTTTTTACCTTGACAAAAAGTAATTTCTTGTCCTATTCTTTTGCCTTTAATGAAGGCAAATTTATTTGAGATCCTGAAAAGGGTCCACAATCAGGGCGATGCTTTCAAGATTAATGGAAAGGCCTGTGATGGAAGGCTTGGGGGTTTAAAAACCTTAATGGCAGATTAAATCTATCGACAGGTCTATTGTTTTTTTAACCAACCAGAGGGAGGAATGCTATGAAAAGACGAGAATTTATCAAAAAGGCTGGTGTTGGGGCTGTTGCTGCCGGAGCTGTGATTGCTGGAGCTCCAGTAGCACATGCACAGAAAACCATCGAAATTACACTGGTTACTACCTGGCCCCGTGATTTTCCCGGTCTGGGTACGGGTGCCCAGCGGTTTGCAAAACGATTGTCTGATATGACCAATGGTCGTATGAAAGTTAATTATTATGCTGCCGGTGAACGGGTAAAGGCATTTGATTCCTTTGATGAGGTTGCCTCAGGCAATGCACAGATGTATCATTGCGCTGAATACTATTGGAAAGGCAAGCACCCTGGTTGGGCTTATTTCTGCTCTGTTCCCTTTGGATTAACCTACACTGAAATGAACGCCTGGATTCGTTTTGGAGGCGGCCAGGAATTATATGATGAACTGGGTGCTGAATTTGGAGTAAAAGGATTACTTTGCGGTAATACGGGTTCGCAGATGGGCGGATGGTTTCGAAAAGAAATCAATTCTCCCGATGATTTGAAGGGGTTGAAAATGCGTATTCCAGGTCTTGGAGGCGATGTCATGGCCAAGCTGGGTGCTTCAACAGTTTCTCTTCCTGGAAGCCAGATTTATGAAAATCTGATTTCCGGATCAATTGATGCCACGGAATGGGTCGGCCCATGGAATGATGCATTCATGAAGTTCTATGAAGCTGCCAAGTATTACTACTACCCGGGCATGCATGAGCCGGGAGCAGCGCTGGGCATTGGTATGAATAAAAAATGGTGGGATGGACTTTCAACGTCTGACCAGCTGATAATTGAAGCTGCTGCAGCCATGGAAAATGATTATATGATGGCTGAATTCAATACTAGGAATGGAGAAAGCCTTGCCAAACTGGTTACTGAACAGGGCGTGAAACTGCGTGAATTTAATGATGATGTCTACGATGCTTTTGGTGAAGCAGCGGCAGAAGTATTTGAAGAGACAAGAAAGCATAGTCCTTTGGCCGCAAAAATCCATGACAGTTTTGCAAAAGCACGTAAAGAGGTTGGCGGCTGGATGAAAATCTCTGACCAGGCCTATCTTAATCAGCGTAACCGTGTACTTGATTTCTGATCAATAGCAATACGTCTTTCAATGAAATATGGGAGACATCAACTAACGAAGTTGGCTGCCCAGGGTAAGTTCCGGCAGCCAACTTTCTAAAGCTATGCAGGCACAATATACTTGATACCTTATTTATAAACAGACAACAACTTATGAACTCATCAGACATCATCGAACCAAGTAATTTACCAGGCACAGCAGTGGAGAACCATAATTCAGGTGCTAAAACTGTCAATTTGCTCGTACGAATATTTGCATTTTCAGTTGTTGCAGTCATGCTGATTTTTTTAATTAACAACTATTTGAATTCCTGGCAGCAATGGCCCGGACTGCCGTCTTTTTTTGCAAACCAGGGCTGGTTTGGCCTGGAACTCTTACGTACCCCATTGGCGGAAGACCAGATTACAAAAGGGTGGCTTCAGTTCTTAAGTTATCTGGGAGCAGTTGTTATTGTTGTCCTTTATGTACTGCAAACTCGCAATCGTTCCCTACGTTCGGATGCGGATTTGTTGTCCAGGTTTTCAGCCTATATCATTCGTGCTGCCTTCTGGATTGTACTGATTATAGGGCTTGCCGATATCCTCATCTCTTTTCTCAGGGTGGAGAATTTTATGCCGGCATTAATTGGGGATAATTTATCAGATGCCATTGGGCGCGCACGGTTTCGCGCTATTTATGTGCATTTTCCATTGATACTGCTGTCCCTTGTAATAGCTTTTTTTGATAAATCACTGGGATTTACCTGGCTGGCTTTTCTGGTGGTTTTGGCAGAGTTCCAGATTGTTATTTCCCGATTTGTTTTTTCCTATGAACAGCCTTTTATGGGGGATCTCGTACGGTTCTGGTATGCGGCATTATTTCTTTTTGCCAGTGCCTATACTTTGGTTCACGACGGGCATGTTCGTGTGGATGTTCTTTATTCTCGTTTCAGCAAACGCAACAAGGCATGGACAAATACTGTGGGTACACTGCTGTTGGGCCTGCCCCTGGGATGTGTTATCCTCGGCGTCGGCATGTGGGATAAAACCAGCAGTATCAACAGCCCGCTGTACAGTTTTGAAATTACACAGTCAGCTTACGGATTGTATGTGAAGTATATTATGGTCGGATTTTTAGCAGTCTATGCTGTGTCCATGATTGTTCAATTTTCCAGTTATCTTCTCGAAAAGGTCGCTGACCTTTATCAGGAACCCGAAGATGATCGGCTGTCAGACAATACATAATCCAATAATAAAGTAAAAAGGATAATTAAATGGAATTGGTTTTTCTTGGTATTCTTCTTTTAATGATGGTAATTGCTCTTTCTTCTGGTTTTCCAGTTGCCTTTTCATTGCCGGGAGCAGCAATTTTATCTATTGGATTGGCCGCATTGTTCGGTTATCTGTTTACAGGAGATTCCAGCTCCTTTTTCGTAGAAGGTGGCGCCATACAATGGCTCAATGCCGGAGTAACAAATTTTCGAAGTCTTTATTGGGATGTTGAAAGAGATACCCTGATTGCAGTTCCCCTGTTTATTTTTATGGGAATTATGCTCCAGCGTTCCAAGATAGCTGAAGATCTTCTGGTTGCAATGGCCCAAATGTTTGGACCGGTTCCTGGAGGGTTGGGCATCTCCGTTGTCCTGGTCGGAGCACTTCTTGCGGCTACCACGGGTATTGTAGGGGCAACGGTCATTGCCATGGGGCTGATTTCACTTCCGGCAATGCTGAAAAACAATTATTCCAAACCTTTGGCAACGGGAACAATTTGTGCATCAGGTACTCTGGGACAGATAATTCCTCCCTCCATTGTCCTTATTATTCTTGCCGACCAGTTAACCAGTGCCTCAGATCAGGCCAGTACGATACGAAAAGCAGCTTATAAGGCTGCAACGGGTGAATTTTCAATGCCTTCAATACTGGATGTTACTTCCACTAGCGCCGGTGAAATGTTCATGGGGGCCCTGGTACCGGGTTTGGCGCTTGTGGGGTTATATATCCTTTATATCCTGTTTATAGCAATAGTTAAGCCAGGCTCAGCTCCACCCGTACGTTATGAAGGAAAGTATGATGGAAAATTTGTCACAAGCATTTTCATGGCTTTAACACCGCCGCTCACTCTTATCCTTTTGGTTCTCGGGTCCATCATAATGGGAGTGGCCACTGTAAATCAGGCAGGTTCGGTTGGTGCCGTCGGCGCCATAATCATGGGAGGGTACCGCCTGTACGAAGGTAAAAAAAATACCTATTACCCTGCAATTCTCGCAATCGCATCCACTATAGTAATTGGAATTATACTCACCTTCTTTGACCTGAACGTAAAAAGTATCAAGGAGGGGGATGCCATCGGTATCTTCATGGCTTCAGTTAGTGTCATAGTGCTGTTGATTGCCGTGATCTGGAGTACCTGGCGGATATATAAAATTGAAGATACACTTAATGGTGTAATGATTGAAACCGCCAAAACAACTTCCATGGTTTTTATTATTCTGATTGGTGCGGCCATGCTGACCTCTGCCTTTCGAGGTTTTGGAGGGGAAGAACTGGTCAAGGAATTTTTAACCGGTATCAAGGGAGGATTTTGGGCCCAGTTTATCATTGTAATGGCAGTGATGTTTGTCTTAGGTTTTTTCATTGATTTTCTCGAAATAGCCGTAGTTGTAGTTCCAATCGTGGCGCCCATACTGCTTGCCGACCCTGGGGCCAATGTGACGGCAGTCTGGCTTGGAGTGATGGTTGGTCTTAATCTTCAGACTTCATTTCTAACCCCACCCTTTGGATTTGCCTTGTTTTATCTGCGTGGAGTGGCACCGGCTATTGTCAAAACACTTCATATCTATCGAGGAACAATCCCCTTTATTGGGTTGCAGGTGATTGCACTGGTGATAGTTGCTCTATCTCCCATTATGGTGAACTACCTTCCCCAACGGATTGCTTTATCTTCTGAAACAGCACCTCCTCCGATAAATCCGCGTATGCAGTTTTGCCTTGAGGAATATCTTTTTGATTACTATGACAATCAAGGGGAGCAGTTGAGGGACCATATCAATACCCTGGGTGCCATTGATATCAATGCTTTACCGGTAAAATGGCAGAAAGAATTGAAAAAAAGCCTGGAACAGGCATTGAATACTTTCGATTTGGTGGAAAAGGTTCGTACGGCTGAAGCAAATCTTACTGAGTATTCACTTGAATACCGCCCACATCATGAGTATGTCCGCGGCCTGCAGACAAAAATTCGCATTATCAGGAAGAAAATCACTGAATTGAAAATGAATTGGACGCGGTTTTCCCGGAGTGATGCCCCGGACACGGAATATTTAAACCGGATTAAAGCAAAAATCCAAAAGGAAGAGACTTCCATAGAAAGTCTTGAAAAACAGATTCCTGAAACCTGGTCGGCAATACGCAAACGTTATGTGGAATTGGAAAAGGATGAAATAAAAGCGCGTCGTAATTACCGGAATAATGTTGACCAGGCGTATGAAAAGATTGTGGAATTACAAAAAATCATCTCTGGAGCGGATGAACTGGCTTCACTTGAACAGCAATTGACAGCTCTTGAAACTATAATTGCCAGTGAGCCTGCCTTGGTTGCTATGGATCAGATCAAAGAATCAGAAAGGGCTCTTGGTAAGGTGGCAGGCACAAGCACCATTAAGTCCAAGTTATCAAAGGCTCGCAGAATTCTTAAAAAGAAAAAACCAAAGCCGGAAAAGGCTGTCCAGTATCTAAAAGAGGGATTGAAATTATATGCTGCTGAAGTAGACTGGCGTCAGCAAGCCACAGCAAAGATTGCCCCAGCTCTTTTAGCCTATGAAAATGCTATTAAGAATTCCATTGGTATTCGACAGCAGCGAAGGTTGTTGCCGGATCAGGTCAAATCCGTTGCCAGATGCCAGTCGATACATCGTGATTTTTCATTGCAGTTCTAAGGTGTTTTGGTAAATGTTTCAAAAAGATTCCTTTGAGACAAATGATTGATATTCAGATTAAAATCTCATGTCAGAGCGGCTCTTTTTGTAATTCAGGCAATACCAGAACATTCCGAGCAGAAATTTTCAGAAAAATTGTATTGGTATCTATGTTTTAGATTCTATTTTTATCCCGTGGCGGAGAATAACTCCTTTTGTCCAATTTTTTGAAGGATGATCAATTAAAAGAACTCTGCCTTTATGGTGTCGATATTATCTTGGAAAAGTCTGAAAAATTATAGTGTTTTTTTATTTATGCAAAAAAGTTTGCATAAATGATAAAAAATAAAAAAATACTTGACAAGAGTATTCATTGAAGGCATTTAATAAATAACTGGCCCTTATCAAACATTTAAAGGAGGAAAAATTGGAAAAATTATTTAAAATCAAATGTTTATGGACAATTGTGACAGTATTAGCAATTTTAACAGTCAGCAGTTTTGCTTATGCTGCTGAACTACGAGTGGGCGTAGATACTGCTTTTGTGCCTTTTGAATTCAAAGGCAAGGATGGAAAGTACACCGGTTTTGACGTTGATCTGTGGGCTGAAATAGCTAAACGTCTGAATTTGGACTATGAGCTGGTTCCCATGGACTTTAATGGACTTATTCCAGGGCTGACTACTGGCAATCTGGATGCAGTTCTTGCAGCTATTTTTATTAAATCCTCAAGAGAAAAAGCCATTGATTTTTCACATCCTTATTTCCGAGCTGGTCTAAAGGTCATGGTACGATCCGAAAATACCGATATTCATGGCCCCAAAGATCTCAAAGGAAAAGTTGTGGCGGTTAAGACCGGAACTGCAACGGTTGATTATGTAAATACCCTGGGCGCAAAGAGACTGGTCAAGTTCCCTAATATTGACCAGGCCTATCTGGAAGTGGTGACTGGCGGTGCGGATGCTGCCATGCATGACACACCCAATGTACTATATTTCATCGACACTGCAGGCAATGGCAGAGTAAAAGCCGTTGGTGCTGACGTAAAAGCGGCTTTTTACGGGATTGGTTTTCAACAGGGAAGCCCATTACGTGACAAAGTCAACGTCACTTTGTTGGAAATGATGGAAACCGGTGCATATGACAAAATTTATATCAAGTGGTTCGGTACAGCACCTGAATAGCAGATACCTACTCTATCGACCAAAAGAAAAGCAAAAGTTAGGGCGAGATGAAGGAACCAAGACTTTTGGTCGATAGTTTTAAACCTCGGTGTTTAATACTTCTGAAATTGGGTAAAAATGCGCCATTGCAATACAATGAGAAAGCTTGAATTAAAAATCAGGGCAATTTTTATCAACTTAAAGACAACTCAATCCAAATAAATACAATATTTTATAAAGAGGACATCATGGGCTTTGAATTTAAATACATAGTGGAATCGATACCCTCCTTACTGGCAGGTGCCAAATTAACCTGGTATATAACTATTCTCGGTATCGTTGGCGGCCTGGCTTTAGGAACTGTGGCCGGGCTTTTTCGGCTTGCCGGAACCAGTGCGGTAGGCGGTGAAAGCCACGGGATTTTCCGGATAGTGAGCTATGTCGGCCAAAAATTTGCCGTTGGCTATATCGAATTAATCCGGGGAACACCCATTATTGTTCAGGCCATGTTTATTTACTTTGCCCTGCCAATGCTGATTGAAGTAGCTTTCGGGGTAAAGGGGATTCGCTTTAATGCCCTTACTGCTGCAGTTATTACGATTATCCTCAATGCCGGTGCTTATATGGCAGAGATTGTGCGTGGTTCTGTGCAGTCTGTAAACAAGGGGCTGGTTGAAGCAGGCATGGCCATGGGAATAAGCCGGTTGCAGTTAATTTCAAGTATCATTGCCCCGATAGCTTTTAAACGCGCCATTCCACCTCTGGGCAATCAATTTATCATCAGCCTGAAAGACACATCCCTGTTTATTGTCATTGGTGTCGGGGAGTTGACGCGTCAAGGCCAGGAGATCATGGCAAGTAATTTCAGAGCGCTGGAAATTTGGTCTGCAGTTGCTGTATGTTATCTGATCATGACATCAGTTCTGGCCCTGTCACTAAAATTCATTGAAAAAAGGATGAAAACTGTATGAACCCTGTCATTGAATTTAAAAAAGTAAATAAAAGTTTTGGTAAAACAGAAGTGTTGCATGATATCAACCTGACAATAGGAAAAAAAGAAGTGGTTGTAGTTGTCGGGCCTTCGGGCTCCGGCAAATCAACCATGCTGCGTTGTATAAACGGGCTGGAGATGATCACCTCGGGAGAATTAATTGTTAATGATATTTGTCTGCCTAGGCAAAAGCGTCAGATCCGCGAGATCCGTAAGGAAGTTGGAATGGTATTTCAACTTTTTTACCTTTTCCCCCACATGACTGCCCGGGAAAACATTGCTTTTGGTCCGAAAAAAGTTCGGGGAGCTTCTAAAGCAGAGGCCAATGATTTAGCCGAGGATCTTTTAAAAAAAGTAGGGCTTTCAGACCGTGGTGATTTTTATCCTTCCGCACTTTCCGGAGGGCAACAACAAAGGGTTGCCATTGCCAGAGCAATGTCTGTGAAACCAAAAATCATGCTTTTTGACGAACCCACATCAGCCCTTGACCCTGAATTGCGTGAAGAGGTTCTCAATGTTATGACGGCCGTAGCCCGGGAAGGCATTACCATGGTTGTGGTTACACACGAAATGAGCTTTGCCAGCAAAGCCGGGTCCAGGCTTTTGTTCATGGACGAGGGACGAATTGCGGAAGACGGTGATCCTGAAATCCTCCTGAAATCACCCTCCACAGAAAGATTAAAAGATTTTTTACAACACGTAGGATATTAAATCTAAAATTTTCGGATTGTTCTCAATAAAAAATAATAATAAATGGAACTTTGTAATAATGTACAAAAATAAAACTTTCAAAACAAGCCATGGGCAGGCTCTGTTTGCTGACATTGACTGGACACAACTGGACTGGCGCAAAGAACTTAAAAATAACATCACAACAATTGATGAACTTTTGCAATACATTTCATTAAGCTCTGAAGAACAAGTTGACCTGCGCAAGGTGATTGACATCCATCCAATTAATATCCCGCGTTACTATTTAAGTTTGATAAATACTGAAAACCCAGAAGATCCCGTTCGCAAGCTCTGCATCCCTGACGTACAGGAACTTGTGGTTGCCGGAGCCATGGGTGAAACCACCAAAGACCCTTATGGAGATGATAAACATGATAAGGGCAATGGCGTTTTGCACAAATATGATTATACAGCACTTGTAGTGACATCTGAATACTGTGCCATGTACTGCCGGCATTGCTTTCGCAAACGTATGGTGGGTCTGCCAAATGATCAAACAGTAAAAAATTTTGAAAAGGCAGCCGGCTATATTGCTGAACATCCGGAAATAACCAATGCTATTTTGTCAGGAGGAGATCCGCTTATGCTTCCGACTAAAGTGCTGAAAAAAATGTTGGACACCCTGAAAGACATTGGCCACCTTAACCACGTCAGAATCGGGTCAAGGGTTCCTGTATCCTATCCCATCCGGTTATTTGATGATGAATTGATTGCACTGCTCAAAGATTTCAATGCCAAGAAAACCCTTTTTATTCCTACACATTTTAATCATGCCCAGGAAATAACGGCTGTATCGACAGAAGCTGTCCAGCGGCTTAGAAACGCTGGCATTACGGTTAATAACCAGGCAGTTTTGCTTTCAGGTGTCAATGACAGTGTGGAGGCTCTTGTGGGTTTGATGAATGGGCTTTTACGCATTGGTGTTAATCCTTATTATCTGTACCAATGCATGCCTGTGGCACGGGTGAGGCATCATTTCCAGGTGCCGCTGAAAAGAGGTGTGGATATAGTTGACCATGCCAGGCGCTATTTTGATGGCTACGCTAAAAGATTTAAGTATATTATCGGCCATGATATTGGCAAGCTGGAGATTTGTGGCCGGATAGGTGATAAACTTGTTCTGAAACAGCTTCATGCCCGCAGCGGACATGAAGAAGAAATTTCCAGACTTCTGGTGCGACAATTAACAGAGGATGGCGGTTGGCTGGATGACTTGCCGGAAGCAACGCTTTAACTCTTTGTCAATAATTGACTGATACTATAGATACATTGCCGGATATCAATGTATCTATATAAGCCATTTTGTTAAAAGGATTTTGTGATAATGACCGCCAACACTCCTGGAAATTTAAAAGAATTAAGACACCTGTATATCAAAATCCTAAACAAGGAACATGAAATTAAACTTACAGATCGAACTCTGGATGTTCTGAGGTGTATGTTAGACGAGCCCAACGAGACAGCAGTCAAGTCCATATCTGAAATAGCATTGGAAAATGATATTAACATTTCATCTATTACCCGTTTGGCGCAAAAACTGGGTTTTGATGGATTTCCGGCTCTCAAAGAAATTTTTCGAAGCAGTCTCAAGCAACACAAGGGTTATTACAGCGAACAGGTAAAAAAATTTTTAAATAAACGATACATTGGCCAGAATGGAAAGATGTCTCTTCTGGAGCGGGTGATTCAGGATGAATGGAGCAATGTTATGCTGATGGCAGATGCTTTTGATAAACAAAGGTTTGCCAATAGTATCAAACTAATGGGCAATGCCCAGCGTATTTTCATTGTCGGTCTTAGAAGCAGCTATCCTCTGGCACATTATCTGGGCTTTTATCTTAAAATGATTCGTGATCGCGTCACCCTTATCGGGCGGGCAGGCCACACACTGGCTGAAGACTTATCTACACTTAAACCCGGGGATCTGCTCATCGCTATAAGTGTCAATCCTTATACAAGAGATACTGTTAAGGCCTGCCGATTTGGTAAACATCAGGCTGTGGATATCATAGTGATTACGGACAACTTGTCTTCTCCTTTGGCCATGGAAACCGATAATTTTCTGATTGTTTCCAGTGAGAGGGATTATTTTTTCAGCCCCATGGCTGCAGCCATGATCTGTGTTGAAACATTACTTTCCGAACTGGTGAAACAATTGGGCGACAAAGCCATACAACGCTTGAACCAAACCGAATATATTTTAGAAAAATTGGAAACCGAACTATAGTAAAACCTTCCCAAAGACTTCAATACCCTGTCCGAGAAAAGGAGATAAATGATGGAAGAATGGAAAGAACAACTTCAAAACAGCGTAAATACCCTTGAACGACTAAAAGCGTTCATAAATGTTACATCTGAAGAAAAAGAAGCTATTACAACACTCAATACCAAATGGGGGACGTCACCCTATTTCGCTTCTCTCATGGATAAAGATGATCCCAATTGTCCCATTCGCAGGCAGGTGCTGCCTTCCATGAAAGAGAAAGTGAATAAATTCGGTATACAAGACTATCTGATCTGGAAGGAAAACAGGGATACCGAGGAAGTCCGTCCCGACAGTATCGCCCGACAATACCACAATCGTGTGGCCTTTACAGTGACAGATGTCTGTGTCAATTATTGCAGACATTGTTTCAGAAAGGAAGTTGTAGTAGACAAGGAGCTTCATCTTCGTATGGATGTGGATGAGGGTCTGGCCTGGATCAGTGAGCATAAAGAAATCCGCGATGTTTTAATAACCGGAGGAGATCCGTTTATTCTATCGGATGATAAAATTGAATATATCATCCGCAAATTAAGGGAAATCCCGCATCTTGACATGATCCGTTTCGGTACAAGGGCGCCAATTGTATTACCCCAGAGGATAACCACTGGATTGAAAAAGGTGTTGAGCGTGTATCACAAGGTTCCTATCTGGATCAACACCCAGTGCAATCATCCCAACGAGATTACGGAGAAAACCGCAGAGGCTGTATTCAAGCTGCTCACCTGCGGTGTCAATGTTGGTAACCAGGCAGTTTTGCTTAAAGGAATAAATGACGACGTTGAAACGTTCAAAAAATTGCACCAGAAACTTCTGACCGTTCGCATACGGCCTTATTATCTCTTTTACTGTGAACCAGCCCCTGGAATCGATCATTTCAGAACCCCGGTTGAAAAGGGTGCGGAACTCATACGGGATGCCATACGCGGCCATACCACCGGACTTGCCCAACCCATGTATGTCATTGCCACAAATGTTGGCAAGATTCCGCTAATGCCCGATTACTATATAATGGGAAAAGATGAGAAGGAATATACGCTCAAAAACCACAAAGGCATCATCACTAAATGGCCCAATATTCCTGAGTAGATATAAATATGGACTATCAACAAATACTTGAAGAAATTCATACGGAAGTCAAGCCGGTCATCACCCAGGGAAAGGTTGCAGATTATATTCCCAAACTGGCGGCTGTACCTTTGAATAAATTCGGGATGGCAGTACAGACTTTGGATGGAAAATTATTTTCTGTGGGTGATGCAGATGAGTATTTTTCCATTCAATCTATTTCAAAGGCCCACACTTTGATCCTTGCCCTGCAATTTGTGGGAGAAAATAATTTATTGAAACGAGTCGGCAGAGAACCCTCTGGAAATCCGTTTAATTCACTGGTTCAGCTTGAGTATGAAAACGGGATACCCCGAAACCCTTTTATCAATGCCGGCGCTATGGTACTTGTGGATATTATCCTTTCCCATTCAAAGGATGCAGTGCAAACCATTCTCAAATTTGTCCGGGATCGGTCTAATAATCAGAATATTGATTTTGATAAGGAAGTGGCTGCATCGGAAAAGAGTACAGGATTTCGGAATGCTGCCCTGGCCAATTTTCTCAAGAGTTATGGAAACCTTGAAAATGATGTGGAAGATGTTCTTGATATTTATTTTTCCCAATGCTCGTTAAGTATGAATTGTATTGATCTGGCCAGAAGTTTTATGATCCTGGCAAATCATGGACTGTCCCCTTGGTCCGGGAAGCAAATAATAAGCAAAAGCCAAGCCAAACGGATCAATTCACTCATGCTCACCTGCGGGACCTATGATGCCGTGGGTGATTTTGCTTATCGCGTAGGCTTGCCGGGAAAAAGTGGTGTTGGCGGCGGGATTGTCGCGCTTATTCCGGGCCGGCTCTGTGTGGCTGTCTGGTCGCCCGGCCTCAATTCCAGTGGAAATTCCCTGGCTGGAACACAGGCTCTTGAATTGTTTACAACCAAAACCGGTAAGTCTATCTTTTAATCAAGAGTCACTGTAGTAGTGAAAAGTAAGTCATTTTTCTTGATGCCATTTCCGCAGACAATCCAAACATCGGGATCCGAAAATAATTTTTAGATAGGAGTTTTTTAAAAAACCCTGCAAACCCTTGCTATTAGCTGGTCGGGATGAGAAGATTCGAACTTCCGACCCCAGCGTCCCGAACGCTGTGCTCTACCAGACTGAGCCACATCCCGACTAACAAAAAAAGGTTATACACAAAAAAAAGTAAAATGTCTAATTGAAAATATTCTCTTTTATAATGGTGGCTTCCCTTTCCGGTCCAACAGAAACAATTTTAATTTTTACCTTGGCAAGTTCTTCAATCCTTGCAAGATACAGCTTAGCCATATCCGGCAGGTCATTAAACTTAGTTATGCCTGAAATATCCTGTTTCCAGCCCTGATGACTTTCATATACAGGGGTGCACTCCTCTAAAATTTTAATTTCAGGCGGGAAATCTGAAATAAGGGTTCCCTTGTATTCATATCCTGTACAAATTTTAATTTCATCAAGGTCATCAAGGACATCCAGTTTGGTAATGGCAAGACCGGTAAGGCTGTTTAATCGTGCCGCATTTCGAAGAACAACCATGTCCATCCAGCCGCAGCGTCTTTTCCTGCCCGTTGTGGCACCGAATTCCGAGCCGGTTTTCTGGATCTTGTCTCCAATGTCATCAAATAATTCAGTGGGGAAAGGGCCTGAACCAACCCTTGTGGTATAGGCTTTTACAATCCCTATGATTTCATTTAAATTGCCTGGGCCGACACCGGATCCATTGGCAGCATTGCCTGATACAACAGAAGAAGATGTCACAAAGGGATAGGTTCCATGTTCAATGTCAAGATGGGTGCCTTGGGCTCCTTCAAACAATATAGTTTTATTGTTATTCATCCCGTCAAACAATATCACTGAAACATCTGCAATATAGGGAAGTAGCCTATCTTTGATCTGCTGGAACTGATGAATGATGGTGTCAGGGTCGACAGGTTCGGTTTTAAAATAGTGTTCCAGGTAAAAGTTTTTTTCTTCAAGAATAGTGACAACTTTTTCCTTGAAAAAGTCAAAATCAAGAAGGTCACAAAACCTTATCCCGCGCCGGGTTGCCTTGTCTTCGTAGCAGGGCCCGATTCCCCGGCCCGTTGTCCCGATTTTTTTGTCCCCTTTTTTGACTTCCCGGGCAGCATCGATAAGCTTGTGATAGGGCATGATGATATGGGCTCTATTGCTTATTTTGAGCATCTTTGGTGACACATCAATATCCATTGATGATAGATATTCAATCTCTTCAAGCAACACAAAGGGATCAACTACAACCCCATTGCCGATAAAACATTTTTTACTTTGGATGATGCCGGAAGGGATGAGATGGCTGATAATCTTCTTACCGTTGACAACCATTGTATGGCCGGCATTGTTTCCACCCTGAAACCTGACCACATAATCGGCGTGTTTACTTAACAAATCAACGATTTTTCCTTTGCCTTCATCTCCCCATTGTGTACCGACAATTACTGTATTTCCCACTATCGACTCCTTTTATTCAAAAAAAAATTTTTTATGAGTTGTTTTGTTTCCTGTTCATAAATCCCTGATACAACTTCAGGATGATGGTTTAATCGTTTATCATCTGCCAGGGCATACAATGAACTTGCCGCACCCCATTTCAGATCTTTTGCCCCAAACACAATTCGTTTGATCCTGGCATGGATAATCGCTCCCATACACATGATACAGGGTTCAATGGTGACGTATAAAATTGTGTCAATCAGCCTGTAATTGTTCAATGCCCCGGATGCCATGCGCATGGCATTTATTTCAGCATGGCTTGTGGGATCATTGGATGATATGGGACAATTGTAACCTCGTCCCACAATGTTTTCATTTTTATCCACAATGACCGCACCCACAGGAACTTCATCTTTGGCTGCAGCTTTTTGGGCTTCCTTAATAGCAAGGGTCATATAATATTCATCATCTTTCATTCAAGTTTTATTTATATAAAGCTTTTTGCCTAAGGTCAAACAAATTCATATCACCTGATCCACCATCAAGATACCCTATCATTTTTGTTTTACAAAATCTGAAAAACTTTCTCTTTTCGGAATTTCAAAAGCTATATCATCCAGGTTGTCCAACAGGGGAAGACGGCCATAGGTATGGCAGGCGGCGACGGCAGCGTGAACATGTTCACAAGGTGTTTCTCTTGGAATCTGGTTAAGATGGATCATGCACTGCCCGTTTCTTGCAAATGTATCAATATAAAATTTTATTCGTTCCACAATCGCCTCAACGGGTCCTTCGCAAAGAAGAGCGGCATCCACACCCGCCGTTACAAAGAGGTTGTGTTTATCTGCAAAGGCTTTGACCCTGCCCGGCCCCAGTTCAAACAGATCAGGATCTGACACACTCAATGAACCAGGAGTACATTTCAATTTTTGTAAAAAAAAGCGTTCCGGATCACGGCTTTTTGCATCCCCCCAGTTTCCGCGGGTGATCAGGTTTTTGTCAAGCCTGTCCCGCAGGTATTGTGTATAGTAAACAACATATTCGTCCATCATGTCCAGAGTTATCATTGGCGGTGATGCCCATGCATCTCGTCCGTCCATGAGCAGGTCCGGCATGCCAAGCTCTTTTCGCATCATTTCAAGATGGGGCAAAAGCACGTCATCACAGATAAATTTAAAAAGGCGATGGGCAAAGGCAGGTCTCTGGAACATATCTTCCATGAGATTTTCATATCCCCGGATATTGGCGGCCAGGCTCAAGGGCGCAGTAAAATAGGCCCGGTCCAGTTTTCCTGTCAGGTCTAAAAATTTTCTATTCACCTTTCGAACCCATGGCAGCCGGCCGGATGTACAGGGGTCGGGAGGATGGAGATGATCAAGGTCTGAAGGCTTTGCTATCAAAGGACGGGTCCGGTCTATATCGGGCA
>JABGOU010000056.1 GCA_018645325.1 Desulfobacula sp.
CGCTTATAAGGCCCTGGCAAAAAGGCTGGATAGCGTTTATAAAAAAATGAAGGCAATGGAGATTGATTTAAAACGTCTTCGCCTGACAGCCATCTGTACTGTTTGCAACCGAGCCTTTTTAAATGAGGTAAAACAGATGGACCAGTTGGTACATGAAATCGGCCCGCCGCAATTAATGGCCTGATTTCCGTGTTTTAACAAATGATTGTGCAGCTAATTAAACGTCAGACCAATTAAAAAGTTCACTGCCGTTTTTTTGCAGTGAACTAAAAAAATCTTTCAGGAGGATGTTATGGTCTCCACACATATTAAAAACTTTGACACGCTTGTTGTGGGCGGCGGCATTGCAGGCTTACAGACAGCTCTGGATCTTGGTGATCAGGGATACAGGGTTGCTGTTGTAGAAAAAGATGCTTCCATTGGGGGCAAAATGATACGGCTTTCAAAAGTTTTTCCCACCCTTGACTGTGCCAGTTGTATTACCACCCCTAAAATGTCAGCTGTCGCACACCATGAAAATATTACCTTATTTACATATTGCGAATTGAATTCATTGGACCATGACGGTTCCGGGGAATCCCAGGGCATTAAAGCCCTGATTACTCAAAATCCCAGGTATGTTGACCCGGTAAAATGTATAGGGTGCAGACAATGTGAATATGTCTGCCCCGTGCATATACCTGATATGGAACAAGGCGGTTTAAGCGCCACAAAAGCGATTTCCATCCCATTTTCAAATGCCATCCCCCAATTGCCGATAATGGATATAGAAAACTGCATGCTTTGCGGTCAATGCGAAAAAGCATGTCCCACAAATGCTATTGATTATTTTCAGAAACCCGAAGAATTTACAATTACAGCAAAAACAGCCGTTATCACAACAGGATTTGACCTGCTTGCCGTAAAAGACAATGTGCAATACGGAAACGGCAGGATACCCAATGTGATTGATTCTTTGCAGATGGAGAGACTTTTGGCCCCCCATGGACCCTATAACCGCGTATTAAGACCTTCAGACGGGATGGAACCCGATTCCATTGCCTATGTTCAATGTGCCGGTTCACGGGATAAAAGCATGGGGGTTTCCTATTGCTCAAGGGTCTGCTGCATGTATGCCATTAAACAGGCCATGCTTCTTTCAGGCTCCCTTCCCCTGGCAGATATTATCATTTATTACATGGATATCAGGGCTTTCGGAAAAGGGTATGAGCAATTTTACCAAAACGCAAAAGCCATGGGTATTGAGTTTGTCAAAGCCAAGGTTGCCAGGATCGATAAAGGCGAGAACGGAAGCGCCCAGGTTCGATATGAGCTTCAGGACGGTTCCGGTATTGCAACAACAGACCATGATCTGGTGGTTCTTTCCATGGGAATGGTTCCGGGCTGGAATCCTGAACCCATCTGTCCTGTTTCCAAAGATTCAGATCAATTCATTACCTCGATAAAACCCAAGATATCTCCGGTACTCACCAATATGGACGGTCTGTTTGTGGCAGGAGCTGCAGCAGGCCCCAAGGATATTGTGGACACCATCACAGAATCTGGCTCTGCCGCAATGGAAGCTGCTAAATTCATGTCTAAAAGCCTTATGGAGAATTAAAGATGAGTGAAAAAAATCAAAACGTTGGTGTCTATATATGCTATTGCGGGGGCAATATTTCAGACCATGTTGATGTAGAAGAGGTCAGAAACAGGGTTGAAAAAATGCCGGGTGTTGCCGTGGCCAGAACTGAGATGTTCATGTGCTCTGATCCCGGCCAGGAAATGATCATAGAAGATTTAAAAAGCGGGAAAATTGACAGGGTGGTGGTTGCATCCTGTGCACCAAGCCTCCATGAAACTACTTTCAGGGATGCAATTAAAAGGGCGGGTTCCAACCCCTTTATTTATGAACACGCCAATATCCGGGAACAGGTCTCCTGGGTCCATCATGGGGATACCGCCACAGACAAGGCCTCGGTTCTTATCGCATCTGCAACGGCAAAGGCAAAACTACTCAAGCCTCTGGAACCCATTCGTGTTGAAGCCAAAAAGCATACAACCATAATCGGAGGTGGTGTTGCCGGTATTAAAACCGCACTGGATATTGCACAAAAAGGGATTGAAGTGACGCTCATCGAAAAGTCGCCGGTCCTTGGCGGACAGCTAAATAACCTTGACAGACTCGCCCCTTTTGGAGAAAAAGCATCGGATATACTCCAGGAACTGTTGGACCAGATTCTTAACCACAAAGGTATCACCATCCATACGGATTGCAAGATTGAAGATGTAACTGGATATGTGGGCAACTTCAGCCTGGATATAGTAACAAAACCCGATAATAATAATATTAATAAAAAAATCACTATAGATACCGGAGCCATTGTTATGGCAACCGGATCTGTTTCCTATATACCTTTTGATGGTGAATACGGCTTTGGCCGACACAAGGAAGTCATTACGCTCAAGGATTTGATTCACATTTTAAAAGAAAATAAATCCTCTGGAACGGCCCTTGAGGTTAATGGGAAGCGTATTAAAAATATGGTCATGATTCATTGTGTGGGCAGCCGGCAGATACCGGGGATCCACCATCCAAAAGAAAACGGGCAACTCAATGAATATTGTTCCAGAACATGCTGCGCTGCCATGCTCAATGCCTCAAACCAGATCAGGGCAAATTTCCCTGAAACCGGTATTTATGAAATGTACAGGGATATCAGGACCTATGGCCGGGGGCAGGAAGAGTTGTATAATCAGGCATCCAAAAACAAGGTGGTTTTCATGCGATATGATGCTGATGCCCAGCCGGAAATCACCCTCGGTTCCTCGTCTGATTATCCTTTGCTGGTCAAAATTAAAGACAGCCTGACCTTTAACGAACAAATGGAAGTTCCTGCAGATCTTGTTGTACTTGCAACCGGAATTGAACCAGACGATGTTTCAGACCTTGCCTCAATGATGAAACTTCCCATTGGAACAGATAAGTTCCTTTTGGAAGTTCATCCAAAACTTCGACCGGTTGAATTTCCCATAACCGGCGTTTTTCTTGCCGGGACATGCCAGGCGCCCATGGATGTGGGGGAAGCCTGCAATGCTGCAGGGGCAGCCGCGGTAAAAGCATCTGCTCTTTTAAGCAAAGGCTATATTGAGCTTGACCCCTTTGTGGCCCAGGTTGATATGGACAAATGCCAGGGACATGGCGCCTGTGTTGAAGCCTGTCTTAAAGAGGGTGCCCTGGAGCTCACAGAAGTGAATATTGAAGGCAAAATTCATAAAAAAGCCCGGGTAACGGCTGCCATGTGCCTGGGATGCGGGGCCTGTGCAGCGGTCTGTCCTGAAAAAGCAATTGATATCAATGGATGGGCATTAAAACAATATGAAGATATGGTTGATGCAATTGTTTCAGATGGATTTGCTGCCTGATGGATTCAACAAAACCCCTTTTATTGGAAAAATACAATGAAAACGATCAATAAAGATAAAGAGGCGAAAAAAACGGCTATGAAGGAATTACGGGGCCTAAGAAAAAACCTGATAGCCGCAGCTTCATCCACAATGAAAATACAAAAAAAAGATATGGCCGCCATCAAAACTTTTTTAAAGGGAGAGGCTGCAACCATCCCGGAAATCTCAGCGAGAATTGATATGCCGACGGACAAAACCCTCTGGTATATGGCAACCCTGAAAAAATACGGCCAGATTATTGAAGGAGAAAAAGAAGGGGCTTTTTTTAAATACTCTCTGAATGAACCGGAAAAAACCCAAGAAAAAGCAGAGGCTTGATATGAGTTTGGTAAACTTAGATTTTGCAGAAGAGTTAAAAGAGTATAGTGGGGACACAGCTCTTGAATGTTTTAACTGCGGGACATGTGCCGCCATCTGCCCCCTTGTCAATGATAATTTCCCCAGAAGAATGATTCGATATATCCAGGTGGGGGCCAGAGAAAAAATCCTTGAAAATTCAGATGAACTCTGGCGTTGCCTCCACTGCGGACTGTGTACCCATACCTGCCCGCGGGAAGCTGACCCGGGTGAAATTATTCTTGGCTTGAAACGATTTGTTTTAGCTAACTGGAGGAAATCATAAACCATGTTTAATCCCAGAGATATAATTGAAATTCTTGCCGCCAATGTAAGGCAGACAAAAAGTCCCTTTGGCATACCAAAATTTATGGTAAACACATGGTACAAGGATCACAGCCTGCCTAAAGAGGGGGAATATCTGTTATTCACAGGGCTGATGTACCAATTTTCACCCTTTATTGAAACATCCACCCAATACCTTGAAAAATATGAAGACACTAAAACAGCCGACTATTTAAAATATGCCAAATGGGTTCCTGGTTATATTTCCGGTATGGGTCTTGCCATGATGACAAAGGGAAAAGAGAAAAGAAAAGCTGGTCAACCCCTTAAAAATATTGCCTACCTTCTTCAAAAATCAAAGGTAAATTTCGGTTACAGGCCTGATCTGGATAATTATTCCGGGATTCTTCTCTATGATATGGGGGACCAGAAAGGATTTGTTGCCCATGCAAAAAAAGTTGCCCAAAAACTTAAAAACGCTGGTATAAAAAAAATTATCACCACTGACCCCCATACGGCCTACGCATTAAAAGAGCTTTTTCCCAAATATACAGGCATCAGTTTTGATGTGAAACCATATTTTGAACTTCTCAATTTTGAGCCCAAAGACTGTGGACTTGAGGTAACCCTCCATGATCCCTGTTTTTTCGGCAGATACCTTAAGGCATCGGATATAACCCGAAAACAACTATCTAATATGGGAATCTCTGTAACAAATATCAGGAACCAGGGTGAATTTACAAGCTGCTGTGGCGGACCTGCTGAATCCATTTCCCCAAGCCTTTCCAATGAAATCATGGACAAAAGAGCAACAGAGCTGGAAGAACCGGGAAAACCGATTATTGCCTACTGCCCCATCTGCCTTGGGAACCTTAAAAAATCAGGTGCCGCTGTTGAGGATTTATCCACTTTATTGGCCAGACATGCTTGATTATTCAAGTAAATTTTAAAAAAAACAATACATTAGAGGAGAATAAAATGACTGAAAAAGTTGAAAAAATCATGTACCTTGCCACCTGCGGGGGAGATAATCCGGAAAAAGCCTGTGTACCCTTTGTATTGGCTACGGCTGCCCTTGCAATGGACATTGAGGCAACCATTGTACTCCAGAGCAATGGGGTTTACCTTTTAAAAGAAGGCTATCGAAAAAACATGCTGCCCGGGGGAGGTTTTCCCAACATAGACAAATTGTTTAATGATTTTCTTGATTATGGCGGAAAACTTTTTGTATGCGGACCCTGTATCAAAGAACGAAATATTGAACCCTCAGCGCTGCCTGAAGGTGCAAAAATTGGTGCTGCCGCACAGGTTAATATCATGGCCATTGAAGCTGATGCCGTTTTAGTTTTCTAGTATAAATAGGTTACCAATCTTAAATAGAATGAGGTGAAAAAATGGATGACACTGCCATTATTAATCCAGACCGATAATGAATCCAAAGAAAAGCCTGCTGCCCAGGTCACGGCTAATGATCGTTTAAAAATTTTATATAAAGAATTTAACGATGCTAATATTCAATATAAAATAATTTTTGTAATTGTTCAGCCCGTTAAAAAAAATTATCCCCAAAGCCCTGTCTGATGGATATTTGCAGGAGGTTAAGCGTTTAGCATCGAAACAAATATCCATCAGACAGGGCGGGTTCAAGCGCAAGAGCTGAATAATTACTATTTTTTTTTAATTAAGGAGCAAATAACATGCATGCAACCATTCAAAAACCGATAGATGAAATAGTCAAACACATTCGACCTGGTGAAAAAGTCTTTGTTGTGGGATGTAATAATTGTGCCTGGAAATGCTATTCCGGTGGTGAAGATGAAACCAAAATGATGGCAAAACGCCTTGAAAAAAAAGGTGTTGAAGTTGCCGGATATACAGTACCAGGACCACAGGGCATGTCTTTGTGTAAACTTTCTCACACGAAAAAGGTATTAATGGAGGATCACGCAGAAGAAGTTAAAAAAGCTGATTCTTTTCTTATTCTCGGGTGTGGGCAGGGAGTCCATACGGTGATTGATGCAACAAACGGAGGGATGGTACACCCTGGTTGCGATACTGTTTTCGGCGGAGAAACTGTGTCAGACACAGATATTGAAGAATACTGCTCTCTGTGCGGAGAGTGTATCATTGAATTCACAGGTGGGCTGTGCCCTATGACCCTTTGTGCCAAGCAATTGTTGAATGGCCCCTGTGGCGGTGCTGAAAACGGACATTGCGAAGTGGATAAAGACCGTCCCTGCGGTTGGATAATGATTTACGAAAGACTTCAAAAATTGGGACGTCTCGACCTTCTTGATCCCTATCAATCTGCCAAGAACAATTCAAAATGGAGTCGCCCTCGGTCTCTTAAGGTCAGTCCGACAGAAGCCACCTTCTGTTCCATAGGCGGTAAGATAACAGTTAGTAATCAGGATTAGATGATAAAGAGATCATTATCGCTAAAACACATATATAATTTTCAAGGAGCATACTTATGAAATTGACGACTTTATTTGATAAAGGTGAATTTGTAATAACCGGCGAAGTCGGACCCATTAAAGGTGCTATTCACAGAGACAAAAGTATTGAACCCAGTTGTGCGATTGAGGCACTTCATCTGAATCAACATGTTCATGCCGTAAATGTAACCGATAACCAGTCTGCTGTAATGAGGCTGGGATCTCTTGCTGCAAGTGTTCGGTTAAAAGCAAACGGAATTGAACCTGTTTACCAGCTTACCTGTAGAGATCGGAATCGACTGGCGTTGCAGTCTGACCTGTTAACCGCCTATTCTCTGGGTATTGATAATGTTTTGCTGTTAACAGGGGACCATATTCAGTTGGGGGATCACAAGGAGGCCAAACCCGTATTTGACCTTGATTCCGTTCAGTTAATCGAAATGGCAAAAGGTCTTAAACGAGGATATGATATTTCGGGAAACCGGATTGAAAATTATCTTGATATGGCCTTTGGAGCAGTGGTTAATCCCAATTTTGAACCCCTTGACCTGCAATTAATGAAAATGAAGAAAAAAATTGACGCAGGCGCCCAATTTTTTCAAACGCAGGCAGTCTATGATATCAAAATTTTTGAAAAGTTTATTAAAAAAGCTGAAAAATTCAAATGCCCGATTCAAGTCGGGATTGTTACTCTAAAATCACCTCAAATGGCAAATTTTATGAATAAAAATGTATCCGGCATCCATGTTCCACAAGAATTAATTGATGAAATTGGATCGGTTGCAAAAGAAGACCGAAAGAAAAAATCAGCACAAATAGCCGGCCGGTTTGTCAAACAAGTAAAATCAATGGTTCAGGGAGTTCATATCATGCCTCTGGGTTGGACCGATGTAGTGCCTGACATTCTTGGACACGCTGATATCAGTGTCTGAATTGTCTACTGGCCGGGCTGCCGCAGCTAAAAAATAGTGAGGTTCAAAATGAAAAAAATATCAAGAAGAGAGTTTATTAAAACATCGTTTGCAACTGCAGGAACCGTTGTCGCATCATCAGGCATGGCAAAGGCTGCAAATGCTGTTCCCAGAAGAGAAGAACCCCTTGCAACATTAATCGATATCAGTAAATGTATTGGCTGTGAAGAGTGTGTTTTTGCATGCCAAGAGTCAAATGCCACCAAATTTCCAAAACCCAAAAAACCTTTTCCCAAAATGGTTCCAACATCAAGGGTCCCTGTTGAAGACTGGTCTGAAAAACAAGATGTCACAGACCGACTGACACCTTATAACTGGCTTTATATCCAACATGCTCAGGTAAATGTCGATGGCGAAGAAATAGAACTGACGATCCCCCGCCGCTGTATGCATTGCGAGAATCCGCCTTGTGTGAAGCTTTGCCCGTGGGGCGCAGCAAAACAGGAAGACAACGGCCTTTCAAGAATAGATTCTGATCTGTGTCTTGGCGGATCTAAATGCAAAACAGTTTGTCCATGGGATATCCCACAGCGCCAGACAGGAACAGGGCTTTATCTTGATCTTTTACCCAGCATGGCCGGTAATGGGGTAATGTATAAATGTGACCGATGCTATGATAAACTTGAAAATGGTGAAAAGCCAGCCTGCATAGAAGCCTGTCCCGAGGATGTTCAAATCATTGGACCAAGAGACGAAATCCTTAAGCAGGCCCACAAAATCGCAAAAGAAATTGGTGGATATATTTACGGCGAGCATGAAAATGGTGGAACTAACACGATTTACGTATCACCTGTCCCCTTTGATCTGTTGAACAAAAAGATAGAAACCGGAGTGGGTAAGCCCCACTTGTTCAAAGTAAAGGATTTGATGGCAGATGGAACCAATATCGCTAAAGCTATGATCATAGCTCCAATAGCAGGTGTTTTAGCTGCTTTGGGAAAAATTCATATGCAGTCAAAGGAGAAAAAATAATGAAAAAAACTTTGAGGATCAGAAACCTTATTTATTTTTTCACTCTGTTTTTTATTGCACTCTCGGGCTTTGCTCAAATGCCGATATTTAAACGGTATTATATTGCAGATATCCCGGGATTAGGCTGGTTGGCCCAATTTTATGTCACTCACTATATACATTATATATCTGCAGTAATTTTTATAGGGTTTGCAACTTATGTAATGGTTGATTTTTTCTTTGTTAAAATTAAATATGATAAATTCTCCTTTGTAGCATATACTAAAATTGCCTCTATTATTGGACTTATTGTAACAGGAACCCTGATGATGATTAAGAATTTATCCGGGACACCTTTTTCCGCAGGTTTTATTATTTTTCTGGACATATCACACCTCGGCCTTTGCATGATTCTGATTTCTTTAACAGCAGTGGATTTGATAAAGGGGCAGATAAAATTATTTTCAAATGAAATAACTAAATGATATGAGATAAAACAAATAAAAAATGGGTTCTCATTACAACTTCCACTTTTTTATGTTTTGTATCTATGGCGATTGCCAAAATAATTTCCCGAACATCCATACTGCATCTGGTAACAACCAAAAACAACATAGTCCATCAATTTGAACACTTGAGTCAAATGGGTCACAATATCCCAATCCTGATTAAACCGAATATATACTATTTGGTATATCCATCTTTACACAAGCAAAGATGAGTCGAAAACAAAAAAGGTTCTTATATTGCATTGTGATAGTAGCCTCTTTGCTACTGTCTATATAAAAACAAAATCACTATTTTGTCTGCTATTTTTTAAGTATCTGAAATCATTTGTTTTATTTCACAAAAAGAATTCTTGATATCAATGGCATGTAGCTTGCATTATGTATAGTCAGCATACAAGTTTTTGAGCAATCAATACCTTGTATATTTAGTCGAAAACCACATACCGGTAAAGGAGGTGAAGAATATGCCAAAAAGAAACGCTACAGGACCGAAAGGTCAAGGTGCAGGATCAGGACGGGGCTCAGGAGATTGTTTATCCGAGAAAGGACAACAAGGGCAGCGCTTAGGAAGGAACTGTGATCGAGACCAAGGAAATGGCCAATGCAAGAGAAATAGAGGCAAAGGTCAAGGATTTGGACAGGGCCAGGGAAATCGAAAATAACCAATCAAGACTGATGGAGTCAGATTTAAAATGATTCACATGTTAATCGTTAGCAAGGAAGCTCAAAATCTTCTTGACCACTACAAACAAATTTTGAGTCTGCATAACAAGATAAGTACTTTGGGAGAATCCGACAAATGATTATCAGTGTTGCCAGCGGAAAAGGCGGTACTGGGAAAACCAGTATTACTGCAGCGTTTGCCAGTCTTGTACAAAATAGTATCCTCTGTGATGCCGATGTAGATGCCGCAGACCTTCATCTGATTTTAAATCCTGATATTAAAAAGAATACAGATTTTATGGGTGGCCATGAAGCGATTATAAACCTTGATAAATGCACTCAATGCAACCAGTGTATCGAACTTTGCAGATTCAATGCCATCTCAGATACATTTGAAGTTGATCCAATAGAATGCGAAGGATGCGGGGTCTGTGTCGACCTTTGCCCGGAACAGGCCATTGATTTTCCTGAAACCATTTAACGATTCACAAGCAAGCATTGAGATTCGGCAAGTATGGGATAACATCATGTCCATACCCGATTTTAAGATGCCTGTGATAAATATACTACAACATTTATAGGAGTACTTTAACGATGAAAAACGGAAGAATTGCAGGTGGGTATTGATGTGTTTCATGATGACCAACGTGTTGAAATAGCGCCTGTAGTAAACGATCTGATTGCCGGAAATCTGTCTGAGATTAAAAATGATCAGGTTTGCGGTGGTGGCCAGGTTTAAAAGGCCTAAAGGAGACTATGAAAATGAAAATAGCTGTAACAGCACTTGAAAATACCCTGGAATCCAAAATAGATCCAAGATTTGGAAGAGCGGCATATATTCTCATTGTGGATACCAAAACACTTGAGTTTGAAGCTTTTGACAACAATGAGAATAAAAACGCGTTTAAAGGCGCCGGAATACAGACTGCAGCGATGGTCAGCGACAAAGAGGCTGATGTATTGCTCACAGGCTTTTGTGGTCCCAATGCATTTAAGACACTCGAAGCTGCCGGAATTAAAGTCGTAAATGATCAGGCCGGGCGCGTCATTGATGCGATTCAAAAGTTTAAGCAAGGTGATGTTGCTTATGCGGATAGTGCCAATAAAGATGGACATTGGTAGATAGTGTTTGAATGGCTCAAGGAGGCGCTTGACTCCTCTACGAGCCATCTAAACACAGGGTTTCAGTCAGGCATTAGACAACAACATCAATAAAAGGATTACAAAATGCCCCTTTATGAATATCAATGTAAAGACTGTGGTCGCATAAATGAGATACTGGTAATAAGAAAAATGAACGAGCCTGCTTGCAACGTATGTGGGAGTAAAAATATGACCAAACAGATGTCTGCCCATTCATCAAAGTCTGGGGTTGTCCAAAACGATTTTTCCGCTTCCAATGATACCGCCTGCTGCGGATCTTCACCAGATAAAGCAGAGGGCTGTGCAGGCCCCGGAAGCTGTTGCGGGAGACCGGTTCAGCCATGAACAACCTGGATGCATTTACAGATAAATTACAAAATGAAATTTTTGAAGACGCAATACAGGCATTTGGTAAAAAGGGTTTTCACAGATGGAGAAATATTGGTAATTTATTTTTTTCTCTTTTAAGGAAATAAAAAATGAAAATTGCTGTTACATCGAAAGGTAAAATCCTTGATTCTAAAGTTGACAACCGCTTTGGAAGAACTGCATACATAATCATAGTGTATTAATAAAACAATCGTACTCGAAACAACATGATTAATAATTGAATTAAAATATTTAATTCAAAGTCGCATTATCTCTTTACATTAGGCTGTATTTATGCAACCTGTTTAACAGGACCACAAATCATACGCATTCTAACTATTTGTAATTATAGTATTTTTATAGAATTGCTTTGCAGCCATTAACTTGGTATGGCCGTTGCAGTTCTAAATTGACAAGGAGGATCAGATATTTGAAAATAGCTCTTACTATATGGAGAAACTGAATTTCACCGGTTTTTGACTCAGCAAAGAATTTGTTAATTGTTGATATTAAAAATTCAAAAATTACTCGTCGTGTGTATGAACAATTCAACCCGCATAGCCCTATAAATCCTATGTCGACTTCTGTTTTCAAAAACCAGGTTACCCTTTTGGCTTTACTACATTTTTATATTCCTTTTAAAGGTAATTGCATCTGCACAGGTCGCGGTATCTCTGGTATGACATCAAAGGGCTTGTTTATCCCAAGATGTCGCAGTTTGCCAACACAACAAGCAAGTCCGCCGCTGATTTCTCTGAGGTTTTTTGCCTGGGCAAGCTGACAAAAAAGCATAGCAACAAACTGATCCCAGCTTTTAAAGCCTTTTGAGTACCTTTCTGTTTTATGCTTCATAACCAAATTCTTAAATTTATTACGATCGAAAAATGCTATCAGTTGACTGAACAGGCTTGCATGTCGTATCATTTTTTAGGATTCTCCTTGTTTGTGGGTTGGTTTTTTGTTTGGCGATAATTAACCATGCCCCACAAGGAGAATTCCTAAAACGATTTTTTATTTTAAAATCCGTTTTTGGACAATAGTGATAAAACATAAAAAAAATAATTTAGATTTAATTAGTAAATATGATATAATACCTCGAAAAAATCGAATTGGAAATTCGTTTCATTATTTTAAAGAGATTTGGAGCTTTTGCACTATGGAATCACTTAATTATCACCATCTGTATTTTTTCTGGATTGTCATGAATACGGGTAGCATAAAAGCGGCTAGTGTTCGGTTAAAATTGGCTCAATCCACAATCAGTGCTCAATTGAGTGCATTGGAAAAAACGCTCAGGGGGAAACTCTTTAGCCGGGTCGGACGTAACCTCGAACCTACAGATTTAGGCCACATGGTGTTTGGTTATGCAGATAAAATTTTTACTATTGGTCAGGAATTGATGAATTCAGTCCATAGTCTTCAGGCGAAAGCTCCATTGTTATTGAGGGTTGGAATCGTGGATGTTGTTCCTAAGCTTCTGACACGTAAATTCCTTTTGCCAGCCATGGAACTTTCTGAAAAAATCCACCTGGTTTGTCAAGAAGGGAAGGAAGATAAGCTTTTATCGGAGCTTTCAGTTCATAACCTTGACGTTGTGTTTACAGATGTCCCAATTCGATCGGGTTTAAGTGTTAAAGCGTATAGCCATCTGCTATTTGAGTGTGGCGTTACTTTTTTTGGTAAAAAAAAATTTGTAAACTCGTTCAAGGAAAAATTTCCCTATTCACTTGATAAAGCTCCCATGCTTCTTCCAATGAAAAACACTGCGTTGCGGGGCAGGCTTGATCAATGGTTTGAAAATCTTAATATTTTACCTCATATTATTGGAGAATTTGATGACAGTGCTCTGTTAAAAGTGTTTGGACAGGCTGGAGATGGTGTTTTTGCAGCACCTCAAGTTATTGAAAAAGAAATTCAACAACAATATGAAGTAGAGGTAATTGGTAGATCAAATGAAATTATAGAAAGGTTCTATGCTATTTCTATAGAACGAATTATAAAACATCCCGCAATAGTTGCTATTTCTGAAGCGACACAGCACGATTTGTTTTCTTTAGGAAAGCAATCAAAAAAATAAACAATTCGCATGTTTTAAATCTCAGGTAATAGAATCGTTAGACGTCATCATTTTTATTGCTTGTTTTAGGAAAACAAATGTGGATGGCATTTTTCGCTAAAATAATCACAACACTGATGTTTGTTAGTCACCCTCCCTGCTCGAATCGTAAATATACCATTATTCGGTTATTACGAACAATAACTTTAAATAGTTAGGCTTGACCGAAGATGATTTTTATTTTATTTATAATTTGAAAATTGAATTAATAAATTTGAGCTTGATTAATAAAACAGAGCAAAAGTAATAATAAATATGAGAGAGAGGAACATTGAAGGATGTTTTTTAGGGCCCTTTGCAACTGTGAATTTGATGAATCTTCATTACTGCATTGTCGGTTGAATTTTTCATATGTCCAGGCGGGCGAGTTATTTCATAGAAAAATTGATCACGGCACAGTGTGGATAAGAAGCGATAACTTTGAGTTTAAATATAGATTTAGAAAAGAAATTCTGGACAATTTTGTTGGTGTAAATTCTTTATATCAGCCTCGTGGAATCATCTATTATTTTGTTAAGGATCGTGAACAAGAGTTCGAAAAACTGTTTGATGTGATGAATCTTGAACCGATAGAAGCACCTTCCACATCTGCTGTTAATAGATATGCTGTCGTCAGGGGTAAAACACGCATCGGTGAGAATGTTCTTGTCTCCCAAAAAGCTTTTTTAGAGAATGCTGTGATTGGGGATGGATCAAATGCTCAAGAGAACACATATATTATCGATTCAACACTGGCAGGAAATTGTATAACAGCCCATTGTGGAAAAATTATCCATGCAGAGATTGGACGTGAATCTTTTGTTGGCTTTAACTCATTTTTAAATGGAAAGGCGGATGCACGAAGTGAAATTGGAGAAGGGTGTATCGTTATGCCCCACACCATAATTGATCCTGAAATCCCGATCAAAATACCCAGCGACCATTTGATCTGGGGGTTTATTAGATCCAAAGACGATATCAAAAATCATACAATAGCATTAGATGACCTTGCAGAAGTTCGGGAAGTTTTGAAAATAGGAAAAATGACTTTTTCTGGGTTAGGGTCGGTATTTATCGAGGCTTTCAAAAAAAGACTTGACCAGATTCTATTAGGATTAAACCATAGCTTGCCAAAGAACAAATAAACAATAAGGATATATCTATGCCTAATACAAAAAAATCTGAACAGGCAGAAAAAAATAAACATAGTAACGCTATTAAACGACGCAGACGTCGGTCGGTATTCGAAAAACTTCAAATAGTTGAAGAATCAAAATCTTCCCTTACAACAATTTGCTCTGTGGCTCGGAAGAATGAGATCGCTCCCAACCTGCTTTATCTTTGGCGTCGCTTAGAAAAAGAAGGAAAACTAAAAGCATTTAATGCAGGAGTAAAAGTTGTCCCTGCTTCTGCGGTTAAACTCCTTCAAGCTCGTATCTATGACCTTGAACTGCTTCTTGAAAAGAAAAATAAGGAAATAGAAATTCTTAGAGCAAAAATAAGTGGAAAACCAATAATTAATGATCTTGAGAAGTACCCCCTGATAAAAATGGCCATAAAATATGATCTATTTGGTGACGTCAATCTCTGAATTAGCAAATAAATATAGGAAGACTTGGCAGTTCTCGGCTACCGAGTTCGTTGAATACCGGTAAGGTGACAAGATTGGCAAAATAATATGTACAAAACAATTGTCTTGCTGTGTGGGAGTGTTTGTGCCAATGTAGTGAACACCATGGAACACTCCTCCTGGCTAAAAATACTCTCACCAGCATTTGAAGTTAATACTGTTCAAAAAAAATAGTAACTTTACAAAACGATATTGGAGAAAACCAATGAAAATAGAGAGAAAAACCCGGCTGATAGTTTTCATGGTGGTCCTGCTGATAATGGGAATCTTCCCCAATCAAGGAAGTGCTTCTTTAGACGTCATTCTGCTAAAAGGACAAAAAGGTTCCTCTTTATGAAATTTCTTCCTTCCCAAATCATTTACTTTACCCAGAGAAGGACAACCAAGAGGAACTTCAGGCTTTTATTCAATTTCATGCTGGTATTGGCAGTCCTGGTGGTAATTTTCAGTGTTTTGTTTCATTTTATAATGCTTTTTGAAGGAAAAGAGTTTAGTTGGATCACTGGTTTTTATTGGACACTCACCGTGATGTCCACCTTGGGCTTTGGAGATATCACCTTTGCCAGTGACCTGGGCAAGGCTTTTACAATGATTGTACTCTTGTCAGGAATTCTTTTTCTTCTTGTAATGTTGCCTTTTACGTTTATCCAATTTTTTTACGGCCCATGGCTGGAAGCGCAATCAAGGGCTAAAACCCCTAGAGAATTACCTGAAAACACGTCGGGACACGTGATATTGACAAGCTTTGATCCAATGACCATAAACCTCATAGAACAATTAAAAAAATATGAGTATGAGTATGCAATTCTCGCCCCTGATTTACAAAATGCCCTGGAACTTTATGATTTAAATTTCAGGGTGGTCCGGGGGGATCTGGGTGATCCGGAAACATATAAACGCCTTTGCATACAAAATGCTGCCATGCTCATTGCCAACAACGATGATATGACCAATACAAATATATCCTTTACAGTCAGAGAGATCTCAAAAACAATACCCATTGTTACCAATGCAGATGCAGATAATTCCATGGATATTTTAGAGCTTGCAGGAAGTACTTATGTCTTCCAGTTTATGAAGATGCTTGGAGAATCCCTGGCCCGAAGAACCCTGGGAATGAGCATGGGAGCAAATGTCATTGGAAGATTTGACGAACTTCTCATTGCCGAAGCACCTGTAATGAGAACACCCCTTGAGGGGAAAACAATAATTCAAAGCAATCTAAGAGAAAAAACCGGTGTAACGATTGTAGGACTTTGGGAAAGAGGCCAATTTAAGATTCCCCAGCCTCAAACTCGAATTGAGTCCACAACAGTGCTCCTGCTTGCCGGCTCAGCAGAACAGCTTAAAAAATATGATGAGGTCTTCTCCATTCACCGTATGTTCCACACTGCAGATGCTTCTGTTATTATCCTGGGCGGCGGCCGTGTAGGGCGTGCAGCAGCAGATCTCCTGGAAGAGCGGCAAATTGCTTATAAGGTTTTGGAAAAAAGCCGTAAATTAATTAAAAACGATAATTATATCCAAGGAAATGCCGCCGATCTTCATACCTTGTATCAGGCAGGAATAAAGAAAGCTTCATCTGTCATTATTACCACCCATGATGATTCCATGAATATTTATCTTACCATCTATTGCCGCAAACTGAGATCTGATATCCAGATTGTCAGCCGGGCAAACCTAGACAGAAACATATCAAAATTGCATAGTGCCGGGGCAGATCTTGTCATGTCTCATGCCTCCATGGGAGCAAATACCATAATCAATCTTCTTAAGCCCAATAAGATACTGATGTTTGCAGAAGGTTTGAATATCTTCCGGGCTTCTGTATTTAAATCTCTTGCCGACAAATCCCTTGCTGAAACTCAAATTCGGAAGCAGACCGGCTGCAGCATAATAGCTATTAATAAAGATAACAAATTGGATATTAATCCTGAGCCCTCCATTCTTCTAAGGGAACATGATGAAATGATCTTGATTGGAACCAGTGATGCGGAAAAGCGTCTTATGGATATTTATCAATAAAAATTAATTAAAGGAGTCCAAAATGCCTGTAAAACCAAGTGAAAGCGAAGAAAAATATTATGCCCGTAAAGAATTCGAGGAAAAGAAAAAGCGGGAGGAAATAAAACAAATTAAGATAGAAATTGAGGAAAAACAAAGGCTGAAAGAATTACACTTTATGAGATGTCCAAAATGTGGAATGAAATTGATTGAAATTAACTATAAAGATATTGAAGTGGATAAATGTTCAGGGTGTGAAGGAATTTGGCTTGATGCAGGTGAAATGGAGGCAGTAGCAAAATTAAACCAGAGTGTTCTGAATAAATGGTTTGATACGTTTAAAAAATAATTTATCCATGAAATCAAAAAATTTACATATGGGATAATCTGTTTTCTCTTCCTGGCCCTAATGGTCTCAACAGCCCATGGCGGATCTCCGGTATGGAAGGTGAGCCACACACCATAGAAATTGTAGGGCACGCAGGCCCGATCAAAATGAAGGATCTTGCTCAGAAGATTGGAGTAACCACTGGAACGTTGACAGTATCTGTTGACCGGCTTGAAGAAAAACAATTACTGGTTCGCCAACCTTGTAAAACTGATCGGAGGGCCTACCTCATCGAATTAACACAATTAGGACAGGCCTATTTTAAGCAACATCACAATTTCCATATTAAAATAACTCAGGAAATTGTGGCTGACTTAACAGACGAAGAGCAACAGATCTTCGGAACCATTTTCGGAAAAATACTAAAAAAATTTAGAACACTTCATAGCAATTACCGGTGATACCAACCCTCTCCAAGTGAGTGAATCCTTTGCAAAGAAAACATTTTTTGGTCAAAGAGTCGCCCATGGGATGCTGCCCGCATCATTATTCTCAACCCTTGGTGGCATGCATATTCCGGGTATTGGTGCCATATACAAATCCCAAACCTTGGAATTTAAACTTCCTGTTTTTATAGGAGATACGATTTGTGCCTGGTTTGAAATAGTTTCAGTGAGTAAGCAATCAGAGGAAGTGTTATCAAAAGCTGGATAGAAAATCAGGATTGGGAAGTGGCCGTTCGGGGTATTACTGTTGCAGGCCTTTTGAGGGAACTAAAAGTGTGAACCTTAACAATAAAAAAAGCCAAACACTTCTGAGGTTAGAAAAAGTTCAATAATGATATTTATTATTGGTGATTGGCTAAGATTCTAAAATAGGCAGGATTGGAAGCAGTATTGTGGGGTGTTCTGCCATGAAGCCGGGGTGAGCTTTTTAACGTGAACGACCCAGTTAACAATTACTTAAAAATGGATTTTACCCGTTGCGAGTCTTAATGGAATCAATAGGGACGAGTCAAATCAAACAAATTACCGAGCGCTTCTTTCACCAGTCAGGGTATCGTTTTAAAAATAGGGGCGGGGTCTGCGGGATCAGGCGGGGTAAAACTCGCAACAAAAAAAAGACGCTACATAATTGGAGATACACTTTCCAGCAGTATAAACGCTGAAAATAATTTTCTGAACTCTAACAAAATGATGTAAATATATAAAAATTACAATGAGAAATGGCATGTGCCTGCTATTCTGCAATTTTTGAAAGGCGAAAAAAACAAGGACTATAGCCATCATTCTACAGTTTCAATTTTAAATTTCATCCAGCACTTTTCTAACTATCTTTGCCAAATCTATTTTGGAAAAAGGTTTTTGAATAAAGTTTACCTCTTTGTCCAGAACACCCTGATTGACAATGGCATTATCCGTGTACCCGGACATGAACATGCATTTGAGGTCCGGGCAAATTGACTTTAATTGTTCTGCCAGATCACGTCCGTTCATTTTTGGCATGATCACATCGATGATGAGCAGGTGAATCCTGCCGGTGTATTCCTTGACCATTCCCATGGTTTTTTCAGGTGCATTTGAGGTTAATACTGTGTAACCCAGTCCTTCAAGAATTTTTTGCATGATTTTCAGGATTGGGGGATCATCTTCCACCACCAGGACTGTCTCACCCTGGCCTTGAGGAATTTCTTCTGTGCTTCCTTCATGGATCTCTACAGGTTTGTCCCCATGCCGTGGCAGGTAGATTTTTATGCTTGTTCCTTTGTCGGGTTCGCTGTAGACGTTGATAAACCCATTGTTCTGTTTAACTATGCCGTAGACTGTGGCAAGTCCAAGGCCTGTGCCTTTATCCACATCTTTTGTAGTGAAAAACGGTTCAAAAATATTATTCAGTACTTCTTTGTTCATACCGCAGCCGTTGTCAGATACTGAAAATTGGGCAAATTCGCCGGGAACAAAACCTTTGTGATCGATACAATAGTCCTCGGTAAGGATGATATTTTTCGATTCAATATTGATCTTTCCCACGCCTTCTATTGCATCCCTGGCATTGACACATAAGTTGGCTATAATCTGGTCGATCTGAGTAGGGTCCATGTTTACTGGCCAAAGTTTAGCATCAGGCAGCCAGGTAAGGGCGATATCCTCTCCAATGAGCCGTCTAAGCATTTTGAGCATACTTTCTATATTGGCGTTCAAATCAAGTATCTTGGGAGCGATGGTCTGTTTACGGGCAAAAGCCAATAGTTGCCGGGTAATGTCTGCTGCACGTTTTGCTGCCATAAGAATTTCATTGAAATCCTCATGCAGTTGACTTTCCGGATCTGTATCATCCAGTGCCATTTCAGTAAAACCCATGATTACACCGAGCGCATTGTTGAAATCATGTGCCACACCACCTGCCAGGCGACCTACTGATTCCATCTTCTGGGCCTGATGGTACTGATCTTCCATCTTCCTGCGCTCGCTTATATCGTCAAACATAAGAAGAAGATGGGGCGTTCTGCCAATATCGATTGGAACCAAATGTATATCAAGGATGCAAACTTTTCCAAACGTTGACTTAACTTTTATTTCATGGTGTTGCCTCATCTTTGACTGCGTGGCGCTCAAAGCGATATCATACAAGCCGCTCTTTTTCCAGGAATTTAATTGATGATAATTTTGCTGTATCAGTTGAGCTTTGGTTGCTCCAACCACCTCTGCTGCCATTTGATTAGCAGAAACACAATCCCCGACATCATCATAAATCGAAATTCCGACTGGGGATGAAGCAATGATGTCCTCATAAAGCTGTGAGGCGGATTGGAGCTCATCCAGGGCCCACTTCTGTGCGGTAATATCTCTGTTATTACCCCGACGACCGGAATAGTTCCCCTGTTCGTCATAGACCGGGGTGCAATTATGCTCCAACCAGACTTCTTCTCCATTCTTGGTAAGAATTGGAAACTTCGTTGAAAAAAACGGTGTGTCTTTGTTGTTTTCGTCTTGGTAATGATGACTGATTTTTTCAGCATAACCAGGTTTGACCATTTTAGACACTAACTGGGGATCGGAGATGATTTCTTCCGGGCGGTAGCCGGTAATTCGTTCACAGGCGGGTGAGATATAGACATAATCGCCATCCTGATCAATCCAGTATTCCCAGTCATATGTATGATCGGCCAGAAGCCGGAATTTTTGTTCACTCTTTCTTAAGTCTGATTCCTGCTTCCTACGTTCTGTTATGTCATGGGTAATGCCGATAATCCCGGTTGCCAATCCATTTTCATTTCGAAGAAATGATGTTGTTACTTCACCCCAAATTGTGCTGCCGTCTTTTCGAATATGCTCAAGTTCAAGGGTTCGGGATCGATCCGGTGGAACCCCGGTGTTACCATCCCGTTCAATTTCTTCCGCAATAACCTGGACAGCCTTTTCATATGATTCAGGTGTCAACGAATTTTCTAAAGGTATCTGCAAAGCCTCCTCTGGAGTGTATCCCCGCAGTTTCTGAATCGAGGGACTGAAATAGGTGAGACGCTGCCCCAAGTCCATTGTCCATATAACACATTTTAAGTTGTCAGCCAAAAGTCGATATTTTAACACACTCTCTCTCAGAGCAGTTTCCACCTGTTTGTGCTTAGTGTCTTCTTGTTCTAATTCCTGAATCCTTTTCTCTAATTCTTCATATGTTGGTTTTTGAGTCATATGGAACCTTTTTTAAAGCCAAAATAAGTTTAATCGTTATAAAATCATCCAATTTTTGATTTATTGTCTTAGCAGTTCTAAAAGTTGTTAAGACTATTCTATGGTTTTCTTTGTAATGGGATATCCCATTTTTTCATATATTTCCAAACGGCTGTTCTGCTTTTATTAATCCGTCTTCCAACCTCTGCTTTATTCCAACCGCAATCGTTAAGCAAATTAATCAAGGATTCCCTTGTCAAAGAATGGGGCTGATAATTACTTTCCATCTGATCAGTTTTGCCATATTGGTTAAAAGTGTTGACAATTTTTTCCATTTGAGTTTCTCTGAGTTCCACTGGTAAATCTGCTAATTCAATTTGATTAGAGTTGCAAAGAACAAAAGCATGTTCAATTGCATTTTCAAGTTCCCTTATATTTCCCGGCCAGGAGTGCTCCATTATTTTTTTCATTCCGGCAGTGGATACTTTGGAAATCTTTTTATTTTCTCTTTTATTGCCCTTTTGGATGAAATGGTTTATCAGGTACGGAATATCATCGCGCCGATTTCTTAATGGCGGTACATTTATCGGAAAAACTTTGAGACGGTAAAAGAGGTCTTCACGAAACTTTCCTTCTTTTGTCAGGTCTAAAAGATTCTGATGTGTTGCTGCAATTATTCTGATATCTATTTTAATTCTTGTTGAATCCCCAACCCGTTCAATTTCTCTTTCCTGTAGTACTCTTAGCAATTTTACCTGCATATAAGGTGTAAGCTCACCGATTTCATCCAGAAAAATTGTACCTTGATCAGCTTCTTCAAATCTTCCCTTCCGATTTTTGTGGGCTCCTGTAAATGCACCCTTAACATGACCGAACAGCTCACTTTCAAGCAGGGTTTCCGACAGGGCGGAACAATTTACAGTAATCATTGGTTTCTCAGCATTCAGGCTGTTATAATGGATGGCACCTGCGACTAATTCTTTGCCGGTCCCGCTATCGCCCTGTATAAGGATATTGGCCTGGCTGTCTGCAGCCGCTCTAATAGCATCAAAAACGTTTTGCATCACAGCACTTTTACCAATAATATTACCGAGCCTGTATACTTTTTTCAATTTTCGCTGGGCGTCTTCTGCGGTTTGTTTGATTTTTTTCAATTCGGTGAGATCGGTTATTGTCTCAACTATTCCAAGCACATGTTTATCATCATCAGTGGCTAATCTGGCATTTTTTATCACAGGAATGTCATGACCTTCTTTATGTCGGATAAAGCATTCTTTGGCTTCTGTTTTTCCATGCCTCATCACTCCGCATTTGCTGATATCTGCAGGGCATTTTTTGCCGTAGCAACGACTGCATTGAAGCAGACCACAACCCTTTCCCACAGCTTCTTGGGCAGAATAGCCGCTTATTTTTTCCATGGACTTGTTCCATGAGGTTATAGTCCCATTATCATCAAGGGTAAACAAGCCCTCTGCCATGGTGTCAAGAATTTGGTTTAAAAAATGAACATTCCATAACTCATGCGTCTTCATGTTGATTCCTTTTAAAGCCCCATAGTATTATTTCTATTTGTTAAACTAAGTAACGTTACCGTTACAGTCAATCCCTGTTGATGATTTTTGTATCAATCTTTTTTTTAATCGGCTGTAAAGGTTCTTCATTTTTATTGTCTGTCACCTGACAGGAATCTGTCATTCAAGTGGATATGCCCAATTTAGGTAGTATATACATCTGCAACAAAATATAGGCACCGATAAATATGACAACAATAATTACCTCTTTCATAGGTTTCCTTTTAAATTTATTAGTTATCTGAATATATGGCGATTGCAAACTACATGCCACCATTTTTAAACAGATTGACTGGATATCTATGAGTTTAGAATACATTACTTTTGATGATGTGCTATCTACACAATAAAACCGTTACCTAACGTTACTTGATAGAGGCGTTCTTGGGAAAAATATAAAAACAGTTTGAATAACCACACGAATAAAAGTAATATTAAGTGTTATTTAGCTTAGTTATATTCAATATCGAATGAAAGAATTTTCATGCAGGCATGGTTTTTGATAGGTCTTCTCTAAGGGCTAAGGGATATTTTTAACATAATTGAGAGGACGGATAATGATGGACACAAAACAATTTCAGTCAAATTTAAAGGGTAAAACAGTCCTGGTCGATTTTAGCGCTTCCTGGTGCGGACCTTGCAAAGCAATGGAACCGGTCATCAGGGAAATGGTGAATAAATATGAAGGCATAGCCACCATCATGGAGATCGACATCGACACACAAAGAACGCTTGCAACTGATTATATGGTACAAAGTATTCCTACTTTGATCATCTTTCAGGACGGTCGGGAAGTTAAACGGCTGGTAGGACTCCAATCTGAAGCGGTTCTTGAGAAAAATCTGAATGAAGCTTTAGAAAATAGATAGGGCGTATAAAAAATACATATTAGGAGGAGAAAATGGGCAATTGCATCAATCACCCTGAAATCCAGACCAGTTATCTTTGTATGAAACATAATATATACCTTTGCGACAAATGTCTGGAATGTCGAGATCCGGATATTTATTGTAAATTTCGTTCTTCCTGTCCCATTCACTTT
>JABGOU010000057.1 GCA_018645325.1 Desulfobacula sp.
GCTTACCCATTCCACATCTACTATGAAAATTATAGTGGACAACAGCGCAGGCCACTCAGAACAATGGTCAGGTACGCTAACTCTATCTACAGGAGAGGAGATAAATTTTAGTGATCCACAATTTGATACCATTGGAAAAATTGTAGCTTACTTAAATTTATTACCTGGCTATACATGTACTAAAGGGGTCGAGGTCAGTGGAAATGCAAAATCGGTTAGCCTCGCCTCGGCCAATGATGCCGATCTGAATGAAGGATATGATGCTCAGTTTGATCGTAATAACTATTTGACAATTGAAGTAATTGAGCCTAAAGAATGGTTAGAAACTAACATCAAGAATATTCAAGATTGTTCAGAGTGTAGCTACTACGAATGCGAAACCTTTGCATCGCCATTTGTTGATACTGATGAATTGGTTATGGACAAAGCAAAACTTGCCGGTTATAAATTATTAAGAGGAACGAATTCATCTCTCCAAAATGACGCATATTCATTGTCAAGGTTATCGATATATTCAGTTAGAAATATAACAAAAAATGATTTACAAGAAAGCGATGTTTATTCCCCAGAGCGAGTTTTTGGCCTGCTATCATTTCTTGCAGAAACTGGTTCTGTATCTGGATTATATCTTCACAAAGAAACTATCTTTTCTCGTGAAAATTTGTCGGATTTATTTTATAAAATTAACGAATTCGGCATAGATAACTTATTTGCAGGTAGTTTGGCAGAAATTTCTAATATTATTCGTGATTACGGCACGTTGTTGGTAGGCGGGTCGGGTAGGGATGAACGTTGGAAACTTTTTATTCAAGACTGCTTTGATCCCACACTTTCGTATAATTCATCATGCATTGATGCCGGGATAGATGTCGGTTTAGAGAGAGATATTAATGGAATTTTTGTGCCTCAAGGTTTTGCACCTGATGTTGGTATATTTGAAATAATTGCTGTTGAAGAGTGAAAGAATGAATTACACAAAGATCCCGCAACCCATATTCTGACACAACTGGTATTGATCCTCCTCCGATATTGTACACATGAAGTTAAGCCTCTATAATGCAAATTAAGGAGGACAAAAATGAGTTCAGAACCCAGAAGAAAATTTGACCAGGATTTTAAAAGAAACGCAGTGTTGTTACGTGCTGAACCCGGACTGTATGTTGTTGAGGAGGCAAAAAATTTAGATATTGGCAAAGATCTCCTATATCGGTGGCGGAAGGAAAGAATCCGGAACAATACCCGGATTGGGAATATGAGGAAGAATAGATGACTCGTGCAAAGGTCTCAAAGTATACATTGCCTGGGGACAACGGATATGAGAAAAGCCATTGACGGTCTATCCATTCTTGTGAGTGAAAAATTCAATTTGGATCCTTTCTCAGGTCATCTGTTTGCCTTTTGCAACCGCATTGCCTGGAAGATCAAGCCTATTTTAAATCCTTTATACGAGGTCTTTTTAAATTATGACAGAAATTTTTCAATACGCAGGATCTTCCGATGAAGTAAAGGAAGAGAAACGAAATAGCCGGGTAACGATTTCTAATTTCAATAAATATTTATTTTATGCGATTGTTATTATAAGTATTAATTTTTTTTTCATTAATGCTTATGGATCTGAGAAGATTTTTTCAAAGGGAACATTTGCACCTTACGTTTTTAAAAATTATGTTGAAAAACAAATTTTGGATAGCCTTCAAAAAAACAAATTAAATGATAAAGGAATAATCGCTAAAAATTCACAAAACCAAATTTCAACTAATAATGTTGCTGACCTTCAAAAAAATAATGGAACCAAGATTTGGTATGTTAGACCTATAAATGCTCCTATTCATATCGGTAACGGAAAATCGTACGAAACTGCCTGGCGCGGATTTAAGAGAATTGTGTGGGGTAACAAAGGTGTTAAACCCGGTGACACGCTCATGGTTTGTGGAATTCACCGGCAGCGGCTAAATATAGGTGTAAGTGGGAAAAAAGGAAAAAAAATTATAATATCTGGTGAGTATGTTGGCGATCCTGGCGGAATTTCGAGATCTAAAGGACACTGCATTTTTTTCGAAAAAAAGAACTATTTAGAGTTTAAAAAGTTGAAATTAAGTGGTTCGAAAGTTGGGATAGCAAGTTATAGTGGATGTAATAATATTATTGTTAATAATTGCAGCTTTTCTGATTTTAAATTAAAAGGATTACACCTTTATTCGCGTGATCCTGGTTATTATGTTGAAAATATATTGGTTAAAAATTGTAAATTTTCAAACATTGGCGATTGGGGTAATTCGGGTGCAAACAGCCTGACTTATGCAGGATATTCTAGAAATACAATAACCGAAAATTGTTATTTTGAGGGTGATGGACGTGAAAAAGGTGTAGACGGAATTCTGATACAAAATATTGTGGGAAACGGATCAAACCATGTGATCAGACACTGTGTTTTTACAGGGCATGAAGAAAATTCCATCGATCTCAAGCATGTAGTTGAATCACCGCTTCAAGAGGGATCAACAAAGATTTATAACAATGATTTCTCAAAATCTAATCAACTGGAGATTGTGCTGCATTGGGGTACACAAGGGGTCAATATTTTCAGGAATACTTTTCACGATGGAAACCTCGGTATAGGTATTGTTCGACATAATAAAATACTTAACAATAATGGGAACATTATTGTGACATATAATATTTTTGAGAATCTTCAATCCGGGTTGCTTATGGATTCTTTTTCAGACGGTATTGGCAACAGCACTTTTGTCAACAATACCTGCAAAAACATTGGTGCTAATAATAAAAAGAATTATTCGATACAAATTGCAACAAATAACTGGATAATTAAAAATAATATATTTTTTCTTCTTTCTAAGAGCAAACCGCCTTTCTGTTCAATTCGGTTCCTGTCAAATGTCGATATGAAAACAATTGATTTAGATCATAATTATCATTTTCTTGTTAAAGGGAAAAAAGTCTATCGGTTACCAGGAAACAGCAAATATTTGACAATTAAACAGGCAGAAAAAAATGGCATTCAAGGTGAAAAATTATCAATAAATACAGGTGCGGATGATTTTAGTACAAGCGTTTTAAGAGCATGTATTAATAAGGGTTTGGTGATAGAAGACGTTCATCCCACTGTTGATATATTTGGCAATCAAGTTCCCAAATGTGGTTTGCCGGATATTGGGGCATATGAAAGCGATTGTTCAGAGTAAATAATTGGGAGTTAGTTGAAAATACGTGACTGTTTTTTTGATTTTTTATCAAATATAATTATGATTGCGTGGTTTTAAATCTAAAATATTTTCGAGGAAAATATGGGAATAGAAACTGTTGGAATAATACCTGATACATATAAAAAATCTTCTTATTGTGGTGATATTGCAAACCTTCCGTTCGTTAAGAAAATAGTGTTGTTACCCGATATTCATATCAAGGAAAAATACTTGCGGGAAAAGTACCAATGTGTTGTCCCTTCCAGTTGCGCGATTGTCTCTGATGAAGACCATTTATATCCACAATTCAGGTCCCGGGGAATCGGTTGCGGGATTGCCTTATGGTCTTTAAATACCCAATATGATGAGACGCAGGAAGAGAGAATATTATCCTTTTTTAAGGAACTTTTTTGTTCAACAGCTAATCCTCAACCTATTGCATCAAGGGTGGATGAGGCGATTGGAAAATTTTTTCCATCAATCCCCAATATCGTTTCACAGGGAGATTATGGGATTCCTAGAAAACTCTGGCGAAAAGCATTGTACGGTGGAGCACAGTTTTATTTTGATACCTATTTGCAAAATTATACCTCATCTTCAATAATCGATTCGTTTGAATCAAATGGGAATCATTTGAATTCAGAGCAGAAGGAAGTTCTGATTCAGGATAATAATTTTTTAACCGAAAGTATCGGCAAAGGACGGGATTTTTCAGGAGGAGATTATCGATCCGGGTTGTGGATTTCCGGCAACCACTTTATTGAACTCCAGAAAGTTACTGAAATATATGATATTGAGGCTGCAAAAAATGTGAATTTTAATTTGGGTTCTCTTGTCATTATGAATCATTCCTGTGGTTTTGGATTGGAGTGGATATTACAGCCTGATATAGTAAGGCGCAGAATTAAATTAAATAAATTCCAGTATGTTGATAAAACTGAAAAAGATTACGAGAGCATTAAACTTGCGATATCTCTTTTAAAAAACCTGGGGTCACTAAGGCGTGCGATTTTCTATAAAAGACTGGTCGACAGCACTCGAAAGCATTTGCCCGAAGCAGAGGTTCGGTTATTAGCGGAATGCAATCATAATGATATTGAATGGAACTCTGACAGGATTATTTATCGTCATAATTCTTTAAAAATTGAGAAAGGAAAATATCAAATTATTTCTGGTTTATACAATCATCCTTCCTATTTGATTCAAGGCGGTAAAAATGCTTCAAAGTCATGCTTTTCAGTTGGCCACGGAGTTGGCGCTTTTTTACAAGGGACTGAGTATAAACCGGATTCAAAAAGAAATGTATTGCGAGTGGGATTAGAGAAATCTAATAATATGGTGAGTAAATATTTTAAAGCAAGTGAGTTAAAAAATAAAAAAATTCCATATTACCATGGAGATCCCGGTGACGACCCGATCAGGTCTTTAGAGAATGAAGGGATCATCAAAATAGTTGCAAAATTATCACCGCTATTTTCTGTGAACAGCAATTGGTAGAATTTTATGGCATCAATTAAGGAAATAAAAGAAATCTGTCATTCCGTTAAATTAAAGCGAAGTGTTACAGAGAATAAAATTAAGCGCAGTTACGATTTTCATCGAAATCTTGCTGTCTATATAACTTTTTTTTTCTTAAATTTCATGCCAAAAATTACACCAAATCAGATATCATTATTGATGGTACTATTCGGCTTCACTGGAGTTTTTATGTTGATAAGTATAAAAATTCCATTAACGCTTGCTGGTGTGTTAATCATATATATTTCTTTTTTACTAGATAAGGTCGACGGTGATATTGCCAGATACCGAAAAATTTTTTCACTCTATGGTAAATATTTAGATGAGATATATCATCTTTTCCCTCAGACACTCATCTATCTTGCTGTCGGAATTCATGAGTATATTCAAAACAATCATATGCTTTTCCTGGTGTTATCTTTTATATGCTATTTTTCGAGTATCGCTAACCGGATTTCGCCGAAATTTGTACTGATGTTGTTACAGAGAGGAACCGAGAAAAATAATAACCCGAATATACAAAAAGAAAAAACAGTTTATAAAAATACACTACTCAGGGAATTGATTAATAATTTTTTGGTTTGTATCAGGTTTGATTTAACACTTGCCGGGATTTTCCTCTATTTTCTGCTGGAATTTATGGGCTTTAATTCTGCCTCCAAATTATATATTATGGTATTCTTTTTTATTCAGGCATTTGCTCAAATCGTACGTTTATTAATCATCAATAGATCCGTGCGGGAAAAATTGATTTAGTGTATTAAAAAAATTCTATGAACAGAAAACTGCTTGTTTCTAAATTCGCCAATTTTTTTGGATATTTAATCTTGCCTCTTTATATTTTAAAGGAGCATGAGTTTATTAATAAACTCATGCTCATATTTAGATCAGCAGTAATTAAAAGATATATTGAATGGGGGGGGGGGGCTGTCGGTAAAGAATTTCATATTGGCAGAAATTGCATTATTAAAAAACATAGAAAAGGTAATTTTATTGTCGGAGATAATGTCGCCATTGGGGACAATGTAATGATTAATATAGGATGCGACGCGGTCTTAACAATTGGATCTGAAGTCCATATTGGTTACGGCGGAAGAGTAAGTTGTTTTGAACGGATTAATATCGGGAATAATACTCTGATTGCTTCGTATGCAAATATTCTCGACCATAATCACAAATTTGATTTAAAAAGAGTCCCATCTACAACTTTATATGATTGCATGCCAATAGATATCGCTGAGGGGGTGTGGCTTGGTACAAAGGTCCAAGTTAATAAGGGGGTTAGTGTTGAGTCATTTTCAGTTGTTGGGGCGAATGCCGTCGTAACAAAATCCTTAAAAAGAGGTGTGTACGGAGGAATTCCTGCAAGAAAAATAAAATAGTGAAAGTTAAAAAAAAACTAATCTCAATGGATAATAATGATTAAAGACTTCCTGCACACGTCTCTTACGCGATATTTGATAATATTGATAAGTTTTATAAGCAGTGTGCTAATTGCACGGAACTTGGGTGCTGAGGGAAAAGGGTATGTGGTTGGCATACTGATAATACCGCAATTGTTTGCGGCGTATGGCAGCTTCAGCGTAAACGAATCCTTCCTGTTTTTTATTGGGAAAAAAGAGATTTCATTAAAAAGACTGAAATCTTTGCTTGCCTGGGTCTTGGTTGTCCAGTGTCCGCTGCTTGTCATATTATGTTATCTGTACTTTGTTATAATCGGGAGCAGTAGTGAAAAAGCGAGTATCATTATTGCTGTCGCTTTAATACCTTTGCTGCTTTTTCTGGAGATTTTGCGGTTCTGTCAAAGAGGGGTTTTTCATATTGGCAAATATAATACCGGATTGCTGATTGAAAGTGCGGTCACGTTATTCTTTATAGGTTATTCACTTTTTATGGACTATGGGGCGTTTGCCATTGTTGTTTCGTACACGGCAGGGTACTTTTTTTCATTATGCTTTATACTATTTAATTTTCCTGTGCCGGAGGTATCAAATGTCTCTGCTGTTTCTGTTATTGATTTGTTCAGCTACGGATGGAAAGTGCATCTGTTCAGGATACTCAACGTAACCGAAGCCAAGTTTGATATATTTTTAATAAGCATCTTATTAGCACCGGGAGAACTTGGCCTTTATTCTGTTGCGGTTTCGTTATCTCAACTATATGCGCTTATTGTTCAGCGACCGGTATCAACAGTTATTTTACCGTATTTTTTAAAAATGGATGAAAAATATTTGGGGGAGCTGGCAGCTAGGGTGACAAGAATCGTCATTTTCGGCAGTTTTATCTTGGGAGTCCTTCTGTGGGGAGGGGGACACAAGCTGCTGGTACTGCTTTACGGGAATGAATTTTCAGCCGCCTATATTCCTTTTGCGATTCTTTTGTTGGGAACATTAATAAGAACACCTACAGCTACATTGAATTGCTATTTTAAGGCCTGTGGCAGACCGGAAACATTGGCAAAAATATCGTCTATCACAGCGCCAATAAATGTTTGTCTGTGTTTCGCCTTTATTCCAATGTACGGAATAGTTGGCGCTGCGATCATTTCAGCAATTACTTATGCTGTATTTGCAGGTTATTTATTGTTCAGGTTTTCCCGTGAAACCCAAATGAATCTATTTGATTGCATTGTCATTAAAATAGATGATTTTAAAAAATTAAGACAATTGATCCAAGATAGATAATAACATTAAATTTTTAGGATACTATGACAAAGTGTAGCGAAAAAAAACTTTTGTTTTTGTGCCCTGCAACCATTCCCTTAAATTCCGGTGCAGGGCGGAATGCCTTCACAACCTGTAAAATCATTAATAGGGATAAAGATTTTACGGCCGATATTTTAACATTCAGAAGTCATTCTGGATTACTTAAAGAAGAAGTCATTGATAATGTTAAGATAACGCGATGCAGATTATTCGGTAACACCCCTATCTTGCGCAGGCTTTCCGTTTTTTCGCTATTTCCGTATTTATTGAAAAATGCCTGTAAATATGATGTTTTTTTTATATATGCGTTTACGCCTGGTTTGTTTACTCTTGTTGTTCTTGGCCGGTTGCTGGGCAAAAAAGTATTTTACAGACCCACCATGTATGGAACAGATGACGTGTTGTCTTTGGTAAAACGCAATCGAGTTCTTGGTGTCTTACGTAATTTTTTTTTGAAAAAAATTGATGTGCAAATAGCAATTCAGCCGTTAATTCACACTGCATTTGTCCGCTTATTCCCTGACAGGGGAAAGTCAGTGCTCCTTCCTCAGGGGGTTGATACCGATTTTTATTCGTGCACATCAAACCGGATTGATCTCAGAAGGAAAATGAAGCTGCCTGAAGATAAAATCATTATTCTATCAATCGGATTTTTGATAAAACGTAAAGGGTATGATTATATTTTCCAAGCGTTGAGGCAATTAAAAGAGAAAAATATTGATTTTCTTTACTTGATTATCGGTGATTATAAAGTCGATTCAATTAATAAAAATATGTATGAGTATTTGGAACAGGAAATGGATGAATTATATGAACACGCCAGTAATAATTTGCATGACAAGATAAAATTTTTGGGAAGGTGTCAAAGAAATGATGTTCGGGACTACCTTGCCTGTGCAGACATATTTATTCTTCAATCAAAAAAAGAAGGCTTGCCAAATGTGCTTTTAGAGGCCATGGCAATGGGGTTGCCTTCAGTGGTTTCTGATATACCGGGATTGAATGGTTTTTTAATAAACGATGGTATAAACTGCTTTGTTACCAAATCAAACGATTCTTGTGAAATTGCAAATCAATTACAAATGTTGATAAATAGCGAAGATCTGAGAAAAAAAATGGGAGACACAGCCCAAAAAAATATTGTTTCCAACTTTAACGCTAAGACCTATGTTGCAGAAATAAAACGCTTGGCAAGTGATTTCTTAGATGTTGAAGATTTTCATTGATAACTATGACAGGTAAAAATGAAAAGATTCAAAATATTGTGGGTAAACATATACCATATTAGAAACACCAAAGTATAAATCACTTTATTATGATAGAAAAATCAACCATCCCGTTTTATATAATTTGTTTGTTTGCAGTGATTCGTACTGCGATTACTCTATCTTTTTTTAGTACCCATGGGATGTTCGGGTATAAATTTTTAGAGCTTTTTGGTCTTTTGTCCTCTTATGGGTTAATCATTCTTTTTCTAATCTGTTTGTCTTCATTTAAATTTGACAAATTGTTTATTTTAATTTCATTTTTTTGCATTTATACCCTGTTAAGTTTGTCCTGGGGATCTAATTTACAGGAAACCATACGGTTTTTATTGCCGTTTGTGATATTCTTTGCTGTGCGGTCCGCTTTAACCAGCAAAGATCAGGTCAAACTATTAGCCTTCTTGATAATACTAAGTTTTATAATTCCGATTATTGGGAGTTCTCTGCTTATTCTGATGAAAAAATCTTTATATTTGACTGTTTATCAAACAGGAATTGACAGGTATAGCGGTATGTATTTAAAAATTCACACCTTAGCTCATTGCATGCTGATTTTTTTCTTTATAGCTGCCATTTATCAACGGTTAGGATTTCGTCTGCCAATCAAAGAAAAATATATAAATATTTTATTCTTTTTCCTTTCTATCTTGGCATTATTCAATCTTTATAAATCGGTGACAAGGACAGTCTGGATAGGACTGATTGTTTTTTCATCATTCTATTTAATAGGAAAAAGAAAATATCTAATACTCTTATTGTGTGGGAGCGGGCTCTTTTTTATTGTGCTATTATCTTCTCAACTTCAAAGTATGTTGTTTGACATTATACAACCACTGCAGGGGCAAGGCCAAATTTCAAATATCGGGAGTGGTCGTCTGGGTGGGTGGACTGGAATGGTTATGAGCTTTTTGAATGAGCCCTTGGAAATGCAGTTTCTTGGTTTAGGGATTGGCAGTGAGGTCAAGTCATTTTTTGGCGGGAGCCACAATGATTTAATGTCATTACTTATCAGCCTGGGGTATTTAGGGCTTAGCATGTATCTACTGATATACGTGTTTGTTGTTTTCGATATTATAAAATCCAAAATTGATAGAGTGATGAAATTTATTTTTTTGGGAATTGTTTTTTCTGTAATTACAATGAATTTTGGAAGCAATAGTTATCTGTCTCGGTTTGAACTGGGTCAATATTTCTATTTGATCATTGCACTTTTTTATATTCTTGATAATCAATGTCGCAAAAAGCAACTGGCGGATTGATTCTGTTTTTTTGAAGGATTACTCGTATAAACATTCAGAATGGGAAAAGACATGCGGCAGGTGTTAAAAAAAATAATAGTTTTGTGGTTTAAAATACGGCTTGGGAAATACGGCAGGAACTCGTGGTTGAGTCCCAAAGGAGTTTATTTATATCCAAAAAAAATTGAAATTGGAAATAATGTTTATATCGGCCATGGGGCAACAATATCATGTAAATCTGGTTTGAAAATTGGTGACGGGGTTACCATAGGCCCCGGTTTAACTATCATGGGGGGCGATCATAATTTTCATACTGTTGGAAAGCGCCTGTTTGAGGTTGAAACCGGCGGCGAAAATCTTCCCGTTTTAATAGAGGACGATGTCTGGATTGGTGCAAAAACAATTATCCTTAAAGGGGTTGTTATTGGAGAGGGGTCTGTAATTGGCGCAGGGTCGGTGGTGACAAAAAAAATTCCGCCTTATACAATTTGCGCTGGAAATCCTGCCAGGAAAATTAATCCCAGATTCTCAGATGAAGACTTAAAAGCGCATTTAAAAATCGTGGAAAGCAGATATGAATTTGACAAAATTCGAGTGAAGGAAAAATGAAAAAGCAGGTTCCCATAATAATGATAGGCCCGGACATTAATGGCCTGGGCGGAATTTCAAGGGTTGTAAGGATATTCAGAGACAGTGGATTGTTTGATGAATTATGTATAAGATACGTCTCCTCAACAACAGATATGGATGTCAATAGGTTGTTTTTCCTATTGAGAGGGATCATTTCATTCCTAACGAAGATTGTTCAACCGGGAAGCGTGGTTTACATCCACACATCATCATATAAAAGCTTTTACAGGAAATCAGTTTTTATATGCCTGGCCATATTATTCAACAACAAGTGTGTTCTTCATATTCATCCGTCTCATTTTTATGAATTTCTGGTCTCTTTAAAAGGCATCAGACGAAAGTTTGTCCACTACCTGATTAGAAGAATGAAGATAATTATAGTGTTGACGGATGCGATGAAAGAACGGATGAATTCTTTGTTTCCCGCGTCTGATATTCAGGTGTTGAGAAATCCGGTTCCTTTCAAAAAAATGGAAAATAGAAATAATATCAGAAGATCGGCCAATCGGTTCCTTTACCTTGGCTGGTATATTAGGGAGAAAGGCGTTTATGAGCTTGTTGATGCAATAGAAATGTTAGTATCCAGGGGGTTGGACATTCATCTTGAATATTTTGGAACAAAACAGATTGATGCGCTTCGAAAATATGTTGAAATCAAGAAACTGGAGAAAAGGATAATGGTAAATGGATGGATTGATGACATAGAGAAAATTGATAAGCTTTATCAGTGCACCGCACTTATCCTGCCGAGCCATTCCGAAGGGATACCTAACGTAATTTTAGAGGCAATGAGCACAAAAACACCGATCATTTCAACCAAAGTAGGTGGGCTTAAAGAAGTTTTAAAGGACAGGAAGAACGCCCTTGTTGTCAATGTAAATGATCCTTCTGACCTAAGCGAAAAAATCAGTTTTTGTTTGCACGAAAAAGAACTGTCAAAAAAAATGGCTGATTATGCTTATAAGGAAGCAAAAACTAAGTATGAAATTAATATTATCAAAAATAGGTTTAAACAGATCATTGAACCCATCACCCAATTATAGGGAATAGATCTGACATTTAACCAGAGTTAAGGGGTTTTTATTAAAATGCATCAATTGTCTCAAAAATTAAAAAATGGTAAAATGATCATACTGGATGTCCCGGTTCCAGTTATGAACAAAGGGCATATGCTTGTTAAGGTGTATTATTCCCTGGTAAGTGCCGGTACAGAAAGCAGCACTGTAAAAACAGCAAGAAAGGGGTTGATTGGCAAGGCAAAGGAACGGCCCCAGCAGGTGAAGCAGGTAATAGACACCCTAAAATCCCAGGGCCCTCTTCAAACATATCGGGCTGTGATGAAAAAGTTGGATGCATACTCTTCGCTAGGGTACTCATGTGTAGGAGAAATAGTTGATCTGTCAGCTGATGTTGTTGGATATCAAATAGGGGATCTTGTTGCATGTGGAGGGCTGTCAGCGTCACATGCAGAAATTATAAGTGTTCCTATAAATCTTAGTGTAAAACTGGATACAGAAACTGATTTAAAACAAGCCTCATATAACACGCTTGGTTCAATCGCAATGCAAGGCGTCCGTCAGGCGGACTTAAGGCTTGGTGAAACCTGTGCAGTAATTGGTCTGGGCCTGCTCGGACAAATTACTGCGTTATTGCTTAGAGCGTCTGGTGTTAAGGTGATTGGTGTTGATATTGACCCTGCAATGGTGGAAATCGCCGGTCATAACTGCCTGGATTTAGGGGTCCAGCGAGATTCAGAAGGGATTGAAGGGAAAATATTTGAATTTACAGGGGGGATAGGCTGCGATGGGGTAATTATTACAGCTGCATCTTCTTCTCTGGACCCTGTTAATTTTGCCGGTGCTATTTCCCGGAAAAGAGGTAAGGTCGTTATTGTGGGCGCTGTTCCTACAGGTTTTGACAGAGAGCCTCATTTTTATAAGAAAGAACTTCAATTGAAGATGTCATGTTCATATGGTCCTGGACGATATGATCCGCAGTATGAGGAAAAAGGGATAGATTATCCAGTTGCATATGTCAGATGGACGGAAAAAAGGAATATGCAGGCTTTTCAGGAACTAATCCTGAACGGAAAAATTAATGTTGAATATCTCACAACCCATTTGGTTAAGCTTGAAAATGCTCCTGATGTCTATGACATAATGATGTCAAAATCAGAACTATTTATAGGTATTTTAATAGAATACGATAGATCAAAGACATTCGAAAAAAATAAAATAAAAATAGGTGAGTCCCGAACAGCAGAAGCCCAATCTTGCGGTATTGGCTTTATCGGTGCTGGATCGTATGCTCAAAGTCATTTATTACCGAATATTCCCAAAAACAATAAAATTATGTTTGAAGGTGTAATGACGAGTACTGGAGTCAGTTCTCGCTCTGTGGCTGAAAGATTTGGTTTTGAATTTTGTACAGAAGATGAAAAAGATATTCTTTTATCTGATAGGGTTAATACTGTTTTTATAGCCACCCACCATGACTCACATGCTGAATTTGTTACAAAGGCTATTGAAAACGGTAAAAATGTATTTGTTGAAAAGCCGCTCTGCCTTAAAATTGAGGAATTAGAACTTATCACAGATTTTGTTAATACAAATGCCTTGAGTTGTCCTCGATTAATGGTTGGCTATAATAGAAGGTTTTCACCTTTGGGTGTTAAGTTAAAAAATTGCTTTAAAGGTGGGCCGATGGCCATGTCCTATCGCATAAATTCAGGTAATATCCCAGCTGATTCCTGGATACAGGATATGGAGTCGGGCGGAGGGAGAATAATTGGTGAAGTATGCCATTTCATAGATTTCTTAACTTTTGTAAATGAGTCTCTTCCTGTGTCTGTCCATGCTTTTGCCATGCAGGAACCACAAAATCTTAATGATGTTGTAATTATCTCTTTAAAATATGCAAACGGATCAATTGGTTCTATTTCATATTTTTCCAATGGCGATAAGAGTATTTCAAAAGAAAGGGTTGAAGTCTTTGCAAATGGTGTGACAGCAGTTTTAGATGATTTCAAGAGACTTACTATTCATTCGAATGGGAAGAAAAAAGAAGAAAAGCTGTTAAGTCAGAACAAAGGACAGAAAGAAGAAGTCCAGCTTTTTATAAAAAGTATAATTGATGGAAAAAAGGATCTGATTTCTTTTGAAGAGCTTCACAATACTTCACTGGTTGCATTTAAGGTTTTGGAATCAATCCAGACTGGCAATCTAATTAATTTGTAAAATCAACGAATCGAATAAAAACATTGCACAAAAAAGAAGAATATATAAACAGGGTTAAAAACATTTCATTTCAAGAGTTTTTGTATAGAGTGAAGCGTTGGTTTCATACAAAGTACCTTGAGAAAACTGTGAAAACCAATGAAGGGTTTTTAGAAATACCAGACATTGATCCGGTTTTCTTAAAGAAGATTAAACTTCCTGATATAAAGAAAATGGGAACTTTGGTTAACGAATCTTTTGTCGAAGAGAACGCTGCACAGATATTTAATTTTGAAATAAATGCTCGTTCATTGTTTTTTTCAAAAATAAATATAAATGCGCATTCTCCTGACATAAGATCTTTATGGGAGTCAGGCAGACTGCAAGGGGTTGCTCAAATTCTTTTTTCCGATCCAAACCCTTCAAAAGAAGTTTTAAAATCCCAAAAAAAAATTGTGATTAGCTGGATAAAAGGCAACCCCTTTTTACATGGGGTGCATTACATGTCTCCGATGGAATGTGGGTTAAGGATACCTGTGTTTTTATATCTTTTAAAGATAGAGGAAATTGACTGGCATCTGGATGAAACAAAAAATATATTATCCGCTTTTTATAATCATGTATGGTGGATATCAAGAAATCTTGCTCTCTATTCATCGTTAGGGAACCATACGATATGTGAGTGTATTGGCTTGATCTTCGGTGGAACGGTTTTTCAGGGAATCGAAGAAGGCGAAAAATGGTTAAAGACCGGTTGTAGATTGCTTGAACAGGAGATATCCCATCAGATAGTGGACGATGGCGGTCCGGCAGAACAATCTTTGAATTATCACAGGTTTGTTTTAGATCTTTACTGGCTTGCAGTGGATTTTTTAGAATCAAATAATTTCTATGACTGTACAAAGTGGAAAGAATCTCTACTGAAAGGTGAAAGTTTCTTAAATGCTTTTTTGTTTGAAGGCAACCGATTTCCTTCAATAGGGGATAGCGATGATGGCTATGCCATTGCAGCAGGGCTTTATCCAAATAGACAAACTGAGGATTTGAATAAAATTTTTCCTGGAAACAATCTGTCTTATAAAACATTCCAGGAATCGGGCTACACTGTTATAGGAAGTTCAGAAGGCTCTTTTATGACATTTGATCATGGTCCTCTTGGTATGGCGCCTTTATATAATCATGGCCATGCGGATGCTTTGTCAATAACACTATATAAAAATCAAAAGCCATTTTTAATTGATCCCGGCACATACCGATATAATGGTGTTCCCAAGCACAGAAATTATTTTAGAGGGACAAGAGCACATAATACTGTGTGTATTGATGGGCGAGATCAGGCAAGACAGCTAACCGGTTTTATTTGGGGCAGTCAATACCAAGCTGATTTGGAATTGGCCCATGAATATTCAGATCGACTTTGTTTCAAGGCAAAACATGATGGTTACAAAAGGTTGAAAAATTCTGTGATACATCAAAGGGAATTAATAATTCATAATGATGTATGCTGTTTGATTTGTGATTCATTTACAGGCGAAGGTGTTCATGAGTTTGAATTGAATTTTCACCTTGACCCTGATGTGAAAATTGAGCCGGAAACCGAATGGTTAGTGTTAAATAATTCAGGCGAATCAATTCTTTTATATAATCCGGACAATTGTTTTTCTATTGCAAATGGCCAAGAAGATCCTCTGCTTGGGTGGTATTCACCTGCATATGGAATCTTACAAAAAACAAATACACTACAAAGTGCGGTAACCGGCACCCCCGTGGAGATTGATTTTGTGACTTTAATCTGTCTAAATGAGAGCTATTTAAAAAAAGCAATTCAAATTCGAAAAGAATTTATGGAGAACTAATGCGAAGATATCCAGTGCTAAATTTATGGGTTGATGATTGCAACATGGAGAAAGCTCTGGCGCAAGTAATGGAATATGTGGATAAAGGAGAAAAGGTTCATACTATTTTTGCTTCAAATCCGGAAAAAAATTATTCAGTTCCAAAGGATGCCTTTTTATATGATATGTTTAGAAAAGCAGATCTTTTGATACCTGATGGTATTGGTATGGTTCTGGCATCAAGGTTGCTATATAATACAGATGTTCAGCGTGTGCCTGGTTGTGAATTGATGCAGAATATTTGTAAAATGTCAGCAGACAAAGGGTATAAGATTTTTATATACGGAGCGAAAAAAGAAGTAAATGAAGCTGCAGTGGATGAATTAAAAACCCGTCACTCTTCAATTCAAATCGTTGGCAGCCAGGATGGTTATTTGAGTGATGATGAAATGGATGGTTTAATCGACAGGATTAATGCATCAAAGGCCCAGATTCTCTTTTTGGCTTTAGGATCTCCTAAACAGGAAATGTGGATTTCCAGATACAGGACTCAATTAAAAAATGTGCGTGTCTGTCAGGGAATCGGGGGAACTCTTGATGTGCTCGCAGGGACTGTCAAACGTGCCCCTGATTTTTTTTGCAAAATGGGTATTGAGTGGCTGTATCGCTTGATTTCTGAGCCTAAACGTTTGAAACGACAGATTAGACTTCCTTTTTTTGCTGCCCAGGTTATCCAGGCAAAATTACTCCGGAAATGAGGCGTGATGAAAAATAATACACAGATGGATCTGAAAAATTTAATCAAGGCGTTTCTATATCTATTTCTCATTGCAGGCATCTACTATTCAACTATCAACTGGCTGGTTGTAAAGGACTGGGCCAGGGATGATTACTCCTATGGGATGCTCATCCCATTTATAGTTTTATACCTGATTTGGGAGAAAAAATCGGTATTAGCATTAATTTCTTCTCTTCCTACATGGGGAGGATTTGTTTTATTGTTTCCCGGTCTTGGCCTGTTTTGGCTTGGTGAATTGGGCGGTGAGTTTTTTTTAAGCTATTTTTCTTTATGGATTCTTTTTACAGGGCTCTGCTGGATTAATTTGGGCTGGAAAAAATTGAAAATTATTGCTTTTCCGCTTGTTTTTTCTCTAACGATGTTCCCACTTCCAAGTTTTATTAACGTAAAAATCACTTTTGCATTAAAACTCCTGTCGTCAAATATTGGTGTTATGATGATGCGGGTTTACGGCATGAGTGCTCACAGGGAAGGCAATGTCATTGATCTTGGGTTTACGCAGCTCCAGGTGGTGGATGCCTGCAGCGGCTTGAGATATCTTTTTCCCATGATTGTGCTAAGTATTTTGATTGCCTATTTTTGGAAAGCAGGGCTCTGGAAAAAATTGGTGATTGTTTTTTCATCCATTCCTTTAACTATATTTACCAATGCGTTGCGGATTGCGTTGACGGGTATTTTATCTGAAAAGTTTGGCTCTAAGGCTGTTGAAGGTTTTTTCCATGATTTTGAGGGGTGGTTGATTTTCATGATTACCCTTGGGGTCCTTCTGGGCGAGATCTGGGTTATGAACAAGGTTTTTCCGGAATTCCAGAGGCTCAGGTCCGTGCGAGAGAAAAAGTCAGATACTCCTGTTATTAGAAAGATATCAAAAAGAGGAGTCTCTTTGATGCAGCCCCAGTTTATTGTGTCTGTTGTTCTGCTTGGGCTTACGCTTATGTTGTCAAGAGGGATTGAGTTTCGGGAGGCTGTTCCCATGGGTCGGTCTTTTAATGAGTTTCCAATGATGGTGGGGGAGTGGGTCGGGACAAAGCAGGTGATGGAGGATCAATTTATCGGGGCCCTTGATTTCAGTGATTATATCATGGCTGATTATGTGGATAAACAAGGCCGTGGTTTGAATTTTTATGTGGCCTACTATGAAAGCCAGAGAAAGGGTGAGTCTATTCATTCGCCTGCTACCTGTTTAAGAGGCGGGGGATGGGTGTTCAAAGAGGATGGGGATGCTTTTGTTGGTTTTGATGGTGGGGGCGGTATGCCTGTGAGCCGGGCTTTGATCCAAAAGGGATCGTTCCGGCAGCTTTCCTATTATTGGTTCCCCATGCGGGGACGGGTTTTGACCAATGCGTTCCAGATGAAGTGGTGGACTTTCTGGGATGCGTTGACAAGGCAGAGGACGGATGGGGCTTTGGTTCGGGTGATTGCGCCTGTGGGGGAGAATGAGAGTCTCAAAGATGCGGAAAACAGGCTTCAGGGGTTTGTGAGAGAAATAACGCCTGTACTCGCCGAGTTCTTACCAGGGTCTGACCCCGATAACCATCTGTTTTTTAAAAGAATATTTCCGAAATAATAGTGTGAAAAGCGCTTAGGCTGTACTTTTTAATGCTAAAAAGAGGTGTTTAAGCTAACCATGCCGCGTCGAAAAGGAATCTACGTTTTGGGCTTTTTGTGGCATATCGCCCACAGATGCCATACAAAAGAACATCTTTTAAAATTTGAAAACTGTATTTGATGTTATTTGTAAAGGGCTTGAAGAACAAAAAATTATGACATATAATATTCCTAATGATTTTAGAAGAGATTATGGTGGATGAGCTTGAGTCATAAGGAGATATATAATGCAAGTATTTACAGCAGTCGTGGAGAGATGTCCAAACACAGGTCTGTACGTTGGATTTGTCCCGGGTTTTCCCGGAGCGCATACTCAGGGCGAAACCTTGGATGAACTCAACAAAAATTTAAAAGAGGTCATTGAGATGCTCCTCGAGGATGGTGCCCCAAAGTTTGAAACCGAATTTATCGGTACGCAGACAGTCATGGTAGCTTGAAATGGGCAACATCCCAGTTCTAAGTGCGAAAAAAATCTCTTCTATTTTGGCCCAACTTGATTTTCAGGTGGTACGTCAGCGTGGTTCGCATAAACAATTTCGGCACATTGATGGACGGAATACGACGGTTCCCTTCCATTCTGGCAGGGATATTTCTCCAATTTTACTCCGGCAAATCTGTAGGGATATTGGACTTACAGTGGAAGAATTTATTCAAAATTGATAAAAATGATTATGACAAAACGTCAGCCCGTAAGTGTCGGTGAAATGATTACTGAAGAATATCTTAAACCACTTGGAATTACACAGGGACAGCTTGCCAAAGCAATGGGTGTCAGTCGGAGAACTGTTAATGAAGTTTGCACTGGGAAAAGGACTGTGACTGTGGAGACAGCTTTGATGCTTGCAAAAGTATTTGATAACACTCCTGATTTCTGGCTGAATCTGCAAAGGCGTAATGATATATGGAATGTTTTTCATATTCCTGAAAAAAAGGCAAGGATTGATAAAGCAAGACCTCTTATCAGGGTCTGACCCTGATATGATCGATATGATATAAGACTATTCTGCAAAGCTTTGCGGAATAGTCTTGACTTTTTCGCAAAATCTTGCAGAATAGCCATATGAAAAGACAGCAGAAACAGCAGCTTGTTGATGACCTGAAAAAAAAGATGGTCTTTATAACCGGTCCGAGACAGGTTGGCAAAACCTGGCTGGCAAAAGAAATTGCCCGGTTGTATCCGAAAAGTGTATATCTGAATTATGACAGTACAGGTGACCGCAGGATAATCAAAGATGAAGCCTGGCTGGAAGACACAACACTGCTTGTCCTTGATGAACTCCATAAAATGAAGGGATGGAAGAACTATCTTAAAGGTGTTTATGACACCAAACCTGAGGGTATGATGATTCTTGTCACCGGTAGTGCGCGTCTGGAAGCATTCCGGCAGCAGGGAGATTCTCTGGCCGGCCGTTTTTTCAGGCATCGGCTGCTCCCGTTTTCACCTGCTGAAGCCGCCCATGTTAATGAACAGGTGGACCCTAAATTTTTTTTAAGCCGTGGCGGGTTTCCAGAACCTTTTCTGGCAAAAAGCAATACAGATGCTGACCGCTGGCGGATGCAGTATGTGGATGGCCTGATCCGGACCGATATTTTCGACTTTGAACGGATCCACGATTTCAAGGCAATTCAGCTGATTCTTGATTTGTTAAGAACCAGGACGGGTTCACAGGTCTCTTATCAGTCCATTAGCGAAGATGTGGGTGTTTCGCCCAATACGGTAAAAAAATATATCCAGGTGTTGGAATCATTGTTTATTATATTTAAAGTAACCCCTTATTCCAGAAATATTGCTCGATCTGTTTTAAAAACACCGAAAATTTATTTTTATGATACGGGTATGGTTAAAGGTGATGAAGGGGCAATTTTTGAAAATCTGGTTGCATTATGCCTTTTGAAACATGTTTGCGCCCAGGTTGACCTGGAGGGAAAACGGGCGGGTCTTCACTATATAAGGACCAAGGATGGTGCTGAAGTCGATTTCTGTCTGGTTCAGGACAATATCCCGGAATTGATGATAGAAGCCAAACGGTCCGAGAGCCGGCCGACCAGGGCATTGCTGAACTTTACCAAACGGTATGATATTCCGGCCACCCAGCTGGTGCTGCATTTGAAACGCGAACGCATGGACAGTGGTATCAGAATCTGCCAGGGTATGAAGTATCTTGAGTCATTGTTGTTATAAAACCAGGAAACCAGGGTCTGACCCCGATAACCATCTGTTTTTTAAAAGAATATTTTTGAAATAATAATGTAAAAAGCGCTTAGACTGTACTTTTTAAGGCTAAAAAGGGATGTTTAAGCCTGATGTTCAGGAAAACCATGCCGCATCGAAAAAGAATCCACATTCCGGGCTTTCCCGGAGCACATACCCAGGGCGAAACCCTGGATGGTATTGCAAAAGTGTATAATTTGGATTATTATCCTGGATAATTCGTATTATCAGAAAGATTTTCTCGTAAAATAAAAGGGTGGATGGGAAGAAAGTATGTATACACGTAAAGGCGAAATAGTTCTCAGGGAAATGCTGAATGAATTTCGAATACTGTATTTGACCGGGCCCAGACAGGCGGGTAAAACAACACTGGCGCGAAAGATTGCAGATGATACAAAGATGCAATATGTATCATTAGACGATCAGACAGCGTTTGCTTCAGCTCAGTATGATCCCCATGGTTTTATAGACAGTTTTAAAAACCGACCCGTGGTGCTTGATGAATTCCAATATGCGCCTGAATTAATAAAAGCAATTAAGCTGGCTTCTGATTTACTTCCGGAAAATAAACGGGGACAGTTTTTTCTTACAGGATCTGCTGATATTTTTAAATCTGCCAGAACACAGGAAGCATTGCCAGGGCATATGGCTAGAATGGAATTGTATCCATTGTCTGTCACTGAAAAAACAGATAGCGATTTTAATCTGATTGATTTTTTATCCGCCGACAAATTGTCATTGCCTGACAACCTTATTGAGTTAAGCCGTGGAAATTTAGCACAGGAATTGCTTGATGGGGGTTACCCGGAATTGCAGGGAAAGGGGCCCCGGGCACGGCAGATTTGGTTTCAATCCTATCTGCAGGGACGGTTGTTTAAAGATTTTGACAGTATTTATTCGGCAAAAGGTGAATACCATACAAAGCTTGAAGCGCTTATCCCATATCTTGCCGGATTATGTGGTAATTTATTGAAGTATGCCAGTGTGGCCAATGACCTGGGTCAAAATGACAAGATAATTAAATCATATGTCGAGGCATTGGAATGGATGTTTATTGTAAAACGGATTCACCCCTATGTGAAAAACAGGGCAAGACGGCAGAGTATTGGTATGACAAAGCTGCATATGGTTGATACCGGACTTGCCTGTTATCTTCTTGGATTAAAGAAAAAACAGCAGTTATTAGATTCTCCTTTTTATGGTGGTTTACTGGAAAGTTTTGTTGTTATGGAGTGTTACAAGCATATGATGTGGGCAAAAGAAACCATGAATTTGTATCATTTTCGTGATAAAAGGAAAAATGAAGTTGATATTGTTCTGGAGCAGGCTGACGGCCGTTTGATCGGAATTGAAGTAAAGGCTTCTAACACAATACGAAAAAATGATTTTAAAGGTTTGAAAAAACTTGCTGAATTAACCATGAATCAATTTAAATTCGGGATCGTCTTTTATACTGGATCAAGGCTAATGCCCTTTGGAGATGACAGCAATCTGTATTTTGCAGTCCCTTTGTCAATTATTATCAGGGTCTGACCCCGATAACCATCTGGTTTTTAAAAGAATATTCCCGAAATAATACGGTGGAAAGCTCTTAGACTGTACTTTTTAATACTAAAAAGGGGCGTTTAAGCTAACCATGCCGCGTGGGCAAGAATTTATAAGGTAAAGAAAAAAAGCTCTGATAAAGAGTATGTTGACACTCTTTTTTTTTAAAGGTATGATTAAATCATACATTAATGGAGGGGGATATATGCAACAAGAAAAAGCCGCAAGAATTACAATAACCTTACCGCCCGATATGTTGGCTGCTATCAAAAAAGAGGTTAGATCAGGCTCCTATGGTTCAACAAGTGAACTAATAAGGGACGCCATGAGAATGTGGCAGAAAAGAGAAGAAGAACACAAAGCAAGAATTTCTTTAATCCGTGAACGCCTATTACATTCAGAGCAAAACGGAGATCCAGTTCCGTTTAATACTGCATTTAAAACCATTGAGGAACTGCACAAACGACGGTCGAAGAAAGAAGCCTAATGAAACATATAAAGTCTATTTGATGCCTGATGCAATCAAAGACTTTGAAAATATCTATGAATATATTTTATGGGGGTAGAGATTTTGAAGCTATTATGTCGAAATAATAATGTGAAAAGCGCTTAGACTGTACTTTTTAATACTGAAAAAGGGTGTTTAAGCTTAACGTTTCCTTGACTTAGAATAATACCTTATTTATTCTTTTGTATATAATTTGGGAGGTCGCTATGAAAAAAAAATATGTATATTTTAATGACAATGAAATGTGGCTTGGTTATTGGGAAGAATTTCCTGATTATATGACTCAAGGAGAAACTTTAAAAGATCTCCAGGGAAACTTAAAGGATATTTATAAAGATTTAACAAGTGGCGATATTCCCTGTGTTCGTCACATTGGCGAACTTGAAATTGCATGAAGCGAAGGGATTTAATTAAAAAGATCGAGAAAACAGGTTGTCTATTTATTCGACATGGTGGAAAGCATGATTGGTATCAAAATCCTTTAACAAAAGCATGTCAGCCAATCCCAAGACATCGTGAAATTAATGAAATTCTTGCTAAAAATATAATCAAAAAATTAACGACTTAGTTTACACGGGTTTTACACCCCGATGGCCACTTTAAAATCCCCCACCTGTGGCCGGGTCAAAATCCCCCAGCGACAGAATAATAAAAGCTACTCTATTCTCTCATAATCTGCAATTTTTTTCTTTTTTCATCCCTCATTTTTTATCTTTCATCTGAGAGAGCCTTTTGGCGGCTTCCTTCAGTCGATAGCTTTTTCCTTCGAACTTCAGTAAATGTCCATGATGAAGCAGGCGGTCAAGTATGGCCGAGGAGGCAGCATTATCTTTTAAAAGTATCCCCCAGTCTTCAATTGGTCGATTTGAAGTAATCACAACGCTTTTCCTTTTTGAATAGCGATTGATGATGATATCCAGCAGGTAGTCGGCAGCATCTGAGGGCATTTTTTTTCTTAGAAACAAATCATCAATAATCAAGAGATCTGCTTCCGAAAATAATTTGAGAACCTTTTTTGTCTTGCCGGTTTGTTCGGCTTCGAACATGTCTTCAAAAAATACATGGGCCTCCCGGTACACGGTTTTTTGAAACAATTGAATAGAAGCATGGGCAATGGTTTTGGCAATATGGCTTTTGCCCGTTCCCGGAGACCCTATCAAA
>JABGOU010000058.1 GCA_018645325.1 Desulfobacula sp.
TAGGGCTATTGCCCCGGTTATTTAAGGCGGGATGAGAGCTGCAACTCTCCCCGCCTTGTCATCAATAAAAAAAGGCTGCCAACTGAAAGCCCATTTAATCTGACATTTTGATACTTTTAGTCAATAGATTTTGAAAATTATACACCTTTTCTGTTTATTTTATTGCGGTGATTAACACAGATATGTGAAGTTGCTCCAAGGAAATGGAACAGTGAAGAATTTCGAGTTCAAAGTTAAATGTAAAGATGGTTTGCATATCTGGGTATCCAATAGTACTCGTACAATCTATGATCAAAATGACAAGGCTGTTTTCTACGAAGGCAATGTGAGCGACATCACCGACCGCAAACAAGCCGAGGAGTCGCTAAAGGAAAGCGAAAATAGGTTCCGCGATGTCTCGTTAAATATGGCAGACTGGATTTGGGAAACTAACAGTGAAAACAAATTTACATACATTTCTCAAGGTGTAAAAGATGTTCTTGGATACGCGCCAGAAGAACTTATTGGCAAAACACCTTTTGACCTTATGCCGGAAGATGAATCAGTTCGAGTAAAAGAGATAGTTTCAAAAATAGTTTCAAAATCTGAAAATATCAAGGATTTGGAAAATTGGAATATAGATAAGACTGGACACAGGGTTTTTATGCTTACAAGCGGTATTCCCATCCTTGATAATGAAGGAAAAACCCGGGGCTATCGAGGAGTAAATCAAAATATCACTGCTCAAAGAAAACTTGAGACTCAGCTTCAACAAGCCCAAAAAATGGAATCCATCGGAACCCTTGCAGGCGGTATCGCACATGATTTTAATAATATTCTTTTTCCTATAATGGGCCATACTGAGATGCTGTTGGAAGATATCCCTGAAGACAGTCCATTCCGCGATAGCTTGAATAAAATTTATTCCGGTACCCTAAGAGCTAAAGATCTGGTAAAACAGATCCTTACATTTTCTCTGGGGATTAAGGGTTTTCTATTAAAACCAATTGTCATGAAAGATCTTTCCCAGAAGATACGGGAAGTCCTGGATAGTAACAAGAATGAAAATACAAATTAATTGCCTACATCTTGTGGTAGGAGAGAATGATTCACTGTTAAACTATATATGGACCAAAACCACCCAAATCCACCATCAAATTTTTGTTTGCCTGCCGGGCCGTCGTTGTGCACTATCCCTGGCCATCAGCAAGGTGCCAGATGCAAGGCGACAAGGAGTGACGAGTGAGGCCTAAGTCATACTCCGCAGGGAGGAACGACCGCAGTCAACGCAGCAGCTGGTACCTTGATGGTGGATCAGGGAACCAATGTTAGGTGGCATTATTGAATATTAATCTCTATATATAAAAATAAATATTTCATCTTTAGCCTGATCTTAAAGCAATATGAGGCTATCCACTCTAGCTATAAAGCCCAATATTCAGACGTCTAAAAAAAAAGAATGGCTATAACCCATCCTTATCATCAGGGCCTGTGACCATACCATTGGTTCAGGCCAGTCGTGCTTTTGAGCAACTTGTTGGTTTGCAATTTCCAATATTTTTACAATTACATCTGATGACAATTTAAATCCCGCTTTTGTGTACGTGCATTCAAAAGCGGGATTTGCAAAGGTCAATTTATTTTGCGCCCATCCCAGGCTGTTGAACTAAATCAAAGCATTTCTATGGCGCATGCCATTGATACCCCGCCGCCGCCGCAAAGAGTGGCAAGACCAAGGGATTTATTCCTATTTTTCATGGCATACATCAAGGACACGACAATCCTTGCACCAGTGGAACCAACAGGGTGGCCCAGACCGATTCCTGAACCATTCACATTGGTAATTTCCCGGTTCAGCCCAAGTTCCTTTTCACATCCCAGATACTGGCCGGCAAAGGCCTCATTCACCTCAATGAGTTCAAAGTCCGCAAGCTCAATCCCGGAGGATTTGATTAAATTGTTCACTGCAGGAACAGGAGAAAGCCCCATGACAGAAGGGTGACAAGCCCCACGTGAGACTGCTTTTATCCTGGCAATTGGAGAAAGTCCCAATTCTTTTGCTTTTGATACAGACATGATAATCATACCAGTTGACCCATCGTTAATACCTGAAGAATTCCCTGCCGTCACCTTGCCGATTTTTGGAACAAAGGCTGGTGAAAGGGCTTCTAGCTGTTCCATGGTTATTCCCGGCCTGAAGTGTTCGTCTTTATCAAAGATAATGGGATCTTTTCTTTTTTGAGGAACTTGAACCTCTACAATCTCATCCTTAAACGATCCGTCATTTGTTGCACGCTCTGTTTCATTATGACTTCTTAAAGCCACCTCATCCATTTCTTTTCTGGAAATGTCCAGATGCTGGGCTATAAATTCAGTGGTATGTCCCATGATATAAGGCTTTCCCACAAAATAACTCAAAGGGGGCTTGGTTTCATCCACGGGTCCGTCTTCAGGATGGGGAATGATATGGGAACCGCAGTGCAGTGCGTGAATCATGTTGTCAACAAAGGTCTGGTCCTGAAGTCTGCACCCCCAGCGGGCATTGGGAACACTGTATGGAGCTGATGACATATGCTCTGTCCCGCCTGCCAGGATAATATCTGCCATACCGGCCTGAATCATGGCCATCCCGGAAATCATGGCCTCCATTCCAGAGATACAGACCCTGTTGACAGTGGCAGCAGGGACCGAGTCAGGAATCCCCGCAAGCAATGATCCAACCCTTGCTACATTGAGGGTGTCACAGGATTCCATACAGCATCCATATCTGACATCATCTATAAGGTCAGGTTCAATATTTGCCCTTTTAATGGCTTCTTTCATGGTCACCGCTGCAAGACTTGCTCCATTCATGGGAAGCAGGGTTCCTCCAAAAGCGCCTATGGCAGTTCGGCAGGCCGATACTATGACTACATCTTCCATTTTCTTATCTCCTGTACTTTAGGGTCCCTGCAACAAATAAATCCCCAAACAAATTCTCTTTTAACCCGTAATTTCAGGATTATTCAGTTTTTGGACCCAAAATTTAATCCATATCTGTTTTAGAACAAACTCTCTTCCATACTGGCTGCCGGGTTATTTTCATATGTGATGGCCGTCAGTTTTCCAATTGTGGCTGGGATGATGGTAGTTATAAAAAATTGAGCTGTTTTGATTTTCCCATGGTAAAAATTCTTTTCCCTTGTATCTAATTTTGTAATAGAAATGTTAGCCCGCCAAAGCAGCATCCAGGCGATAATAATGTCTCCTGCAGCTTCCATCAATGGATGGGCGCAGGCAAAGGCTGAGGTCATATGTTTTGATAAAAGTGCATGGCCCGTATTTTTGCAGGTGTCTTCAAACAAGATAAGGGCGACTTCCAATTTTAGCGCAAGCCCATTTAAATTCTCATGGTCTTTGGCAGTCAATATTGTGGACTGGATCTCACGAACCAGTACGTCCAGCATCGCTCCATTATCTCCAATAATTTTTCGTCCCAGAAAATCCATGGCCTGGATACCGTTTGAGCCTTCATAAATTGAGGCGATTTTACAATCTCGAACCATCTGCTCCACAGGGTATTCTTTGGTATATCCATATCCTCCAAATATCTGCATGGCCTCAACACAGACATCAAACCCTTTTTCACTGGAATATGCTTTAACCACGGGAGTTAAAATTTCCACTATATTTGAATAGTCCCTGGCCTCTTTCTTATCAATGGCATTCTCTTTTTTGTCAAAACAATAGGCAACATAATAAAGCAGACTTCTTATACCTTCCACATAGGATTTCATCTTTAACAGCATGCGTTTCACATCTGGGTGCCGTATAATCGGCACCTGGCTTGCCCCATGGTCTGCAATTTTTTCAATACTGCGGCCCTGTAACCTTTGTTTTGCATAATCAAGGGCGTGCAGGTAGGCAAGATTGGCACTTGCAAAAGCCTGGGTACCAACCTCCAGCCTCACTTCATTCATCATGTGAAACATGATTTGCATTCCCCTGTTGGGAGTACCCAGTAAAAATCCCCGGCACTTGCCTTTGCTGCCAAGGGACAAAGAACAGGTTGGACTGCCATGGATTCCCATTTTTTCTTCAACACCTGTACATACCACATCATTTAATTCACCTAATGTTCCATCTTTGTTAACCCAGATTTTGGGAACAATAAACAGGGAAATACCCTTGGTTCCGGCAGGAGCACCTTCAATTCTGGCAAGTACGGGATGAATAATATTTTCAGTAAGATTCTGTTCCCCATTTGTAATAAAAATTTTACTGCCCGTAATTTCATAGGTGCCGTCATCCAGTTTTTTTGCAGAAGTTGTCAATGCCCCGACATCAGATCCAGCGCCGGGTTCAGTCAACAACATAGTTCCGCCCCATACACCTGTATAGAGTTTTTCCAAAAACAATTCTTTTTGTTTAGCAGTTCCAAAAAGATCAATCATTTTTCCAGCCCCATGGCTGAGGATAAGATAGGTTGTTAAAACATAATTTGCGCAAGTCACATATTCCAGGGCTGCCTGGGCAATGCTGAAAGGAAGGCCCTGCCCGCCATATTCTGGATTTTCAGTTAAAGCACTCCATTCACCTTCCACCAATAGTTGGTGGGGTTTTCTCAAACATTCCGGTACCCTGACCGTTCCATTTTCAAAAGTCACGCCTTCTTTGTCACATTGAGTATAGGTGGGGAAAATTTCTTTAACGGCCAGGTTTTTTGCCTCTTTTATCACCATATCAAACATTTTTTTGTTAAAGGCCTGGTATTTTGGTAATTTTAAAAATTCATCCACCTTAAATTGTTCATAAAGGACAAAATCGATATCTCTTTGATCGCTGATTTTTATGGGCATTCTACACCTCTTGTCTGTATTAATATTTTGGTAAATGAAATTTACTTATCCAAGTAAAACATGTCAAGAAAAAACAACTAAGGATCAATCATGTAAACATCGTTTATCAAAACAGATAAGAAAAATTGTTATGAATATCAGATTTGAAAATAAATTACTTTGATTTAACTTTGATTTAACTATGGTCGGTTTCTTTTATTCTTTTCTCAGATTCTCTTTTCCGATGGCCAAAAGACTTGCGATGGTGATTTCATCAAGACGATCAAACATTGCACGACCGGCCTCAACCCAGACCCACCTGGACAGACACTCTCCTGCCCCGTTGCAGGCTCCACAGACCTGTCTTCCCTTTTCGGCACAATCTATAATGACCATAGATTCCTCTAAGATCCTGACAATTTGACCAATGGATATTTTATCCGGAGATTTAGCAAGTCTGTGCCCGCCAAGCTGGCCTCTGTAACTTTCTAGAATGCCAGCTTTTTTCAGTTTGCTCGTAATCTGTTCCAGGTATTTTAATGAAATTTTCTGCCTGGTGGAAACATCACTCAAAGGCACTGGTTTTTTTTTACCGTAAGTTGCAATATCAAGGAGAAGCCTTGTTCCATACCTGCTTTTGGTTGTTACCCGCATAGCCTCTCCTCAAACAATCAAAAATCCCTATTCCTCCTCAGGACGTAAATGCTCCGGAATAATCAGCATTTTTATAATCAATGGCTTTAAAAATGACCATTTTATACCAATTTCATATACTTCTTCAAGATCCCGGATTGCATCCCAGCAATTGTGGCATGGGGAAATAACAAGTTTTGCTCCTGTTGCAAGAATCTGATCTCTTTTGACTTTAAGTCCTATATTTCTTTGTTTTCTAAAGTATCCGATACCATTAAAACCGCCACCACCACCGCAGCAAAAATTATGTTCCTTATTAGGTGCCATGTCTATAAAATAACCTGGTTCTACTATATAGGATATGATTTCTCTGGCAGTTTCTCTTAACCCATGATTTCTGACATAGTTACATGAATCCTGCAGGGTAACAGGTTCTTTAATCCTCTTGGCAGGATCTATTTTCAGTTTACCTGTCCTTAAAGCCTCTGCCAGCCATTCAATATAGTGGATGGATTCAACAGGCGGCCTGCCGCTTTTTCTACCTGCCCAATAAGGTCCCTCAACAACAGTAGCTCTGTGAGCGTGGCCGCATTCAGTTCCTATCATTCTTTTTGGTCTTAAGCGTTCCATTGCATCATAGACACTGTCCACCTGCATTTTACAGGCAGCCCAGTCCCCTGCAAACATGGCAAGACTTGTCAGTTCCCAGCCTTTTGACGGAACCGTCCATTTTTCTCCGGCAATATGGTAGAGGATAGCAGCTTCAGCCAGATCTTCTGGATAATGTTTTGCCTCTCTGGCATTAACAGTGTACATAATATCGGCATCTTCCACATCCACGGGTACGGTCAAGCCTGGATAATCATCTTCATACTCTTCCACCATCCATTCAAAGGTATCAATATAATCTTCACTTGTTATATCCATCTGGGCATTATAGACCCTGTGCATGCCTGCACCGATTTTCATTTCCCAGGGTACAAATCCCTGCTGATATAATAGACCTCTAAGATATCCGAACATAATTCCAGTATCAATACCATGGGGGCAATAAGTGCCGCAACGATTACAGCAGGTACACTGGGCCCATGCAACTTCCATGGCATGAAGCATAAATTTATTATCAACCTTACCTTTTCTTTTGATGATTTCACCAAGGGTTGACTGGATCTTAAAGGCAGGAACCTGTTTGGGATCCCTGTCATTGGCAAGATATAAAAAACAGCTGTCTGCACACATACCGCAGTGAGCACAAATTTCAAGCCATGTCCGGATACGGGTTTTACAGGTGTTCTGAATAGTTTTCCATAAAAGATCGGAATCAACTTCCAAACTTTTCATTTCTTCATAATATGTTTTACCGCTCTGATCGGCAAGAAGTGTTGTTATCCCTTCTGCTGTTTCAACGGGTTTTTTATTGCATAATGTTCCTTCTGGCATGGATTATCTCCTTTAAAGCTGGTGTGAATAAAAATTTAACTACCAGGCCATTTTACTTCCTTTTAGTCCGCCTCGTTTTATTCCAAAATCCATTCCAAGCTGTGCCCTTGAGGCAAAGAATAAAAATACATGGGAAAGCTTGGTAAAGGGAATGGCTAAAAGAACAATTTCACCCGTCAGGATATGTGCGGTCAGCCAGAATGAATAATCACCCACCTGATAACGTGCAAGCATTCCTGTAATAAAAGGTGCCATGGAAATCAATAAAATCCCCCAGTCTTTTCTGTCGGTCAGAATTCTTACTTCAGGAAGAACAAGTCTTCTCAGGATTAAAAAGAATAAACTGATAAGAGCAATCCATGACAAATAATCCGCAACAGGGGTGCTTAGGTTAAAAAACAAAGAAAAACCCAGTTTTTCTTTTAAAAATACATTATGGCCAATAAGGAAAAGCGGCAGGAGAACAGCTCCCACATGAAATCCAAAAAATGCTGCAGCCATAACTGGTTGTGCTCTCCAACCATAAGTTCCATAAGGTATCAGCCATTTGTAGATAGATCTTACAGCCCCTTTAAAACCCATGGCCGGATATTCTTTGTAAGCGACTCTGTCCAATTGCCATGAAAGACCGTTAAAATACTGATAGAATCGTACAATCATTCCAATAATACAGACCCCAAGCGATAGATAGAAAACGGGCCCGGTTAATAATGAGTACATTACTGCCTCCATATTCCTTATTTAATTATTTCTTTAATTTTCAATCTAATCATCCCTGTCTGTCAGGTACAGCCAGTAAAGCGGCATAAAAACCAGGATCGCTCCCATTACAAGGTAAGTTATACCCTTGGAATATGTCATAAAATCGTGGAGAGTAAAAAATTCCATGATGTTCTCCTTTTCTAATGATCTTCTTTATATTCAGGATGTTCATATAAAATCGGCATTTTTGTTACTGCGAATTTATATACAACCACTCCTAATGTTATAATAAATATAGTGATAAAAAATTCCATAAAACTTGGAAAATAGCGATCTGCAGAAGGCAGGTGCCAGTTAAATGCAATTAAAGAAACATTCAATCGATTGAGTACAATACCCAAAACCGTCCAAATGGCTGCAATCCTTATCAATTTGGTGTTCTTTTCCCTTGATCCAACACTATACAAAATTGCCGGGAATAGTACAAATCCGATGAGCTCAAGCAAATACCAAAGACCCCATCCCGTTGTAAGGTAATGCCAGTTGTTATCCACAGCAAGACCGATAATTTTAATGCCCACATACCCCATCATGATAAATGATGCTGCTTTCCCAAATCCCAGGACAACGCCCCTTGACTCGGCAAGATGTGTTTCATCCATCTTGTGGTGGAGCCATTTATGAGCCAAAGTACCTTCAAAAATAACCATGGACAAACCTGCAAACATGCTGGAAATGAAAAAATAGACATGCAGATATCCAGAATACCAGAGCGGATGAAGTTTGGAGGGCGCAATTAAAAAAAGAGCCCCTAAAGAGGATTGATGAAGTGTTGAAAGAACAACTCCAAAAATGGTTAAAACCAGTGTTAATCTCATCACATAGCTGCGGATCTTTTTAAAACCTAACCATTCAAATGCGGCCGGCGTGGTTTCTACAAACAGAACCGTCAGGTATAAGAAAACGCAGAGACCCACCTCAAACAAAAGAGAAGAGGTCCCCTGGGAATAAAATATAGGATAAGGCAGTTTCCAGGGTCTACCCACATCGTAATTCAGAGCAAATACAACCAGGGCATAACCTAAAAATGCTGTTAATATGGCGGGTCTAACAGCTGAATGATATTTTTTTAATCCAAAAACATAACAGGCCGATGATGTCATGTATCCGCCAGCGGCAAGAGAAACACCACAAAGCAGATCAAACCCGATCCAAAGCCCCCATGGATTATTGTTGTCAAGATTTGTGACGGCTCCAATTCCCTTTGTGAACCTGAGTATGGTGATGATCAGCCCGACAAAGATAATGATACCGGCAACCACATTAAAGGGTGTAAAATATTGCTTTTGAGCAATGGCTTTTTCTGATCCCATTTATTCCTCCTCTTTCCCAGTATCTTCTTTAGATTTGGCATCCTCTTTAACTTCGATATCTTCGGCAGCTTCAGCCTCTTCTGCAGCCTTAGCTTCTTCTTCAGCTTTTTTTACTGCTTCCTGCAGGGCTTTTTTAACTTCGTTCTGGATCGCCGTCTCTTTTTCTTTTGTCATTTTATCTTTAAGCTTTGAAAGCGCGTTGTCCATTTCATCTTTAGCAAGGGTTTTGGTTGCTTGAACGGCATCTACCTTTTCTTGTTCTGCAATTTTTTCTTTTCGTTTTGAAATCGCATAAACACCTGTTAACAGAACTGGCCACAGTCCAACTACTATAGGTACTGTACCAAGGGCGCCTGCAGTAAATTGCGGCGCCGGGGTCACGCCCAGGTCTTCTCTCATACCGATATTTTCAAAAGGAGTGCCGGAAAGATAAAGCCAGCTTGTACCACCCATTTCAAACTCACCATAAACATGTTCAATATATTGGTCAGGGTTTTTATTAATTCTCTTCCAGGCAAGCTTTAAAAGATCTTTTCGCTTCCCAAACACAAGCGCTTCTCTGGGACAAATATCCACACAACCCGGTAGCTTTCCTTCTTGGATTCTGGGAAGGCACATGGTACATTTGGTCACTTTGGGTGTTAAAGGATCATTATAAGTATATGCAGGAATATTAAAGGGGCAGGCAACCATACAGTACCGACATCCCACACAAAGAGATTCATCATAAACAACAGCACCTGTTTCGTCTTTTTTTAATGCCTTTACAAAACAAGCTGATGCACAGGCCGGCTCCTGGCAGTGATTACATTGTTTTTTTGCAAAGACAAAAGAATTGTCTTTAAACTTATTTACCACGGTATAGCTTGCTTCGCCTGTTCGCCTTTTTTGATCCATTACCTTAAGATCATCAAACGGTATTTCAGGTTTATCAAGCGTGTTGACTTCATTACAGGCTTGTTCGCATTTCCTGCAACCAATACATTTGGTTATATCATGCAAAACGCCAAAGCCTTCCGGATATCCCTTGAAATGTTTGTTTGTGGCACTATAAGCTTTTGTCAGGGCTCCTGTTGTGGTGGCACCGATCGTCGCTCCAAGCGAGCCCAAAAACTTTCTACGAGAAATAGCCATAATTATACCCTTTTTATTTATATCCTTTGAATCTTCTATTTCTTTTCTTCATGACATTTAGCACAGTCTGTTGCTGCGACGGTTTTAACTTGCATTTTCTCATGGCAGGTTATGCACTGGCCATGGTAGGCTCCCTTTAACCCGGGCCTGCCGTCTGATTTACCATCTGTGACAGGGCCATTTTTATTGTGACAAGAAGCACATTTGGGTGGTTCAAGCGTTTTGGGGCTATTGTGATGGCATCCCATGCACAGCCCTGCCTGGTCAATATGAAACGCCTTAGCCATATTACTTTTTTCAACCCGTTTAAATATCGCTTGAACCATTTTCCGGTGAGGGAATGAACTGGGTTTATACTCTTTGGCCAAAATATCTATCACTATATTTTCAGGAATCTTGTCAATCTGAACAGGATTGTAATGTGAAGATTTTGCTTTTAAAGCGGTTTTTGCCACTTTGGAAGGCTCCATGGCAGCCAGTTGTGTTAGTTCCAAACTATGGCATGTCTTGCAGGATTCGGAATTATCTTTATTGGCCCGTACCTGAAAATGACAGCCGGCACAATCAGAATTTTTTGTAAATTCCTTGTGACATCCGACACAGCTTCTTGTGCTGTCCTTTTCATGCATGGCCTGTTCGAGGCTAACAAACCCCCCTTTTGATTCTCCCCCTTCAGTTCCATGACAATCATCACATTTTTTTAATGTCTCGTGATGACACGCCTTACAGCTTTGTGCTTTTTCTTCATGGAACTTGTGATCAAAAGCAACTGCGTTCATATAATTTTTAGTCGTCTGACTGCTTTTTTCCCAACCTGTAATGGCTATGATATCAGGCTGGTTTCGCTTGAGTCTGGGGACATCGGCAATCTTTTTGATTTTTTGCTGTTCTTGTTTGTCATGGCAGCCTTCACAGGTTGTGGGGCCTGCAGCAATATTCTGGCTTTTGAAGGTTTGATGACATTTTACACAGGAATCATGGGATGCCTCCCCGATGGGCCTGATGTCGTCATGTTTTTCTGATTTATGACAATAAAAACATGACTCCTCCTGGCCTTTAACATAAAAAATTTCTTTTGTTTTCTCATTATATTCATGATGGCAGCTATTGCAATTTTCTTTAATTGAATCGTCTTTGCCCTTAATTAACTCTGAACTTTCATGAATAAAATGTAATGATTTATCAAACTTAATTTCTTCCCAGGAAGTGCCTTTAGATTTACCTTCAATATGGCAAGCTCTGCATTCTGCAGTGATAGGCCCGGCAGGTTCTTTGGCTGCCTTCTTTTCTATATGACATGTAACACACCCGTCATGATAAAAATCCATGGAAGCTTTCTTGCCGGTTCTTTTGAACTTAAAGATAAAGGCCTTATCTTTTTCAGTATGACAGGTCTCACACTTCCCATCAACAGCCTGGGTGTGAAGATCATGCTTAAAACTAACAGACGGCATTTCATCTTTATTCGAGCCGGCCTCAAGCTGAATAGTAATACGATCCGATCTTTTATCATTATCACTATTTTTTGTACTGGCTTGCCCTATAAACGGAAACAAGAAAGACAAGATAATCATCGAAAGAATAATCAGCTGAAGTGATCTAACTTTTGACATGGTTCAGTCCCCTGATTGATTTTTTTAAACTCGATTCTAATATACCAAATTAAATTAACCGGATAATTCCTACTATTTTTCTATGATTAAGTCAATTGGAAAATATGAACAGTCAATAAATTTTAAAAAACCTTATCATTACAGTAAATTATAATCAAATACTATATTAATCATACAATAAAACCATGGTTACTCGTAAGTCGACAAAATAATATCCTTTTCAGCTCAGGGCAAGATTGTCCTTTTCTACTTGATTTTATTGAATTTTTCTGAGTATTATAGACCCCTTTAAACCAAGGTGTAAACTGGATTTTCCAGTCAAATGCTGATTAAGATGTAAAAATATAGAACAGGAGGATGGAATGGCAAAAATTGTAACTCGTGAAGAAATGGCTCAAGGAACCATAATTCTGAATGAGATAGAAGCACCCCGCATATCACGAAAGGCTAAACCCGGCCAATTTGTGATACTTCAAGCCGATGAAAAAGGAGAGCGTATCCCTTTGACAATGGCAGATACAAACCCGGACAAAGGGACTATCACCATTATATATATGGTAATCGGGAAATCTACAGCCCGGTTTAAAGAATTAGAGGTGGGCGATGAATATTACGCTTTGATAGGCCCCCTTGGGAAACCAACCCATGTTGAAAAAGTTGGAAAAGTTATCTGCGTAGGTGGTGGAACCGGAATTGCGGTTCTTCATCCCATCGCCAGAGCCCTTAAGGAAGCCGGTAATGAAGTGACCACCATCTTGGGTTCCCGAAGCTATGACCTTCTGATCATGGAAGCAAAAATGAAAGCTGCATCCAATAATTTTCATATATGTACGGATGACGGGTCTAAGGGGCACCATGGATTTGTGACTGATGTATTAAAAGATGTATTAGAAAAAGAAGATATTGACCTTGTCGTTGCCATAGGTCCTATCCCCATGATGAAATTCTGCAGCCTTATCACCAAAGAAAAAGATGTCAAAACTCTTGTTAGTCTCAATCCAATCATGGTGGATGGCACAGGAATGTGTGGTTGTTGCCGTGTGACCATCGGTGACGATACCAAATTTGCATGCGTTGATGGCCCTGAATTTGATGCACACAAAGTAAATTTTGATGAATTGGCCAACCGCCTGGCTTCTTACCTTGAAGATGAGAAAAAAAGTTTAGAAACTTATGAAAATTGTAAAGCCTTATAAAACATACCATCGCAATTGGTTATATGGAGGAATAAATGCCAGATAAAAAACCAAAAAAAATAAAAACCCCACGGGCAAAAATGCCCGAACAGGACCCGGATCTGAGAAGAAGAAATTTTGATGAAGTCCCTCTGGGGCTTACACCTGAAATGGCCATGCTGGAAGCTTCAAGATGCCTTCAATGCAAAAAACCACTTTGTGTGGATGGATGCCCTGTTTCTGTTAAAGTACCGGAATTTATTAAATTGATTGCTGAAAATGATTTTTCAGGTGCTGCTAAAAAATTATGGGAAACAAATGCGCTTCCTGCTGTTTGCGGGCGTGTCTGCCCCCAGGAAGATCAATGCGAAGGCAAATGTATTGTAGGCAAAAAAGGCAAGCCCGTAGCCATTGGATATCTTGAAAAATTTGCGGCTGACTGGGAAAGAACAAAAGGTTCCGGTGAGACTCCTGCTGTTGCTGAAAAAACCGGCAAAAAAGTAGCTGTAATTGGCTCTGGTCCGTCCGGTCTTACAGTTGCAGGAGACCTTTTACTTAAAGGCCATGATGTCACCATTTTTGAAGCATTCCACAAACCAGGCGGAGTACTGGTCTACGGAATCCCTGAATTCAGACTTCCAAAAGAAATTGTTGCCTCGGAAGTTGCCACCCTCGAAAAAATGGGAGCAAAAATTGAATGCAATTCCGTTGTTGGAGCTTCAGTTACCATTGATGAATTGTTTGAAGAAGGATATGATGCTGCATATATAGGTGTTGGAGCCGGCTTGCCAAGATTCATGAATCTTTCCGGTGAAAACATGATCGGTATTTATTCGGCAAATGAATACCTGACCCGGACCAATCTTATGAAAGGGTATCTTTTCCCTGAATATGACACTCCTGTTGCCAGGGGTAAAAATGTGGTTGTCTTAGGTGCGGGTAATGTTGCCATGGATTCAGCCAGGACTGCCATGCGGCTTGGTGCCGAGTCCGTAAAAGTTGTTTACAGAAGATCGCGCGATGAAATGCCTGCAAGGGCTGAAGAGCTCCACCATGCTGAAGAAGAAAAGATTGAATTTGTTCTTCTCACCAACCCCACTCAATTTTTTGGAGATGAGAGTGGTCGTCTGACAGGTATGGAATGCCTTAAAATGGAATTGGGCGAACCCGATGCCTCGGGCAGAAGAAGACCCATACCCATTGAAGGATCGGAATTTAAATTTGACTGCGATCTTGTGGTTGTATCTGTTGGTTCCAATGCCAATCCACTGCTCACAAATTCAACGCCTGATATTGCCCTTAACAGATGGGGTAATATTGTTGCTGATCCTGAAAACGGAAAAACCTCTAAAAAAGGGGTCTGGGCAGGAGGTGATATTGTAACAGGAGCTGCCACTGTTATTCTTGCCATGGGTGCAGGAAGGAATGCAGCCACCTCAATGCACGATTACCTGACTCTAGGCTGGTAAACCAAATTATTACCATGAAGATCATGAAACAAACTTCATGATTTTCATGGCAATTCATCATCCAAACCTCCATTTAAGAGAAAATTTATCAGCAATTGAGCCCATTGAAGCAATCATTGAAATCATTTATGTGGAAATCTTTCCTGATCCATGACCTGGTTTTATTAACCGACATTCCCTTCAGGGAGTGGTTGCCGACACCTGCCTTGCCTTTAACAGGAGATGCTGGTCCTCTTTGTAAACCCTCCACCCGTATTGCATTCTTCAATGGTTAATTGTTTTTTTTTCTTCTCATTTCTTTGAACATGAATCACCTTTTCATTTTGAAAAAGATCTCTCTTGGAAAATTTTCTGACGGTTGAACTGTACTGACCCGGCCGGAGCTCTGTTCCTTTCGGTACTACACACATTTCACCGGTATTTAGATGAACCATTATATCTCTGAATTCGAGCTTCATTTGTCCTTCTACCACATAAAAGACCTCATCCGAATTTTGATGCTTATGAAAATCCAGGGTTCGATCTTTTGCTTTAATAAGGGTAAAAATATGGCCGTTCATTCTTGCGACCGTATTGTATTCAAACAAATTTTAAATCTTAGCTGACTCTATCTACCTTTAGATTGATTGATTCCATATCACCCTCATCAGTTCTTCAAGCAAACGTTAATCAACGGGTCCGAACATCTTGTAAATTTGAATGATATCTGACCAGATGAATCAAAAAAGTCGAGTCAATAATTCCGTATCAATATATCTTTTGTATGTAAAGAAATTTCAATAATCAACTTATAAAAAAATATAAATTATTCAGGAAGCATCTGCCAGAATGTTTTTTATTTGAGACCATTTTGATTCTGGCACAAGCCAGGAAATATTTTTTCAAAATCTGTCAAAATATTTTTAATATTATTAAGAAGGCATTTCAGACAAGTTTCCTTGTTGTAATTTTGAAAAAAAATATATACCATGGCGCCTCCGTTACAAACAAGTAACTAACTCATATGGTTTGGATTTATATTAATTGTGATAAAAGCCCATAAAATTGATAAGAAGCAAATCTATGCCGAATTGGTTCTGGCATCGGTGACCATATTCTGGGGAGCAACATTTCCCATTGTTAAAGATGCTATTACTGAAATGCCAGTAATGGCATTTTTATGGATTCGATTTGCTATAGCTGCGGTATTGCTGGCAGGTTTAGCTGGAAAGAAGGGGTTTGCCACCCTTGATCGTCGCGGCTGGCTTATTGGAATAATACTTGGAATACTACTTGCCCTTTCCTATATTTTTCAAACCTTCGGTCTTGAGCGTACATCCTCTACCAATGCAGGATTTTTGACTGGCCTTGGAATTGTCTGGGTACCGTTATTGGCCGGACCATTATTGAAAAAACCCGCGGCCTTTGGATCGAAGGTTGGGGTTGGATTTGCTCTGTTGGGGTTACTTCTTTTGACCTGGCACACCCCATGGACGATTAATTTTGGTGATCTTCTGGTTGTTATCTGTTCAGTTTTTATTGCCTTGCATATCCTTGGACTTGATATTTTTACCAAGGGCTACGACGGTAAGGCTCTTACCTTTGTACAAATCACCACTGCCGCATTTATTTACCTGATTGGCAGTCTAATTTTTGAACCGACTTCCTGGCCACAAGTATGGACCGGTTCCTTGGTTTTTGCTTTCGTTATAACCGCCCTGTTCGCCACCGTTTATGCTTTCTGGGCGATGACAACCTTTCAGAACCGGACAACCCCAACACGAGCCGCTCTTATTTATACACTCGAGCCAGTATTTGCCGCTATCTTTTCTATCTGGATAGCAGGTGATCGGTTAACTGCAATCGGTTGGGTCGGCGGCGGACTCATTGTCGCTGGAATGTTTTTTGCCGAAGCATGGCCTGTCTTTGTCGCTAAAAAAGTTAAAACCTGAACAAAACCTGCCTTTAATCTTTACTTAATTGGAATAAAATTAAGCGAAAAACATCCTGATATGGTGCGGACTTTGCCTATACGTCTGGTGTGGTCTCCGAAATTTTATTGGTTCTGGTTTAGCCAGGAAGTCCAGCCTTTTTACACTTAGGCGGATATGTTAACAGCTTGTCTATCCACACCCACTACTCACCCGTCTGTTTGATATATATCTTATGATCCACCAGGGATAAAGAGTGGACATGACCTTTTATAAATTTTTGTTCACCAAAGATAGAGACAAGAAGGATACCGTCTTCATCCGGTTCAACCTTGTCAACGGCTTCCATTAACAATATTTCATCGGGCTTGCCAGGCTTGCCGTCATTTTCAAGTAAATATGCATTTGCCTCACACATTACACCATCACTCCTTAATATATTATAAAAAAATTAAATGTTTATCCAAAAGTTCGTCTACCAGTTGAGGCAGGGGTAATCCACGCACCCCGACAATCTCCAGGTTTTCCTGGGTCAAGGGCAATAAAAATTTTTTTGCATCGACAGAACATATGGCTTCCGCCATAAGCGGTGTTACCTCTCCCATCATTGCATTGGGTATGATGATCCCCACAGGTCCGATAATAACATCTGCTTTTTTAACCGTCTGAACAATTGCATTACTGCCGGAAGCCCCTTTATTTGCTTTTGCCTTTAACATCTGAGCTGTTGCTATGGCATTGGTTCCAAGAGCTATGACTTCTATTCTCTCTTCAAACCGTTCTTTGAGTTTCTTAATAATCACAGACCCTATGCCGCCTCCCTGGCCATCAATGACACAAACTTTTTTTTGGTTTTTTGTTCCCATATTTTTGTTTGCCCTTAGCTTATTTAATGCACTCAAGTCTTCTGGTCTTTGGATAATCCCTAATTATCAATTATCTTTTTAACTTCATTAAAAATATTATCTTCAACCTTATCCATGGTGGTGTTGCCATCAATAATAATAATTTTTTCAAGATGCTTCAATGTATCAAATGCTTTAAAATAGTTGGCTCTGACTTTTTTCATAATATCTATTCTTTCATACATCTCAAAATTACTGCGGCTTGATTTTATTCTCTCAAAACAAAGGTCCGGGTCAACATCGATAAAAATTGTTGCATCAGGCCTTAAGATATCTGCATTCAGGGAATTTGCCTGGATCACCCATTTCATATCAATATATTGGGAATGATAGGCATAGGATGAAAAATAATACCTGTCACATAATACAATCTCGCCCTGATCTACTTTCATCCTGATCCCGTTATCTTGATTCACCAGGTGATCTGTCCTGTCCGCAGCAAAAAGGGAGGCAATGGTTCTTTGATCAGTTGCAACTTTTCCAGAAAGCATCTGCCGGATGAGTGATCCAATAGGGCCATCAGTGGGCTCAAATGTTGAATAGACATTATCCCCACTGATCTCCAGCCGTTTTGATATCTTCTTTATCTGGGTACTTTTCCCAGACCCGTCAATTCCTTCAAAAACAATAAATCCGCCCTTGCTTTTCCCACCCAAATTCTTAACCCCCAAACTTTTTTCGTATTATCAATATCTCTGAAACGCAATATATAACAACATACTGAATGCTTGGCAAGCATTTGAACTTTTCGTTTAAATTTATTCATATATTTTTTTAATGCTTAAAAAGAGACTTGCTATCATTATTAAACCGGTTTATTTAAAGTTAAGATTCAAACTTTTATTATTCAGGTGGTATATGACATATGATGTAATTATCGTTGGGGGAGGTCCTGCCGGGCTTTTCGCAGCATATTATTTAAAGGAGCACTCCAGGCTAAATGTATTATTGATCGAAAAGGGCAAAAGCCCTTTTAAAAGAAAATGTCCAAACCATAATCTTCAAAAATGCATTCAGTGTGATCCCTGCAATATTCTGTCCGGAATAGGCGGTGCCGGCCTTTATTCAGACGGCAAACTTAATTTTATTCCCAGGCTTGGAAAAACAGACTTGACTCAATTTATGCCTTTGGATTCAGCCCTGAATCTGATTGATGAAACAGAAGAAATTTTTACAAAATTCAAAATGGATGGACCTGTTTTCCCGACCAATATGGAAGCGGCAAAACAAATCCGAAAAGAGGCTAAGCGCTTTGGGATAGACCTTCTTTTGATTAAACAAAAACATCTGGGATCTGATAATCTGCCGGGATTTATTGCCGGGATGGCCAGTTATATCCAGTCAAAAGGGCTTGAAATAAAAACCGAAGAAACGGTAATTGATATAGTTGAACAAAACGGTTGTATCAAGGGTCTTATAACTGATAAAGGCAAATATGAGGCTAACAATATTATCCTTGCTCCCGGTAGAATCGGGGCAAACTGGATGGCATCGCTTGCCACGAAACACGGGATCAACCTGAGTCAGAGAGGAATAGAAGTCGGGGTCAGAGTTGAAGTCCATAATGATATTATGGATGACCTTTGTAATATTATTTATGATCCAACATTTTTTATCCAGACACCCACTTATGATGACCAGACCAGAACCTTTTGCACTAACCAGGGCGGATTTATTTCTCTTGAAAACTACAAGGAATTTGTCTGTGTAAACGGTCATGCCTATTCTGACAAAAAATCTTCTAACACAAACTTTGCCTTTCTTTCAAAGGTAGTTTTAACAGAGCCTGTCACGGATAACCAGGCCTATGGCGAGTCCATTGGGAGACTGGCCACCATTATCGGAGGCGGCAAACCTATTTTACAACGGTTTGGAGATTTAAAGAGGGGGCGGCGCTCCACCTGGCACAGAATCAGCAAAGGGTATATTGAACCGACCATGACCAACGTCGTCTGCGGTGATATTGCCATGGCACTGCCTGAAAGGATTCTAACAAACCTGAGGGAGGGGCTGGAATCCTTAAATTCAGTTGTTCCAGGTGTAGCCAACGATGAAACCCTGCTTTATGCACCAGAAATAAAATTCTTTGCCACACAGGTTGAATCAAACAGCCATCTTGAAACCGGCATAAAAGGGATGTATGTGGCAGGTGACGGCCCGGGAGTGGCAGGGAATATTGTCTCAGCAGCTGCTACGGGTATCATACCGGCCAAACGAATTATTGAAACATCTGGTTAGTGCCGCTTTTTATTCCTTTGAAGAACGGTTTATGCTTTCTGGAAAATAAGTTGCACAGGCATCATCCGATTCCCAGGCCATGACTTTTGAAACATTTACACCTTTACTCTGGCCTTGATCTAAAAGATCCTGCACTCTATGGGCAATATATACTGCAATTCGCTCTGATGTGGGTTGCACACCTTCAAACATTTTGAGATCATTTAAAAATTTATGATCCAATTCTCCTTTTACAATTTCTCTGACTGCTTTTTTTATATCACCAAAATCAGCAAGTACACCTGCTGAATTCAATTTTTCCCCTATAACACAAACTTCAATGTGCCAGTTATGCCCATGCAAATTTTCACATTTTTGGCCCACCATAGTCAATCTATGAGCACCTGCAAAACGCGTTTTTACCTTAAGTTCAAACATAGTGTGTACCTAAATTGCCTTAAAGATTCTTGAAAAGATTTTTCAATTTGTTTGAGATTTTATTTGAATCCAGCCTATTAAAATCTTTTAATAATTTTATCTGCTTTTGATTCAATTTTGTGGGTGTTTTTATGATAACCTTGATAATCTGATCACCTCGCCGACCTGTTCTAAGAGAGGCGATCCCCTCCCCTCTCAACTTGAATACATCCCCATACTGGGTACCTTTTGGAACATTAAATTTTTCTTCACCCACCAGAGTTGGGATAGTAATTTCGTCTCCAAGAGCTGCCTGAACAAATGAAATATCAATGGCACAGATAATATCCATGTGATCCCGTTGAAAAAACTTATGTGGTTTGACATTGATCACCACATAAAGATCTCCGGAAGTCCCGTCAGGCGTGGGGGCGGCTTCCCCCTCTCCCGTCAGCCGAAGTTTTGATCCAACATCAACTCCTGCAGGAATCTTTACATTAACTTTCCTGGTTATTTCAACCTTGCCGGCCCCTCTGCACTTTCTACAGGGGTTCGGGATAATGCTTCCCTGGCCCTTGCAATAAGGACAAGTGGTTTTTACTTTAAAAAAGCCCTGACTTTGTATAAACTGACCTGTCCCATGACAATGGGAACAGGTTTCAGAGCTTGTGCCTTTCTGACATCCTGATCCCTTACAAGTCCTGCAAATATCCATTCTTGGAATTGAAATGGTTTTTTCAGAGCCAAAGGCAGCCTCCATAAAATCTATGGTCATGTTATACCTTAAATCAGAACCTCTCCTAACCCTTTGGCCACGACCGCCTCCATTTCCAAATCCGAAAAAATCCTCAAAAATATCTCCGAAACTCGAAAAAATATCCTCGAATCCGCTGGGTCCTGAATGACCGGCACCTTCTAACCCCCTGTGACCAAATTGATCATAAATCTGACGCTTATTATCATCGTTGATCACTTCATAGGCTTCGGATGCTTCTTTAAATTTATCTTCTGCTTCTTTATTATCAGGATTCTTATCCGGATGATATTTAATTGCGAGTTTCCGATATGCTTTTTTCAATTCCGGTTTTGAAACATCCTTGGCAACACCAAGTATTTCATAGTAGTCACGTTTTTCTGTCATCTGGGCTCCAACCATTCTTGTATTCTTCCCTTGATTATGATACTTTTCCAACCTGCCTTGGCAAATACCTTAAACTAACTCAGAAATCCAGGTTGTCAACGATGAATAAAGAGCTTGATTTTATCAAAGACATGTTCGACCGTATCGCACCCAAATACGATTTCTTAAACCGCCTTTTAAGTATGGGGCAGGACATTATATGGAGAACCCAGATGGTAAAGGCTGCAAATCTTGCCAAAAACAGCCGGGTTCTGGATGTGGCCTGTGGTACCTGTGATGTTGCTCTGGAGGTAAATTCTCAACTAAAGGGCCACTCCCAAATTTTCGGACTTGATTTTTCCTTTGGCATGTTAAGGCTTGGAAAACAAAAATTAATAAAAAAACAAAATAGCAATATAGCTCTCTTAAATGCTGATGCCCTTAATCTACCATTTAATCAGCAGGTTTTTGATGCGGTTTTTATTGCATTTGGTATAAGGAATATAATTGATCGGCAAAGGGCCATCACTTCATTTTTCAATGTCCTGAACAATGGAGGCAGGGTCGCTGTCCTTGAATTAACCACACCTGAAAAAGGAATTTTACGGTCATTATATCTTCTATATTTTCAGAAAATTTTACCGATTATCGGCTCATTTTTTTCAAAGCACAACAATGCATACACTTATTTGCCCGAGTCTGTGTTAAAATTTCCCAATCCAGTAGAATTTTCAAAAATCATGAAAAAAGCAGGGTTTGAAAACATCAGATTCAAACCGATGACATTTGGAATTGTAACCCTCTTTATCGGAATCAAGCCATAAAGCAACCATTGAAATCATTAAAAAGTATAGCTGCATCAGGAGAAGAGAAGATACAGGGTATTGTATATTGTGGTTGGTTGGTTTTTAATAATGTGTGGTCTATCAGGGATAGTCTGGGGTATTCAGGTACCTAAAAAAAATGAGCTTATCTTGGAGAAAGTCCTCTCTATAAAAAAAAATCAATTTGGAAAAATTAGATCAAGGGGAAATTAAAATAACAGCCATGCCTGTTTTGAAATCACATATAATCCAGTTTGACCTTTAGAATTTATCACTCAAAAAAACAACATTTTTTTTATTCAGTTGTAATCAATAGTTGATTTTAGTGTGTATGGTGTGTATAAAATAAATATGGACAGCAGGCAGATTATAAAAGAGCTTAAAAAGGCGGGATTTGTATTGGTTAAAGTATCTGGTGATCGTCACAAATTCAAGCATGAAAATGGGAAGATAGTAATTGTTCCCCATCCCCAAAAAGATCTGCCTATTGGGACAGCCAGGAATATTTTTAAAATGGCAGAATTGAAATGGAGAAAGTAAAATGAAATATCCGGTAATTATTCATAAGGACGAAGAAACCGGTTACGGGGTGACCATTCCTGATATACCGGGATGTTTTGCCGATGGCGATACCCAGGAAGAATCCATCCTCAATATACAGGAAGCGGTAGAATTATATTATCACGGAGAAGATATATCTGACCCCCCGGCTGCATCTCAAATGGAAGACCTTTTAAATTCTGAACTATATACCAGAGACAGCTTTTTGTATCTTGCTGATATTGATTTTGCCTTCATAGCCCCAAAAACCCAGAGAATCAATATCACAGTGCCTGAGTATAAACTTATCAGGATTGACAGGGCTGCAAAAGATAAAGGAATTTCCAGGTCTGCTTTTTTTGTAGATTCTGCTGAACGACTCATTAGTAATTTGAGTGTTGCGAAAACTGTTGGAAGAAGGAAAAAAAAGAGTGTGCTCCCCCATAAGGTTCAACAGCATTCAGACAGATCCGGCCAGCACTTCACAGATTAAAATAAACCGAAAGGCAGGAATTTAAATAGTTTGATCAAATCACTTTTGAAGAGCACTAA
>JABGOU010000059.1 GCA_018645325.1 Desulfobacula sp.
ATCGTTTTTGGAATTCTCCTTGTGTGGCATGGTTAATTATCGCCAAGGATAAGAATCATAATCTAATCCATATGGTTTACAAACGCTTTCTTTTTTTATTCTCAGGGAATATTCAAAAAGTATTGGATAGAACTTAATGTCCCTGGCAAGAATAATAGACTTATGTTGATTCGCTTTTAAGGCTTCCAGAAATTGTAATATAGCAGGAGCATTCTTCTGACTATTTAAATTATGCTTGGAGTCTATATCTTGTGTCTTGAAAGTATAATATTCTGTCCTCTGGCATTCAATTATATGAACCAGAACCAGCATCAAAAGCCATTCTTCCATATTAAACGATATAATATATACATCACATTTTAGCCGGCTTTGAAAAATAATCCCAGGGCTCTTAACAAAATTCAGCTTTCTCTCGAATATAATTTGGTGAAAGAAGCGCTCGCTAAATTGGGGAATTTGACTCCTGTTTGATAATACCGGTACATTCCATAATGATTTATGGCGTGAATTTGTAAAGGTTTGCTGATTTTCTTTTTTCGGCGATTTATCAGCTAAAAAATTACCATTCATAAGGGTTTTAGAAATCCAGTCTTCACCATTCCACCCATTAAGGGACGACCAAACTGCAATTAAGATTTATTCCCAATAACTCAAATGGCATAAAATTGATCAGCTTATAAATAAATTATGATAATTCCATTGCTAATGTTCTAAGGTCTCTGGTATCAGGTTCTGGCAAGAACCAAAGCATCAACCTTTTTTGCACCATTTTTTAATAATACTTTGGCAGCTTCATTGCAGGTTGCACCAGTAGTAAACACATCATCTATCAAAAGAATATGTTTATTATTAATTGCCTTTTGGTTAACAACTTTAAACGCGTTTTTCAAATTGGCTTTCCTCTGATCAATATCAAAGCCTGTCTGGGGCTGTGTTCCTTTAATCCTGGCAAGCGAATTTGTATCGATTTCCCATGAAGGCGGCTTATCAAAGCAAAGTTTATATTGTTTAACAAAGTTTCGAATCAAAAGGAATGCCTGATTAAATCCTCTTTGTCTTAATTTCTTTTTGTGCAAAGGTATGGGAATTATCAAATCAAGCCCTGAACCCTGATAGTGTTGTAAAAATGTCTCAAACAACAGGTCTTCAAATACCTTTGCCACAGACAGTTTTGAGTGATATTTAAAAAGCGGTATTGCATTTTTAATTATGCCTTTATACTCAAGAGCCGCTCTTACCCGATCAATCATTAAAGGTTTTTTCAGACAGGATTCGCAGACGTGATTTTCATTAAAACTTGTTTGAAACTTAACCCCACATTTTGTGCAATAAGGTTTTTTTATGGGGTAAAATCCAAGTTCCATGCAAAGACTGCAAAAACAAGATTCCATTGTATTGGGGCTGACAATATCAGGATCAATATAAACACCGCAGTTTAAACATTTTAACGGATATAAAAGCTGTTCAAAAAATCTGATAATATTTTTGAGTGCTGATACAGAATATGCTTTGCAATGATCATTGAAAATCTTGAGCATGATATCTGTCCTTCGATGTCATCCTGTTGGTCATCTTTTCTATAAGTTGATAATTTTAAGGTTTCAGCTTCGCTGGCGAAGGGCTTCATACATGGCGACACCGCCTGCCACAGAAGCATTAAGGGAATTAATATTTCCTTTATTCGGGAGAGACACCAAAAAATCACACTCTTTTTTTACAAGCGGTCTTATTCCTTTATGTTCACCACCGATAACAAGCGCAATATTCCCCTTTAAATCAGAGTCAAACAAGAATGTATCTCCGAGGGCATCCAGCCCTGATACCCAGACACCATTTTCTTTCAAAGATCTTAATATGGAAACTGTATTGGTTATATAAAAAATATCAGCGTGTTCCATAGCACCGGCAGAACTTCTGGATACTGATGAAGAAGGCAGTGCAGAACGGTTTTTTGGAATAAGAATATAATCCACTCCCGCACAAAGAGCAGTTCTTATTAATGCCCCAAGGTTATGGGGATCTTCAATGTTTTCCAGTACCAGGATAAAACAGGGTTCTTTTTTTTTTTGTACAAGTGTTATTACCTCACTGGCTTTTTTAATGGGGAAAAAAGATGTTCTGGCCACAAGTCCCTGGTGATTTGAAAAATCAGTCATAGTGTCCAGAAGTTCAGGATCTGCAATTTCAATTTTTATCTTTCTTTTCCTGGCAATGTCCTCAATTTTTCCGGCTCTGTTAGAAGATCTGTTTTTTGAAATTAATATATTATAAAAATTTCTTTTCCCTGCTTTTAATGCTTCATACACTGAATGAAATCCAAAAAGAATATCATTTTTTTCTTTCATCACTCACGCCATCTCTTTTTTAAAAATCGAACAAAGCTCTTCTATGGCCCTGTCAAGTTTATCATTAATGACCACATATTGAAAAAGGTCTTTCCTGGTTATTTCATATTTTGCATTATCAAGACGTCTGGCAATAACTTCTTTTAAATCGGTTCCACGTTTTTCAAGCCGTTGAGACAAAACTTCAAAGGAAGGCGGCATGATAAATATGGAAACCAGGTCCAGGTCCAATGCCATAATCTGTTCTGCACCCTGGACATCAATATCCAGGATAATGCTCCAGCCTTTCTCAAGACTGTTTTGTATATTGCCTTTGGACGTTCCATAAAAATTATCATGAACCTTTGCCCATTCAAGCCAGAGGTTCTGGGCTATTTTTTTTTTAAACTCGTCTATATTTATAAAAAAATAATCAAGTCCTTCCTGTTCATTTCCCCTGGGCGCTCGCGTGGTATGAGAAACTGAATAAGAAAGATTTTCAAACCGGGTTAACACATTTTTTATCAAGGTTGTTTTACCGGCCCCGGAAGGAGCGGAGACAACAAAAAGTTTTCCTGTGTCTGCCATGGGATTATTCTTCTTCCTCGGCTACCAGGGATTCAAAACGACTGGAAAGAGTCTCTGCCTGAATAGCGGAAAGAATCACATGATTGCTATCAGTGATGATAACTGCCCTTGTTTTTCTGCCGTGGGTCACATCAAGAAGGCGTTTTTCCTCCTTTGCTTCATCCTTGACCCGTTTCAAGGGAGATGAGTTTGGTGACAAAATAGCCACTACTTTTTGTGCAACCACAGTGTTGCCAAAACCTAAATTTAAAAGGTATTGTTCCATGGGGTCTTCCTTTGCAGATAAAGATTATTCAATATTTTGTACCTGTTCCCTGATTTTTTCAAGCTCTGATTTCAGATTCACTACCATATGGGATAAAGAGGCGTTACCTGACTTTGAACCAATGGTATTAAATTCTCTGTTAAATTCCTGGATTAAAAAATTAAGTTTCCTTCCTTCAGAATCCTCTGAATCAAGGATCTCCCTGAATTGTTTAATATGGCTGTAAAGTCGAACAATTTCTTCTGACACATCACTCTTGTCAGCCAGTATGGCTGCCTCCTGTGAAATTCTGACAGGATCCAGCCCTTCTGTGTCAGAGGTTAAAAAAGATATTTTTTCCATGAGTCGATTCTTATAAATCTGCGGAATTGTTGCAGCATCTTTTTCTATTCTTTTTAAATTGTCTTCAATATAATCAATCCTGGCACTTAAATCAGAATAAAGATTTTCCCCTTCTTCTTTGCGCATGAGTTCCAGGTTGATGCTGGCTGTCTTTATAGAAGGTTCGACGGCATTCCATAAATTTTTTAAATCCAATTGCCTTTTAGACGGCACAATTACATTCCTGGCAGATAAAATATCTGTCATAGAGATGTCGGCCATAAGATTTAAATCTTTTTTTATCTTTGTTAATGCTTGATAATAGGATGCAATCTTTGCCTCATCCACTTCAAACAATTCCAGGTCTTTTGCATCCTCCCGGATAAACAATTTGATCTCAATTCTCCCCCTGTCATGGGTTTTGTTGATAATTTTTTTAATATCCTCTTCAAATACCTGGCAGGCTTCCGGTCCGAAATAACTAATATCAAGATGCCGTGAATTATAAGAACGGATGGTGACCTCGGCCGTGATTGTATCACAGGTATTTGAAACCTGTGAAAAAGCGGTCATACTTTTAATCATTTTTTTTTCCTTTGCCTGCTTTTAAATCCAAAAGATATTTATCCCTGACCTTTGATAAAAAAGAAATCACTTCTTTTGAAGCATAATCCGGATATGTCCAGTCCAATGTTTTAAAACCATCTTTTTTAGTGTACATCAATGTCAGGTCAGCATAAATTTTACGACCAATATAAATCCTGTGGGAATATTCCTTTCCCGTGGCCAGAATAAATCTTGATGAAACCAGATATCCCGGATCAACATTCACAAGTCTTTTTCCAGCCCTTGAAAACCGCTTTTCAATTTCATTGGTTTTTTCTTTTATCAGAGCAAGTTCATCCTGGGCAATTAAATTTTTAAATACAAAGACCTTGCGAAACAAGGGAGTACCCATTTCCTTGTAATAATAATCAGTATAGGCAAAATCAAGCCAGCGGCTTATCATATCCACAGGACCGAACTCCTCTTCCAAAAGAGTAAAGACATCCTCTATCAATGCCTTGTCATTCAAGATGCAGCCGGCTACCAGTTTTGCAGGGTCTGGATTTTTGGGAATACTCATGGATTACAGCTTTTTTGCCTCATCAATCAGCATAATGGGGATATCCTCTTTTATTTCATATAAGAGCCTGCAAGCATGGCATTCAAGACCGTCCTTTGTTTCATTCAACTGAATTTCACCCTTGCATTTGGGGCAAACCAGTATTTCCAATAGTTCTTTGGAAACTGCCATTATTCTCTCCTTTTTTTATTCAACCCTTTGCTGCCTGCATGGTTTGAAGTTTAAAATAATCTTTTTTTTGAGCCATAAGCTCCTCATGGGTGCCTTGTTCCTTTATGGACCCGTTTTTCAGCAAGATAATTCTCGAGGCATAGTCAATGGTGGACAAGCGGTGCGCTATCACAAATGAGGTTCGGCCTTTCATCAAATTTTCAAGTGCTTTTTGTACCACCTTTTCTGCTTGTGAATCCAAAGCAGAAGTTGCTTCATCCAGTATAAGGACAGGTGCATCTTTGATCAGAGCTCTGGCAATACAGATTCTCTGTTTCTCTCCCCCTGAAAGCCTGGAACCAAGTTCCCCGATAATGGTATCAAACCCCTTGGGAAACCTGTTTATAAAATCATAGGCATAAGCATCTTTTGCTGCATTTTCTATTTCAAGGTGTGTTGCATCCATCTTTCCATACCGGATATTATCTTTTACTGATTCATTAAAAAGTATGGGTTCCTGGGTTACAATAGAAATATGATCCCTCAAGGATTTGATTGAAAGATCTTTAACATTTTTTCCTGCAATCAACACACGGCCATGGCTAACATCATAAAGCCTTGGGATTAGATTTACAAGGCTTGTCTTTCCACCCCCGCTCATCCCGACAAGGGCAAGGACTTCACCTGGTGCAGCCTTTAAGTTGATATCATTTAAAGCAAGTGCTTCATTATCATTATAGGAAAAACCAACATGATCAAATTCAACATCAAAAGTTCTTCCTGAAAGATTTTCAGGATTCTTTTTTTCTTTGATCACAGATGATTCTTCCAAGACATCAAAAATCCTTGAGGCTGAAGCTACGCCTTCCTGTATGGTGTTGTTGAGTTTGGATAATTTTTTGACAGGATCATAGAGCATCATAACTGCCGTGAGAAATGAGAAAAAAGTCCCGGGAGTTGAAGTACCGTTGATCACCCTGAGGCCTCCGAACCATATAATAAATGCAATGCCAAGGCCGCCTAAAAATTCCATCACAGGTGAAGACAGGGCTTTGGCAATAACTTTTTTCATTTCAAGCCTGAAAAGCGTCTGAGTTTTTTTTTGAAAGCGTTTTTTTTCAAAAGCCTGAAGATTAAAGATTTTAATGATCTTGCTACCGGTAAATGTTTCATGCAGGAATGAATTCAAATCCGCCATGGTTTCCTGGGTTCCCGTTGAAAATTTTCTAACACGCCGGCCAAACAATACAATGGGATAAAAAGCCAGGGGCAGAACAACAAAAGCGCCCAACGCAAGTTGCCAATCCCGATAAAAAATAACAAATAAAAATGCAATTACCGAGAAAAAATCCCTGAACACATTAATCACTGCAGTGGAAACCATGCCTTTAACAATATTCACATCATTTGTGATACGGGACATCAATGCCCCGGTTTTTTCTCTTTGAATAAAGGAGATGGGGAGATCCATAATTTTTTCATACAAAGAGTCCCTGAAAAACCGGATGATCTTTTCTCCTATATAATTCATCAAATATTCTGATCCATAGGAGCCTGCGCCTTTTAAAAAAAAGACCAGGATGGCAATTCCTGGAATTAATAAAAGCATGTCCCGGTTCTGATTAATAAAGATGTCATCCATGACTGGTTTGACTAAAAGCGCCATGGCACCGTTTGCCGCAGCAACAATAATCATACAGAAAGCTGCCAGCAAAAGCCTTTTCCAGTATATAGAAACCAGAGAAATTATTTTTTTTCGTCGGGATTTGGTCAGTCTCGGATTTTTATTTTTCATAAACCTTAATTTATTATACCAAGAACTATTGTCAACATTTAAAAAAAATGAGAGCATATACTCCCATGATAAAGAATGCCTTTATACTCAATTTTTTCAAACTTTACAATATGGTCTGGAGGCTGTGTCTGCCTTTGCTCAAAAAAAACAGGCGTATGAGATCAGGATTTCAAAAACGCATTGGGCATCTCCACCATACTAAGGCAGATATATGGATTCAGGCAGCTTCTGCAGGAGAAGCCTACCTTGCCGTAAATATCTTGAAAAACCTATCCCCAAAAACATATTTAAAAATTTTAGTAACCACAACAACTTCCCAGGGCATGGACATCTTAAAGACCAGATTAACAGGATTAATGATCCACAAATTCATAGATCTTAAAATTGAATGGTTCCCCTTTGATATGCCCGATACCATTGAAGAAACGATAAAAATTATCAATCCCCGGGTTATGGTATTGCTTGAAACTGAAATATGGCCTTCCCTGCTCTATTACCTGAAACTAAATAAGACCCGGGTTTTTATTATAAATGCAAGGCTTTCCAGGACCAGTTACACCCGTTATTTGAAAACAAAATTTTTGTGGATGCACCTGTCTCCGGACATAATCCTTGCAACTTCAGAGCAGGATGCACAAAGGTATGCAAAGGTGTTTGAAGGGGCAAGGGTGAATTTAATGCCCAATATCAAATTTGAATCTATTGATATGGATAAAACTGATGTCAACACTTTAAAACAAATAAAAAAAATCCTTCCGGAAAATTTGCCCTTGACGATTCTGGCATCCATCAGAAAAAAAGAAGAAAAAGAAATTATCCATATTGTAAAAGAAATTATAAAGCTTTTCCCGGACCAGGTTGTGGCCATTTTTCCCAGGCACATGCATCGAATCAGGGCATGGGAAAAAAGACTGGCTGCCCAAAATTTAAAATTCCATTTAGGGTCAACAATAAATTTTTCTATAAAAGACCCTGGCATCATTTTATGGGATACTTTTGGAGAGCTTAAAACAGCCTATGGTATTGCCTCTGTTGTATTTGTCGGTGGCAGTCTGAAACCTCTGGGAGGACAAAATTTCATTGAGCCGGCAATCCAGGGGGCTATCACTGTTACAGGCCCTTATTATGATGATTTTGCCTGGGCAACAGATGACATCTTTAAAAAAGGAATTGTTATTAAAAAAAATAATTGGAAAGCTGTTGCACAAGCCATTGCAAAATCTCTTGAAAAGCAAGGCAACAGATCCCTTCGCAAACGCCTGGCAATGGAATACCTTCAATCAAACCAGGGGGGCACTTATCAGGCCTGTAATGAAATCTTAAAACCCTTTGACGTCTGAACCTGATTGGTATATATTAAATATACGCTTACAGGCAGCCCTACTATTTTCTTTCACACGTACCTTCTATTTCAATTTGAGCACATCTATACCGGTTACACATATTACATCTCTTGTTAAAACAATTTTTAACAGTCACCCCGAATTTGTTGCAAGGGTGCTCGCAAATCATCTAAAAAGGGGAGGTATTTATGGAAAATCACACCATTTATTATGACACGATTACCCGGTTAACAACGGCAATTTCTCATTGCAAAGATCCTGAAGAAGTTGCTTTGATCACTGCGGAAAGTGTTAAAACAGCATTCAAGCTCAAAGGTTGCTCCATCTTTATAGTAGACAGGGAAAGCCGAGAGCTTGGCCTTGTTGCATCATTTGGTCTGAGTGATGAATACTTGAACAAAGGCCCGATCCATTTCATGCAGACCATCAATGAAGCAAAAGATGCTGTTCCAGTTGCTATTTATGATGTAATGGACGACCCGAGAATCGAATATCCCCAGGAGGCCAAAAATGAAGGTATCGCTTCCCTATTAGGAGTTCCCATTATCAGCCATGATAAAATCATTGGAGCACTTCGTGTTTATACTGAAAAACCCTGGGAATTCTCTTTAAATGATATCACCATTATCCAGGCAGTTGCATTAATATGCGGCATGGCCATGGACATGTGCCGAATGTACAAGGGGTACAAAACAAGTATAGAAATTCTTAAAAATATGAGGGGAAAAAATTCATACGGCTCAAAAAAATGGACCCCCCATGAAGGCGTTCCCACAAGTGTTGACCCGTCCATATGCGATTATTAAAAATTTGATGAGATTTGCATAACGCCTCTGAAACCTTTGTATAAGGCCGTTGTTAACTGTCTACAACCCCGTCCAGTTCATGTTTCAAGGAACGGTTCATAAGACGTTGAACCGTTCCTTTAACGGATCGACCTTCAAAAAGAACAAAATAAACTTCATTACAAATTGGGAGATCTACCCCAAGTTTTTTTGACAAATTATATACGGACCGGGTTGTTTTTACCCCTTCGGCAACCATTCTCATTTCAGAAATAATATCATCCAGTTTTTTACCTTCCCCGATCTGTCTGCCCAGGGTATAGTTTCGACTTAAAGCGCCTGTGCAGGTTAATAAAAGGTCTCCCACACCTGCCAGCCCTGCCAGGGTAAGAGGATCAGCCCCCAGCTTTGTGCCCAGCCGGTTCATCTCCGTAAGCCCCCTGGTAATCAGGGCAGCCCTTGGATTAAGGCCCATCTGCATCCCGTCACAAATGCCGGCTGCTATAGCCACAACATTTTTCATGGCACCACCTATTTGAGTACCTATGGGATCATCATTGACATACACCCTGAAAGTCGGGCAGGAAAATATTTTCTGTACATAATCAGATACTTGCCTGCTGATTGATGATGCTGCAACAACTGTGGGCACCTTATTGGCAACTTCCTTGGCAAAGCTTGGACCTGATAGAACAGCAAAATTTTCTTTGGGAAGAAAATCAATTTTCTCTGCAAGGATCTGGGTCATGACCATATGGGTTTTATTTTCAATTCCTTTGGATGCAGTTGCAATTATTGTCCCAGGACTGATAAAATTTTTCATCTGGTCTGCAATATCCCTCATGCAGTGGGAGGGAACCACAACAAGTACAAGATCTTTTTCTTTTACAACCGTTTCAAGGTTATTGGATGGAATAATATTATCCGGCAATATAACATCTGGAAGAAAAACCTTATTTTCCCTTTCTTTTTCAATCTGTTCTCTTATTTCAGATTCAAAAACCCAGAGGTCCAGAATAAATCCTTTATCGGCAAGCAATTTGGCAAGGGCGGTTCCCCAGCTTCCTGCCCCCACAACTCCAACCCTTGTTTTTGCAACATCCACCTTTTTGTTCATGTATTAAACCTTCCTTTAGGGCCTGACAAAATCATAAGATCAAAAATAGTATCATCAAACTTAAGCACACCCTTTATTTATACACAAGGTCATGATCATGATCAACTTTAGTTTTATAAATAAAGCAATAAACAATCATCATTACAAACATGAGGGCAACAAAAATGCCCATTATTTCATTTAAAACAGATCGGTGAAGATATGCCAGAACAGATAAAATAAAACTTGAGAGCCCAGCAACAGCCATAAGTTTTGAATAGATGCGGCCCTTAAAAAAATAAGGAGTCAGAATAAAAAAAACCAGGGTGATTCCTCCCCATTTTATCCATGTAAACCAGTGTAAAAAAAATAATTCATTACCAAAATCCAGACGGGTCATCTTTGCTGTAATCCCTAACAACTGTACGTTTTCCATGGCATCTGCAAAAAGAATAACAATGGACAGCACACTTCCTGTATAATAATATTTTTGTCTCGTGGTTTTTGCGCAGACTCCTGAAAAGAAAAACAAAAAAGAAGAGTACAAAACCATATAGATATAGTCCAGCTTGTTTCCCAAATCCATGGTGCTAATCATGGATTGGGCCATGGAGAGCTGATCCAAAGCATCATGCAGACCAAACAGCTTATAAACTTCAGTTTGGGATTTCACAAACTCAAATGCAATGATGGGAGTTGCAAATCCTTCCATCATCCATGGCGCTTTGGAAGGAAATACCATCATCAAACCAATGCTCATTCCAGCCACTAACAGTCCTAAAAATCCAATTTTCATAAATGGTTTATTCATTTTCTACCGTCCTTTTACAACCCTACACAAGCGGAAAGATAGATCGTGCCTGACCAAAACCTGCATCTGTTTTTCTCTTTTATTTTGTATCATAAAATACGTCTAATTTTTCCTGACCGGCAAGATAGGTGTCAATATCTTTTAATATTTCAGGATCGCACTGAAAAAAAAGATTGGATCCCTCTTTTTTTCCAAGCCTCAACCGCTGGAGCAATATCCTTTCAAGGATTTCATCTTTAAACACAAATAAAAAATCCTTGCCTGTTCTGTCATGGCAGAACCAGAAATCCGATGATGCCAGATCTTCTTTCATTTTAAACGGGTTTCTGGATTTCAGTTCAAATATCCTGTCTGGATCACACACTTTTATCTTTCTGATGGTTTTTTGTTTATTGATGTTTTTCAACACCTTTTCTTTAGAAAAGCCAATCTTAAACTCTTTATACCCCTTTTTGGTATAGGAATAGATACCGGAAGGGTGCACGGCTATAAGCTCTATTAAAAATGCAAACACTATAAGACCGGCACCAAAAGAGATCTGCAGTATCCTCTGTTTTGTTTTTACTGATTTCAACACTTACTTTTCCCTTCATGTTTGACTTAGCTTCTCGAACCTGGGCATTGATGCGGCCGGCTGAGACAGCCATTGCAATTGCCTGAACCGCTCCTATTTCTTTTTTTGTAACTTCATTGTCCCTGGCAACGCCAAGATAATGTTCCATTCGGGGATAACACCCTGCCCTATTTTATCCAATGTCAGGGTTTATACTGCTGGTAAAGAACTATCAAAATAAATTGATATGGAAAAGCAAAATAAAAAAATGATTAGGGCAAACGGCTGAAACCGGATATGCCCTTTAAATTATCTTGACAGAACACGGGGACATGGAGTATTTTTAACTTATACTTCCTGTTTTGGAGCCTCAAGCTGTCCTCTTGTTTTTTGGCCCAATCCTAATCTTGTATCTTCACCTTCAACCTGTTCTTGATGCTTGTTAATAAATGTATTCACTTTTTATTAACCCAAACAAAGGAGAAGAATGATGAGGATAGAACCCAAAAAAATAATGTGCGCAATCGATTTTTCAGATTTTACCAATATTATCCTCTCCTATGGCAAATCACTTGCATCAGAATTTGGTTCAACTCTTTGTTTATGCCATATTCTATCAGGAACACATATGGTTTCAAGCCTTGGACATTCCTATATTCACTACCCTGATATTGAGACAGAAAGGATACAATCGGCAAGGGAAATGCTTGAAAAAATGGCAAAAGAGATTGATATTGAATGTGAAGTCATTGTTTCTTCCGGCCACGTAGCAGATGAAATCAATCAAATTGTCCTAAAAAACAATATTGATATGGTAATTGCAGCAACCCATGGTGGATCAGGCATAAAACGATTTTTAATCGGCTCTGTCACTGATCGGCTGGTAAAGATTCTAAAATGCCCGCTTCTGGTTCTGCATGCAAAGGAAAAACATTTAACTTCCGTGGTTGAGAAAAATATAAAATTAAAACGAATTCTTGTGGGATGTGATTTCTCCCAGGATTCCAGTCTTGCTTTTGATTATGCCCTGAGCCTGGCCCAGGAATTTCAAACACAGCTTTACCTGGCCCATGTTATAAAACCAACACAACATATTGAAATGCCCGCTTCAAACTATATAAAAATACAGGGAGGCGACTACACCAACTGGGCACTTTCAGAATATATGGAAAGTCAAAAAAAGGCAGACAATGAAGATCTTAAAAACAAAAAAATGTTATTCCGAGGTCTTGAAAAACAGTTGTCTTCCCTGGTTCCTGAAGAGAGCCGGAACTGGTGTACACCCATTACCATTTTGCTTGAAGGTCAGCCGTATAAGGAACTGGTAGACTATGCCGGGCAAAAAAAGATCGATATGATCGTGCTCGGGGTTCATGGTCACAGCCTTTTGGAACGATTTACAGTGGGGTCTACAACAGATCGGGTCATCAGTCGGGCTTCCTGTCCTGTGCTTGTGGTCAGGGAGAGTTCCTGAAAACTATTCTTTTTTTTTCTTATTAAGGTGCAATCCAAAAGCCAGCATCATCTGGTTCCTGTCTTCCATCTGGAGGCATGCCTCAAGACCGCCGGCATCAATATTAATATTAATGGCCTCTTTGGTCATACGAAGTCCCAAAGGATTCTTGCCTGTCATAACCTTAGCTATCCCAGTTGCGGTTTCAATCATTTCTGTCTTTTGAACGATCCTGCTGGCAAAGCCCAGGTTCATAGCCTCTTTGGCATTCATCCAATTTCCCGTCAAAAGAAATTCATTGGCTCTTCCTGAGCCGATAAGTCTGGGAAGAAAATAAGAGGCAGCCATATCAGCACCGCCTAATCCAATGTTAATATATGCTGCACAAAATTTAGCATCTTCAGCTAAAATACGGATATCCGATGCCATTGCCAGAGAGAATCCGATGCCTGCAGCAGCTCCATGGACACAACAAATAACAGGCTGGGGAATTTTTCTAAGACCCAGCATCATTCTTGATAACCTTACCTGGGCATTATAGGCGTCCACAGGCTGCATATCAAAAATTTGCGGGCCAAATGTCTGCATGTCAAGACCTGCACAAAATCCCTTGGCATCCCCTCCATCAAGAATAATGACGCAAACACTGTTATCATACATCCGTGCATTGATAAATTCTTCAAACTCACACAGCATTTCTTTATCAACTGCATTGTATTTATCGGGCCTGTTTAAGGTAAGATAACCAATTGGGCCGTCCTGTCGGAATATAATTCTATCCATTAAAAAATCTCCTTATTTAGTGTCTGACCAAACACCATTTAATCTTTGAAATATTCAGTCTTCATATTTATCGTAAGATTATCCTTGTCCATAAGTCGTGTTGCAAGTCCCTGGATTTTTGGCAGCTCATATCTGAAAAAATAATTCATTGTAAAAATTTTTCCATTGTAAAAATTATTATCCTTTTTAGAGCATTTTTCAGATAAGGCTTTTTTTGCTGTAATCCCCTGAATCAGCCATTGCCATGAAATAACTATCAAACCATAAAACTCAAGGAAAAGACTTGCATCGGAAAGATAGACATCAATTCCTTTTTCCCTGGCAACATTGAATAAAAACCCTGCAACTTTCTCAAGCTGTTTCATTGCCCTTTCAAGCTCTTTTGCAAAAAATTGGAGCTGAGATGTTTCCATGGCTTCTCTTATCGTCAGGCTTACCTCTTCAATGAAGAGCCAAGAGGCTTTACCATTCTTCATTAAAATTTTTCTTCCCAGAAGATCCATACCCTGGATACCCGTTGTACCTTCATGTATGGCATGTATCCTTATATCCCTGAAATATTGTTCAACAGGAAAGTCTTCACAATATCCATAACCGCCAAAACATTGTATGGCATTACTGATGGAAGAAATCCCATATTCTGAGGGGAAAGATTTTGCAACGGGTGTCAAAAGATCCAGTAAAAGTTCATACTTTTCTTTTTCATCTCCCTTTGACACCTTTATGAGATCAGCATACATACAGCATTGAAGGACAAGAGAAAAAGAGCCTTCAATAACTGATTTCTGAAAAAGAAGCATTCGTTTAACATCTGCATGCTCAATAATCGGGATCTGACTGGTTAAAGGATCCTTAAGTGTAACCGGCCTCCCCTGGGGTCTTTTTTGAGTATATTCAAGGGCAGCTAAATATGCAGCGGATGCAATAGCACTGGAAGCTAAACCCACTAGTATCCTGGCACCATTCATCATCTGGAACATATGGGAAAGGCCTTTATTCTCATTACCCACAAGCCAACCATAGCAGTCATCTTTTTCACCCATGGATATCTCGGCTGCAGGTGTGCCCCTGTAGCCAAGCTTGTGATAAATGGAAGCCACTGTTATATCATTGGATATAAGATTTTTCTTTTCATCAAATCGTTTTTTTGGAACCACAAACAAAGATATGCCTTTTGCTCCGGCAGGGGAGTTTTCAATCCTTACCAGCATCAGGTGAATGATGTTTTCAGCGCAGTCATGATCTCCTGCTGAAATAAAGGTTTTCACACCTTTAATTTTAAACCTGCCTTTTCCATCAGGCCAGGCCGTTGTTGTAATATCTGTAAGAGAGCTTCCGGCCTGGGGTTCTGTTAAAGCCATTGTACCCTGCCATTTACCATCTATCATCTTTGGGACGTATGTATCGATAAGTTCCTGGCTGCCAAAAGAGGTAATCAATTCAGCCGCCCCCGCTGTAAGTTCAGGATAGGCACTGGCAGAGTAATTGGATGCTGAAAAAATAAAACTGGCTGTTCCTCTTATTACAAGAGGAATCTGATCTCCTCCATGCTCTTCTGAAAACCCTGATGCAATCCATCCCCCCTGTCCAAACTCCTTCATTATTTTTTTTACAGCTTTATGTACTTTGACCTGACCATTCTCAAGCACAGGCTGATTCTGGTCCATTTCTTCGAGAACCGGGTACATTAATTTAACAGCAAGTTTCATGGCTGCATCAATTACCATATCAAACATTTTTTCATTATGCTTGCCATAGTATTCATAATCAGTTAGAGATTTTGTATCAAAAACCTCTTTGATCATGAACCGTATATTTCTCATACTGACAAAATTTGACATTTGTATCCTCCAGAATCCAAAAAAGTTAAAAAATTAGTAATTGCTCAGCCCGTTAAAAAAATTATCTCCAAAGCCCTGTCTGATGGATATTTGCAGGAGGTTAAGCGAATAGCCTCGAAACAAATATCCATCAGACAGGGCGGTTTCAAGCGTAAGAGCTGAATAATTACAAAAATTATTTACCGCAATTATGCAATAGTGTAATAAGATTCGTCAAATTCAGGTTTATCTTTAAACCTTTCCATAAAAAAGGCACCCTCCATTTCTAAATTTGTAAAAAAAGAAGACTCTATTTCAATACCGATACCTTTCAATGCCAGGGCTGATTGTTCAGGGTCAGGTGGACAGCCTTTAATTTTAACGATTTGTCCGGGACCTTTGTAGTCTTTGTTTAAACTGCAGATGCATTGGCCCACCAGTATGCTTTTTTTCATTTTAGGACAAATTTTCATCCTCTTGCCCGTTAAAAACTCCACATCATCAAAAGGCTTACCTTTGTAAGACATGGCGATTATGGTCAAAAACTTGCCAATTATAGCAGAACAATATGTGCAAAGACTGGAATCATATTTATGAAAGCTAAGCCCCTTTATTCCCATTTTTTCCATGCTTAAAGGCAGGGTATTTTCTTTATTATAGGGAAATGTGTATTTGTGAGACGCTTTCACATCTTCAATCTTCTCGCCCACAACCTCTATTTCGGAAAGATCACTTGAAATCCCCTGGTCTGCTGCTGCCTGCACTATATAAGGAATGTCAAAAGGCTCATGGCCCAATACTTTTGCTCCCACCATGTCAGCGGCAATAAGATTGGAGGAAGCAATAACAAGATTACTTTTTCTGGGTTTGCCGTCAAAGGAAGGGCCCCGCTCAATTGTATAGATGCCATCTATAATAGTGGCAGAAGGCGGCAGCAATTTTGGAAGACGTGAAATCATGTAGTCCAGATCCTTGTCTGGGTCTGCACTATGACATTTTTTCCGGGAACCGACATTTAAAAAACCCTTAAGGTTTTTGATCCCAAGGCTGACCTTAACCTGTGCATGAGTCTTTAGAACAGGAACATTAACAAGAAAATCCGAGGCCAAAAGATCTGCGTTTAATTTAAGCGTCAGCCCGTCAGCAATTTCTATTTTTTCAAAGGGCCTTTCCCAGACATCCACAAGTTTGACACCATATCTTTTTTGTAATTTATGGTATCCCAGGCCCTCAAAGGATTTTTGCCCGATATGTTTTTCTTTAAGGCTCATCTGAAGGCTTCCCTCGGCAATGGTAATATCACTTACACCATATTCCTTAAGCATGATAACGATCTCTTCCATGATGGCAGAAGTGGTGATCACTCCCCATTTTGGGAATGGTGTGCTGAGCCATACCACGATATTGGGTTTAATTACTACTTTTGCATTTAAAGGAAGATTTACAAAACCATCAGCGTTTTTAACGGCCTTTTTAACGATCTCACTATTTTTTTTAAACTTTTGAATCGCAACTTTCATATAGTTCATGGTCCTTTCTATCTCTTAAATTAATTTAGGGTATTACTATCAAACCATAAGATGCGAAACAATAATTAGTTTTGATTGAAAAATTAAACACATTTGACACAATCTTTAAAAATGGATATAGCAGTTTACTATTGTCGATATAATTTTTAAAACCTAAGGGTCAAAAAAATATCCACTTTTATATTATTTGTGGAGCATTGTTTTCCAGGAGCATCATCATGGGATTTTTGTTTTCAACTTTTTTAAAAACACACGAACCTGTGATTATAAGTCAATGGGTTAAAAAGCTTCACACGGAGTGTGGAGAGCAATATGCTGCAAGACCTTCAGAAGAACTTTTTGGAACCATTACCCGTGCAGTTGCTGCAAACTATCAGGTGCTGGTACACAAAAATTATGATTCAATCAATATCTTTATTGATAAAATTACGGATATGCGCCTGAAATCAGGTTTCTCACTATCTGATGTTCAAAGAGCTTTTGAACTCTACCGCATTATTGTAACAGAGCTTTTAATTACAGATGCTTCTAAAAAAGAATTTAAACAAATTTTTGAAAGCCTGAACCGTTGTCTTGCCTATACCATGCACAGATTCTCCGATCATTTCCAGGATATGCACCAGAAAAAAATTGTTCAACAGAACAGAGAACTTGAACAAATGGTCATAAAACGCACCACTGCACATCAGGAATCTGAGAAAAAATATAAGACCCTGGTTGAAGAAATCAATGACGGTTATTTTGTAATCCAGGACAGCTTAATTGTATTTGCAAATCAGGCATTCTGCACCATGCATGGATATGATTTACAAGATGTCTTAGGGGAAAACTTTTACAGATTTGTTGCAGGCTCAGACAGGGAAGAAGTGATGAAAATTTACTCGGATAATTTTGAAAGCCAGGTTGCCTCCCAGGTATTCGAGTACAAACGCCTTGTGAAATCCGGTCAGGAATTTCCAACAGAAATTCAGGGGAAAACAACATCATATGGCAATAAAATATCAAGTATTGGAATTTGCAGGGATATTACAGAGCGTGTAAAAATGGGAAAAAAAGTTCGGGAAAATGAACGCATGGCCTATATCGGCCAGATTACGGCCTCCCTTTCCCATGAGATTCGAAATCCTCTATCCTCAATCAAAATGAACCTTCAAATTTTAAGCAGCAACAAAAAAATTACGGGAAATGACAAACGGCGGGTGGATATTTCAGTGTCGGAAGTGGTTCGGCTTGAACAGATTTTAAACCAGCTCTTGGATTTTGCAAAACCTTTGCAAATGAATCTAAAACCTTGTAATATCCATCATATTGTAAATTCTTATATTGAACTTCTTGAAATGAAATTCAAGGAAAAAAATCTTCAAATAAAGTCAATTGTTGAAGACGAACTTCCCCCTTTTTTAGCGGATGGGGAAAAATTGGGTCAGGCATTTATCAATATTCTAATAAATGCCATTGAATCATCTGATCCCTTTGGGAAAATAGGGGTTACCTTTAAAAAAGTCATGGATCAGGATATTGAATATGCAGCGGTTCTGATTGATGACGAGGGAACTGGATTTGATGAAAAGGATAAAGAAGAAATTTTCAAACCTTTTTTCACAAGAAAAACAAAAGGGATCGGCCTGGGGCTTGCCAACGTCAAAAGAATCATTGAGGTTCACAACGGATTTGTCAGGGCCAAAAAAAAAGAAGGTAAAGGTGCTTCATTTTTAATCATGATTCCCATGGGAAATTTTTAATGGCAAAAATACTGATCATAGACGATGAACCTTCCATACTTGAGTCCTTGAGCATGTTTCTGACGGAAAAAGGACATAGGGTTTTTACTGCAGAAACAGGGGCAATAGGCCTTGAGCTTTTTTCAAACCAATCCTTCCAGGTGGTCATCATGGATATAAGGCTTCCTGATTTCAACGGCTTGGATATTCTTCAAACCATGATCGAGAAAAAAAAATCCTCAAAGATTATCATGATTACGGCTTTCCAGGATATGGAGACCACGATTCTGGCTATAAAAAGAGGCGCCTTTGATTATATTCACAAACCCCTTGATGTGATGAAAATTGAGAAAGCCGTGAATCGTGCCATCAATATTCTTGAAATTGACAGAGAAACCCCTGCCCTTGAACCAGCAAACGAGACATCTGACGACCCTTTTGTGATCATTGGCAAAAGTGAAAAAATGCGAAAAATCTTCAAAATGATGGGACTTGTGTGCAATAGTCGTGTCAATATACTTCTCCAGGGTGAGACAGGCACGGGAAAAGAGTTGATTGCAAAAGTCATTCATTTAAATTCTTCTTTTAAAGATGAACCCTTTGTGGTGTTTGACTGCTCAGCTGTTGTGGGTACCCTTCTGGAAAGTGAACTTTTCGGCCATGAAAAAGGATCTTTTACCGGGGCTGACTCCACAACCCGGGGAAAAATAGAACAAGCAGGTAACGGGACCCTGTTTTTAGATGAGATTGCCCAGCTGCCATTGGCTATCCAGGGAAAACTTCTTGGGTTTCTTCAAAGAAGAGAATACACAAGGGTGGGTGGCAGCAAGACATTAAAATCCCGTGCCCGGATCATTGCTGCCTGTAATTGTAATCTTGCCGATAACGTGAATAAAGGAATTTTCAAAGACGATCTTTACTACAGACTAAAGGTCTTCATGATTGAGGTACCGGCTCTTAATGATCGGCTTTCCGATACCCCTTTTCTGGTTGAACATTTCTTAAAAAAAATCAATCGAGAACTGGGAACAAGGGCAACCAAACTTCAGGATGGTGCCATGGAAATGCTTGTTAATCACACCTGGAAAGGCAATGTAAGGGAGCTTGAAAACACCATAGCACAGGCCCTTGTGGGTTGCCGGGGCAATGTCCTGCTCAAGGATGATATTCACAAATTATTGAATGCAAAAAACAGATCCCAAAAGATGGGGCTTGAATCCTATTCCTTGGCACATGTTGAAAAGGACCATATCACAAAGACACTTTTTCAGCTTCAATGGAATAAAACCAAGTCGGCAAAGCTCTTGGGTATCTCTTTACCTACTTTGCGATCCAAGATTAAAAAATATAAGATACACAAATCCGATACCCAATAAGATTTTTGCATAAGGATAATTAGTCGTAACTCAGGATAATAATTTATTCAGGTTTTTTTCTGATCACCAGATAAACGCCAAAAACAGTTACAAAGATAGCTATTATTGACACAATCGATAAATATTCATCAAACAATAGCCATGCCTCTATGCTGGCTACAGGTGGAACCAAATAGAAATAGCTGGCCACTTTGGCTGTTTCGCCTTCACGAATCATATACATTAGCAGGAGAATGGCAATGACAGACAAACCTATAACCAACCAGGCAAGTGCAAAGATCAGCTGTTGATCCCATAACACCTCGCGAACTTCAAATGTCCAAGCCATTATGGCCATTAGCAGTAGCACACTGACATATTGCCAAAATGATCCTGCAAGCAGGTTCACACCCGCACCAAAACGCTTCTGATATAAGGTACCAATGGATATTCCAAATAAAGCAGTTATGGCAGCCAACATTGCTGTCCAGTTTAGGCTAACATACTCCTGCTGACCAGTGGTCAACAAAACAGATATGACTCCTACAAGACCTAAACCTAACCCAGTCCATTGAGTAAGGCGCAGGCGTTCGTCAAGGAAGCACCAGCCCAGAAAAGCGGTAAGTACTGGTTGTACACCTACGATGATGGCAGTTATACCGGCAGGCATACCCCACTTGATGGCGGCAAATACTCCCCCAAGGTAAGCGCCGTGCAACAAAAACCCTGTAACCATTTGATGGCCCGCCTGACTCGGCCGCAATGGCTTAATCTTAAATGCAAAACATAATAACATAAAAACGATTGTGGTCAGAACCATACGAATGAAAAGTAAATAGAATGGCTCAATAAATGGCAATGCATACTTCGCCGCAATGAAACCAGTGCTCCACAAAAATACAAATAAAAAGGGAATAAATTTGATTAGGGCACGATTCATGAAAGATTTTGCTCCTTTATAGATTGGCTCGATGGTTGAACTTCAAGCTTGATTCCAACCGCTGTTTCATCGCTAATGGTCCACTCAAAAATTAATTACCAATTTTTTTTAGTTGAGTCGCCTGTCCGGCAAGGTGTGGAAACTAAGGCATATCAAGTATATGTCGTGTTTTCACAACGCTGCCGGACAGGATGAATCGGCTTCAAAAATGTAAAGTTATTTTTGAGTGGACCCTTAGTTCTGTATACCTTTCATTAATTTATAGATTGGCATTGGGGACAAAGTCAAGGTATCAGTTATCTAACTGGATATCAAAATGGGGCATTGTTAGAATACTTTTAAAAAGAGTTTACAAATCGAAATCCACCTAAAAGAAATCTTCTAGCGGCTGGAAAATTTTTTTCTAGTTTATGGACAGATCAGAGAGGGCATCGAAAAAAAACATGATTCAAAAAAAAGAAATTCTTCTTAAAAATGAAGGGGATTCATTTTTTTAACGCTATCTTAATTTTCCGGCACACCTTTTGCACTGATTCTGGACTGGACAAGGTTCTGGACAATGAAGGTCATGATCGCGTGAATTCTGTGCGTTGCCGGCAGATAGCCTTCTCCTTCATTTTGATGGTTTATGAGCAGTCCCTTTTGCAAGACCGTGTTAACTTTTGGCCTGGAACAGGATATGAAGATTAAATCACTCAAAGAAAGCGAAAAAGAGCACCTGATAAAAGTTCTTGAAATAACACACTGGGATCTTGCCAAAAGTTCCCGGTTGTTAAAAATATCTCTGCAACAGCTCAAATCCAAACTCACTATTTACGGAATTAAAAAACCTGGATCACAATGATTAAATATTAATTTGGAGTAATGTTTTATGAAAAATCATAACGTCTCGATAACTGAAGCACAGGATGGTTTTGAATTTGAATTTTCAGATGTTTTCAATGTAGCCGTATCATTCATAGATCGACATTTGACAGAAGGAAGATCCGACAGGATTGCCATACGGACGACTTCTGGAGAAGAGGTCACTTACGGTGAATTGGCTGCCAATGTTAACCGTTGCGGAAACTTCTTCAAATCGTCAGGGCTCACCAAAGGCAACAGGCTGATAATGGTTGTCAAGGATTGCCCTGAGTTTTTCTACATATTTTGGGGATCCATCAAAGCCGGAATTATTCCCATTCCCATAAACACACTTCTTCGGGCCAAGGACTATCGCTTTATAATTGACAATTCAGAGTGTTCGGCAGTTCTGTATTCACCGGAATACAAAAGTGAAATCGAGCCAGCGCTTAAAATGGCCCAGAATAGTCCAGCCCTAAGCATCAGTATTCAAGGGGAAGAAAAAGATCTGGTCCAATTGATTCAAAAAAGCCCTGCAGATTTGGAAGCGGCCGAAACCCATGCAGATGATGAGTGCTTCTTTCTCTATTCATCCGGCTCAACCGGGAATCCCAAAGGGGCTGTTCATTGTCATAAAGATATGATGTATACCTCTTTGAACTATGGTGTGAAAACGTTAGGGATCAATGAAAACGATGTAACGTTTTCTGCTGCAAAACTGTTTTTCGCCTATGGACTCGGAAACGGCATGCATTTTCCTTTGTGGGCCGGTGCAACAACAATCCTTTTTGACGGGCGCCCCACACCAGACACCATTTTTGATGCCATTGAAAAATTCAAACCCACAATCTATTTCGGCGTGCCAACACTTTACGGAGCCCAGCTTCTTAATATGGAAGAAAAAACCTGGGACCTGTCTTCTATCAGGACATGTGTTTCGGCTGGAGAAGCGCTTCCGCCTGATTTATTCAGGCGATGGCAGGAGAAAACAGATCTGATTATTCTGGATGGTATTGGT
>JABGOU010000006.1 GCA_018645325.1 Desulfobacula sp.
AAGAAAACTTTCCACAGAGCATTATCATCTTTTTGTTGAAGTTATTTTCAAAAAAAAACAAAAACTCATGGATCAGGTCAATATCACCCTTTATGTCGATGGCAATTTTCCAAAAAAATATATCCAACCCATCATAAAATCCATGAACTCATGTGCCGTGAAAAATCAACTTCACCCGGACATAACATTTAATACATCTGTGGTTTATCCTGAAAAATAATCGTACGCTTTTGGATGCAGAACTTGTCTGGTTCTTTAAGGCAATAGTTTTAAACCATAAAAGGGCTCTTGCATATTAATACAAGGCCCTTTTACATTTAACTCTAACTTTAGGATTAGGTTAAAAATTTTTCTATGAATTTAATATTTTTTTAGCACTTTCATTGTTCACATCAGACACATGGGGAATGCCTGTTTCAATAGCTGTTTCCCGATTACCTGAAAAAATTTCCTGGCGTGTAATCTGATTTAATGAAAATTTTCTAGCCCCGGCCATTAGTTGCTGCAGGCCGCAATAAAGTTTATCAGCCTGTGTATAGAAACCAATGGCTCCATATGGAATCTTCTTTATTTCATCTTTCCCAATTTTTTTCTCAAGGTCATGGTAACCGGCAAAAATTTCATCAGCTGTCTTTCCGACTTGCAAAACATTTTTCGGCAGCTCATTCCATGTACCGTTCACATCTGCCCTTCGATCAGGATAGATGGCACCTTCTATATTTGAGCCTAAAAATCCAGGAATCATGATGGCTCTTCCCATGCAAATTAATTTTGTATATGGAGCTCCTAAGGCCAATGCTTTAAAAATATGATCTTCAAGGGCAAATCCACCTGCAAAAGACATGTCCACAACATTTTTTCCTTTTGCTGATAAAATGCTCGCATATTCATGGGCTTTTGAATGAAGATTAATTGAAGGAACTCCCCAGCTTTGCATCATATTCCAGGGACTCATACCGGTTCCACCTCCTGAACCGTCTATCGTCAGAAGATCCAGTTCAGCATCTGTTGCAAACTTAATGGCCATTGCCAACTCTTCCATGCCATAAGAACCTGTTTTCAGAGTGATTCTCTCAAAGCCGATGCTGCGAAGATATTCCACGCTGTTCATGAAATCTTCCTGGACTTTGCTGACCGTATCAAAGTTAGTACCACCCAGCCGGCTGTGACGGGCAAAGGACTTAATGGCCCCCTGCTCAAATCCCTGTTGAACTTCAGGCAGGGATGGATCAGGATCAACCACATACCCGCGTTTTTTCAGAAACATGGCATATTCAAGGCTTCTGACCTGTATTTCGCCGCCAATATTTTTTGCCCCCTGACCCCATTTTAATTCAATAATACACTTGTTGCCATATTTGTTCACAACATACTCTGCCACACCATTTCTTGTATCTTCAACATTGAGCTGAACAATAATGGCACCATAACCGTCAAAATACCTTAAATAGGTCTCAATCCTGCGGTCTAGCTCAGGCGCCTTAACAATTTTACCTTTTTTGTCAGTTTGCGGACCAATTTCAGAATCTCTATCCACACCCACCACATTTTCACCGATCACAACAGGGATACCAATCAATGCACCACCAATAGCAAATGAGTCCCAGTATTTTTCTGCAATAAGTGTTGATCCCAGTGCGCCGGTCATCATTGGCATGCGAATTTTTGTCTTGGTTTTGCTCCCAAACTCTGTTTCAAGACTGACGTTGGGGAAAATACAGTCATCCGGGTTATTTGTCATATCACCTGTAAGACCTGCAGAACCATAGGCATATCCCTGGATTCTAAGGGAATTATAGGATACCCCCACATGGGTGGTATTGTTTGCACCTGCCGTGACCAGACCATAACTTCTTGGATACAACAATTTCCTTCCAACCATGCTGGACAGCCATGTTTCGCACTTGCCTTTACAATCTGCCCGGCATAATGTGCAAAGGCTTGATTCGCAGGCATTCCCCCTGTTTATGGTTCCCAGGGCATCATTTCCTTTTGAGAATCTCATTTCCATAACTCTTGCTCCTAATTTAAAGGTGTTATTATTCTACATTTCCTCATTGAAATGAATTCCTGAAAACAAAAAAGGCGCTTCTCTGATCATAAATCAGAGTAGACGCCTTTGTCATTTTTATATTTATTTTTACGCCGTTGTAAAAATAAATTCAATTAAAAGTATCTCTTACGATTTTTAATGTCAACTAAATTTAATTTTGATGTCTTCTGGAATCATATAGATTGTTGATTAACAACTAATTTAATACCAGAGTGTGGTTATGTTTTTCAAAAATAAATCATATCAATGAAATGCAAATCAATGAAATGCAACTTGCAATCCATCACTTTATAGAATAATTTAATCTGATTGTTTATCGTAAATTTCCTTTTTTATGATCTTTGAATAGATCTAAATATTGGAAATCATCGTATATTCCTTAAAATATAGAATTTTGGAGGTTTGCAATGGAAATTATTTCAGAGAATCAGGTTAAGCAGCTGTTGCCTGCAGACCATGCCATTGAGGTAGTTGAGCAGGCATTTAAGGACTATTCAAAAAATGTCATATCAATGGGGAAAAGGGGAACTCTTGATGTTGATTCCAATGGAGATGCCTGCATCTTTCTTCCAGCCGTTCATAAAAGAAAAAAATATTATTCAATGAAATATGCGGCCAGTTTTCCAAGCTGTGGTGCTAAAGGGCTGCCAACAGTTCAAAGTGTGATTTGGATTTTTTCTGCTGAAACAGGTAATGTGTGTGCGATGATTCAGGCAAATGCTTTAACTGCAATTAAAACAGGTGCTGCCTCAGCAGTCGCCACCCGATACCTGGCAAAAAAAGATGCCGGCGTTCTCACAATTATCGGTGCAGGGAATCAGGCACAAATGCAATTGGCATGTATATCACAGGTCAGAGATTTGAAAGAAATCCGATTGGTAGACCTTAATCTTGACAAATGTGAGAATTTAAAAAACTGGACCATAAAAAATCTGGATTTATGTATTCCCATCATTATGTCTTCTACAGCAGATGAAGCTGTTAAGTATGCTGATATTATCGTTACCTGTACCACCTCAAGCCGCCCTGTGTTAAAAGGTGAACTTATTAAGCCGGGAACCCATATCAATGCCATAGGATCCTTTACTCCCGAGATGCAGGAAATAGATGCGCAGACAGTATTGAGATCTGATAAAATTATTACTGATGCCGTTAAGGAAACCTGGAACTGTGCAGGCGACCTTATAGTTCCAGTCAATAAAGGCTTGATTCCCAGGACAACTGCCATTTGTGAACTTGGAGATATTATTGAAAAAAAAATTACTGGACGCTCTTCTAATGAAGAGATTACCTTGTATGAAAGTGTTGGTTTTGCACCGCTGGATCTGGCTGTTGGCATAGAAACCTTTCAGCGGCTGAAGTCTTCACTTAAATAGTTATATGTGCTGGAACACAGATATTCTGGACAGGCACTTAAAATTATGATTTAAATATTTACCTGAACAATATTACAACCTGTGGGCAACATAAATAGCATGCCGAGCATATTTCTGATCAAAATATGCTTATTTTAGGATTAATGAGAAATGGATATCATTCGGAAAAATTATTTTAAAGCAATTGTAGGGGCATTTGACGGGCCCGTGTATGTCTGTTCCTCGGACAATACCATTGAATACGTCAATCAAAAGGTTATAGATGAAATGGGTAGGGATATAACGGGCCAGCATTGTTTTAAAGCGTTACACGGATGTGAAAAAATCTGTTCATGGTGCAAGGAACAGGAAGTTTTTAAAGGAAAAACTGTTCGATGGGAGTTTGAACATCCGAAAACGGGTAAATGGTTCAACTATATGACGTCACCCATTTTCCATTCCGATGGATCCGTATCCAAATTAACCTTATGCGCTGATATTACAGAAAATAAACTGCTTGAAAAAGCGTTAACAGAGAGCACACGAAAGCTTACGACCCTTATGGGAAATCTGTCTGGAATGGTATACCGTTGCAAAACAGATGCGGAAACCAGTATGGAGTTTGCCAGCAAAGGGTGTTACAAACTTTTGGGATATAAGGCTTCAGAGTTGATTGGTAAAAGTACGACAGCGTATCAACATATTGTACACCCCCAGGATAGAAAAAATCTGCTTAGATGTGTGGCTGCCGCATTGGATGAAAAAAGGTCCTACAGCTTCATCTACAGAGTTAAAAAGGCCACTGGAGAAATAATCTGGGTTTGGGAACAGGGCGAGGGTGTGTTTTCTGATAGCGGTAAGCTGATGGCCCTGGAAGGGTTTATAACCAATGTTACAGAGCAAAAAAAAGTCGAACTGGATCTTCGAAATGAAAATACCAAATTAAAAAACTCCTTTAAAGATCGATATAAGTTTGGAAACATTGTGGGCAAGAGTGATTTAATGCAGGCTGTTTATGATCTGATACTACACTCTTCTTCAAATAATGCCAATATTATTATTTATGGTGAATCAGGGACGGGTAAAGAGTTGGTGGCACACAGCATCCACAACTTAAGCGACAGAAAAAAGAATGCTTTTGTAGCGGTTAACTGCGGCGCCATTAATGAAAATCTTATCGAAAGTGAGTTTTTCGGTTATAAAAAGGGGGCCTTTACAGGGGCATCATCAGATACGCTTGGATATTTTGATAAATCAGATGGCGGATCTCTTTTTTTAGATGAGCTTGGTGAGATGAGCATGAGCATGCAGGTCAAGCTTTTAAGGGCCATAGAGGGTCAGGGATACACACCCGTGGGTGGCAATAGTGTAAAAACATCTGACTTTCGAATCATTGCTGCAACCAACCAGAATTTAAAGGAATTGATTAAGAATAAAAGGATGAGAGAAGATTTCTATTACCGTATTCATATTTTACCCATATTTTTACCGCCTTTAAGAGAACGCAAAGAAGATATCCCCTTGTTAATTGATCATTTCATACAAATATATCCAAACAAAGACTCAAAAAAAATAACAATGCCGAATCATATAAGAGAAGCCTTCAACAGATATGACTGGCCCGGTAATGTCAGAGAACTGCAGAATGCAGTCTATCGTTATTTAACCCTTGGAGAGATCGTTTTCATCAATGAAGAACCCATGTTGGAAAATAATTTATATGAAAATTTTCATAAAGATATTTCCGGCAGTCAAAAAGGGTTGGATATAGTAATGGCCCAGTTGGAAAAAAAAATCATTCTAAAGACATTGGAAAAATTTCAGTGGAACCGCGGTAAAACTGCAGAATACCTGAATATTGATCGAAAAACACTTTATCGTAAAATTAAAACCCTTGATGTGATAATCCATAAATAAAGGTGATTATTCAGCTCTTACGCTTGAACCCGCCCTGTCTGATGGATATTTGTGTTCGATGCTAAACGCTTAACCTCCTTCAAATATCCATCAGACAGGGCTTTGGGGATATAGAAACCGCTCTTCCACCCCCTTGTTCTTTAGATATGCAACAAGTTCCGATTGAACATCTCCGGGAAGCTGAGGTTTCACATACTCCATCAGCATTTTGGATTTTTTTTGTTCAATCTTTTCAAAAATCGCTGAATCTATATTTTCATACACCTTTGGCCCTTTTATTCCAATATCCGGGCTCCAGATCTCTTGTCGACACAGTTTGGCCGTATGTGCCGAAGTCATATACTCGCCGCCCACGCCAACATCGTGGATCACATCAAGTGCCAGGGTTTCATCGTCAACCCTGACATCCTCATGAATACGCTTCACCATACCCATGAGTTCGAGGTCAATGATAAATTTATCAAATGACATACAATTAAAACTGTCAAGAATACCAGCACTGTGGATGATATAATTGATGTTTTCTTGAATGCATGTCAATAGAATCATCATACTTTCATACCCGCTTTGGACGGATACCTTTTTTGCATCGCTTGACGCACCACCACCACGACAGGGCAAGCCATAGTTTCTTGCCAGTTTTGAAGCAAATTTGAGACACAGCGCGTGTTCAGGATTTCCAACAACATAGGCACCAGAACGCATGTCTCCTGCAGTTGACTGACATCCGTAGACAACTGGTGTACCCGGCCTTACCATTTGTGTAATAGCTATACCTGCAAGTGTTTCTGCATTACTCAATGCGATGAGGCCGGCCAGGGTTATGGGACCTGTGAACCCGGCTGAGGCACCCGGCGTAATGATAACGGGCTGGCCATGGGAAGAATAGGCAAGAATCGTATCAAGAGCGGTTTGATCCATTCGCAAAGGCGTCAGCGTGTTGACAATGGTCATGATTCTGGGTTTGCTTATCAGCTCGCTTTGGCTGCCAAACAAAATTTTAACCATATCAAGGGTCATGTCAACCTGACTTTTTCTTCCCTCTATGCCAAAGATAAATTTATCCGACAGGGTCATGATATGGTAAAGCATTACAAGATGATTATTTTGAGGACTTATATCACTGGGCTCAACAAGAATCCCCCCGTTTACCTTAAACTTGTCGCTCTGATGCACAAGCTTTGCAAATTCAATATAATCCTTTAAGAGCGCCCGTCTGACCTTCCCGTCTCTTTCCAGAATATTGGGAGCACCATAGCCGGGTGCAAATTCAATGTGTTTCACACCACCTGAATCGCCGACAATAAAATCATGGGCTGGATTCCTGGCATACACCTTAAAATGATCCTTTGCTTTTCCCACCCAGTCCAGGATCTGATTCTCTGTAAAGAATGCTGTTTCTCCTTCAACTCTTACACCGTTTTCTTTCAAAAGATTCAAAATTTCCGGGTGATGGAAACCCATTCCTGTCCTGTTCAAGATCTTCATTGATGCATCATGAATTTTATTTATCTTTTCATTCATTGGATTCTCGCTTTAACTATTTTGTTACATATAACCATAAAATTGTTTGCGGACTACGGCTGAATGTACCCAGTCAATCAGCGTGGAAAAATCAAACACTGGTAATTTTATTTCTTTTTGAATTGCCCATGCATGGCTTGGAAAAAGCGTACACTCTAATAAAAAAGCACCAATGTCCGGGTTTTTTGTGACAAGATCTTTTGCCAGACCGATCAGGCCCTGTTCCAGCTTATAGGTATTATAATGCCCAACGCCGGACAGTATCTTTTTCATTTCCGGAAGCTCCTCAGCTCCGGCAACAACCAGTCGAGAAGGATCATGAATTCCGCAATTTGCTAATACAGGTGCTGAGTTTAAAACTTTACCATTTGCACAGAGAACACCGATTTTCTGTTTAGGTCTGAGCGAGCTTAGAATCATGGGGACCTGCATTAAGCTGGAAAAAAAACAAGGGGTATGAAGTTTTTCAACCACCTGTGGCAGGTAATTTGCAAAGTACCCACAGGCGCCAATGATCGCCCGGCACCCCTGCTGTTCCAGATACAGACCCGCATCCACAAGCTGGGATATAACATCCTGATCAAGTTTTGGAGATACCACTGACTCAACTGAAGCCGCATGAATACCATGAAACAAAACAGGATATTTAAATGTCTGGGCATTCTCTACACTTCCCGGTGGAAAACTATATCCAGCCTGGCCGAATAAGATAATTCCGATTGCAACGCCACCCAGTATCTGTCCGTCGTTTGTGTTAAATTCTTCATCGGTTACAGCTTGTTGATAGGGATTCATAAGACCTCCTTTTGTCAATTTATGGCATTTTATTCACAAAACATTCAGTATGTATAAAGCAAAACCTATGCCAGTAAAATATTAAAATTAGTCTGAATATTCAGGCCTTTTTTTTGGTTTGCCGATATGAACTGCCCGAATTCAATCGAGATTTGCCTTATTTTATGTCGGCCGACTTTTCCTTGACAAGAGCCTTGGCCTATCATAATTTATGAGTTAATTTATTCACAATTGCATCCTAAATCTATCTATAACCCTTTTTGTCTGGAAATTACAAGCTTCATCCTGGTTTTAGGGCACATCTGAGACTTATTCAGGCTCTTATGCCCCAAAAACTTAAAATAATAGAATTATCAGTGGGTTAAACCAAATTTAACATCTGATTAGGGCAATAACACCCCATTATATTAATTAACAATGGAATATTACTCTTATTAATTAAAATCTATCTTTATAACTAACTTATATTACAAGGTATTTTTAAATCGTATCTCATTGGTATAAGAGTTGCTTATTACTAATTGTTTATTAACAAAAAGCCATAAACAACAAAAATTTTGATCAGGAGGACTAAAATGGAACCTAAACTAAAAATATTGAGTGACCGGGAGATGTTGGATATAGACCAGGCATCCCGTGCCCTGTTGTGGGAAGTCGGCACCCTCGCGGAAAATGAAGAGGCCATGGATCTGTTTGAAAAGGCAGGCGCAAAGGTTGATCGAAAAAAACAATTGGTGAAAATTCCTGATCATGTCATTAATGAAGCCCTGGCAATGTGCTCTTCCTGTGTTCGCCTGTACGACCGCAACGGTGGAGAGCCTCTTATTATAGGTGGGGACCATGTTTATTATGGAACGGTTGGAATCGCCACCAATGTATTGGATTTTGAAACAAATGAATACCGCCAGGTGGTTTGTGATGATTTAAGGGATATTGTTCGCCTGTCAGATGTACTTGATCCTCCTGATTTTATATTGGTTCCTGCAACACCTACTGATGTGCCCGCCTCTATTGTTGATGTAATAGAAACAAAAATATTATTGACCAATACAAAAAAGCATTTTATTGCTGAAGCTCAGAACAGAGAAAATTGTTTAAAAAATATTGAAATGGCTGTGGAAGTGGCCGGCAGTCTTGAAGCGCTTCAAGAAAGACCTTTCTTTTCCACGCTAGTGACCTTAAGCAGCCCCCTGCACTTTAGAAATGATGGAGTAGAGTTGATTGTTGAGTGTGCAAAAAAAGGCCTGCCTCTTTTTATCGAATCCGGTCCCATGTGCGGCGGGACATCTCCTGCTACCCTTGCCTCAACTCTGGTCATGGCCAATGCTGAATTATTGAGCAGCTTTGTCCTTGCAAAGGCAGTTAACCCTGCTGTTCCCCTTATTTATGCCAGCTGGGCAAGAATCCTTGATATGCGGGCGGCTACATGCTCCCATGGCGGTCCGGAATTTGGAATGCTGCGCATCGGCACCACCCAGATGGCAAAGTATTATGGGCTTCCCTCCGGGGGCGGAGGCATTCTTGCCGATACCAAGTCCATTGATGTTCAGCTGGGAATGGAAAAAATGGGAACCGGGCTTTTACCTGCCCTTGCCGACACTAATATGGTTGTGGGAATGGGACTTTTTGCAGACGAGAATGCCATCAGCCTTGAAACCCTGGTGATTGACTGTGAAATTGCCGGATGGATAAAAAAGGTGAAAAAAGGCATTGAGGTGAATGACAGAACATTAGACTTGACCGTATTTAAGGAAGTCGGGCCTGGTGGTGATTTTATAAGAGCCAAACATACCCGGGAAAACTTTAAAAAGGAAATGTTTTTGCCCAAGGTTATGGATCGAGGTTTTCTGGCCCTGGATAAAGATCCTGAAGAAAAAAACATGCGCACAAGAGCAAGAAATTATTTTTCAAAAATGATGGAAACATATACTCCCCCGGAATTACCCGAAGATATTGATGCTAAATTGGATGCCATAATTAACAGATAATGTATCAGGAGACAATAGAATGAATACAGACGAATATTTAAACAAAATAATTGAGAGCGTAATAGACCAGGATGAAGCAATGGTTGGAAAAAGCGTTGAAGAGGCATTAAACGCTGATATCGATCCCATGGTTATCATTAACGATGGCCTCACTGAGAGTCTGAAAAAAGTTGGTGACCTCTTTGCAGAGGAGATCCTTTTTCTACCTGAACTGATTGGATGTGGCGAAATAGTAACCAATGTCATGAAAAAAATTGAAGATAAACTCAAGGGAGATGATTCGATTACAAAGAAAGGACTCATGCTGATTGCAACGGTTAAGGGTGATGTCCATGATATCGGTAAAAATCTTGTGGTATTACTTATGGGTGCTTCAGGCTATGATGTTGTAGATCTTGGCAAAGATGTGCCTGCAAACACCATTGTGGAAAAAATAAATGAGCTCAACCCTGACATCGTTGCCTTATCTGCACTCTTATCCACCACTATGCCGGGCCAGAAGAATACAATTCAGGCCATTGAGGAAGCAGGTATCCGCAAAAAAATTAAAATCATGGTGGGCGGGGCACCCGTTACCCGGGCATGGGCTGAAGAAATCGGTGCGGATGGTTATGCAGAAGATGCCTCTACTGCCGTTGTGGAAGCCGATCGTATTATGGGTATCAGTTAATATTATCTATAGGCAACAATCCATGGAGGGTTCACAAGATGTATATTGTTGGAGAGCTTATCAATGCGAGTCGTAAGTCCATAGGGGAGGCCATAAAAGCCAAAGATGTAATGGCCGTCCAGAAAATCGCAAAGGCCCAGGAAGAGGCGGGCGCTGATTATATCGATGTTAATGCAGGAATTTTTGTGGGCAAGGAACCTGAATATTTAAAATGGCTGGTAAAAACAGTACAGGAAGCTGTGGATCTGCCCTGCACCCTGGACAGCCCGGATCCAAAAGCCATTGAAGCCGCGTTGGATGTGCACAAGGGAACTCCAATGATCAATTCGATCTCTTTAGAAAAAGAACGATATGACGGTCTTATGCCGATCCTTATAGGTTCTGATTTAAAAGTTGTGGCCTTGTGCATGAGCGATGAGGGAATGCCTGAAACCATGGATGATCGAATGAAAATAGCTGATTTTCTTGTAAATGCATTGGTAAAAAACGGTGTGAAAACAGAAAATATTTTTGTAGATCCTCTGGTACAGCCCTTATCTGTTAATAATAGTTTTGGCATGGAATTTATCAACACCGTAGAAAAAATTCATTCTACTTTCAAAGATATTCATACGATATGCGGACTTTCCAATATTTCTTATGGTCTGCCAAACAGACAATTTTTAAACCAGACATTCATGTCTATGGCAATTTCAAAAGGCCTGGATGGTGCCATCATGAATCCTCTGGATAAAAGGATGATGGCAAGTATCATTGCAGCAGAAGCTCTGGCCGGGCATGACCGGTATTGCATGAAATTTCTGAAAGCGCATAGAAAAGGCATTTTTATTATATAGTACAGGAACTTAACAAAAAGGAAATTATAGGTGAGTCTTTCTTTAGGAGTCGATACAGGCGGTACGTATACGGATGCGGTTCTTGTAGATCGTACCACCAAAGAAATTGTGTCTGCGGCCAAAGCATTAACAACAAGAAAAAATTTGTTCCTGGGAATTTTTTCTGCAATTGACTCGTGTCTCCACGACGTTTTAGGAAAATTTTCTCCTGAAGATATCAGCATGGTCTGCCTTTCAACCACCCTGGCTACCAATGCAATCACAGAGGGGTATGGCGCTACGATTTGTAAGCTTCTTATTGGATATAACGAACCATTGCTGCGCAATCAGGGTTTTTTGGAAGAAATGGCTTCTGATGATATTGTCTGGCTTACCGGTGGTCATGATGTCCAGGGCAACGAAGTTACGTCGCTGGATGAGGAAACGGCCAAAAAAGAGATACTGATGAGACGTAACAGCGTAGAAGCCTTTGCTATATCCGGGTATTTTGGAATAAGAAATCCTGACCATGAATTGCGTATCAAAAAACTGGTGAAAAAATTAACAAATTTGCCTGTTACCTGTGCCCACGAATTAACCAGCCGCCTGAATTCTGTAAACAGAGCCATCTCAGCAGGTCACAATGCCAGGCTCATTCCGCTTTTAAAGGATCTTATTTTAGATATTGAACAAGCGCTTGAGCGGTTAAATATTTCTGCACCTTTAATGATTGTGAAAGGAGACGGGGCAATTGTACCTGCCCAATGGGCGAGTGAAAGGCCCATTGAAACCATTCTTTCCGGGCCGGCGGCAAGCAGTGTCGGGGCCTATCATCTGACAGGATGCAAGGATGTCTGGGTGGCGGATATGGGAGGGACAACTACGGATATAGCACTGCTTATAAATGGGCGCCCTGCCATCAATGAAGAAGGCGCCTATATCAGCCACAGAAGAACCATGGTGGAGGCAGTAGATATTCATACCGTGGGAATTGGCGGAGACAGCCTGATTGAGATCGATACCCAGGGTGATATCCTGCTGGGTCCCTGTCGTGCAATTCCTCTGTGTCTTCTAGCTAACGATTATCCAGGAGTATTAGCAAATCTGAAAGCCCAGGTTTTAGAAAAAAATTGGGAAAAAAATGCAGGACAATTTGTCATAACAGGGCGCTCTCAACTCAATCACCTCCACCATGAAGAACGCGAACTGCTATACCGCATGGAAAAAGAGCCATTACCGTTATTGGCCGCTACCCGGGATCGAAAAAAATTCGTCACAAAAAGACGTATTGAACAACTTGAAAAGAAGTGCCTGCTGCACCGTTCAGCATTTACACCCACAGATGCGCTGCATGTTCTGGGACAAATGGATTTATGGAATAAAGATGCATCATATCTGGGAGCAGAACTGCTTGCAAACCAGCTGGGTATGGATGTGACAGACTTTTGTAAGGCCCTGGTAAAGAAATTGTCGGACAGCCTGGCAAAAGAAATTTTAAGCAAGGTTATGGAGGATAAAACAGGATTGCCGCAATGGGGAAAAGAACCCACTGCATCTGCGCTTCTCAAGCGCGCTTTAACAGATCAGGATGATAGAGAATTTTCCTGTAGTTTTAAATTAAAAAAACCTTTGGTGGCAATAGGAGCTCCGGTTCAAGCGTATATGCCGACCGTTGCATCAAGTTTGAATACCCAGTTGATCATTCCGGAATATGCCCATGTGGCAAATGCATTCGGTGCTGCCACTGCCGGCATTATCCAGCGTGGCCAGGCAGTTATCCGAATGATGGAGGGCGGCCTGATCTATCGCGTACACCTGCCGGATAAGATTGAAGATTTTCCAGATTTTGAAGCGGCAAAAATATATGCAGAAAAATATATGAGGGCTTATATTATTGAGTTGGCAAAAAAAGCCGGTGCCAAAGAGATCAAAGTAGAAGCGGCTTTCAGTGATCATGCCGGCAAGTTGCCCGCAGGGTGGCCCCAGGAAATATTTTTAGATACTGAGCTTTTTGTAACGGCTTATGGGGTTCCAGATATGAATGATGCGGTCATGGAGAAAAAAAATTAAGATGGCGTTTTTTAAGCACTTTACAAAAAATAGAACAGATACACACAAGGAGGCTGCATGAAAGATAAAAATTTTGATGTTATTATTATGGGTGGCGGGATTATGGGCTTATCCACAGCCTATCATCTGATGAAGGCGGATTCATCCTTAAAAGTGATTGTTATTGAAAAGGATCTGGGCTATGAAAAATCATCTACGGCGCTGTCCATGGTAAATGTCCGGATTCAGTTCAGCCTGAAGGAAAATGTCCAGATTTCTCAATACGCCTCTAAAATACTTGAAAATTTTGAGGACGAGATGGCAGTTAACGGTAAAAAACCAGCCATTTTTTATCGAAGGGAAGGAAATCTGTTTCTATATGACGAGAAAAGCGAGCCTGCTGCACAAAAAGCATTTCATATGCAAAAAGAGCTGGGATGTGCAGTTGAATGGTGGTCTACCAAAAAACTAAAAGAAAAATATCCCATGTATGAAAACCTGGACAATATTGTGGGCGCTACCTTTGGACCCGAGGACGGTCATTTAGATGCCTATGCCTTATTAATGGGATTTAAGACAAAAGCCGCTTCCATGGGTGTTTCTATCATTCAAGATGAAGTGGTTGAACTGATAAAAAATAAAGACGGGGAAGAGTCCGGGACTGCCATTCAAGGGGTGAAAACGGCTTCAGGAGAAACTTTTTATTCTTCCCATGTGGTGAATTGTACTGGGGCATGGGCTGCCCGACTGTTAAAAACAGCCGGTATTGACCTTCCCATCGATCCTACGAAACGTCAGGTATTTGCTGTAAAACCGGAATTTACACTTGATGGTCCTCTACCTTTGACAATTCTACCCTCTGGATTCTATTTCAGAACAGAAACCGGCGGTCTGCTGCTGTTGGGCAAATCCATGGAAAATGATCCCGTCGGGTTTGATTTTTCATGGGACCAGGAGCGGTTTGAACTGTTATGGGAAGAATTGTACGAGTTTGCGCCCGTGTTTGAAGCACTGAAGCTGATCAAGGGGTGGTCTGGACTATATGCCGTCAATACAATGGATGCCAATGCTATTTTAGGTGAGTGGCCGAATCTTAAAGGCCTGTATCTTGCCAATGGTTTTTCCGGTCATGGAATGCAGCAGGGGCCAGCTGTGGGAAGATATATAACTGAGTTGATAACAGGGCAAAAACCGATCCTTGATCTTTCTATTTTTAATCCCATAAGAATACTTGAGAATAATCCCATACGTGAAGACGGGATTGTATAGGTCAGGACCTGTTTCAATTTCAACAAACAAGATCAGAGTTTTAAAAAGGAAATTCAATGGGATTTAAAAGAACAATTCATGCAGTTGACACTCATATTGGTGAACCCATGAGGGTTATAACCGGGGGAGTTCCTCATATTCCAGGGAAAACCATGTTTGAAAAAATGAAATATATGGAAGAAAATGATGACCAGCTTCGAATGATGATGCTCAGAGAACCCAGGGGGTATCCACCCCTTTGCTGTAATTTGATCTGTGAACCAGTACATCCGGATGCTGATGCCGGATATATCATCATGGAGCATGTTGAGTATCCACTCATGTCAGGAGGTAACACCATTTCCGTTGCCACAGTCCTGCTTGAGACCGGTATGATCCCTATGAAAGAACCGGTTACCGAGATGATTCTTGAATGTCCCGCCGGTCTAATCGATATCCGTGCCCAGTGTGAACACGGCAAAGTCAAAAACGTGAGATTTAAAAATGTTCCCGGCTTTGCCGCCTATCTGGATAAAGAGATAGATGTACCCCATATAGGCAAGGTGACAGTGGATGTTGGATGGGGCGGCATGTTCTATGCCATTGCTGATGTTCGACAGTTTAAGGGGTTAGAGCTGATCCCGGAACACGGAAGAGAAATCACCCGGATTTCATCTTTGATTAGAAGAGCAGCCCAGGAGCAATTACCCGTATCCCATCCTGATTATCCTGAAGCCCAAATTACCATATCCCAGCTCTCGGGTCCGAGCCTAAATCCTGAAGCAGACTGGAAAAATGCCGTGACCATGGCCTCCGGCCCTGTAGACTGGGATAACCCATCCACATGGATCGGTGCTATTGATCGCTGTCCCTGTGGTACGGGCACCTGTGCAAAAATGGCAGTGCTCAACGCAAAAGGTCAATTACCATTGAAACAAAAATTTCGGCATGAAGGAATCCTTGGCAATATCTTTACCGGAGAGTTGGTGGAAGAGACTCTTATCGGACATTACACTGCAGTGGTCCCCACAGTGGAGGGCCAGGCCTGGATTACAGGATTTAATACCATGGTTCTGGATCATACAGATCCGTTTCCCAATGGATTCAAGGTAGGAGATATATGGGCATAGCAAAGCTTTTATGCAATATTATGACAAGTTTGGCACATATTATTTGCATAGTATATTGAAGTTTTACAATATTCCAAGCCCTTATGAATTTATTTGTAATAAAAAATATTTGACAAGCAAAATCATCACTGATATGCGTGAAGTTTAGAAAATAAAGAATTTAAAATACTGTTTATAGACAAGGGAAAGCCTTTGACAAGTTATGCTGAGTAATCACAAAGAGATAAATTCTGTATAGTTTGTTGTCTCCGGGTTGAGGTTGGAGTTGGGAAAATATTTAAGCATTTTTTAATTAGTTTAAGTGGTTATTAAATTTATTTTACTGATTGTTGGCAAAGGTTCAATTTTAACATTTTTTTATTTTAGGAGGTACAGCATTATGGGCGGAAAAAAAGACAATTTATCATTTAAAAGGGTACATCCAGGTGTTGGGCAAATGGAAAAAAGTCTGGCAGATGGGAAATGTTCCCGCCGTGAATTTTTACGGACAACAACCTTATTGGGTATATCTGCGACGACTGCCTACAGCCTTGCAAGCTCGATTCTGGGTAAAGATGTTCTGCCCGACCTGATTGCAACTGCCCATGCAGGTCAGAAAAAAGGCGGTGTGTTAAAATTTGGTATGCCCATATCAGAGATAACTGATCCTGCCACATATGACTGGCCAAAAAAATCGGTAATCAGCCGTCATATTGTTGAATATATGGTTGAAACAGGGCCGGATAATATCACCAGACCGGGTCTGGCAGAGAGCTGGGAAGCATCGGATGACCTGAAAACATGGATCTTCCATCTTCGAAAAGGGGTTAAGTGGTCAAATGGAGACGACTTTGGTGCAGATGATGTTGTGTTCAACTTTACGAGGTGGCTGGATCCGAAAACCGGATCATCCAATTTAGGGCTTTTCAACGCCATGCTGGAAGATACGGGTGAAAAAGATGCAAAAGGCAATCCTAAAAAACGCATGATTAAAAATGCCGTGGAAAAAGTGGATGCCCATACCGTCAGAATCAACCTTAAATCAGCTGTTCTGTCCATGCCTGAAAACCTTTACAATTATCCCACGGCCATTGTTCACCGCAACTTTGAAAAAGAGGGGGGGAATCTTGCTAAAAACCCTGTGGGTACCGGGCCCTATGAGCTTGCCGAATTTAAAGTCGGCGAACTGGCCGTATTGAAGAAGAGGAAGGCACCCTATTGGGGAGATGAAGTTTTTCTTGATGAAATCCGGTTCATCGACCTGGGACAGGATTCCGGTGCTTATCTGGGTGCACTCGCATCAAAACAGGTTCATGGAATTTTTAACCTTGACCTGACAACACTGGATACGGCAAAAAATATTCCAGGAATCAAAGTGGTCTCCGTTCCTTCCACTGATACGGGTGTTATCCGTATGAAGGTAACTGAAAAACCCTTTGACGATATCCGTGTGCGCAAGGCATTACAGAAAACCTGTGATCCCCAGAGACAGCTTGACATTGCCCACCGCGGTCTGGGCGTTGTTGCAGAGCATCATCATGTCTCAAGCAATCACCCTGAATATTTCAAACTTCCCCCGATTAAACAGGACATTGCAGGGGCTAAAAAACTGCTTGCCGAAGCAGGATATCCCGATGGCATTAAATTAACCTGTAATACGGGGAATACATCAGGTACCTGGGAGCAGGATTCTCTTGCCGTACTCAAAGAAGACGCTGCCAAAGCCGGGATCAACATCAAGATAAATGTGATGCCGTCTGCAGCATATTGGGATGTCTGGGACAAGGCTCCTTTCGGTCTCACCCTATGGGTTCACAGGCCTCTGGCTGTTATGGTACTGGGTCTGGCCTATCGTGCCGGGGTTCCCTGGAATGAATCAAGCTACAACAACCCTGCCTTTGATGCGGCCCTGGATGAAGCCGAAGCAACACTGGATGTTGATGCCCGCCGGGTCAAGATGGAAAAGGTTGAAAAGATTCTCCAGGATGACGCTATCATGGTACAGCCCTTTTTCAGATCTGTTTTCACTGCAACCTTAGACAATGTAGTTGGGTTTGAAATGCATCCGACGCGATACTACCGTTTTCACAAGGTCTCTCTGGCCTGATTGAAAACATTGTAATACCTGGTAAGGGGGCTTGCCTCCCCCTTACCAGGCACAAATTACCAGACACAAAAATCCTGCCGTTGTTGATTTATCATTGACGATCAATCCAGGTGAGACCATCGGCATAAATGTCAACCTGCCCGATCCTGAACGGGTGATGGCATCTTATCCTGAATAAAAATAATACCCATAAAAAGCAAAATTGGTTTATAATAAAGAAATGATTTGCAGGTAAAATAAATTTTAACTTTAAAAGGAAATTAGGCCATGCATGGTTGGAAAGGAAAAATTCTCCGGGTTGATCTGAATACCCGGAGTATGAATGAAGAAAAATTAAATCCGGATATTGCAAAGGATACCATTGGCGGCAGGGGGCTTGGGATCTACTATATGAACAAAGAGCTTGATCCTCTGTGCAAACCCCTGTCTCCGGAAAATATGATGATCATGGCCGCAGGCCCCTTAACGGGAACAGGCGCACCCACGGGAGCCAGGTACATGGTCATGACCAAATCCCCTTTGACCGGGGCTGTCACCTGCTCAAATTCAGGGGGATATTTTCCGACTGAACTTAAAAAAGCCGGTTATGACGCAATTATTGTTACGGGTAAAGCAGACAAGCCAGTATACCTGTGGATCAATCATGGACAGTTTGAGCTCAGAGACGCCGGCCATTTGTGGGGGAAAACCACCCATGAGACAACGGATCTTCTGACGGCAGAAACCGATACCAAAGCAAGAGTTGCCTGTATCGGCCCTGCCGGAGAAAATCTGGTGCGCTTTGCCGCGATTATGAATGATAAGGACAGGGCTGCCGGCCGCTCGGGTGTGGGGGCTGTTATGGGCAGCAAAAATCTTAAAGCCATCGTGGTGCGAGGAAAAGAAAAAATTGCTCTGGCAGACCCGGATAAATTTAAGGCCTTTAACCATGATATTTTAAAAGCGTTTAAGGAATCCATAAAAGAAGCGCCACTAGGACTGACTGTTAATGGTACGGCAGGTGTTGTTCTTACCACCAATCTTCTGGGTGTACTGCCTACAAAAAACTGGCAGCAGGGAACATTTGACAATTGGGAAAATATACATGGGGAGACGCTTACCAAAAAGTATCTGGTTTCAAATAAAGCCTGTTATGCCTGTCCCATCGGCTGCGGCAGAAAGACAAAGGTTGAAGAACCCGGATTCCAGGGAGAAGGCGAAGGCCCTGAATATGAAACAATCTATGCCATGGGTTCCAATTGCATGATTGATAATCTGGCAGCCATCGCAAAAGCCAATTTTCTGTGCAATGAATTCGGATTGGATACCATCACTATGGGCGCCACTGTCGCCTGTGCCATGGAGCTTTTTGAAAAAGGATTTCTGTCAGAAAAAGAAGTGGGACAACCCCTTAACTGGGGAGATGGAGATGCGTTGGTTGAACTCACCCGCCAGACAGCATTGTGCAAGGGATTTGGAGAAAGACTGGCCCAGGGAAGTTTCAGACTTGCCGACAGTGTGGGCCACCCTGAACTTGCCATGGTGTCCAAAAAACAGGAATTTCCCGGTTATGACCCCCGGGGTGCACAGGCCATGGGACTAGCCTATGCGACATCTCCTATTGGCGGTTCCCATATGAGGGGCGATCCAGCATATTTTGAATTGTTTGGAATTCCCCAACCCATGGACCCGCTTGTATGGAAAGGCAAGGCCAAACCGACAAAATCATTCCAGGATTTATCAGCCATCATTGATGCAGCCGGACTCTGCATATTTTTTGCGGTTCGAAATCTTGCAGATAAGTCCCTTGAAGTCAAACCAACGGGTATCCTTGCATACCTTAATGCGGCAACAGGGGCGGACTACACCCTTGAGGAACTCATGGCAGCCGGCGAAAGAATCATCAATGCCGAGCGCCAATTCCTTGTTAAAGCGGGTTTTGCAAGAAAGGACGATACCCTGCCAAGCCGTCTGACAAAAGAACCCACACCCACAGGCCCGGCCAAGGGAAGTGTCTGTCATTTAGAGGAAATGCTGGATGAGTATTATCAGGTTCGAGGCTGGTCACAGGATGGCATTCCTTCTGAAAAAAAACTGACTGAGCTGGAACTGGGTGGAAAAGCAAGTCAATGAAAATAAGGGTCAAAATGGTGTCCGTCCTGCAAAAATATGCTCCCCATGAAATGGATGAATTTATCTTTACAGTGGAAAAGGGGACAAATGCGAAAAAGGTATCTGAACTCATGGATATTCCTGAGACCCTTAAATATAACATGTTTATAAACGAACGTTACTGCAATCCTGAAACCGTTTTACAGACAGGAGATAAAATAACATTTTTTCCTCTTATGGATGGCGGGTAAACGCTTTAATGGGAGAGGTGTATGCGGTTAACCGATTATGAAAAAAAATTGCTGGATGGAAAGCATGGTAAAGCCATACAGATTGCCATGCGCGTTCTTTATGATCTCGGGAAAAATTATGAAGCAGATTATTTTGTAGAAATTGCCTCATGTCATGATGACAGCACCTGTTTCATGGGAGAAGCCCAGGTGGCATTTGCAGAGCACCTGGTCCGTCTCGGGGCACGCTTTTCAGTTCCTACAACCACCAATGCTTGTGCCATAGACATGAACCGGTTTGACAGGCAGAAACTCGATTTAGAGTTTATGACAGCGACGCGACGTATTGAAGCCTCCCATCTTGCCTTAGGAGCCATTGCAAGCTGGACGTGCGCCCCATACCAGGCAGGATTTACCCCTGGCTTTGGTCAGCAGGTGGCTTATGCAGAATCAAACGTTATTGCCTTTGTGAATTCAATTGTAGGGGCGCGCACCAATCGATATGCAGGTCCCCTTGAACTGCTTGCCGGGATTGCAGGAAGGGTGCCCTATTTTGGACTGCATGTCACCGAAAACCGGAAGGCCCAGGGACTTGTTACCTTGGGTAAAGACATTACACCGGATATGTTTGAGCATGATGACGTCTATACGCTTCTTGCCTATGCCTATGGTGAAATTGTAGGCGACAGGGTATGGGCAATGGACAAACTCCCCAAAAATATCAGCATGGATAACCTCAAACATATGAGTGCAACAATGGCTTCTTCAGGCGGCATTGCCCTTTTTCACCTTGTGGGGATTACACCTGAGGCACAAAGCCTGGAAATGGCATTCCAGGGGGAAACACCCCGAGAGGTTGTTACAATAACCCGTAAAAGCCTACAAAAGGCCCGGGCACAGCTGTGCAATCCAGATATTGAAGAGAGTCTTGATATTGTCAGTCTTGGCTGTCCCCATTTTTCCTGTGCTGAATTTTTATTGTTGGAAAAGGCACTCAAAGGGAAAAAAGTGCATGGGAACACCCTTTTATGGGTATTTACGAGCCGGACAACCTATGGTTTGATTCGTGACAGCGGACAATTGCACAGGCTTTCTTCCTTAGGGGTTGAAGTATTTGTCGACGGGTGTGCCCTGGAGCATGCCACTGAAAAATGGAACACCCGAACCTATATGTCCAATTCCGGGAAGTTCTGCACCTATTGCTTCAGTAAAACAGGTTGTCACCCTTTTTTTGGTACGATTACAGACTGTGCAAAAAGTGCGGTGCAGGGCAGGATGATATGGAAGAAAAAACCATGGTTGAATTAAGCTGTAAGTATATCATTGCGCCAAAGAAAACACTGCAACTGGAGTTACTTTTTTCCAATGACCCCATCAGTTTTTTTGGCGGCGTAAACTCGAAAAATGGAAAGATAGAAGATCATCGTCACAGCAGCTATCAAGAGTCCATTACGAATAAAGCCTTTGCCTTCCCCTTTGGCAAAGGCAGCAGCGGTGCCGGACTTGTACTAATGGAAATGGCACGGCTGCAGACGGCCCCCGCAGCCATCATCAATATTCGAACAGACCCTGTTATTTTAACAGGGCCACTGATCTGCAAACATTTTTACGACCAGTTTTTTCCTGTTATAAACCTGACCCGCGAAGAGTATGCCAAACTTTCCATCATGAAAAAAGTAGCGCTTTTTGCCACGGGAGAGATCCTGGAAGCATTTGAAAAATAAAAATGGGAATTCTTTCCGGTTTTGTAAAACAATTCGGGTTGATTCTCTTTTCTTTTTTGTGTAATCATTGCTCAAAGAGTTATTGCCCAGATTCCACGGGATGGGATGTATTCGAAAGACAAAAGGATATGTTAAATGCAGGATAAAGAATTAAGCCTGGCTGCGGTTCTATCTCCGGCCTATATAGAGATATGGGAAAATTCCCTTCTCGGCGTTATGATCATAGATGGAAAAGGTATATTTCGTTATATGAACCGGCTGCTTATCCAGACGGATGATCTGCAGGACGAAAAAATCCTGGGAAGGAACATGGTGGATTTCTATCCATTGGAAAAGGATAGTCATCTGTCCATCCAGATCATTGAGACACAAAAACCCATTATCAAAAAAACGATTGTATATTACACCCGTAAAAAAAAACTGGTTAACTCTCTATGTTCTTCTTTCCCCCTTTTTTCAGAGGGCAAGATTGAGGGTGCCATCCATTTTTCTTTAAATTTACAAACCAGCCAGACCCTTATTCAGCGATCTCAAAACAAAGGTAGGCAAACTATCTATCCGCGTCCCGTTCAGGGAATCCAGCCCTATACCTTTGATTCCATCATTGGTGAGGATGTGAAAATTAAAAATGCCATCACGGCTGCAAAATCTGCCAGCCAGACCGATTTCCCCGTATTTATCTGGGCAGAGAGCGGGTGCGGGAAAGAAATTTTTGCTCAGTCTGTTCACACTGCATCTGCCCGTCGGAACAAACCCTTTGTTCCCATAAATTGCGCCGCTATTCCGGAGAATTTGCTGGAGACAACACTTTTCGGTACGGCAAAAGGTGCCTTTACTGGTGCTTCAGAAAAGGCGGGCCTTTTAGAGGAAGCCGAGGGTGGAACACTCCTTCTGGATGAACTCAACTCCATGTCTCTGGATCTGCAGGCCAAACTTCTGCGCGCCAGCCAGGAGAAAAAGATCCGCCGTGTGGGAGCGCTCAAAGAAATTGCCGTCAATGTCAGGTTTATTTCCACCTGCAATATCCCGCCTTCCCAAGCCATAGAAGAAAATAAAATCAGAACGGATCTTTTTTATCGTCTTGCCGTTGCCGTCATTGAAATCCCTGCATTACAAGATCACATCTCAGATATTCCCGTTCTGTGTCATCATTTTTTGAAACAATGGTCTGAATTGCCCCATCCTGCCGCTGATTTTAAGAACAAAGGGATATCCGTATCCGATGAAGTGATTGAGATTTTTAGTCGCTATCCCTGGCCCGGTAATGTCAGAGAGCTGGAACACACCTTGAAAGTTGCTCTTACCATGTGCCATGATTCCAATATCATTGAGCTCAAACATCTTTCAACTTTTTTCATGAATAACTTTCACAGGGTGATAAAGGAAGAAAAATACCCTGAACCAAAAAAAGAGGAAAATCTTTCAAAAGGCCTGGCTTCATTAAAATGGCCTGAACCCCGCGAACTCGAAAATCTGAAGGTCGACCTGAATGCTCAAACCCCGGGGAAAATCTGTTTGAACACTAGCCTGAAGAATATCGAAGCCCTTTATATTCAAAGAGCTTTGACCCAGGCCGGATATAACATATCAAAGGCTGGAAGATTTTTGAATCTTTCTCCACAGGCTTTGCGGTATAAATTCAAAAGATTGGGAATTAGTATTCCTGTTGACTGATCAAAAAGGTAAAATATCTGTAATTGTTCAGCCCGTTAAAAAAAGTTATCCCCAAAGCACTGTCTGATGGATATTTGCAGGAGGTTAAGCGAATAGCCTCGAAACAAATATCCATCAGACAGGGCGGGTTCAAGCGCAAGAGCTGAATAATTACAAATATCTTTCAAAATTTAAAGATATTTTTAAATTTTGAAAGATATTTTTTAACTTGATTGTTCTTTCCAATTCCATTTCCATCTTAAATAAAAGATTTAATAAAAATTTTTCACTTTAAATTCAAACAATTAACAAGATTACCATCCTTTTTTATTCATTAGATTACCAGTGGCATGCACTTTGCGATGCAGTCTTAATATAAAAAAATTATAGACATAAGTATTATGTTATCAAAGCAGTCAGGCCGTATTAATATTTTATTTACAAGGAGATAAGCCATGGTCAACAAGATAAATAATCCTTCTTATATGGACAGGATCAATAAACTTCGAGAACGTGTTGTCAATTCAACCCCTACCATGGATATTGAAAATGCCCTGATTTTGACTCAAAGCTTTAAAAAAACAGAAGCACTGCCCAGAGAAATGAGAAAAGCCAGGGCTTTCAAAGAAGTTTGCAGCAAAAAGACCATTACCATCTGGGATAATGAACTTATTTTAGGATGTTCCGGCAAAGTTGCACGCGGTGGAGTCCTGTGCGCAGATGTCTGCTGGTCTGTGCTGGATAAAGAGCTTGATACCATAAGCACACGTCCTTTTGATCCCTTCTATATTTCAGAAGAAGATAAAATATTATTTAAACAGGAGATAAAGCCCTATTGGCTGGGCCGATCCAATTTTGAAAAATGGGAGGCACAGGCACCCCGGGATATTGTGGAATTAAAAGAAAATGCCGTAATCTATATTGACCGCAAAGCGGTTCGGGGCCCTGGAGAACTGACGCCTAACTATGAAGAGCTTTTACAGGAAGGGATGGAAGGGATCATTTCATATATTGAAAAGAAAAAATCAGACTACTCTCTATCAAAAGCCAATCACTATCCTAAAATTGCCTATTTAAATGCCATGATCACAGCAGCCCGGGGAATGATCATCCTGGGTCAGCGATACCGGGAAGAAGCTCTTCGCCTTGCTTCACAAGAAAAAAATGCTTTACGCCGTAAAGAATTAGAACAGATAGCCAATGTATTTTTACAAATTCCGGCCCGCCCTGCCCGAACCTTTCATGAAGCATTACAATTTGTTTACCTGTATCACTCCTCTATTTTCATGGAACAGAATGCAGCCTCCTATAACCTGGGTAGAATTGATCAATACCTTTATCCCTATTATAAGACTGATATTGATGCGGGCAGGCTGACCGAGGAAGAGGCACAGGAACTCTTGGACTGTGCATGGATAAAACTTGCAGAGCCCTGTTTATTCCAGGATGGCGTCACAGCAGAATATGCCAATGGATATACCATGTTCCAGAATGTCTGCGCCGGTGGTATTAACAGCAACGGTCAGGATGCAGTAAACGAACTCTCCTATATGGTGATCCAGGCATCTATGGATACCATGCTCTATCAACCATCTCTTTCCGTTCGGTATAATCTTGCTAAAAACCCGGATTCTTTTTTAAAAAAATGCGCAGAGTGCATCAATACGGGTAATGGATTCCCTGCATTTCATAACGATGAAGTCGGCATTCGTATGGTACAGAACAAAGGGGTTCCCCTCCATGAAGCCTATGACTGGAATCCCTGCGGGTGTGTGGAGACCAATTTAAGCGGAAGGATAAGGGGATATGTCAGCGCCGATGTAAACATGGCAAGCCTGGTGGAATTTGTTCTTTTCCGTGGAATCCATAGAAAAAGCGGGAAACTGTTAGGGCATGATACGGGAGATCCGCTTTTGTTCACCCGATATGAAGAATTTTCCAATGCCATTAAACAGCAGGTGGACCATATTATCAAAAAAGTGGTGGAAGCCAACAATATCCTGGATGAAATCTGGGATGACCGGCCCGTCCCCTTTATTTCCTTAAGTTTTAGAAATTGTATTGATACGGCCACGGATTATGCCCATGGCGGAACCAAATATGAATGCGGAAACGGCATTATTTATGATGGTATCGCCGATTTTATCAACAGCATTGCCGCTGTCAAAGAACTGGTCTTTGACAAAAAGTCCGTCTCCATGGAGCGTTTAATAACAGCCCTGGCCGCTGATTTTGTCAGCTACCCGGACGTGCATAAAAAATGTCTTGAAGCACAAAAATACGGGAATGATCTGGATCATCCGGATGAGATTGCCGCTGAAATGATGGCATACCTTGCCATTCAGACCAACCAGCAGGACAGCAAATATGGAAAATTGATGTCCGGCATTTTGCCTGTGACTGCCCATGTTCCCTTAGGCAAGGTCATCGGGGCGCTTCCCTCGGGCAGAAAGGCCTGGACCACCCTGACAGATGGGCTAAGCCCCACGGGTGGAACCGATTCCAATGGTGCAGGCGCGGTTTTAAAATCCGTTGCCAAGATCCCTCATGATCTTTTTGCTTCCGGTACGCTTTTGAACATGAAGCTTTCTCCTGATTTGATGAAAGATGAGCGGGGCACGGTCAATCTGATGAATCTTTTAAAAAGTGCCTGCTCCCTGGGGGTGTTCCATGCACAGTTTAATGTGGTGGACAAAGAGATGCTGTTAAAGGCCCAGAAGTCTCCGGAAAAGCACAGGGATCTGCTGGTAAGGGTTGCAGGATATACTGCTTACTTTGTTGAACTCTGCCCCGAGGTCCAGGATGAGATCATTAACCGAACCATTCAGGAATCCATTACACCCCTTAAGGCAGCCGGTTGATGCTGATTTTAGGGTTTAATCGTCCTTATACCATCAGTTTAACGAGGTAAAGAATCATGTCCGCAGCCGCCAGCGTTCTGCGTATTGAAAAATTATCCAGCTTTGATGGGGATGGTCTTAGAACCGTTGTTTTCCTCAAAGGATGCCCTTTGAGATGTCAATGGTGTTCCACGCCCGAGTCCCACGAGATGAAAACTGATTTTGGAAACGACAAAAAAAAATGCACAGGCTGTTTTGAGTGTGTGAACACCTGCCCTGAACAGGCCATTAACTATGACATAAAAAAAGAACAATTTACCACAAACATGGAAAGCTGTTCCGACTGCAAAAAGTGTATTGATGTCTGTCTTGAGGGCTCACGTATTTTTTGGGGATACACGGCAACAGCAGATGAAATTTTTAAAGAGGTGCAAAAAGATTCTATTTTTTATTATCACTCCGGCGGCGGGGTCACCATCAGCGGGGGCGAACCTTTCCTGCAAAAAAATTTTGTAAGGGAATTGCTGAAAAAATGCGTGTTTCAGGGAGTGAATACAGCCATTGAGACCTGCGGCCACGTCCTGTGGGAAAACATCAAATTCGTTCTTCCCTTTGTGGACACCCTTTTTTATGACTTAAAACACATGGAAACAAATCGCCATAAAAAAATTACAGGAGTAGGCAATGGCTTGATTTTGGAAAATCTAAAAAAAATAGATGCCGGACCACAAAACTTTCCCATTATTGTCCGGATTCCTGTCATCCCGACGGTGAATGATGAAGACGGCAATATCAGAGATCTGGGTGAGTTCTGCCGAAATTTAAAAAAATTAAAAGAAATTCAGCTTCTCCCCTACCACCGTTTCGGAATCGAAACCTATAGAAAACTTTCCATGCCATATGATTTGGAAACCCTTTGTTCCCCGGAAAAAGAAAAGATGGAATATAAAGCCGCCCTTTTGCAGGATATGGGATTGACGGTAAAAGTCGGCGGATAAAAACCCCATATTATTTACATACGTCGGCCCAGTATCACCAGACCGAAACCCTGAAGATATTGGAACCATAGCCGTCGCTCTGAGCTGAATCCAAATTTTTTAATCAAAGGAATTGGCAATTTTCGGGCATCCCTATTCAGGTGGCTGGTGATCTGGCAGCAGTATAATTGTTAATAAAGAATAGTTGATTTATTAATGATAAAAAATTATTGACATAAAAAACTATCACTGATATGCATCAGACACTGAAATTATAAACGCAAAAACAGCTGCTTTTTTCATACCAGGGGAAAATTTTTGATGAGAAATGATCCATATGATGTAATCATTGTCGGGGGCGGTGTCATGGGGTGCTGCAGCGCCTACTATCTTTTAAGCCTGCAGGACAATCTTCGTATCGCAATTATTGAACGGGATCCCTCTTATGAAAGAGCCTCAACAACACTTTGCAACGGCAACATAAGACACCAGTTTGCCTTGAAAGAAAATATCCAGATCTCCCAGTACACATTTGATGTGTTGTCCCGCTTTGGTCAAACCATGGGTGTGGGCCAAAGCAAGCCCGATGTCGGGTTTGTGCCCACGGGAAATCTGTTCATTGTTGATGCCAAAGGTCAGAATGCTGCAAAAAAAGGTCTTGCCGCACAAAAAGAACAGGGCTGTGATGTGAACTGGTTTTCTGCCGAGCAGCTGTCAAAGCAATATGATATGTTTGAATTGAACGGATACAAAGGAGGGACGTTCTGTGCCAAAGACGGGAAATTGGACCCCTACTCAATGCTCATGGCGTACAAGGCGAAAATCAGACAAATGGGCGGAAACTTCATCAAAGATGAGGCCGTCTCTTTTGTCAGCTATAACAATTGTGCCCAAGGCGTAACCCTTGCATCTGGCACGACATTAAAATCTGAGATCATCATCAATTGTGCCGGCGCATGGGGACCTGAACTGGCAGAAACAGCGGGAATAAAAATGCCCGTATTGCCCACCAGACGACAGGTCTTTGTATTTAAAACGCGTCTCAAGAACGCGAACAAACTGCCGGGCGTATTTTTACCATCTGGTCTCTACTTTCAGCCGGAAAGTCATGATTTAATGATCCTGGGAAGATCCATGGATACTGATCCTGTGGGATTCAATTTCAACTGGGAAGACAGCCGTTTCATGGAAGATCTTTGGCCTGAACTGGCAAAATTCGTTCCGGCTTTTGAAGCCATTAAAATGATTCGCGGATGGGCTGGTCTCTACGCTGTCAGTACCATGGACAACAACCCCTTTATCGGTCAATGGCCCGAGTTAAAAGGTCTTTATCTTGTCAACGGGTTTTCAGGTCATGGCCTTCAACAAGGCCCGGCCGTTGGTCGGTATGTCGCTGAGATGGTTCTTGATCAACCTTTTTCACTGGATTTATCCATCTTCAGTCCTGAACGTATTCTGGATGGAAAACCCATTTGTGAGGGTGACTGGGCAATCGTATAAAACAAGGCATCGTTCTTGGGAAATAAAAAAATGGAGGCAATTATGCACGGATGGATGGGAAAGGTACTCAGGGTCGACCTGACAGAGGGAGTGCTGAAAGAGGAACGCTTAGACCCTGATGTTGCCCGGAAATACCTGGGCGGCCGAGGCCTGGGTATCTACTATTTAAACAAGGAAGTTGATCCTGGCTGTGATCCCCTGGGAAAAGAAAATCTCATGGTTATGGCAACAGGTCCTTTAACCGGAACCAAGGCGCCAACTGGTGCCCGGTATATGGTCACTACCAAATCACCTTTAACCGGAGCCATCACCTGCTCAAATTCAGGAGGTCAATTCCCAGCTCACTTGAAACGCACGGGATTTGATGCCTTATTGATTTTTGGTGCTGCAAAAAAACCGGTTTATCTTTTTATTGACAACGAAACATGTGAATTACGTTCTGCAGATCATTTATGGGGTAAAACCACCCATGAAACCACAGCACAATTACTTTCTGAAACCCATCCAAAGGCCAAAGTTGCCTGCATAGGTCCGGCAGCGGAAAAAGGTGTTTTGTATGCGACCATCATGAATGATAAGGATCGAGCCGCCGGCCGCTCAGGTGTGGGAACGGTCATGGGTGCAAAAAGACTAAAAGCCATCGTTGTCAGAGGTGGGCAAAAACCCGCCATTGCAGATGCTGACAAATTTAAAGACGTTCAAGACCGAGTCATGGGTCAGTTTAGGGAAACCCATAAAGACACCCCGCCCCCTTTAAGGGTAAACGGCACTGCAAATACCGTGGCCATAGCCCAGGCCTTTGGTGTACTGCCCACCAAAAATTTTCAGCAGGGCACATTTGATAAATGGGAAAACATCCAGGCAAGTACCCTGCGCGATACCCTGGTGGTTGGAAACAAAGCGTGTTACTCCTGCCCCATCGGGTGCGGGAGGCTTACCAAAGTGACCCAGCCCGAATTTGCAGGTGAAGGAGAAGGGCCGGAATATGAAACTATCTATTCCATGGGCTCCAATTGTGCCATTGACAATTTATCCGCCGTCACCAAGGCCAACTATATCTGCAATGAACTGGGTCTGGACACCATCACAATGGGGTCTACCGTGGCCTGTGCCATGGAGTTGTATGAAAGAGGTTATATCACCCGAAAAGAAGTGGGCTTTCCATTAAAGTGGGGAGATGGCCATGCATTGGTTAAATTAACAAAAATGACCGGTGAAATGAAAGGATTTGGCAGGGATCTCGCTCTGGGAAGTTACCGCCTGGCCCAAAAATACGGTCACCCTGAACTGGCCATGGTTTCCAAAAAACAGGAATTTGCCGGCTATGACCCCAGGGCTGAACAGGGCATGGGATTGGCCTATGCCACATCGCCAATTGGTGCATCCCATATGCGCGGCGATCCAGCTTATTTTGAAATTCTTGGAATACCAACCCTGCTGGACCCCCTTGAATGGAAGGGACGCGCCAAGTGGGTAAAAGTCTGCCAGGATCTGTCGGCCATCATTGATGCCTCTGGTATTTGTATATTTTTCACAATGCGTGCCCTTGTGGAACAGAAGATGGAGATGCGCCCATTTGGTATAAGGGACTATCTTGAAGCCGTTACTGGTTTTGATTATACCATAGAAGAACTGGCTCAGGTTGCAGAGCGAATCATCAATGCTGAGAGATTGTTTCTCGTACGGGCAGGTTTAAATCGAAAGTCTGATACCCTGCCTCATAGATTAACCCACGAACCCATTCCAGATGGTCCGGGTAAAGGGTATGTCTGCCATTTGGAGGAGATGCTGGATGAATACTACAAAGAGCAGCAATGGACAGTCAATGGAGTGCCTAGTGATAAAAAACTTAAACAACTGGGCCTGACCTGATTTATCTTTGTTTCATTTGCGGTCCTAAACGAACAGGAAAAATGAAGTGAACGCTAACAGCAAAACAGGAGAAACCATAGGGGTTACAGTCCGGTTACTTGCAAATTTGAACACTTATTCGCCAATAGGTAAGGAATGCTTCAAGTTAACAATAGCCCGTCAGGAAACCGTGGCCGACTTCCTCGATCGCTTCAATATTCCATCTGTATTAAAGCCGATAGTTGTGATAAATGGTCGCCCGGCAAAACCCATGACCCGATTGTCGGACGGTGACAGCGTACTGGTATACGAACCTGTTACCGGTGGATGATGATTCCTGTTCTGCCGATACCCAAAAGTTTTACCTTGATTGCTTACAAGCGTTGGCCCTGCCCAAGAGTTTGGCAATTCTTGACATAGGATTAACTTTAGGATACTATTTTTTTTTGAATAAAATTCAACAATAATTGAGATGCTAAAAAGGTGTTTATGAAGTCTAAAGATTCTTCACTTTATCAAAAATTTTTAGAAAGAATTTTATTTTTTGAATTTGAACCCGGGGAATTACTAAATGAAAAAAGTCTGGCTGAGGAATTTAAAGTCAGCCGTACTCCTGTTCGAGAAGTTCTTAACCGCTTGCAATGGGAAGGCCTTGTCAGGATCATCCCACGTTCAGGATCAATCGTCACTGATATAGAGTTTCAAAAAATTCTTTACGTTTTTCAAATTCGTCTGGAACACGAAGCCATTATTGGCCGATTAGCCACGGAAAATGTAACGGACAACCAGTTAAAGCAAATGGCGGAAATAAAAAAAGAATGCCTGAATCTTTTCCAGAATCATACTCCAAAAGAATTGATGAAAATCGATTTTCATTTTCGCGATGTGCTGTATGAAGCAACAGGAAATCCAATTTTAGGGGATATCTCAAGGCAGCTTTATAACCTTACTGTTCGTCTTTGGTATATGCGCCTGAAAAATAAAAATACCTGGAAGGATGAAGTTCAGCTAATGGCTGATGAGATCGAAAGTACAATTGATATGCTTAAATCAGGAGATACTGAACAAGTTGCCGGCCTGAGGCAGTCCTGGTTAAGAAAAAATATCGAACGTATGAAAAGTCAATTTTAAATATCTAAAATAGCATTTAAAAAGTTCACAACATATCTTTCAAAGATATCAAGTGTACTGAATATTACGCATCCATTTTATGCGTTTATTATTTCATCCATCTTTATTTTAATATCATACGGTAAACCAGGTTTTGAATAATGTGCCATATATTCTTCCATCAAATTTTGCGTTCGCATTCTAACATCTTTGGAACCATTGTTTTGAAATGTTCCAAGCATGCTCCGGTCACTAACCTTTGGAATGAAATGTTCGTTCTTAAAATTTTGATATGTATGTGGATTTGTAAGATATTCTGATTTAATGGATTCCTCTTTTATAATATCATAAGCCAGTTGATCATGTCCTATAGTTATACCGGATTTAAGCCGCTTTATGATTTGTACAATTTCATTATCCATAATCAAAGACTCACAACTCATAACATTCATTTGTGACAGAAGTCCCATCCCAAAAAGGATATCCAGACCTCCTAAAGCGGGAATAAATGAGGTCATAAGTTTTTCCCAACCATATTGCGAGTCAATTGTATTGGAATCGGATAGTAACGCCCCCCCTCCGGAAGGTAAATTATAAAACCGTGCAAGCTGAGCAATAGCAAGCCTCATAAGTGCAAATTCAGGCGTTGCAACAGTACAGGTGCTATACTTCATATCAAAGATCCTACACCAACTCGCATATATTGCCGGAGCTTCCGGATTAATTAATTTGCTGTAGATGATATGGGACAAAATTTCAGCGTTTGCCTGTGACAACTCACCTGCAAGGGTTACAGGCGATGTTGCCCCTCCCATACAACCGGCTGTAACAAGGTATGGCACTCCGGCCTTTGCCGCACTCCTGATTACTTCGGCTGCATCTTTTCTCATGGTCAATGGAGAAAATGTATTAATATTAAAAATCAAGTGCGGAGTTTTTTTTAATTCATCCATTCCTCCCATAGTCTCGGCCGCCATGGCAATGATTTTATCAGCATGTTTTTCGCAATAAGCATGGGTATGAATAGGTTTTCGAGTATTTGTCAAAAGTGCTTTGGCCTGATATAAATCACCTTTTTCACTTGGATCGTCAATGGGCTGACCCGGAGGATGAACCAAATCGACACCGTCCAGAACATCGGCCAATTGGATAATCTCTTTCAAATCTGTATTCTTCACGCTACGAACTTTTTGTGTTTTCCAGTCAATTAAAAAAGGTGCATATCCAATGGTTGCAAAATATTGGTTACCGCCCCCCAGAGTCATTGAGCGGACACCGTCTGTATTGTATAAAGAAAGGTTAGGATTTGCCTTGGCCAGTGCATCTTTAGTTAAATATTGTGGAATAAATACTCTTTTTATATTCCAGTCTACTTTTGCCCCGGCTTTCTCAAATATCTCAAGTGCTGTATCTTCTTGAATATGAATTCCGATTTTTTCCAAAATTTCCAATGACTGCAAGTGAATCTCATGGATTTCATTGTCACTAAGAACACAAATAGTATTTAGCTTCAATTCATTTCTCCTTTTACTTTTTGGATTTTACCAAGAATACCAGGCAAGACCTCATGCCAATCTTTTGTAATAGTAAAATCAGGGTTTTTTAAAGTCGGTGCATCTGGTATCTGTTTGACCGAAACAAGGATTTGCATGGTTTTATTCCTTTGTTTTCATTTGCAGGTTTACAAGGGTTTACCAACCTTCTGAGGAATATAATTTACCAATAAATGCTTGTCAATATATTAATAATAGAAAATAATTGATTTTTAAATTTATCATTGATACGCATAAAATTAAGAAAATCTCAAGAAAATCTCTTGACACCCTTAAAAAAAGCGGTTAACAAAGAAACAAATGAAAAATTCAAAGCTAATATTAAATTACACCTTTAACTACTGGTGGTGGCGTCAAATACTTGGGGTCACCTGCGAGTTATCTTTATGATGATATAATAAATAAACTTATATAAACACCGTGGGCTGATCAAAAAGCTCACGGTGTTTTTTTTTGGACAAGAAAGATCGTGAAAACTCACGATCTTTTTTTTTGCAAAAAATAACTATGAATCAATAAAAAGGAAAATCCATGTTACTGAATAATTTCCCTGAAAAAGATAGATTCTTAACCCTTACAGAAAAACACAATGTTGTTCCTGTCTGCACAGAGATACTTGCTGACATGGAAACCCCGGTTTCCCTTCTTAAGAAGTTCTATAGGGAAAAAAGGCCTGTTTTTCTTTTTGAAAGTGTTGAAGGGAAAGAAAGATGGGGCCGGTACAGTTTTCTTGGGACCTCTGCCAGAACACATGTTCAAATTTTTTCACAACATGTTGAAATAAGATCAAATGATAGAAAACAAATAATTCCTCATCATGGAGAACCATTAATCATGTTAAAGGATTTCATGGCCAAATTTTCCCCTGCCAAAATCCCCGAGTTACCACGATTCTGGGGGGGTCTTGTTGGATATTTTACCTATGAAATGGTATCTTTTTTTGAAAATATACCAAACAATTTACCCGAAACATCCCCTGTTGCGCATTTTATTTTGCCTGATGAAATCATCATTTTCGATAATATCAGAAATACATTGTTATGTGTTGTAATAGCTTTTTTAGACGAGTATCAAGATAAACGTCAGGCTTTTGATGATGCTCAGGCAAAAATTTTTATAATGCTTGAAAAAATAAAAAATATCATCCCTGCACTTGATGGGCCTGTTCAAAGTATCCTACCTCCAACCCCTGTTTTTGATGAGAATGACTATAGAAAAAATGTACAAAAAACCAAAGAATATATTCTTGCCGGAGACATAATCCAGGCTGTTATATCCCAGCCTTTTTCATGTGACGCCCCAAAAGATCTTATTGAACTTTACCGGGCACAAAGATATATCAATCCATCTCCTTATCTTTTTTTCATGCATTATAATGAGGTTGCACTTGTGGGATCATCCCCTGAAGTTATGGTGCGTTTGGAAAATGGCCTGGCAACGTTAAGACCAATAGCGGGAACAAGGCCAAGAGGAAAAAATGAACAGGAAGACAGAAGGCTTGCACATGAACTTTTATCTGATGCAAAAGAACGTTCAGAACATCTTATGCTTGTTGATCTTGGCCGCAATGATCTAGGGAGAATTGCTGAAACAGGAACTGTGCAGGTGACTGATCTCATGGTCGTTGAAAAATATTCCCATGTCATGCACCTTGTTTCAAATATCAATTGTGAAATTCTAAAAGACAAAGACGTATGGGATCTTATCAGGGCTACATTTCCCGCAGGCACTCTTTCAGGCGCCCCAAAAGTACGTGCAATGGAAATAATTGCTGAACTTGAAAAAGAACCCAGAGGTCCATATGGAGGTGCAGTAGGATATATCTCTTTTGATGGGAATATGGATCTTGCCATAACCATAAGAACAGCGGTTATTGAAAAAGACAAACTTACAATAAGAGCAGGAGCCGGTATTGTAGCAGATTCCGATCCGGAAAAAGAACGACTTGAAACTGTGAATAAGGCAAAAGCCATTGAGAGAGCAATAAACATCTTAAATCATAAGGGAGAATAATCATGATTGTAATGATAGATAATTATGATTCTTTTACATATAATCTGGTTCAATATTTAAGAATTCTGGGCGCCGAAGTACTGGTATTCAGGAATGACAAATTTAAAATAGATGACATAGCTTCAATAGATCCTGCTGGCATAGTTATTTCCCCGGGACCGGGACGGCCTAAAAATGCTGGATTAACAATTTCTGTAATTGAAAATTTTTCCGGGAAAAAACCTGTTCTAGGAATTTGTTTAGGGCATCAGAGTATTGCTTTAGCCTTTGGGGGGAAAATCATACCTGCAAAAAAAATAATGCATGGTAAAACATCCATGGTAAATACGGATGGCAAGCATATCTATACCGGAATTAAAAAACCTTTTCAGGCAATGCGCTACCATTCTTTAGCCGTTTGCCGTGACACCCTTCCGGATTGTTTTGAAATAACCTCACAAACAGATGATGGTGAAATAATGGGTATAAGACATAAAAGCCATTCAACCCAGGGGATGCAGTTTCACCCGGAATCCATCATGACACCTGTTGGAAAAAGGCTGCTCAGAAATTTTTTAAAAAGTACTGGGGACATATAAATCGGGGTCATAAATCGGGGTCAGGCTTTCCTTATTGTCTTTATTGAGCTCAATAAAGACAATAAGGAAAGCCTGACCCCAAATAAATAAAGGAAAAGAATAATGTTTCGAAAAAATTTAAATAAAATTATCAAGGGTCGCAACTTAAGTGATTCTGAAATGTCTCAAATGATCCTGGATATTTTTTCAGGTGATATTACAGATGCTCAAATCGGCGCTTTTATGGCAGCATTGGCTGCAAAGGGTGAAACCTTTGAAGAACTGGCAGGAGCTGCCCGCGCAATGAGGAAAAAAGCTATAAAAATACAAGTGTCTTCTCCCATTGTTGTTGACACCTGTGGAACGGGTGGAGATGGTTTAAATACATTTAATATTTCAACAACAACTGCCTTTGTTGTTGCAGGTTGTGATGTTATCGTTGCAAAACATGGAAACAGAAGTGTTTCAAGCAAATGCGGAAGTGCGGATGTTCTCGAAGCCTTAGGCGTAAAACTTGACCTTGATCCTGAAATTGTAGAGGAAGCTATTGAAGAAGTCGGTATTGGTTTTCTTTTTGCGCCCCAATATCACGGGGCCATGAAATATGCTCTCAAAGCAAGAAAAGAAGTGGGGATAAGAAGTATTTTCAATATGCTGGGGCCTTTATCCAATCCTGCTGCTGCAAATTGCCAGCTCCTTGGCGTATATGCCCCTGAGTTAACGGAAATGTTTGCCCAGGCATTAAATATGCTCGGCATTAAAAAAGCCTTTGTTGTTCATGGCCACGATGGTCTGGATGAAATATCAATCTGCGCGCCTACAAGGGTATCCCAATTAGATTCAGGCCAGATCAAAACCTTTGATTTAAATCCTGAAAAATATTTTGGAGAATATGCAGATCCGAGTGATCTTTTTGGAGGTGATGTAAAAAAAAATGTTGAAATCACCCAAAATATTTTGGCTGGAAAAAAAGGACCTGAACAAAATATTGTACTGCTTAATTCTTCTGCAGCACTTGTTGCCGCGGGAAAGGCAAATAATTTTGACCAGGGAATAAAAATTGCTCAGGCATCTATAGATACTGGTGCTGCAAAAGATAAACTTGACAGGCTCGTTCAATTTACCCGGGAAAACGGATAAACTGGCGATCACAGTCCGGACAATAAATAAATTTAAATTATTATACCTTTAATCTCCCGGAGCAAAGACATATGGAAAAAAATTTTTTATCAATTATTGTTGATCATAAAAAACAGGAAGTTGCTTTGGCAAAAAAACATATCAGTGAGAATCAATTAATGAAAAGAGCGGCCAAAAGAGACGGCAAACGCCCTTTTCTTGAAAACCTTAAAAGATATAATGGTGTGAATACAGTTAATATTATTGCAGAAATAAAAAGGGCATCCCCTTCAAAAGGAGATATCGATATTAATTTGAATCCTGAAACTCTTGCCAAAGAATACGAAAAAGGAGGAGCTTGTGCATTATCTGTACTAACAGAGACAAAATATTTCAAAGGCAGTTTTGATGATTTTAAAAAAACCCGTGACGTATCATCCCTTCCCATGCTGAGAAAAGATTTCATGATATCAGCATATCAGCTCTATGAATCCTGTGTTCTTAATGCAGATGCTGTTCTTCTCATTGCCCGCATTCTTTCAAAAACACAGCTTAAGGATTATCTTGATCTATCAGCCGAGTTGAATTTGGATGCCCTGGTTGAAATCAATTCTGAAAAAGATCTTGAATCTGCAAATGATGCCGGTGCAAAACTGATCGGGATTAATAACAGGAACTTAAGTTCCTTTGATACGGATATAAAGACTGCCATGCGCCTTGCTTGTCTTCTTGATTCCGACCAGATTGCTGTTGCGGCAAGCGGTATAACAAGCAAAGACGATATTATCAAGAACCAATCATTTGGCATCTATAATTTTCTCATTGGAGAGAGTCTGGTAAAGGCCGAAAGTACCACGGATTTTTTAAAATCACTCTATTCCTTATGAAATAAAGGGAAAATGTTATGAACAAAACCATTATAAAAAATTCATCATATATCCCGCAGGTTAAAATATGCGGCCTTACAAGGGTTGATGAAGCCATGCAATGTGCTGAACTTGGGCCGGATGCCATTGGATTGGTGTTCTTTGAAAAAAGTACAAGAAATATCACAATAGAAAAGGCAAAGGAAATCAGTTTAAACCTGCCAAAAAATATTTCAACCATTGGTGTTTTTGTAAATCAACCATTGGGATATATCATGGAACGGGTTGAAAAATGCTCTTTAGATGCTGTTCAGCTTCATGGCATGGAACCTCCTGATCTTGTGAACCAGCTCATGGAACTCGATCTCATTGTAATAAAATGTCTTTATGTTGATAGCCGGCCTTTTCTAAAAGATGTTTCAGAATATAATGCCACAGCTTATCTTGTTGAATGTGCAAAAGGGATTTTACCGGGAGGGAATGCTCTTTCATGGAATTGGGCAAGGGTAAAAGATTTTGGGATAAACCACCCTTTTATACTTGCCGGCGGACTTAAGCCGGAAAATATAAAAGAGGCAATACATAAAAGCCTGCCCCATGCAGTTGATGTCAGTTCAGGAGTTGAAAAAGCACCTGGACGAAAAGATATGGCAAAAATAAAAGCCTTTATAAAAGCTGTTTCAAAATCTTCAATAAAGGGAAAAAATAATTTAAGGAGAATTTTTTAATGACAATAAATCATTTATACCCTGATTCCAGGGGACATTTTGGCCCATATGGCGGTCGTTATGTTGGAGAAACATTGATGCCTGCCATACTGGAGCTTGAACAAGCGTATAATAATTATTTCCAGGATAAGACATTTAATAATGAATTAACAACGCTTTTAAAAGATTATGTAGGCCGTCCCACTCCCCTTTATTTTGCGAAAAGGCTTACAAGACATCTTAAAGGTGCATCCATATATTTTAAAAGAGAAGATCTTGCACATACAGGCGCTCACAAAATCAACAATACACTGGGCCAGGCACTCCTTGCAAAATACATGGGTAAAACAAAATTAATTGCAGAAACAGGTGCAGGCCAGCATGGGGTTGCAACTGCAACAACTGCAGCATTATTTGGAATGGAATGTAAAATTTTTATGGGGGTTGAAGATATACAAAGACAGGCTCCAAATGTAAAGCGAATGAAGCTTTTAGGAGCAAGTGTTTTCCCTGTGGATTCAGGTTCAGGCACACTAAAGGATGCCATGAATAAAGCCATGAGATACTGGGTAGGAAAGGTTGCGGATACATTTTATGTAATTGGTTCCGTTGCAGGTCCGCACCCCTACCCTGCCATGGTCCGCGATTTTCAAAAAATCATCGGCGTTGAAACAAAAAAACAAATCCTTGAGGCTGCCGGTCGTCTTCCGGATCTGCTTATTGCCTGTGTAGGGGGTGGAAGTAATGCCATGGGACTTTTTTATCCCTTTATTAATGATTCCTGCGGTCTCACAGGGGTTGAAGCAGCCGGTTTAGGCATTAAAACAGGTAAACATGCCGTTACTCTTGGTGAGGGCAGCCCAGGTGTTCTCCATGGTTCTAAATCCTATGTGCTTCAGGATGAAAACGGACAAATTAAAGAAGCCCACTCCATTTCGGCAGGACTTGATTATCCCGGCGTCGGCCCGGAACATGCCCTTTTAAAAGACCTTAAAAGGGCAAATTATGTTTCTGTAACAGACAGCCAGGCATTGGAAGCATTTCAAATACTTTGCAGCCTGGAAGGTATCATCCCTGCTCTTGAAAGTTCCCATGCAGTTTTTTATGCCATGGACCAGGCAAAAAAAAGGTCAAAAGATGAAATCATTATTGTCAATCTCTCGGGGCGTGGTGACAAAGATCTTGAAACCGTATTTTCTGTTTTGGGAATGAATAAAGGAGATAAAAATGAATAGAATAAAAAAAGCCTTTGAACAGGTTAAAAAAAAAGGTGATAAGGCAGTCATCGGATTTGTAACTGCAGGTGACCCAGATTTTGATACCTCACTTGAACTCATTAAACAAATGTGTTCTTCAGGCCTTGATATTTTGGAACTGGGCATCCCTTTTTCAGATCCGACAGCTGATGGTCCGGTTATCCAAAGGGCTTCAGCAAGAGCAATTGCAAACGGTATTAATGTGGCAGCTGTTTTAAAAATAGCAGGTAAAATTCGTAAAACAACTAAGATTCCAATCATTCTTTTCTCTTACTACAATCCAATCCATGCCTATGGAGCCAAAAATTTTTACACGGATTCATTAAAGGCTGGAGTGGATGGTGTTTTAATTGTGGACCTGCCACCTGAAGAATCTTACGAAATGACATCAAAATGGACAGGAGACGATCTTTGTCTTATCCGATTAATTGCTCCGACAACTCCTTTATCAAGGATGAAAAAAATATCAACTGGTGCTTCAGGTTTTTTATATCTTGTTTCAAAAACCGGTGTAACGGGCAGCTGCCATCTTGATACCTTCAATATTGAAAACCAGGTTAATGATCTAAGGCATTTTACTAATCTACCCATATGTGTAGGTTTTGGCATATCCACTGCCAGAGATGTTAAGGCAATTTCAAAATTTGCCGACGGCATTGTTATCGGGACTGCCTTTATAAAATTGATTGAATCTAACCTTGAGAATAAAGAACTGCCTTTAATCTTGGGAAAAAAGGTTAAGGAATATAAGAACGCTGCAAAAATGGGATGTGTCTGACCACAGCATACAAAATTCTTCATAATTCGAGTTGATAATTATTTGCCACCGAGAAATGCTGAGTTATAAGCGGGATGGACAATTGATTGATTATATGCTATCGATTAAACTTTAACAGCCTAGCAGCACAAGCTTCATTGGAGCGGCAGCGTAGTAAAAACTTCAGCGGCAGGAAGGAACCGGTCTCGGGTTATCGATGAGTTACTGTATTATCAAGAGGCATGGAGGAGGAATTGACGTTGAGAATATTCCGGGGCAAGGCACTACATTTACATTACCGATTGAAAGTGTTGAAGGAGAAAAAAATGTTATTAACAACTAATACAATTCACCGTCAACTTTTATTCAGGTTTTTCCTTGTTTGGGTATCGATTTCAATTATTGCCGGGAGCATCTCCTTTTATATTGAATATGAGGCAACTGACAAATTCGTAGTTGAGCTTGCACGGGATGAAGCCCGGTTTATTCTTGCAGATCTGGAAACCTCTTTTGACAGCAAGGATGCCCGGATATTTCAATTACTTGAAGAACGGTTGTTTGAAATAAGCAGCAGGGGGCATTTTGTCGTAGTGGAAGTATATGATATGGCAAATGAGCTAGTAGCGGAACACATTGCCCATGACGGGAAGGATGTGGAAAAGTGGCTTGATAAAAATCTGCACAATCAGTATCTGGTCGGGGCTACTTCTTACAAACGATTTTCTTTGGGAGAAAACCAGTTTCTTATGGTTTTCGTACCCTTGTATGATGAAAGAGCAAATCAAAAAGGCCATTTTGAGGGAGTATACAGGATTCCCAATGAGGTATTGCAACGGATGGAGCGCCAACCTCTGGTTTCTGCAGGGGTTGTATTTGCAGCAGTATTGGCGACCATATTTATTCTTTACCCTATAGTTATTAGTATGCATCGAAATTTGAAATTGCTGACCCTGGATTTGGCCAATGCCAATATAGGCATATTAGAGACCTTAGGCGCGGCTATTTCAAAACGTGACAGCGATACAAGTGAGCATAATTATAGGGTCACTCTCTATGCCATCCGAATTGCAGAAGAGTTTGGCTTAAAAAGGGCGAAGATGCGTGGTCTTATTAAAGGAGCTTTTTTGCATGATGTTGGAAAAATAGGGATCCATGATAGCATTCTTTTAAAACCCGGCAAGCTCAATGATGAAGAATTCGCAATCATGAAAACTCATGTTGACCATGGTGTGGAAATTGTAAAAGAACACGCATGGCTGACAGATGCTGTCAAGGTAGTTGTGGGTCACCATGAAAAGGTGGACGGCAGCGGTTATCCAAAGGGTTTAAAACAGGAAAAAATTCCACTGAATGCAAGGATTTTTGCGATTGCCGATGTCTTTGACGCCCTGATGTCCGAAAGACCATATAAAAAATCTTTTTCTTTTGAAAAGAGTATTGCCATTATGCAGGAAGGAAAAGGGCTCCATTTTGATGTTGATCTGTTGGATATTTTTTGTAAAATAGCTGCAAGTATTTCAGGAGAGATTTTAGAATGTGATGCCCCAACCTTGAAAAAGATGTTGAAGCAGGAGACCTTGCGTTATTTTTGAGTGAGCCCTCAGCCTGCAACCTTGAATTTGCAGGTGAAATAAAAAGCGCTTCCGTCGGCCTGAGTAAAATTTGAAAATATCAATTCGTGTTTGTCTTCGAGAATACCGATTCCGGGGTCTATTGGTGGGTTTCATAATTGCAGGAGATCCCCCCCCCTGAAGAAGACAGAGAAGAGCTGCACAGGAGAACCCAAATTATAAAGCTCCAGAGAGATTTTACCATGGCTAAACCCGACAATCAGTCCGATGCAAATTGGACTCTTCTTTTTTTAACCTGGCTTATAGTCAGCGCATCAACTCTGGGAAGTCTGTTCTTCAGCCATGTAATGGAGTTCGCTCCCTGTGTTTTGTGCTGGTATCAGAGAATCTGTTTATTTCCCCTGGTTATTATCCTGGCCGCAGGACTTTTCCCCTTTGATAAAAGTGTTGTAAGGTATGCGCTGCCCCTGTCGATTGCAGGGTGGTTAACGGCATTTTATCATAATTTAGTGTACTCCGGATTTATCCCTCAGGAATTACAACCATGCAGCCAGGGGGCTTCCTGTACGGAAAAATACATAGACCTTTTTGGTTTTTTAACCATACCCATGCTTTCTTTACTTTCGTTTTCAATAATTATAACACTCTTATTTATTTTAAAGAGGAGGATATCTTAAATGAAATATAAAATATTTGCAGCCACCTGCCTTGTATTGATCGGTATATTCTGGGCAACCTCTTACTATTATAAAGTCCAGCAGGCCCGCATGTATGACTTTATGGCCCAGAATAATTCCTCAACTTTTGTCCGGGACCATTCCATGACACTTGGCAGTGATGATGCAAAAGTCTACCTTGTCGAATTTATGGACCCGGCCTGTGAAACCTGTGCAGCTTTTTCACCCTATGTCAAACAGATGATGAAAAACAATCCCGGTAAAATAAAACTGGTTCTTAGATATGCTCCTTTTCATGATGGTGCTGAATACTTTGTAAAAATTCTTGAAGCAGCCAGAAAGCAGGGGAAATATTGGGAGACACTGGATGTAATGTTCAAATCCCAAGCTTCTTGGGCCAGTCATCATAACCCGCAGCCCAAAAAAATATGGCAGTTCCTTCCAAAGGCCGGACTTGATTTGGCAAAAATCAGAAAAGATATGAATGACCCTGCATTTGTTAAACTTATTGAACAGGATCTTGCCGATGCCAAAACGCTTAACGTTAAAAAAACACCTGGATATTTTGTCAATGGAAAACCCCTCAAGACCTTTGGATATAAGCAGTTGTATAAATTGATCGAATCGGAAATAAAAGCAAAATATTAAAATTTTAATGAAATTAAATAATATGAAGAAACTTTTTTTTATAGCCCTGGTATTTTGCATGCCCCTGTTCATTTTTGCCTGTGGCCAGACACCGGCTCTTTTAAAGGTGGGTGACCCTGCCCCGGATTTTTCCCTTAAGGACCGGAAGGGAAAAACCTGGATTCTCTCTGAACTTAAAGGACAGGTTGTCCTGGTTAATTTCTGGGCAACATGGTGCCCGCCCTGCCGCGAGGAAATGCCTTCAATGCAAAAGCTATACGCAAGGCTTCCAGGGGAGAATTTTAAAATGCTGGCCATACTCAATAAAGACAAGCCTGCCCTGGCGGATTTTGTTGCGACACAGATTGGCTTCACCATCCCGATTCTTAATGACCAGGACAACCAGGTCAGTTCAAACTTTAGTATAATCGGGTTGCCTGAGACTTTTATAATTGATAAGCAGGGAATTCTCCGGGAAAAATTTATAGGTCCAGTTAAATGGGATTCTCCAGTATCCATCAAAATGCTTATGAAATATATTAATCAATGATATAATCATCTTAAATCATCGAATGCCTGCAAAGGGGTAAACTTTTTGGATAGCCTCCATGAAAATACGTAATGCAATACTAAATAAAATCAGTATCAAAAGATTTGATGCCCATGCTGAAGATGCATGGTTTATATGGGGATCCAACAGTTCAGGCCTGGAAAAATTCTTCCTGCTCATATCAGGAGAAGCCAGGGAAGATGCCATAGCGGACAAGCTTGATCTGCCGACCAATATCGGTATTGTTTCTTTTAAAAAACAACAGGAACTCTATGAGTCGGAACTAAAAAAAAACGACACGGATTACATGGATAAGCTTGATCCCGGAACACTTTCCATGACTTTTTTAGAGGATATAGAAAAATATAAAAACCTGATTGAGGCATTTGGCATGACAGATTCCCTTGATAAAGGTTACCGCCAGCTGAGTACTGGTCAATCAAGAAAACTTTTGATCCTGTCTCAAATCTCAAAAGGTGTATCATGCCTTATCATTCAGTCACCCTATGATGGACTTGATCCTAAAACCTGCCGGGAAATGAATAAGGCTCTTTTCCATCTGCATCAACAAAAAAACCAGCTTATTATTTTTGTGAACAACAAGGATGATATACCTTCCTGGTGCACCCATGTCGCAGTGATGTCCGAGGGCCGGCTTACACATCAGGGGAAAAGGCAAAATATAATAAAAATTCTTGAACAAAAAGCACATACACAATCTCCTGATTTTCAGGTTTCAGTTCAAGATTTATATAAAACACGGGTTAAAGACAAAAAAAAGATTCCTGAGCATAAACATCAAACCCGGCTGGTTAGACTGAACAGGGGATTTGCAGGATATGAAGGCTTTACAATATTCAAGAATTTATCCTTTTCGATAAATCAGGGAGATCATACCTTGATAACAGGCCCCAACGGATGCGGGAAATCAACCCTGCTCCAGGTTATTACAGGGGATCATCCGGCCTGTTACCAGAATGATCTGAAAATATTCGGTATACAGAGGGGAACAGGAGAATCCATCTGGGATCTAAAACAGCACATGGGTATTGTAAGCTCTGAGTTGCACAGGAACTATAATGTGCCTGGAACCAGTCTGCACTGCATTATTTCAGGATTGTTTGATTCCATCGGGGTTTACCGCCAATATAACACTCAGCAGGAACAAAAGGCCATGTCATGGCTTGGGCGGCTGAATATGGACAAGGAAGCCGATACCCCTTTCAGGCAGCTGGAATATGGCCGGCAGCGGCTGGTGCTGATTGCCCGGGCCCTGATAAAACTCCCAAGGCTTCTCATACTGGATGAACCCACCCAGGGCCTTGATGAATCAAACAGAAAAGCCGTTCTTAACTTCCTTGGGGATGTGGTGAAAGAAGATCTATGTACAATTCTCTATGTCAGCCATCGTGAAGATGAATACCGCAGCTTTTTCAGCCAACACCTAAAAATGGGATAATCTTTTGGGATTGATTATAAACAACTTTTTAACCTGAGATATGGCTTTGTTTTGCTTTTTTATGCTCTGCTCTGATGTTGATAAAATTACCTGACAGCATAATAAAAGCGCCGATCAGCACAAAAATATCAAGAATTTCATTGTAAAACAAATATCCTAAAACAGCTATCAAGGGCAATCTTAAAAAATCCATGGGAACCACCACTGTTGCATCTGCTATTGCAAAAGCCCTGGCCATGCAATAATGGGCTGTTAATGCTGTAATGCCTACAACTATTAACCACGGCCACATGGAAAATGAAACAAAAGCCCAGTTGTTAAGGCAAAGAACAAAGCCAATGGGAAGCTGTATCAGGGTCATGTAAAAAAGAATAGTTATTGGATGGTCAAACCAGACAATCCTGCGGGTTAATGTATGGGACAGCCCGAAACATAAAGCACTTGCCAGTACAAAGAGTGATATGGTATTCAAAACTCCCATTCCGGGTCTGAGGATTACGAGCATACCCGCTATCCCTAAAGCAACAGCAGAAAATCTAGATAATGTCATTTGTTCTTTTAAGATAAGTGTAGCTAAAACAGCTGTCCATACTGGCAGAGTAAATTCAATGGCAAAAACTTCAGATAAAGGGAGATATGCAATTCCATAAAACCAGCCGAACTGCCCCCCAAAATGGGAAATATTGCGCAGAAAATGCAAAGGAAAATGCCTGGTTTCTGCTAAATGCCATCCTTTATTAAAAAGGATCAGACATAAGACAAACAAACCGATCAGGCTGCGGAAAAATAAAATTTGAAAAGTATCCATCTCAAGCGAGAGTTCCCGGCCGCCCACAGCCATACCCATAAATGAAACAAGGGTTCCTGTCATCCACAGGGTTGCATTTATGATTGAATATTTATCAGTATCCTTTTTCAGAGCACTATACCTTTCTTATTGATAAAAGCTCTTCTTGGCGGGATTTCAAATCCATAGTTCTTTTCTGTATGTTTTCATAGCATTAATCCCATATTTGTTTATCAGCCATTGAAAACAAAGCATATAAAAATATATTTTTCAAGAAACTTGAGTTAAAGTTTATCAATAACGCAAGGTGTAATTAAAACCCTTCTTATTGCAGGCATTCTTTTCTGTTATTTCAACAAAATTCTAATAAAGTATGTTTTAGTATCTTTTAGGATTCCGGGATTTGACTATTATGTACAAGGATTATCCTTGATTTTTTTAAGTTTAAAAATATAGAATCATTTTAATTACAAGCATCTGGAGAACGATAAAAAATGGATTGTTATTGCAATAGTAAAAAAAAATATAATGCCTGTTGTTATCCATTTTTATCCGGAAATTTAAAACCAGAAAGCCCGGAAGAATTAATGAGATCAAGATATTCTGCTTTTTGCATCAAAGATACTAAATATTTGATCTCCACACATCACCCATCCCGGCAGGAGCCAAATGAAGCTGAGTTATTAAATCAAACTTTTCGTAATACTCTCTGGATTGGATTAAAAATTTTAAAAACGGAGGAAAGTCGCACTGATAATCAAATCGGATATGTTGAGTTTGCTGCATTTTATCAAAATGATCCAATAGGGCAATTGCATGAAAATTCAAGATTTATCTATGAAACCGAGCAATGGTTTTATCTTGATGGTGTAATCCTTGACCCTTTGACATTTAGTCGAAATGAACTATGTTGGTGTGGAAATAATAAAAAATATAAAAAATGTCACGGTAAAAATACTTAATGGAAAATATGAAAATAGATAAACTTGAAAAAATCCATAATCGAAATCTGGATATTTCCAGTTATATTGTTGATGATGAGCACATATTAATTAAAGGTGAATTTAAAGAAAAGAATCTGATAATAGTTTATGAGAGATCTGGTGAACCGATTGTTCCGAATGTGTTTCATCATATGCAAATTCAATTACTTGTTAAAATTTCTGAATTAAAAATTGTGGATATTCATACAAAAATTCCAGGTGCTCCTCACGATAATGTTTGCAGGGAAATGGAAAACAGTCTTGATAAAATAAAGGGATTAAATATTGCTCCGGGATTCACATCCAAAGTCAAAAAGATTGCAGGTGGTATAAAAGGATGTGTTCATTTGACTACTTTACTTTTATCCATGGCACCATCAGCACTTCAGGCATACTGGATATTCGGAGCACGTGATAAAGACAGAAAAGAAAATTCTGAGTTTGACATTGGCGAATACTTAATAGATACATGTTGGGCATGGCGCAAAGATGGACCGCTATCAGAAAATTTTATTAAACAGAACCATAAAGAATAGCAAATAATGGTTCCAGTATTAAAAATATTACTCTTAAAGATGAACTAAAATTTGAAAAATTAATCCTAAAGCTAAGATATTTTACTGATTTTGATGAAACTATTATGATCTTGGCTTTAGCAAGAATTGCTTACTTAAATTTTTTATATTTTATAAAAATTATAGCTGAAGAATGGCTTATAAAGCTGGTTGTGGCTCATATAATAGGATCTGAGTTTTCAGCTTGATAAAGTGAGTTATTGTGGGATGGATACTCCAAGACTTTCATTGTCACCTGCAATTACCTTTGTACCGCCTATAGTTGTTGGTATAATCCATGGTATCCATTGAGCTGGTCTTTCGTTTAAAATAACGGTAGATTGAAGTGTAGACCAAAGGACTTTCTGAATAACTCGACTCTGATAAAAAGTTCCATCTCCTCCAGAAGTTCTAAGTATCCATAACACACGATTATTGCCAGTTCCAGTAAATGTAAAATCAAGAACTACACCTTCCTTTGGAACCGCCGGGATAATAATTGGCGTAACATTGGAAAAATTATTATTTCCAGGATTGATAAAGACCAAAGTCTCTGCACCCTCAAACTCATGGCCACCAAGCAACAGGTCAAGTTTGTTGTCTTCGTTTATGTCAATAAGTTCAGTTGTAAAATAATTTTTTCCTCCAATGAATGCCGGAAGTGTGGATGTTATTTCCCGCTTGAATGATCCGTCACCCTGATTTAAAAGTACAAATGCAGAATCAGGATCAAAATTATTTACAACTATAACATCACCATAGCCATCAACATTAAGGTCAGCTGCTGTAGCACCATGAAAAAAACCTATATCATCTGATGCATCTGTAATTTCAAAAGTGCCGTCTAATTGACTTAATACCAACTTATTTTTCTCACCTGGAAAAGGATTTTTGTCATATCCATGACAGGCAACAAAAACATCTGAGACGTTATCATTGTTAAAATCATATGTTATTGCTTTGCGAGGATGTATACATCCATCAGTGGATGATAAAAGTGATTCGTCTTTAATATAAGTGCCATTACTTTGTTTCTTCCAAAATCCAAATTTACTTGGAGTTGCTTCACTTTCAGGCTTATTCCAATCATAAGTTTGTTCTGCAATGAATAAATCTATAACACCACGTTTCGAAAAATCTGCATATCCTCTTGTTGTCTGATCCGGCTTGGGTAATATTTGAGGTGTCAAACCAATCTCTTTAAAATTTTTGTAAGAAGTTTGAGTGTTATTAGTTTGCAATAAGAAATAATCAATATTTGACAATGCACTTTCAATGTTATTGTAATAAGCTTTAACCGCCACATAAAAGGCTGCGCCACTCCATAAGGCAACAGACAAGCTTGCTTTGGTTCCCATATCAATAGTCGTAATACTGCTTGATCCACTGTATGGATAGGGCGCATATAATAAAGAATAGCCTATTGAACCTGGTACAGGTGTCCAGGATAAAACGACATTAACTCCTGAAGTTGTCATGGTTAGGAACGGAGCGCTTAATTTTGAGAATATTTTATTATTTGGAAGCACTTTTTTAGATGTTAATTGATACAGGATAAATTCACTGTCTGTTGCAGATGAAACAAAATCAGGAACTTGTGTAACAGTTATAAAATCAATACCATATTGACCGTCAATATTTATAGGGATAGATGTTTGCATAGGACGTTGATTCCATTGCTCCAATTTTTCAAATCCCTCAATTTGGTATGGATTAAGATAAATATATGATGACTGCTCAACATATGAAAAATTTCCATCCCCATCATTAAGGAAAATGTGAAGTCCTGGAATACTGTTTTCTTTCCAACCTGCTGTGGTTGCATCAACAATATCAATGCTACCATTATTATCTATATCTAATAAATATAAAACACCCTCACCTAAACCACTTTCGGTAGTGTCAAGATTATTTAGATCAGCGCGTTTAGAATTATTAATTCGTAAATTGGTTTCATCGATAAAGAAACCATTACCTTGATTAATTAATATTTGGATTGCTCTGCCAACATAATATGGATCAGCCCTTGTTTGACCGATTAAAATATCTTTATATCCATCACCATTAATATCAGCCGAATTGGCAAAATTATGTTTGGTATTGGTGCCAAACAGTCCAGTTGTTAACAACTGAGAATCTCGATCTGAAAGAAGGGGCTTACCCTTACTGATAAACGAATATGAGTTTGAACCAGTTTCATCATCATGAAATACAATAAGGTCACCAATGCCATCATTATCAAAGTCATCAATTAACGAGGACATCATATAGTTAGCTGATGGAGGAGAATTCCATTTATTTTTAGCCTCCTTGGGTAATTGATCGAGAGCATTAGCAAATTTACCAACTCCATCATTCAAAAAAAGAAGGCCACCTGCATAAAAATCGATATCTGAATCTCCATCAATATCGCCCCAGGATAAATCATGAGCAAATGTGAAGCCATCAGACAATCCACTATTTTCTTGACCTTCAATATTCCCTGTAGCGTCGTATAATTTACCATCCTTGCCGCTTAATAAAAGTAGATTTGGTTCGAATTTATTCGTATATGTTCCATCTGAATTTGTTTTAATCATACCCATAGCCCCGGCCAGGTAATCATCTAAACCATCAGAATTAAAATCCGCAACTGCTGTTCTATATAACATGTGCCTTTTAATATTAGAGTAACCATTTATAATGTCATCAGATCTGACCAAAGTTCCCTTACCGTTATTTAAATAGAAAATAGGTTTTGATGGGGTGTCAACTCTCTCGATTGTATGGGGAGAATAAGCTATGGTTAGAACAAGATCTTCAAACCCGTCACCATTGAAATCACCTGTTTGTGCATTATTCATTGCCATAAGAGAAAAGATCCCATTTTCATTATTACAGTCATTAGCAGTTGGATAACAAACTGTTTGGGTGTAGGATTCAGTAATAATAAAATAATCCGTGCCAAAGTTGTCAATTTTAAAATAATTATTCTCAGTTAATGCTATTGGAGAAATATTGTATGGCGATAGACTCACTCCTGAAACTAAAGAAACGATAATACCTGAACAGCAGCAGCAGGTTAGTACAGCGTTTATAATTTTTCTCATCGTATCTCGTTCCTAACTCATAAATTTTGGCTTTGTCATATATTATTAATTGCTATCCTGTAACAAGCCTTAATTGGTGCGTCAATAGGCAAAACTACCTATTTTTCAACCAGCACTTTTCTGACAATTTTTGCCAGATCTTCCTTGGAGAAAGGTTTTTGAATGAAGTGTTCTCCTTTGAGCAGGACTCCGTGATGTCCGATGGCATCGGCTGCATATCCTGACATAAATATGCATTTTAGGTCTGAATTAAAGGATTTCAGCCTTTCCGAAAGTTCTCGGCCGTTCATTTCAGGCATGATCACATCAGTGATCAGTAGATGAATTTTTGTTTTTTGTTCCTTGACAAGCCTTATTGCCTCTTTTGGCGCACCCAAGGCCAAAACTGAATAGCCAAGTTCGTTAAGGATTTTCTGAACAAGTTGCAAAATCTGGGAATCATCCTCCACTAACAGGATATTTTCACCTTGGCCCTGCGGGACTTTTTCCATTTTTTCATTCTGGATCTCAGAAGCTTTGTTATCATATCTGGGCAGGTATATCTTGACGCTTGTCCCTTGGCCGAGTTCACTGTAGACGTCTATGAATCCATTGTTCTGCTTGGCAATGCCGTAAACGGTGGAAAGTCCCAGTCCAGTGCCTTTATCTACAGCTTTTGTGGTAAAAAACGGTTCAAAGATACTATTGAGTATTTCCTTATCCATTCCGCATCCATTGTCACTTACTGTCAGCTGGACAAACTCACCTGGAATAAAACCTTTATGCTGAGCACAAAAAACTGTGTCCAAAGTCACAGTACAAGTCTCAATGGTGATTTTACCTACACCTTGGATGGCATCTCTGGAATTAACACAAAGATTGGCCAGAATCTGGTCAATCTGGGAGGGGTCCAACATGATTGACCAAAGATTTTTTCCGGGGGTCCAGACAAGTTCAATATCTTCGCCAATAAGGCTACGCAGCATTTTGATCATCGTTTCCACGTTTTTGTTCAGATCAATCAAAATGGGAGAGATGGTCTGCTTGCGGGCAAAAGCCAGCAATTGGCGTGTAATATCTGTTGCACGTCTGCCGGCCTTCAGAACCTGTTTGAGATTGTCATACATCTGGTTCTCTGGATCTATATCGCTCATAGCCAGTTCAGTAAACCCCAAGATCACACTTAAAGCGTTATTATAATCATGGGCCACCCCTCCTGCAAGACGTCCCACAGATTCCATCTTCTGGGCCTGGCGGTATTGTCCCTCTAACTTTTCTTTTTCTTCTTCTGCCCTTTTGCCTGCTGTAATATCCGTCACATAGCCTTCGTAACGATCTATTTTGCCGTCATGATCATAGATAACCCGGGTGCTGTTGGATACCCAGATATGAGAATCGTCTTTGCACCGGGCTTTGAACTCGAAAAACTCTACAGATCCTTTTTCCTGAAGAATCTTTTTATATCGATCCCGATCTTCTTTGTTGACGTAATACTGATTTGCAATATCAGAAATACTTGAAACGAGATCATCTGGCGATGCATAGCCCAGCATTCTGGCAAAAGCCGGATTTACATGGATGAAACGCCCTTTTGGTGTGCTCTGAAAAAGACCTTCAACAGCATTCTCATAAATACTCCTGTACTTTTCTTCGCTTTTCTGAATTTCTTTTTTGAGAATTCTTTCCTGGCTTGCTTGAGTCTCAAGCTGTGTCTTTTTTTGATTTAAATCAATAATAATGCCTGTAATCAAACGCAATACAATAAAACACAGAACACTTCCGACAAGGGTAAAAAAAATCATGATTACAAATAGTAGATTCGCCGCCCATCTTGCAGCATTTGATATATTGAAAGAAAACTGGTTCTCAGCCTCATTAAGTTTTTTTTGCAAAACATCTATTGAGGCCAGAGTCTGGACAGCCTTTTCCTTACTCATTTTATTATTAACGATGTTACGATTTGCTTGTTCACCGAGTATTAAAAGTTCCTGTATCAGCCCATCCCCTATTGCCCATTGTTCAATGGCCTTTTTGATATGATTTGTATTTTTAAAATATTTATACAAAAAAATCATTGTGGGAATATCCTCTGGATGGTTGCCTCCGTTTCTTAATCCCTGGATAATGATTTCATTAAAAGGGTCTGCTTTATCAAGCTCTATACGTGCGACCTTGTCTCCGAGAGGAACCTTTAAGCTGTCGACAAACAATTGATATCTTTTTTTTTCACCCGTGAAAATATAATTAATGAGCTGATATGTGGCCTCTTTCTGACCCTTTGCCCACAGACCTTCACCACCTACATAGGCCCTTAATCCCGATAAAATACTGAAACCGCTATTCCCTATGATTAAGAGTCCACTGAGAATGAAAAAAATAACAAAAATTGCCATATTATTTTTTATCTTGTGATTCATTTAAGCCTCTCTTAAATTGTCAAAATTAAGATGGGTGTTTGCAAAAGGCAGTGACCGGATTTTCTTTTTCGGGATAGGATACTTCTGGTTTGAAATCATTACTATCTTTCTAATTCCTGTTTGACTGCAAGCCCTAATTCATTAATTTTATAAGGTTTTTTTAAATATTCTCCAACGCCAAGTTTTTGAGCATTTTTGACACGGCATGTCTCAGAAAAACCGCTTGCAATAATAGCCTTCTGGTTTGGATGCAACTCAAGAACTTTTTTATAAGTACTAAAACCATCAATTCCAGGTTCCATTATCATATCTAAGACCATCAGATCTGCGTTATTTTCTTTCATATATTGCACAGCTTCTTCCCCGCTTGATGCGGTACAAACTGAATAGTTAAGTTGTTCCAGCATTCTTGATGCTATATCAAGCTGTTCTTTGATATCGTCAACAATAAGAATTTTTTCTCCATTCCCTTTACAATCCTCAATTGAAAGAAAAGTTGTATCCGTATTTATCTTTTCTCTGGTTATTGGAAAATACACACGAAATACGGTGCCTTTTCCTTTGGAACTTTGCATATCAATGTATCCATTATGATCCTTGACAGTTCCCCAAACCACTGCCATACCTAATCCGGTTCCACTTCTTCCCATGACCTTTTTAGTATAAAAAGGCTCAAATATTTTTTCTAAATCCTCTGGAGAGATTCCTATTCCAGTGTCTGAAATTGTTAACACACAAAAATCACCTTCTTCCACTGCATGGTAATTTCCAACAGGTGTATCAATATATTGATTTTTTGTTGTGATAATAATTTTTCCACCATCCGGCATTGATTCAGCAGCATTGGATACCAAATTCATAATAGTTTTGGACAGGTGTACCTGGGAACCTGTCATATTTAAAAGGTCACTTTCAAAATGTGTTTCCAATTTAACTTTAGAATGAAATGATATTAGTTTATCATATTCAGGGCTCTTTAAATACTCAGATACTATTGCATTAAGGTTCACTATACCTGAGATAGCTACACCCCTTCTTGCCAGTGTTAACAGATCCTGCACAATAGCCGCAGCCTTTAGTCCTGATTTCTGAATAGTTTCTATGGGTTCTCTATAGGGGTCATCTTGGGCCATATCAAAAAGCATAAGATCAGGATAACCCACAATTCCACTTAAAACATTATTCAAATCATGGGCAACACCACCGGCAAGGGTTCCAATCGCTTCCATTTTTTGTGCCCTGGTCAGTTTTTTTTCAAGTTTTCGCCTTTCTAATTGTTCTTTTTTTTTGGTTGTTATATCAATTGCATGAATAAGAATCGCATTTTCCCCCTTGTAAAGGATCAGAGTGGCAAGCAGTTCAAACCACATTATTTGTCCATCTTTTGATAAAACTCTGCATTCAAAATGGTCTTTTTCTATGCTGTTATTTTGAAGGGCTACAATTTTTTTTGTCACCCAGTCAATATCTTTTGGATGGATAATTTCCCAGAATTTCTTACCCTTAAAATTTTTATAATTCAATTTTAATGATTGGAGCATCATCTTATTTGCAAACACATATTCATCTTTTTGAATCATTGCAATATTGGCTAATGAAAACTCGGTCAGGACTCTGTATTGTTCTTCAGAATTTCTTAATTCTTTGATGATTGTACTTATTTTTTTCTTGTCTTGGGCAAGACTGTTAACCATGAAATTGAAGGCAAGAGATACCTGGGAGATCTCATCTTTTCCTTTTACAGACAATGGTTTCAGATTGCCTTTTGAAATTTCTTCAGTTGCCTGGATAATGCTTTTCAAAGGCCGGTTTATGCGCCAGATGAATAAAACAAGCATTGTAAAAAGAACAATAAAAAGAACACCAAAAGTGCCAATATTAACAATCCGTTTAGCCATGAGGATGGGCGCCATATAGTCATCATCAAACATAATACTTACTACACGCCAACGCCAGAATGGAAAAAACTGATAATTTAATCTTACCCTGTAATCGCCTAAGTTTTGAATAAGGATACTATTTTGATTTTTTATCTGCTTCTGCAGCACCAACTGATTCACAGCTACCTTGAAACTGCTTCCAATAATTTTCCAGTCCTTGTCAAGGATCAGCATCTGTATGCCGGGAATGATTTGACTTATTTTTTTTATTTGTTCAATAGCCTCTTTTTTAGAGGCTGCATTCATTTGCTGATTATCTTCCATCCTCAGTTCCAGAATATCACCAAATCTCTCTTCGCAGACAGTCATACCCATTTTTGAGGCGTGGATCATAGTCGCATCTGTACGATCCTGTAAAAGTGAAATAATTGGCGGGAGCAAAAATTGCTTAAGCATAAATGAAAAAAGGCTGCCTATAATAACAACGGGTAGGATTATCCCCAGCAAAAGCCTATTTTGGAAAACCCTTTTTGGCATTTAAAGTTATTCTCCGGAAGAATTGAATTGTGGTTGTGAAGTGCTCATTTTGCCTGGATACACAATCTCTTTTTTACCTTTTTGCCATTGAATAAGAATTGGATTGTGTCCAACCTGACGACCCGTATGATCCACTTTAAACCTGCCCATAATCGTTATAGTGTCAAAAGAACTCACATAATTTCTAATTTTTTTATGGTCAATTGTCTGGGCCTGAATGATTGCCTTTTCCAAAATCTGGCAGGCCGAATATGCAGATGCCGCGTGATAAGAAGGCATCTTTCCTGTAAAGTCCTTAAAGTCTTTTATAAATTGTTTTGTCCCTGGAAAAGGGATCCGTTCATCCGGTTCCCACTGGGATGGTCCAAAAACACCTTCAGCAAAAGTACCAACCCTTTTATAAAAACCAGGAAGTATGGGCGCAATTGTAAAAGCTAAATTTTTTGGCCGGTAACCAGTCTTTTTCATCAGATTAATAAACTTATAGCATTCGGGAGGGTAGCCACTGAAGATCAACCCATCAATATTTTTTTTCATGACTTGTTTGAGAATTATGGGAAGCTCATTATCGGCATCATCAAAACCATTATCGTATGTTATCTTGAGATTAAAACGGTCAGCCCATTTTCTGACGCCCTTTGCAATGGAAATATTGAAACCCGTGTTCTCAAAGATAATTCCTATGGATTCAGAACCTTGTCTTGCCAACAGATCCTGGAAGCCTATGAAATATCGATCTGCAAGTGCATATACCCCAAATATATATTTATATCCTCTCTCCCAGATTTGCTCACTTGCAGCAGCGCTGGCCAGCATGACATAGCCATGTTTCTCAGTTGCTTCAGATGCGGCCATGGTAAGGGGGCTCCCATAGGGTGAAAGCGTTAAATCAACTCTGTCCTCAACGATCAGCTTTTCATAAAGAGGGGCAACAAGATTCTTTTGGCTTTTATCATTATAAAAAACAAACTTTACCGGGCGTCCTAATACACCGCCTTGTTTGTTCACTTGCTCAGCCCATAGCTTATATCCATTTTGTACCATAAAGGATGTTTCAATATATTTACCTTCCAGGGATACAGTACCCCCGATAAGAATTGGTTTTTCACCAGCCTGACAGACCGGTATTATAATGAACAATAGGGCAATGTATAAAAAAATCATCCGGTTATGAAAATTTTTCATAGTTTATTATATTCCTTTAATTTGGGAGTATAACTGCATTTTTAACATTAAAAAAAACCCGGCAAAGTAAATAAAATCAACATACAAAGTATTGTGATACAAAGTAAACAAGTATTTATATTTAAATTTTATAAAGATTGTAAAAATATCTATTTGCCAAAAAACCAGGATTGGCGAAATGGGTATAATAGAGTGATTTATTTCTTGATTTAAAATTCTAACCCTGTTAACTATTCCGCACTAATATGGTTAACGAACAAAAAAATATTAAAGACAATATATTAAAACTGCTTTACCAGGTCAAAGGAAAAATAATTTCCGGCGTCAAATTAAGCCAGGTTTTAAATATTTCCAGAGTGGCTGTGTGGAAACACATCAAAGCTTTAAAAGAAAGTGGTTTTGATATTGAATCACGGCCAAAGGGATATGTTCTATTAAACCATGAAGATCTTTTGCTGCCCTTTTGTTTCAAAAAAGAGTTTCAAAAAAAAATTTTTCATTTCCAGGAACTTGAATCAACAATGGATAAAGCAAAATTTTTGGCAAAAAATAAGGCATTGCATTTAAGTGTTGTGATTGCTGAAAATCAGACCACGGGCAGAGGACGGCTGAACAGGAAATGGTTTTCCTCAAAAGGCGGATTATGGTTTACCCTGATTTTAAAGCCCAAGGCACCTCCACAACTTTCCTATATTTATAATTTTGCAGCATCCTTAAGTCTTTCAAGGTCTTTAAGGCAGTTATTTGGCGTGGATGTCAGTGTAAAATGGCCCAACGACATTTTATTAAATGGTAAAAAACTTGTGGGACTTCTGTCTGAAATGGAAACCCGGGGGGATATGGTTGAATACCTCAACATCGGTATTGGTATTAATGTGAATAACCAGCCTCAAAAAAATGAACCAAAAGCCATTTCATTAAAGGATGTCCTGCACAAAAACCTGTCTCGAAGATTAATCCTGGAAACTTTTCTGGAGAACTTTAAAAACCAGATTCAAACAATAGATTGTCACAGGATCATTGAACTATGGAAAAAACAGACATCAACCATTGGCAGTCACGTCAGGATTGAAACATTAACTGATGCTTATGAAGGACTTGCCATTGATGTTGATGAGGCAGGTACTCTTATAATTAAAGATAATAAAGGTAAAATCAAAAAAATAATTTACGGCGACTGTTTCCATACATAGTGCCTGACCGGAAACCCGTGTTTGGGTGAAAAATTGTCCATATACAAGGCGCAAGAAAGTTTGAAACCGGAGTGTACTCCTGTACATGAGGCCCGATCTTATAACTTGGCAAACTTTTACAGCAACGCAGTAGATGGGTGAGTTTTCGTTCAAACACTACATAAGGAAAAAAATGAACAATACAAATCAACTTAAAATGATAGTGTATACATCTTTATTTGTTGCCCTTATTGCCATTGGGGCTTTTTTTGTCATTCCCATCGGCCCTGTTCCCATTGTTCTCCAGAATATGTTCATCCTTCTGGCGGCAATTATTTTAGGCCCTTTATGGGGGATTGCCTGCGTGGCCATTTATCTTTTAATCGGTTTTTCAGGTCTGCCTGTATTTTCCGGGGGAACTTCGGGTATCGGCAGATTGTTCGGACCAACGGGCGGTTATCTTTTGGGATATCTTCCCTGTGTATTTGTCACTGCAGTTATCTCAAAGAATCTAGGTAAAAAGCTGCATTCAGACATTATTGCCATGGTGGCAGGATCTTTGATTATTTATGCAGCAGGCGTTCCCTGGCTCAAAGCCGTGACGGGTATGACCTTTGAAAAAGCGCTTGTTATAGGCATGTATCCTTTCCTTATCGGAGATATGCTTAAAATTATTGCTGCAGCATTTATTGCAAAAGCCCTAAGGCCTGTCATAAAATTTTAACCTGACCCATAAATAGCCATAATGACAAAAAAAATTATAGATATAAGCTCTATCAGCCATACCTTTACAGATGGTTACATGGGAATCAACAATATTTCCTTATCCATATTTAAAGGTGAATTTATCATTCTGGCCGGGAAAAACGGATCTGGTAAAACTACTTTTTTAAAGCATTTAAACGGACTTGTAATGCCGGATTCCGGTGTAATTACTGTAAATGGGCAGGAAGTTAAAAAAAACCTTATTCAAACAAGAAAAACAATTGGTATGGTATTCCAGGATGCCGACACCCAGATCGTGGGTGACACAGTATTTGATGAAGCAGGTTTTGGCCTTGAAAATTTAAAATTCAACCGGACAGAAATCAATTCCAAGGTCACAAAAGTGCTTAAGGACTTAAGCCTTTTTCATTTAAAAGAAAGGGCCCCTTTTACCCTTTCAGGAGGTGAGAAAAAAAAGCTTGCCATTGCCGGAGTCCTGGTCATGGATCCCCAGGTAATTGTGTTTGATGAACCATTTTCCAATCTGGATTACCCTGGAACCGCTCAGGTTCTCACAACGATTATTGATCTGAACCTGTCCGGTCACACCATTATTATTGCAACCCATGATGTTGAGACCGTTATTTATAATGCGACACGAATCATCATTATGGAAAATGGTCAGGTTAAAGAAGATGGAAATCCTGCCGATGTAGTCAGGCATCTGGAATCCTTCGGGATCAAGGAACCTTGTTCCTTAAAATTAGGGTTTGGAATTAAACCTTGGCTTTTCTGACACCTTTCTCATATCGCTGGGGTGATTCCATGCTGCATCTGCTTGATGTAAGATGTAAATTCTTCCTCATATGCCTTTTAAGCATGTCGATTGTGCCTGCAAACCTTTTGGCCTGTTTTTTTTATGGTTTGGTTTTATCTTTTTTTTTTAAAAACTCCGGTCTTAATTTATTCTCAACTTTGAGCCATATTAAATATTTTATTATATTACTTTTTTTTATTTTTGCGGTACGTGCATTTACAGTTAAAGGGGATATTCTTTTTTCCTTTTATGACATTTCCATAACGGGACAAGGACTTATGGAGGGAATTTTAACAGCATTTAAATTCTTTTTAGTTATGGTAACGGGAATACTTTTTGCTTCCACCACCAAACAGTCTTCTGTTAAAAATGCTGTTCAATGGTTTTTAAAACCACTGCCTTTTATCCCTGAAAAAAGGGTAGCGATAATGATCAGCTTGTCCTTAAGTTTTATGCCGATAATCTTAAACCAGGCAAAAGAGATATCAGATGCCCAAAAGGCAAGATGTGCTGATCTTCAAAAAAATCCTGTAAAAAAAATCATTCGTCTTGTTTTACCCCTTCTAAAAAAAACCTTTATATCTGCTGACTATCTTGTCCTTGCCATGGAATCAAGATGTTACAGCGATTACAGGACTGAACCTGAATTCACACCTTCAGGAAAAGAACTTCTTTTTCTTATATGTGGTGTTATTATGTCATTGGGTCTTGCCTGGTTATAATTCAAATATTATTTTTCAGTCATCTTTAATATTTCCCATTGATCATAGGATTGTTTTATTGTAAAATTTGAATTATAATATATTTTCATTACTATTTTGAATGAAATAAAATTAATAATACACTCCGAAAAGGAGGCCGTCATGTCAAAAATTGAAGACCAGTTCCCGGGCTCAACCATGTTTGAACTAAGAGGGAAACAATCTGTCCGGGCAACGTTCAAGCTTTCACAGAAAGCTATTGATGCCATCGGGCTTGTCGCTATCCACATGGGGATAAAACAAAAGTCTCTTTTTGATCATATTATAGAAGACGCGGATGCTTTGGGCAGTCTGGCAAAAACCATTCGGATCAGGCAATTTAAAAAAATTCCCAGAAAACAGAAAACCTTTGTATTAAGCCGCAAAACCATTGAATCGCTTGGGGCTATTTCCCAGGCTTATGGAACCCCGCGGGATGCCCTTGTCGAATATTCGGTCAAAAAACTTGAATCCATTATCAATGCTGAAAAAGCAAGACATAAAGAACGCAAGATTCTGCAAAAAGAAATTATTGAACACTTTTACCAGGGTAAATTATTCTACAAAAAAGCCATCAATATTCTGGGCAAAGAAGATCCTTTCTGCAGGCGGATTGGGAGAGCAATATTTGACTGCCAGAAAATAGAGATAGAACTATCCGATTTTATGAAAAGAAGTAAGGTTTTAGAAAATTTTTAATTAAGGAGAAAACGTTGATTGAAGTTCAAAACTTAACAAAACATTATAAAGACTTCTGTGCTGTCAACAATATCAGCATGACAATCCGGAAAGGTGAGATTTTAGGTCTTCTGGGTCCGAACGGTGCGGGAAAGACAACAACATTAAGGATGTTAACCGGGTATTTCAGGCCAAATTCAGGCACAATAAAAATAAAAGGATTTCAAATGCCCGAAGATGCTATCCGGATAAAATCCCTGATTGGCTACCTGCCGGAATCGGCTCCCCTCTACCACAACATGCTGGTATATGACTATCTTGAGTATGTGGCCAAAATTAAAGGGATTGATGACAAGGAAAAACGATATGACCGATTCCTTCAATTATCAGATATTTGCGGGCTGTCCTCCATTATGAACAAACCCATTGCAAACCTTTCAAAAGGATTGAAACAAAGGGTAGGTCTTGCCCATGCCATGATGACAGACCCGGAAATTTTAATTCTGGACGAACCCACCTCCGGCCTGGACCCGAATCAGATTGCTGAAATAAGGGACATTATTAAGGCCATAGGCAAAGAAAAAACCATTATCTTTTCCACTCATATTTTAAGTGAAGCCGAGGCAACCTGCGACAGGATTGCCATTATTCATAACGGAAAAATGGTTGCCGATGATACCACTGCCAATCTTAAACGCGGGGCACAGCAAAACTCCATGATCACTTTGTCCCTTAGAGGGGCTTTAAAAGAAGATGCCGCCTCCTTGTTAAAAAGTATTCATTCCACCCTTGATGTTAAAAATATTGACCCTGTTGAAAAAGATCTTGTTTCTTTTGAAATCACCAATTTGGATAATCAGTCTAAAGATCATGATTTCAGATCAGACATCTACCTTAAAATTAAAGAGACGGACTGGATAATTGTACAACTTATAAAAGAATCCCAGACCCTTGAAAAAATATTCCGGGAATTGACAAGGGAGGAAGCATAACTATCATGAAACAGATAAAAAATATTGCCATTAAAGAATTCAAAGATTATTTCATCTCACCCATTGCCTATATTGTGATATCTTTATTCCTGATCGTAACAGGATGGTTTTTCTTTTCCACTTTTTTTATTTTCGGACGTGCAGATTTAAGAGATTTTTTCTCTCTTTTACCCATTACTTTTTCCTTTATCATACCGGCTATTACAATGAGACTGTTTTCCGAAGAAAAGAATGTTGGTTCCTATGAAACTCTTCTAACCATGCCCGTGTCTTTTACGGATATTGCCCTGGGTAAATTTTTTGCTGCAACCTTATTCACGGTTTCCATGCTGGTTCCAACCCTGTCTTATCCGATTTTTATCTCCTTTATCGGTGAAGTTGATGCAGGACCTGTTCTAGGAGGATATATAGGAGCGATCTTTCTTGCTGCAGCATATTGTTCCATTGGATTATTTGCATCGTCTTTGACACGAAACCAGATCATCGCCTTTATAATCGGCTGCTCTTTGTGCTTCACTTTAACGATTCTTGACAAGCTATTATTTTTCATGCCGTCTAAAATTATATCTGCCATAGAATACATTGGTGCAAGCTCACACTTCACTAATATTTCCAGAGGAATTATCGACTCCAGGGATATCCTTTACTTTGTGAGCGTGATCTTCATTTTTATTTTTTCAACCTATATTGTCATGCATGAAAAAAACTAAGGAGAAACAATGGGTAACTTTTCAATAAAAGAAAAATATTTCAAATTCATTTTATATATTGTCGTCATAGGTTTGATCAATATTGTCGGAATAACTCTGTTTTTCAGGGCAGACCTGACAAAAGATAAAATATATTCCTTATCACAGGCAAGCCAGGATGTTGTGGAAACCCTTTCAGAACCCTTGAGTATAAAGGTATTTTTCTCAAAGGATCTTCCCGCACCCCACAACAATACAGAACGATATCTTAGAGACCTTTTAGAAGAATATTCTGCAAAGAGTAAAAAATATTTTAATTATACCTTTTATAACGTAACACAAGAAGAAGGAGCACTGACCCAAAAAGCCGATACAAACCGTGATATGGCAAGGGACTACGGGATACAGCCAGTTCAGATCAGAATTATGGAAAACGATGAAGTCAAATTTAAAAATGCCTATATGGGGCTGGTCATTCTCCACGGCGATTTGATGGAAAAAATTGAAGCCATCACCTCCACAAATGGTCTTGAATACAAGGTGACAACTGCAATCCAGAAGATGAATAACAAGGTCAGCGCATTGTTAAGGCTTAATGAAAAAGTAAATATCACCATGTATTTATCTTCTTCCCTTAATACCATCGCTCCTCTGATCGGCCTTGAACAACTGCCAATGCTGGGAAAAGCCGTCTCTGATACCATTGCAGACCTCAATAGCAAAAGCCTTGGTATTCTCCAATTCAAACAGATGGATATATCCGATAAAAACAAGCTTGATGCCCTTGGCAACAAACACGATTTAATGGCACTTTCCTGGCCGGCCATACCGGAAAAAAATATTTTAGAAGGAAGCGGAGCTGCAGGCCTTGTAATTGAGTATAAAGGAAATGCAACAACACTGCCCCTTATCACTGCCATGGAACTGCCCATAATCGGCACCACATACCAGATGGCAGATCCGGCTGCCCTGGAAGAAGAACTCAACTCTATTGTGGAAAAACTCATTGGTATTAATAAGGATATAGGATTTCTCTCGGATCATGGCGCCCATTCCCTTATGCCGGACAGAATGGCCATGATGCAGGGAAGACCAGGAGGTGGCCTGCAGACATTTAATAAACTTGTATCTTCACGGTATTCCATCAAACCAATTGGTCTAAAAGATGGTGCAATTCCCGATGGATTAAACTGCCTGATTATTGCAAGACCCACTGAAAAATTCACAGATTATGAATTATTCCAGATAGATCAGGCATTGATGAAGGGGACAAACCTTGCTTTTTTTGCGGACGCATTTAATGAAATCATGCCGCAGCAGGGCCAGATGGGCATGCCTCCAAGTTATGAACCCATTGATACCGGCCTTGAAAAACTTTTCACCCATTATGGTATAAAAATAAAAAAAGCCTATGTTTTAGACAAACAATCCTATACGCACCAGGCCCCTAAAAATATGGGCGGAGGTGAACAAAACATTTATTTTGCCCCCATGCTAAAAGAAAAATCAATCAACAACACACCTGGATTCATGGATAATATCAAGGGGTTGATTGCCATGCAGATTTCCCCACTTGAGCTTTTGCAAGAAAATATTGATGCTGACAAAGTTACGGCAACAAAACTTTTGTCTTCATCCGATGAATCCTGGCTCATGGAAGGGATGATCAATTTAAACCCGATGTTTATCACCCCTCCAAAACAAAAAGATGAAATGAAATCCTATGATCTTGCCTATATTTTGTCTGGAACATTCACAAGTTACTTTAAAGGCAAGACTATCCCACAAAAAGAAATGGGGGAAAAGGATATTACAGATGAAAAAACAAAAATCAAAGGAATTGCAGCAGAGCATACATCCTTAGAAACATCCAAGCCCGCCCAGATTTTTGTTCTCCCTTGTTCCAGTATGCTTGGAGATAATATGCTGGACCCGGAAGGCCGATCAACCAACTCCACCTTTATCTTAAATATCATCGACCATCTGAATGGTGAAGATAAGATAGCCATGTTAAGAAGCAAACAGCAGACATTAAATCCCATTGACCAGACCACACCGTTTGGCAGAGGTATCATAAAAACCTTTAATATTATCGTGCTGCCCATTCTGGTTATCCTGTTCGGGCTTGGTGTCCTTGCCAAAAGGACATCTCGCAAAAAGAAAATTGCCAACCGTTTTAATGCATAAGGGGAAATAATTTATGAAAAAAGAATACCTGATACTGGTCGCACTCATTATGATACTTTGTGCATACCTTTTGTTTCATAAGGAAAACAAGAATAATTATGTATTGCCTGAAATTACAAAAATAGACATCACCAAAATCACAGGATTGATTATTGAGAAAAAAGGAAACCCTGTAGAATTTATAAAAAAAGAAAAAGCCTGGGTAGTGAGCGACAAAAAATATCCTGCAGAATCATCATCCATTGAAAAAATGCTGGATACCTTAAAAAAGTTTAAATTGTCTGCACTGGTGTCTGAAAAAGAAGATTTAAAACGATATGACCTGGATGATGAAAACCTGATCCTTGTTAAAGCAATGAATGGACAAAAGAAAGTTTTCGAATTTACCATGGGCAAAACTGCACCAAGCTTTAATCATACCTTTATAAGGTTGACGGCTGACAAAAACATCTATCATGCAAATGGTAATTTCAGGTCTTATTTTGATAAAACCCTTGAAGATTTCAGAGACAAAAAAGTTGTGGAATTCAAGAAAAATTCCATAAATCAGATTTTCATTGAAAAACAGGGATTATCCAAAACACTTGTTTCAAGAAAGGGGAAAAAAGCAGGTTCAATCAATTGGCGCTACGATGATGGAGCATCTGCAGACAAAGAAATAATATCAAACCTTCTGTCTGCTGTTTCATTTCTAAAGTGTGAAAAATATTTAAGCGACAATACTAAAACCAAATTTGAAAAAGAAAAACCACTATATAAAATACATCTTAAAAATAAAGGAGACATCAATTTATCTCTTTTTAAAACAGACTCACAGGATAATTTAATCGGAATTTCTTCAATGAATGAATATGCCTTTGAGTTAAGTCAGTTCAATGCCAAAGAAATCCAATCAAATATTGAAAAACTTCTTGGCATAGTAAAGAAAGAAGAAAATAAAGATTGAACCCCTTTATAAAGATAGCATATCAACCCTACAAATGGATTATTGTCATTCCTTTTCTTTTCATTAATACCATGATTCTTGGGTTGATATGCATTTTTACGGGGCTACCTATTTTACCGATCACAATTAAAAATTCTTTCCATGTCCTTCCTTCCGATACCCTTGATATTACACCTGGTAATATCGAAATTATTGTCCATCCCCAGGTTCATATTCCAACCCACCATATGGATGGTTATAAAATCAATCCGCAGGACAATTTCCAGTATGATTTAAAAATTACTCCACTTTCCTCCATTTTATCAATTTTTTTCTAAAATCTGCTTATTAATAGGCATATAGATTATTTTTTTTATAAAAAAAATATTTTATACTTGACTTCATTCTAATTTTTCGTAAAAGTGTGGATCAGGGTGGTGGAAAGTGGATAAGTTAATTTATTTAACTAAGGCTTAAATAAGTGTTTCGATCAAGCTCCTTTCATACAATTGATGCCAAAGGCAGGGTGATTATCCCCTCAAGGTTCAAGAATATCTTGAAGGCGGATAAAGTCTACGGGGTCATGGTTTCGAACAAGGACGACTGTTTATACGCTTATACTTTTAGTGAATGGGAAAAAGTTGAAACCAAAATTCTGTCTGCAAAAACAAGCGCCATGGGCGAGTTTAGAAGATTTTTTCTAGGCAACTCATGTGAATGCATGTGTGACAAACAGGACAGGATACTGATTCCAAAAAGTTTAAGGGAATATGCAAGTCTTGAAAAAGATATTGTTCTTGTCGGCAATCTGGATCGTTTCGAGATCTGGGACAGGGATCAATGGGACAAGATCAACAAAAGAATGGAGCAAAAACTTAAAAAAGAAGAAGTAAGAGAGGAAATAGCTTCTTTAGGGTTGTAAAAATGGGATTTGAGCATACGTCAGTAATGCCTCAAGAGGTGCATGAGCACCAGAACCTTAAACCCGGATATATCAGTGTGGATTGTACTCTGGGTGGAGCAGGTCACGCACTTGCAACAATCAGGTCCATCCTCCCCAACGGGTTGCTCATCGGCATTGACCAGGATTTGGATGCCATTTCCCATGCTAAAAAAATTTTACATCCTTTTAAAGACAACCTGCGATTGTTCCACAACAATTTTTCCGATCTTCCAAAGATCTTAAAATCTAACAAAATAAAAGGGGTTAACTCCATACTCCTTGACCTGGGCTTTTCACTCAACCAATTAAAAAACGGCAACCGTGGATTTAGTTTTAACAAGAATGAACCATTGGATATGCGAATGGATATTCGAAACGATCTGACAGCCTTTGAAATTATCAATTCATTCCAGGAGGATGAGTTGGTAAATATTTTCTTTAAATTCGGTGAAGAAAAATTTTCACGGAGGATTGCAAGGAGGATCGTGGAAATAAGAAAGGATACACCCATTCATACAAGTTCAAAGCTTGCACAAATTGTTACAAAAGCGATTCCTGCAAAATTTGTTTATGGCCGGCGTATTCATCCTGCAACAAGAATTTTTCAGGCATTAAGAATTGCTGTAAACAAAGAGCTTGAATGTCTTGGAACCTTTATGGAAATAGTGCCCTCCCTTCTTTTAAAAGGCGGGCGCCTTTGTGTTATCTCTTTTCATTCCCTTGAAGACAGAATCGTGAAACAGGCCCTGCGCAAATTTGAAGATGGCTGCAATTGCCCAAAGGATCTTCCAATCTGTTTGTGCGGATTTGTTCCCCAGATGAAATCGGTTTTCAGGAAACCATTAATACCCACAAAAGAAGAGATAGAGTTCAATCCCATGGCAAGAAGCTCAAAATTAAGGGTGGCCCAAAAAATTTAACCTATGACGATTAAAAATAACATATCCCCTAAAAAAGTAGAGCCGCAAAAAATAGGATTCTCCTGGCTTGTCATAATCTGTCTGATTTTTTGTGAACTTCTGGTTTACACCTGGATTAGAACAGAGTCGACTCAGACCATTTTAAGGGTCTCAAAAGCACAGGCTGCATATATAAGCAAAACCTCTTATTTCAAGGCTCTGTCCGTTGAAAGAGACCGGCTGAAATCAGATGACAGGATTACCCGCATTGCAAAAACCCGGTTGAATCTTTCCCCGGACACATTGGACCAGATAATTTATCTTTCAAGGGAAGACGGTTAATGTCAAAAAAAACCAATAAAAGTATAAAACAAAGAATCATTGTTATTCAGATTCTAATTGTTGCATCTATTTTCCTTCTTGGGGCCAAATCATTTGACATTCAAATATTCAAAGCCAAAGACCTGGCTCAAAAAGCTGAGAAAGGCTATTCAAGATATATCACGGTTAAAGGGGAAAGAGGGCAGATTTTTGACAGAAATATGAACAAACTTGCCACCAGTATTGATGCCATATCCATCACTGCAAGCCCTTTAAAAATAAAAAACCCCGGAGACGTTGCAAAAAAACTTTCCCAAATACTGGGGATTAACCAAAAAAAACTTCAAGGCACTCTTTCATCCAAGCGCATGTTCGCTATTGTGGCCAAAAGTATTTCTCCGGATGAGGCTGAACAAATCAGAAAATTGCACCTTACGGGTATTTATTTTGAAAATGATTCTAAAAGATTTTACCCTAACAGGAATCTTTCAGCACAAATTATTGGATTTACTGGAACAGATAATTCAGGCCTTGAAGGCCTTGAATTTAAATATAATTCTGTTCTGGAAGGCAGTTCTTTAAAGATAAAAGTTAAAAAGGATGGACATGGCGGAATACTTGATCTTGACAAGAAAAAAAGAGCTGAGCTGAAAGGGAAGTCCATCGTGCTGACCCTGGATAAAAAAATTCAATTTTTAAGTGAACAAATACTTGAAAAAACTGTAAAGGCTCACCAGGCTAAATCAGGGATGGTTCTGGTTATGAGACCCCAAACCGGAGAATTTCTTTCCATTGCCCATTTTCCTCAATTTAATCCCAACAACTTTAAAAGATATAACAATATCGTCTTTAGGAACCGTGCTGTCACAGATGCCTTTGAACCGGGATCTGCCATGAAAGTATTTACTGCAGCAGCTGCACTGGAAAATGGGTTTGGACCCAAATCCATCTTTTTTTGTGAAAACGGCACCTATAAAATTGGAAGTTTTACCATTCATGACACCCACCCTTATGACTGGCTTTCCATGAATCAGATTATCAAATTTTCGAGCAATATTGGAGCCACTAAAATTGGTGCAAAAATTGGAGATAAGATCTTACACAATTATCTAATTGCCTTTGGGTTTGGCAATAAAACACAGATTGAGTGCCCCGGAGAAACATCAGGCAGTCTCAGCCCCTATCAAAAATGGTCTAAAATTGATGCCAGCGCGATTTCTTTTGGCCAGGGTGTTTCAGTTTCCGCAGTACAACTTATAAGTGGTATCAGCGCAATTGCGAATAATGGAGTTCTCATGAAGCCTTTGCTGATAAAAAAAATCATCTCCAGCAACGGGAAAAATCTGGAAGTGTATCGCCCGGAAAAAATCCGACGTGTCATTTCATCAAGAAGCGCTATACATGTTAAAAATATGATGCGTCTCGCTGTAGAAGGAGAAGGCACTGGTACAAAAGCTGCGATGGCCGGATATACTGTTTGTGGAAAAACCGGAACCGCCCAGAAAGCCCTGGAAAACGGAAAAGGCTATTCAAAAGACAATTATATCTCAATTTTTGCCGGGTTTGCACCAGAGAATAAACCTGAACTTGCAATTCTTGTTGCCATTGATGAACCCAGAAAACAATATTACGGCGGAGATGTTGCCGCGCCTGCTTTTAAAACTATCATGGCTGAATCGTTTAACTATTTAAACATACCCCCTGAAAATAACAAACATATGGTGGTCTTATTATCACCCGGAGAAAAAAATTGAAGCTGTCTGATCTGATAAAAGATTTTTCAAAATCTGTCATCAGCAAAGATTATAACATATCCTCTATTGCTTCAAACTCCAAAAACATACAGCCGGGCGGCCTGTTCATTGCTGTTAAAGGATTTAAATTTGACGGGCACGATTATATTGACCAGGCCTTTAGTAAAGGGGCCATAGCAGTTATTGCCCAAACTAATCCCAAAAATCTAAAGAATGTCATTCTGGTTGAAAATTCAAGACTTACCATGGCATCCGTGGCAGCAAATTTTTATGGCAACCCTTCAAAGGGGATGACCCTTGTCGGCATTACTGGAACCAATGGAAAAACAACAACCACATGGCTGGTTGAAAGTATTTTTAAAACCTGTGGATTTTCAACCGGGGTCATTGGAACCGTCAACATCCGTTATAAGAATCTGGTTTTTGACAATCCGGTAACCACACCTGATTCCATTGCTCTTCAAAAGACCCTTTATAAAATGAAAAAATCAGGCGTGACCCATGTGATAATGGAAGTTTCATCCCACGGTCTTGACTTGAACAGGGTGGATTATTGCCATTTTGATCTGGGAATATTTACTAACCTGTCTCAGGATCACTTAGATTATCACAAGGGCATGTCAGAATACTTTAATTGTAAAAAAAGATTTTTTACCCAGTGTCTCGGGTCAAGCAAAAAAAATAACCCCATAGCGATTGTTAATATTGATGACCCAAAAGGCGAAATTCTTTTAAAGTCAATTAAATATAAAACCATTGCAGTTAGCACACAAAAGAAAACAGACGCGACGGGTGCTGCCGCTATTTTTTCACGGGATATCAAAGATGATATTAGAGGGTTGACGGGAACCTTTTGCCTGGGGGCTGCCACATTTGATTTTGCATCACCATTGACGGGTACCTTTAATTTAGAAAACATACTTTGCGCCGCAGGAGCTGCCCATGCCCTGGATATCCCTTACCATCAAATTAAAAATGGAATTGAAAACTGCCATACCATACCGGGACGGCTTGAAAAAATTGACAACCTAATTGACAGGTTTTTATTTGTTGATTATGCCCATACACCTGATGCACTGGAATCCATTTTGGTGACACTGAAACAAAGAGCTCCCAAAAGGGTCATAATAATTTTCGGATGCGGTGGGGACAGGGATCGATCAAAACGGCCCCTGATGGGACAGGTAGCATGTAAAAACAGCCATATTGCAATTGTAACCTCGGACAATCCCAGAACAGAACACCCAGACTCAATTATAAATGATATTCTTGAAGGAATTGGTGGATTTCACAAACTTTCTGAAAATGATCTTTTGTTAACCCCTTTTAAAAAAGGCTACCTGGTTGAAAGCGACCGGAAAAAAGCTATTGAAAAAGCAGTTTCTATTTCAAAACCCGGGGATATCATTATCGCTGCAGGAAAAGGCCATGAAACTTACCAGATTACCAATAATGGAACCATACACTTTGATGATAAAGAAGAATTGACAAAAGCTGCACAAAAATTTGCAGACAAGTTCAAACCAATTCCCTGGACTGTGGATGATCTGTCAAAGGCTTTGAATACAGACCCTTATTTTTCAACTATCAATAATAATTATAATTTTGCAGGAATCTCCACAGACTCACGGACAATTTTGGAATCTCAAATTTTCATTGCCCTTAAAGGAGAAAGCTTTGATGGTCACACCTTTATCAAAACCCTTGTGGAAAAAGGGATAAAAGGATTTATCACAGAAAAAGGATTTGTTGGGACCCTTGATAAAAATATCAAAAAAGATTTGTTTCAAAAAAATCTGATTATTTTTGAAACTAAGAACACATTAACGGCGCTGGGACAACTTGCCCGGTATCAAAGGCTCAGGTCAAATGTCAAGCTGCTTGCTATTACAGGTTCCAGCGGAAAAACAACAACAAGAAGAATTGTTGAAGAAATTTTTAAAACCCAGTTTCATACCCATGCAACCATTGGCAATTTCAATAACGAGATTGGATTGCCACTTACTCTTTTAAAACTTTCTCAGGCTCATGAATGGGCTATTGTTGAAATGGGAATGAACCACTCGGGAGAGATATCAAGACTGAGTAGGATAGCGCTTCCTGATATTGCCATGGTGATCAACACTGCCGGTGTTCACTTAGAAGGGCTTGGCAGCGTAGAAAATGTAGCAAAAGCAAAGGCTGAAATCTTTGATGGCATAAGAAAAAAAGGTATAGCAATTCTCTTTGCAGATGATCCGAGGCGTAATATCCTTGAAGCAAAAGCAAGAGAAAACAAAGCCATTCAAACCCTTCTTTTTTTTGGTTCTAATTCAGACTCGGATATTCGACCCACCAAAGTAAAAGCCATGACCGACTCGATCCAGTTTACAGCAAGGCTTGGACATGAAGAAACAGAATTTTCCATCAACTCCCCTGCCCTTTTCATGGTTGACAACTGCCTGGCCGCAATTTGTGCTGCCAGGTCTGCAGGAATTTTTTCAGAAAATATTAAAAAAGGTATAAAAGCTTTCATCCCTGTAAAAGGAAGGATGAATATCTACAGGTTTTCAGATCACATCCATATTATTGATGACACATACAATGCAAATCCTGCTTCCATGACCCAGGCCTTGAATACACTGGATATAATCAGCAAAGGCAAAAACAGCATTGCAGTCCTGGGGGATATGCTGGAATTAGGTAATGATGCAGCTTTTCTTCATCAACAAATCGGACAAAAATTCGCCATGCTGACAATAAATAAATTATATGTTTTCGGCACCCTGGTAAAGCACACCATAGATGGTGCCATTGAAAACGGGTTTTCAAAAAATAATATATTCCACGGAACAAAAGATGAGATAATTCAAAAACTTTTAAAAAACATGGATACCAAAACCTGGATACTTGTGAAAGGTTCCAGGGGTATGGCAATGGAAAAGGTAATACAGGGACTTCAACAATTATTAACGCTTAAAGTGCAGGGGTTATGATGAAGGCTTTAAAAAACTCTGAAAGAAAACGCTTGGTTAACGACAGAAGACAATTTACTTACACTTCCCATGTTCCTGAAAGAAGATCGGGTATGGACAGAAGGAATGTTGAGGCCAACAAATTTAATATAGGGATGGCATAAGGTTAAAAAAGAATGCTCTACGAATTTTTATATCCATATCATGTAGATTTCTCGTTCTTAAATATATTTCGATATATTACATTCAGAACGATTTACGGGGGACTGACCGCCTTTTTAATTTGTTTTCTTGTCGGACCCTTTGTAATTAGAAAACTTACTCAGATGCAGATCGGGCAAATCATACAGACAGATGGACCGCAGTCCCACATGGGAAAACAAGGCACCCCGACCATGGGAGGCATCTTGATTCTTTTCTCTGTTTTCATGACCACTATTATCTGGGGGAACCTGTCTAACCATTATGTCAATATTCTTCTTCTGACCCTTTTGCTTTTTGGATTTATCGGATTTGTCGATGACTATCTTATGCAGATAAAAAAAAGGAATATGGGGTTTTCAGCCAAAGGCAAATTTCTCATCCAGGTATTATTTGGTCTTATTATAGGATGGTTGATCTATAAATGTCCTGATTTTAATTCCACATTGACCATTCCTTTTTTTAAAGATATTTCCCCTGATTTGGGGATCTGGTACATACCTTTTGCCTGTCTTGTCATTGTAGCGACATCAAATGCTGTAAACTTGACAGATGGCCTTGACGGGCTTGCAATAGGCCCCTATATCGTTGCCAGCGTCACCTACATGTTTTTTGCCTATGTTGCAGGACATTTACAAATCGCTGAATACCTTCATTTAAGACATATTGCTTCTGCTGGTGAAATAGCTGTGGTATGCGGAACTCTGGCAGGTGCCGGGCTGGGATTCCTATGGTTTAACGCACACCCGGCACAGATTTTTATGGGTGATTCCGGCTCAATTCCATTGGGCGGAATCCTAGGAACAATCGCCATAATCACAAAACAGGAAATTCTTTTGCTCATTGTAGGCGGACTGTTTGTGATTGAAGCCTTATCAGTTATTATTCAAGTGTCCTATTTTAAACTGACAAAAGGAAAAAGAATTTTCCGGATGGCCCCTTTACACCACCATTTTGAACTTAAAGGCTGGCATGAATCAAAGGTAATAGTCCGGTTCTGGATTATATCCATTACCCTTGCATTATTATCCTTAAGCACTTTGAAAATAAGGTAATTGAAAGTGAAAAAAGAAAAACAACCCTATTTTCTTGTTATTGGCCTGGGAACATCAGGTACCTCAATGGCAAAATTCCTTTGTTCCAAAGGCAAAACAGTTATTGCCACGGACATTGATGCTTCAAGAAAAAAAATTGCAGAAGAACTCAATGCACTTGGGATTGAAACACAGATCGGCTTTCATGATCAAAAGACATTTAACCTTGCAGATGTAATAGTACCAAGCCCAGGCATCTCTAAAAACAATACCTTTATCAAAACAGCGGTCAGCCTTGGGGTTAATGTAGAGGGCGAGCTTGATATTTTCAGTCGATACAATAATCTTCCCGTAATTGCCATTACAGGAACCAATGGAAAAACAACCACAACAACTTTAATTGGTGATATCTTAAAATCATGCGGAATGAAGCCTTTTGTGGGAGGAAATATTGGGACACCGCTTGTGGATCATCTGATTAACAAAGGAGCAACCGATGTTATTGTCGCTGAAATATCCAGTTTTCAACTTGATCTTTCAACCCGGTTCAGGCCTGATGTGGGAGTTCTCTTAAATATCTCGGAAGACCATCTGGATCGATATGAGGATCCCCAGGCGTATGAAACTTCCAAATGGAGTATTTTCAAGCATCAAAGGTTTTCTGATAAAGCCGTGATTAATGAATCCATTAAAAATTTCAATATTATGTCCAAAAAACTGGAATCCAGAATTTTTACATTTTCATCAGAGGACACCCTTATAAACTGCAATGCCAAAATCAGTTCAAAAACTATTAAAATTATCACCCAGGAATTGACTCATATAGTGAAAACGAATCAACTAAAAGAGCTGAAAGGTGCTCACAACAGGGAAAACATTGCTGCAGCCCTTCTTGCATGTCTTGCCATTGGTGTTGATATAAATAAAGCTGTAAAAGGACTGGAAACTTTTAAAAATCTGCCTCACAGAATGGAATTCATTAAAACAATTGACAAAGTTTCCTTTTATAATGACTCCAAGGGAACCAACACAGATGCGGTTATCCAGGCTATTAAATGCTTTGGAAAAAATATTATCCTTATTTTGGGAGGCCGCGAAAAAGGAACAAATTTTTCCCTGCTGATCAATGATATCCAAAAGAGCGTAAAAATAATTATCGCTCTGGGCGAATGCAGAGCACTTATCAAAGATACCTTTAAAAATATTTGCCCGGTTTTAGAAGTTCTCACCATGAATGAGGCTGTTCAAACTGCATTTGATAAGGCATCTCAAAATGACGCGGGTGAACCGGCTATTGTCCTTCTCTCACCTGCCTGTGCAAGCTTTGACATGTATGAAGATTATGTCCATAGAGGAAATGATTTTACAACCCTTGTAAACGCACTTGGGGATAAATAAAATGGCTAAACAAACAAAAACCATACATCCCTTTTTCAGTGAAAAAAGTATTCTTTTTCCTGTTCTTCTTCTTTCCGGGATTGGTATTGTTATGGTTTATTCAGCAAGTTCTGCCATTAGTATGGAAAGCCATAACACTGTATTTTACTATATGAAAAAGCAGGCATTATTTTTTGGTATCAGCCTTATTATCATGTTTGTTGCGGCCTCTTTTCCATATAAGCTTTATAAAAACATTTCCTATATCATCCTTTTTACCGCTATTGCAATGCTCGTAGCAGTGCTTGTCCCGGCATTAAACATTAAGGCCGGCGGTGCACACAGGTGGCTGAATCTGGGTGGATTCACTTTTCAACCGGCAGAATTTGCAAAACTTGCCCTTATTATTTTCCTTGGATATTCCCTTTCAAAAAAACAGGATGTGGTAAAAATATTTTCCATTGGTTTTGTCCCCCATGCATTTATTTTTGGTATATTTGCCTGCCTGATAATCATCCAGCCTGATTTTGGGACCATTGTTGTGTTAGGGATTATCACATGGGGAATGATGTTTGTTGCAGGGGTTAAGATAACCCACCTGCTTTCTCCAGCGCCTTTACTGGTCCCCATTATCTATTTCTGGGTTTATAAGGTTGAATATCGATTGGAAAGGATTCTTGCTTTTTTAAATCCCTGGGATGATCCCTTTAATACAGGCTACCAGATCACCCATTCTTTAAAGGCATTTGGTTCAGGCGGCATTTTTGGAAAAGGAATCGGCCTTGGTATGCAGAAAATGCATTACCTTCCGGAACCGCATACAGACTTTATCTTCTCAATAATTGGAGAAGAATTAGGACTGATTGGCGTACTCACTGTTTTATCTTTGTATTTAATCTTATTATTAAAAGGGGTCCAGATTGCCCAAAACTCAAAAACTTTATTTGGTGCCATCACAGCCATGGGGATTACCATTTATATCGGAGTTCAGGTCATCATCAACACAGGAGTTGCTTTAGGGGCTCTACCTACAAAAGGTCTTACTCTTCCATTTATAAGTTACGGGGGGACTTCCCTTGTGATCAATATGGCAGCTATGGGAATTTTAATGAATATCGGGGCTTCCAAAGATCATGAAAAAAAAGCCTAACATAATCATCGCCGGAGGAAAGACAGGCGGACACCTTTTTCCTGGAATTGCCATTGCCCAGGCGCTTGACCGGATTTATGAACCGACCGGCCTTCAAGTGAATATTCTTTTTGTTGGTACCAAAGCACCATTTGAGACACAGACCCTTAAAAAATATGGTTATCCCCATAAAGCAATATTTTCAAAGCCAATTAAAGGCGGCAACCTTTTCAAAAAAGCATTCTCCATCAGTATCATTCTTATTTCTCTGATACAGTCAATGATAATCATGAAAAGTTTTAAACCGGATTTTGTCTTAGGTGTTGGAGGCTTTTCATCTTTTACCGTTGTACTGGCAGCCTGGTTAATGTGCATTCCCACTGCTATCCAGGAACAAAATGCCTTCCCCGGGTTGACCAACCGCATATTATCAAAATTTGCCAAAACCATTTTCACATCTTTCAAAGAAACAAAAGGATTTACCCACAATCCAAAAGTGGATTATGTGGGGAATCCTGTTAGAAAAACCGACAGTGCTGCATTTGAAGATAACCTGAATTTAAATCGTTTTGATCCAGACAAATTTACCCTTCTTGTAACAGGTGGAAGCCAGGGTGCTGAAAGTATAAATGCAGCATTCATGGATGCCCTTGAGTTGATGACTGATACGGACAAATTCAATATTATTCATCAGACGGGTTCCAATAATGAATCTAAAATTTTACAGCGTTACAGCCATCTGAAAATCGATGCAACGGTCAAAGGCTTTTTCCATAACATGCCTTTTCTTCAGGATAAGGCGGATCTTGTCATCACACGGGCAGGGGCTTCAACAATTTCTGAGTTGTGTTTAAGGGGCCTGCCTTCAATTCTTGTTCCCTTCCCCCATGCGGCTGACGACCACCAGACCTTTAATGCAAAAGCCCTTGAAGAACAAGGAGCGGCTGTGATGATAAAAGATAGCGAACTCACTGGACATGTCTTAAAAGAAACAATTGAAGATTTGATCAAAAATAATGAAAGGATTGAGAACATGGCCAAAAATTTAAAACAACTTGCCATGCCCGATGCTGATAACAAAATAGCAAATCATATTTTAAAAACAAAGGATATTAAGGGGTAACTCAATGTATCAAAAAAATTACCATATCCATTTTGTTGGGATCGGCGGCATTGGAATGAGCGGTATTGCAGAACTGCTTATACATCTTGGCTATCAAGTGTCCGGATCAGACTTAAAGCTCTCCCCCATTACCAGACGGCTTGAAAAAAAAGGCGGGATCATCTTTCAAGGGCACAGCAAAGAACAGGTAAAGGGTGCCAGCGTTGTGGTCACCTCTACTGCCATTTCCAGTCAGAACCCGGAAGTGATTAGAGCAAAAGAGCTTTTAATTCCTATTATCCCAAGGGCTGAAATGCTGGCTGAGCTGATGCGGATCAAATACTCTATTGCTGTTTCAGGCGCCCACGGGAAAACATCCACCACCTCCATGATTTCTCAAATTCTCAATACTGCCGGACTTGACCCCACAGTAATTATTGGAGGACTTCTCAAGGGGCTCGATACCAATGCATTACATGGTAAAGGAGAGTATATTGTCGCCGAAGCCGATGAAAGTGACGGATCTTTTTTAAAGTATTCTCCAGCCATTGCAGCTGTCACCAATATAGACCTTGAACATCTTGATTTTTATCGGGATATTGAAGATATCAAAGACAAATTTATCCAGTTTATCAACTCGGTTCCCTTTTATGGGCTTGCTATTCTCTTCCTTGATAACGAACATATCCAGGATATCATTCCCAAAGTAAAGGTTCGGTATACTACCTTTGGTATGACTGCCCAGTCTGATCTGCGGGCCAGGGAAATCTCATTCATGGGAAGTAAAAGTTTTTTTAAAGTTTTCCACCATGAAAAACTTTTGGGTAACATCAATCTGAATATTGCCGGAAAACATAATATATCAAATGCACTTGCCTCCATTGCAGTGGGGCTTGAGCTGAACATATCCTTTAAAACAATTAAAAAAGCATTGGAACAGATAGAGGGCGTAAAAAGACGGCTTGAAATCAAGGGGGAAAAAAGAGGAATAACCGTCATAGATGACTATGGGCATCATCCAACAGAAATCATGGCGACACTGACTGCTATAAGAGAAAGTCGCATGGGCAAACGTCTGATAGTTGTATTCCAGCCTCATAGATACACCAGAACCAAAGGATTGTTCCATGAATTCACCCGTTCCTTCTACCAAGCCGATATCCTGATTGTACTCCCGATTTATGCGGCAAGCGAAAAAAAAATCAAAGGGATTGATGCCCAGAGCCTGTGCGAAGGTATCAAAAAACATGGACATAAAGAGGTCGCCCATGCACCTGATTTTAACCAGGCGTTATCCATGATTACCCATAAGGTAAAAAAAGGAGATGTTGTCCTGACACTGGGCGCAGGAGACATCTATACCCTTGGAGAAGAACTGCTTAAGGTATTGTAAAGGCAAGGCATGGTAATAAAAAACACAGCGGTTTCAAAGTTGGTTCAAGAGTTTAAGCTCCTTGTTGATGAGCCGTTGAAAAAATATACCTCTTTTAAGATAGGAGGTCCGGCTGACCTTCTTGCACTGCCGAAAGACAAACTGGAATTAAAAAAATTAATAAAAAAAGCATCCGTGCTGGATATACCTATTACTCTTTTTGGGGGCGGCACCAATGTTTTAATTACAGATAAAGGCATAAGGGGTCTTGTTATTATTACAAAGCATTTAAAATCTAAAATCTATACTGCACAGGCCGGGCTTCAAAAAAAAACCATTTATGTTGAAGCTGGTGAAAGATTGTCAAAGGTCTGTCTGTTTGCTGTCCAGCACTCGCTTTCAGGACTTGAAGATGCGGCAGGAATCCCCGGGACGGTGGGGGGTGCCATTATGATGAATGCCGGAACCAGAACATGGAATATCTCGGATAGTCTTGAATCCATTGACGTATTTGATAAAAACACCCTGGTATTCAAAACAATAAAAAGAAAGAAACTTGATTTTTCTTACAGACAGCTTAATCAGTCCGGCATTATCTTGGCAGCGACTTTAGTTCTAACCCCAAAACCCCGGGAGGAAATAGAAATAATATTTAAGGAAAACCTTACCAGAAAAAATATGGTGCAGCCTGTTTCCGCTGCAAGTGCAGGTTGTTTTTTTAAAAATCCCGTATCGGGAAAATCTGCTGGAGAACTGATTGACAATTCAGGGCTTAAAGGGATGAAAATCAATGATGCCATGGTATCTGAGAAACATGCAAATTTTATTGTAAACACTGGCAATGCGAGTTGTGAAGATGTCCTTTTATTAAAAAAACATATCCAGAAAATCGTATTAAAAAATTACCATATCAAATTAGAAACAGAAGTGAGGCTGCAAGGTGAGTAAAAAAATTCAACCCAACAGGTATAAACCTGATTCTCAAAAAGGCAGGGAGTCGGAGTCAGGCATTTTTGTTTGTCTAAAATCCCTTATGACTTTTGTATTTATATGCGTCTTAAGCCTTGCATCTATATTTTTATACGATGTTATTACCCAATCTGTTTTTTTCAATATTAAAAAAATTGAAATTACAGGTACAAAAAGGGTTTTAAAAGAAGAGCTTATCAAGCTTGCTGACCTGGACTTTGAAAAAAATATTTTAAGGATTAACTTATTTTCCATTGAAAAGCATATTATTTCCCACCCCTGGATTCAATCAGCTTTAGTTAAAAGAAATCTGGATTCTGTATTGTCCATATCCGTTATAGAGCATGAGCCCCTGGCTATTGTAAAAATTGAAAATTTGACTGATATTTTAATTAATAGTCTGGGAAAGCCTTTTAAAGAATACGATCCTCTCAAGGATCAGGTTAAAGACATTCCCTTTGTCACGGGGATAGACCTTGCCATTGCCAATGACCAATTTTTGTTTAATGGACTTTTATTTGATTCAATCATGAATTTTTTACAATCAGGTGACTGCGGTAATATAAGGCAGATAAATGGAAACAAAAATACGGGTGTCACAATTGAAACAAGGGATATCTATAACCGGTTTCCCCTTAGCGAAAAGGGGACTGTTCAAGTTAAACTCGGGTTTCATAATTTTAAGGCAAAACTGAATAAAGCAAAACATATTAGCGAGTATATTGATAAAAACTTTCCTGAAAAAATAATTTGCTCCATGGATCTTTTTAATATTGAAAAAGTGTTTATCAAAACAAAACTGAACAATGCTCTGCACAACGATTTAGAAAAGGGGGCGTAATTTGCAGGGAAATGAAAAAATAATCGTTGGCCTGGATATTGGCACAACTCAAATCACAGCAGTTGTCGGTGAGATGCTTGAGGATGAAATCAACGTTATTGGTGTAGGATCACACCCTTCCACAGGACTTCGAAAAGGAATTGTTGTCAATATTGAATCAACCGTGGATTCAATAAAAAAAGCAGTTGAAGAGGCAGAACTCATGGCTGGTTGTGATATCTCATCTGTTTATGCAGGTATTGCAGGAAATCATATAAAGGGTCTTAATTCCCATGGGCTCATCGCTATTAAAGGCCGTGAAATTACAAACCAGGATGTTGAACGCGTAATTGATGCAGCAAAAGCCATCGCCATCCCGGCAGACAGAGAAATTCTTCACGTCATCCCCCAGGAATTTATTGTTGATGACATGGAATCAATTCAAAACCCAGTGGGCATGACTGCCATCAGGCTTGAAGCTAACATTCATATAATCACGGGTGCAGTATCTTCAGCCAGAAATATTGTCAAGTGCTGCAACAAGGCAGGGCTCGAAGTTTGTGACATTGCGCTTGAATCATTGGCCTCGGGCGAAGCAGTGCTTACTGATGAAGAAAAGGAATTGGGATGTGTAGTCGCTGATATGGGAGGAGGTACAACTGATCTAGCCCTTTTCAAGGATAATAATTTAAAATTTATATATAACCTTACCCTGGGAGGACACAACTTAACCAATGATATTTCCATAGGTCTTAGAACGCCTATTCTGGAAGCTGAAAAAATAAAAATCGAACATGGCACCTGTGTACCGGAAAATGTAAAGAGCGGTGCAACCATAGAAGTTCCTGGTGTTGGGGGAAGACCCCCTAAAAAACTTTCAAAAAGGATTCTTTCTGAAATCCTTGAACCCAGAGTAGAAGAAATTTTTTCTCTTTTAAAAAAGGAATTGCTCTCCAATGGACTTGAAAACTCATTTCCGGCAGGCTTTGTCCTAACCGGCGGAAGCGTTGTTCTCGACGGCATAAACGATCTTGCAGAATCTGTTTTCAATGTGCCTGTACGAATCGGTAAGCCAAATAAAATCGGCGGGCTGAAAGAAATTGTTAAAAATCCAGCCTATGCAACGGGTGTAGGGCTTGTCCTGTTAGGTTCCAGCGCAACCTGCAGAGCTAATTTTCAAGACACACCATCTCAAGGCTTTACCGGAATATTATACAGAATGAAACAGTGGTTTAAAAATATAATTTAATTTTTTTAGGGAGGTGGAAATGGCTTTCTCTTATGTAGAAAATGAAAAATCAGCAAAAATCAAAGTTATTGGTGTTGGTGGTGCCGGTGGTAATGCTGTAAACAACATGATTGATGCAAAGCTCAAAGGTGTAAAATTCATTGTTGCAAATACTGATGTTCAGGCACTTGATGCATCTAAGGCTGAAGTAAAAATCCAGATCGGGAAACAGCTGACTGAAGGGCTTGGTGCCGGTGCTGACCCAAATAAAGGCCAGCAGGCAGCAGAAGAAAGCTCAGATGAACTGAGGCAGGCCTTAGAGGACAGCCACATGGTCTTTATTACAGCAGGCTTTGGCGGTGGTACGGGAACGGGAGCTGCTCCCGTCATTGCTGAAATATGTAAAGATCTTGGAATACTGACCGTGGCTGTTGCATCTAAACCCTTTTCCTTTGAAGGTAAAAAAAGAGAGAAACAGGCTCTTGCAGGTCTTAAAAAACTTCACGGAATTACAGATACAGTCATTATCATCCCAAATGACCGGCTAAGGGGAATTGCTACAAAAGGTGCCAGAATGGTTGATATGTTTATAAAGGCAGATGAGATTCTCCATCATTCTGTAAAAGGAATTACAGACTTGATAATGATGCCCGGTCATGTCAATCTTGATTTTGCAGATGTCAGAACCACCATGCAGAAAGCAGGTAAAGCATTAATGGGTATCGGTATTGCATCCGGGGAAAACCGTGCTGTTGAAGCTGCTGAAAGGGCAATTTCTCATCCACTTCTTGAAGATATTTCCATTTCCGGTGCAAAAGGGGTGGTAATGAACATTACATCCAGTTCTGATCTCACCCTTGATGAAATGGCGGAAGCTTCTGACAGGATATACAAAGAAGTAGGAGATGACGCTGAAATCATATGGGGCCAGACATTTGATGATGAACTGGGAGATGAAATAAGGATCACGGTTATCGCCACTGGCATTGACTCTGAAGATTCAAAAAGTTCTGATAATGTACACCATTTTGAGCCGGCTGCTCAGCATAACATTGGATATCAACATCCAGCGGCGATACCGCAGCCAGTTCCACAATCTGCCGGTGCCATCGCAAGAGGACATTTAAGAACTCCATCCCAGGAGGAACTTGCAAACTGGAATGAATTTGACAATCCTGTTACTGTTAAACATAAAAAAGTTGTCGGGTATGATGATATTCTAAATGATTACGACTCAGTCCCTTTTGACAACAATGATCTGGAGGTACCAACATTTCTTAGAAGAAAAGCTGATTGATAAATGGGTAAAAGGCGCAAACCGCAATGGAATTATGGCTCAAATAAAAATAAGATTCCCGAACAGGGAGCCATAATTAAAAAAGGGAAAGACCTTATAAAAGCAGCACTTGTATACCCCAATACTTATAATGCAGGCATGTCCAGCCTGGGATTTCAAACCGTATACAAGATTGCAAATAAAAATACTTTTATAGCCTGTGAAAGGGTCTTCATGCAGGACCCAAAGCCTAAAAAACAAGGCGTTTTTCCAGACATTCAGATTACGAGTAACCTTCAGGTCAAAAGTCTTGAAAGCGGTTTAAACCTTAATCAATTTGATATCATTCTGTTTTCAATATCATTTGAAAACGACTTTATTCATATTGTTCAACTCCTTGAAAGAGCAGGCATCCCCCTGCGATCGCCCGATCGAAACCACACCCACCCCCTGGTGGTTGCAGGGGGAGTCGCCTGTTTCTTAAACCCTGAACCCATTGCTCCTTTTATGGACTGTTTTCTTTTAGGGGAAGCAGAATGCCTCCTGGATTTATTTTTTGATAAATTTTTAAAAAAAACCAGCAAAAACTTGTTTTTACTTTCCATGGAAATAGAAATACCAGGTGCCTACGTACCATCTCTCCACACCGATAAAAAACCACTTCAAATCAAGGTGCAATTTCTTAAAACTCTTGACACGATAACAACTGCCACAAGTATTCTCACACCTGAAACCGCTTTTAAGGATACATTTCTTATTGAGACCCTTAAAGGGTGCCCGCATGGCTGCCGGTTCTGCAGTGCCGGATTTATTTACAGGCCTCCAAGAATATATCCGGCTAAAAATATTTATGCTGCCATGGATACTGCGTGTGACAAGACAGATAAAATAGGACTTGTAAGTTCAGCCATTGCAGATCATCCAAACATAACAGATATTTGCGACTATGGACTAAAACACAATTTTAAACTATCCTTTTCATCCCTCAGGGCTGATAAGCTGGGCGATGAATTTATCCGGGCTCTTGCCGCAGCAAAAGTAAAAACAGCTACTATTGCGCCGGAAGCAGGTTCAAAAAGGATGCGCAATATTATTAATAAAAAAATTGATGAAAAAGATATCCTTGGTGCCGTCCAGAAGCTTGTCAGTGCTGGTATCATGAACTTAAAGCTCTATTTTATGATCGGCCTTCCATTTGAACAGGACAAGGATATTCTGGCCATAGTGGACCTCACTAAAAAAATTAAATCAGTTTTTCTTGCCGCATCAAAAAAACAAAAGAAAATCGGCACCATTACCTTAAGTGTAAACCCATTTATTCCAAAGCCATTTACACCGTTTCAATGGACCGCCATGACAGATAAAACCACTTTAAAAAAAAGAATTGCACTTATCCGCCAAGGTCTAAAAAAAGTGGCCAATGTAAAAATCAATGTTGAATCATTGAGAAAAGCAAAGATTCATGCCCTTCTTTCCCGTGGGGATCAAAGATCTGCAGATCTCATTGAATCTGCTTTAAATAATGGGTGGACATATACCATGAACCAGAACAAGGCCTATTGCGATTCAATTATTTATCATGAGACAAAAGTTGATAAACCACTTCCCTGGGATTTTCTTGACAATAGAGTAAAAAAAGAGTTTCTAGTTCAAGAGTTTGAAAAAGCCAGACATGAAAAAAAATCGTTTTCCTGCCCTATGATTGACTGCGCTAAATGTAAAATCTGTATTTAACAAAACCAATTAATATTCGATCAATTTTTATCGGTTTTCATAACATCTTTGGCAGTTGTTTTCATACCATAGCTCCTTTTGCTGAACGCATTTATAAAAACCAATGGGTCCCTTATTTTAATTCAGCAGTATTCAGACTTACGGACTCATTAAAAAATCCATTTAATGATCAGGTCAACCATCGTAATTAAGAATGCGGCAATAAATGTAGTAAAAACATTTTTAATCTCAAAATCTTCTATAATTTTATCGGTGAGCCAGAGAAGAAATGCATTAATTACAAATTTAAACAAACCAAATGTAATAATGATAAACGGGAGGGTTAATAGAATGAGAAGCCAGCCCGTTAAAAAATTAATAACACTATAGACAACGGCTACAATTATGGCGGTCATAAAATTTTTAATTTTAATTCCGGGAAGAAAACTGGAAACAAGAAAAATGGCTACACTTAAAATAAGAATATTAACAATAAACATTGGATTCCCTTATAATTATTGATGATAATTTAAGCAATCGCTTCATACCTGTTGTTAAGATACCTTGCCTTACCAAATCGGTTTTTTTTCAGACCGGCATTCATAACTAAATACCATTAATACACCTGGCAATGCAAAAGAAATTTCTATTTTGTACTGATACAAAAGACTCCAATTATGCTTAAAGGGAAGACCCAAAGTTTTATAAAATTTTTCTTGTTTATATTGCCAATTAATTCTATAAAATATCGTATTTTTTGTATAAGGTTAGTATTGGATGAAAATGAAGATGATTTTATCGGATTAAAATCATCAAAAATAGAAGCAAAAATAACAAATGGAGGTAAGTTTTATGTCAATTTTAGTATTTGGTCACAAAAATCCAGACACTGATTCAGTCTGTGCAGCTATTGCACTTGCAGATCTTAAAAAAAAACTGGGCGAAGATATCGCCCCTGCAATTCAGGGCAAATTAAACCCTGAATCAAGTTTTGTACTCGAAAAATTCGGTGTTGCAGGACCAGAGGTTGTTACTTCTTATGCAGGAAAAGATGTATACCTTGTAGACCATTCAGATCTTGCCCAGAGCCCTGACGATCTTGGCGATGCCAATATCCTTGGCATTGTCGATCACCATAAACTTGGAGATGTAACAACAGGACAGCCTCTTGAATGCTGGATATGGCCTGTTGGATGTAGTTGCACTGTTGTTGCGTCCATGTATAATTATTTTGATATTGAAATACCAAAAGATATTGCAGGCATCATGCTTTGCGCTATTCTTTCTGATACTGTTATTTTCAAATCAGCTACCTGCACTGACACTGACAAAAAAGTATGTGCCAAGCTTTCTGAAATCTGCGGTGAAAGTGATCTGGATGCTTTGGGTATTGAAATGTTCAAAGTCAAATCAGCCGTAGATGGAACTCCAGTTCGGGAACTGGTTCTCCGTGATTACAAAGATTTTAACATGAGTGGTAAGGGTATCGGTTGCGGGCAACTTGAACTGGTTGATCTTTCAATTGTCGATGGTATTAAAGCTGACCTTGAAAAAGATATTGCGGCGCTTAAACAAGAAAAAGGCCATCACAGTGTATTTCTAATGCTTACGGATATTATGAAAGAAGGCACCGAGCTTTTGATTGCTTCAGATGATGATTCTGTTGTTGAAAAAGCGTTTGGTGTCGCCCCTGCTGGTGGAAAAGCATGGTTACCAGGCATTATGAGCCGTAAAAAACAAATCATTCCTTTTCTTGAGAAAACTCTTGGTTAGACCTTAAAAAGCAAAAGGGTTTGGGAACATATCCCAAACCCTTAACTATTAAAACTTATAAGTGCTTACAATCCTCTATCCTTTTTCAGCTATTCTTAAATATGGTATTCAATTTTTCAGACAATTTTGCTATGTCAAAAGGCTTTAAGATAAATCCGTTGCACCCTTTTTTCATCATTTTCTCTATTTCTGTTTCCCGGCTATAACCAGAGGATACAAGCACTCTCATCTCAGGATCAAGAGCCCTTATTTTTTCAAATGTTTCCTCTCCATTCATCAAAGGCATTACCATATCAAGGATAACAAGGTCTATTTTTTGTTTTTTGTCTTTTAAGACATTTACTGCATCAACCCCGTTTGAAACAGCTTTGACCTGATACCCAAGATGTTCTAACATTTCCGAGCAAACTTCGATTACACCTTTTTCATCATCAACCAATAAAACCATGCCTTTCCCATTGAAAATCATCTCTTTTTCTGAAGGCATTTTACTATGGGTAATCTTTGTATTTGTGGCCGGCAGGAAAAATATAAAAGCACTGCCTTTTCCCGGTTTGCTCTTAACTTTAAATATTCCCTTATGGCTCTTTATAATTCCATAGGCTGTTGCAAGTCCAAGGCCGGTTCCCTGGCCTCTCTCTTTTGTAGTGAAAAACGGATCAAAAATCCGTGCCATGATCTCATCATTCATTTCAATACCAGTATCTATGACCGTTACTTTTACATATGCACCGCTTTTTACAAGTCCGAATTCATCCACCTTTAATTCATCCACAATAATATTTTCAGACTTTATGAGAATTTTACCACCTTCAGGCATTGCCTGCCAGGCATTTACAAAAAGGTTCATCACCACCTGTTTAATCAAACCTTCATCAACTATAGTTCCCCATAATTGCTTATCCAGAGATAGCTCGATCCGTATATCTTTTTTTGTTCTGCCAAACAATTTTGCAGTCATTTTTAAAAGATAATTCAAATTAATCAGGCTGGTCTCCTGGGATGTTTTCTGCGCAAATCCCAATAGCTGTTTAGCCATCTCAGCTCCGCTGAAAACATATGCATCAATATTGGCAAGCCTTTTATATTCATTGCTGCCATGTTCAAATTCGCTTTTTACAAGGGATGCATATCCTTGAATACCCATCAGGATATTATTAAAATCATGGGCGATTCCTCCGGCAAGCGTTCCAATAGCATCCATTTTTTGGGCTTGGCGAAGCTGGTCTTCTAAGGTCACTCTTTCGGTTACATCCCTTGCCACCGCATATACGCCAGTGAATTCCTTTTTCCCGTCACTGGCAGGCATATGTATTGGAGTGACTTTTAATTCCATAAAAGCAAATAATTCATATGGATCATATTGAGAGGTTTTAGTCCCTGCCTTTTTAAACCTGAGTAGTATATCCTGCCCTTCAGTGGTCTGTTGATCATATCCTTGAACCCGAGTCAGGATGGAAGCTTTTGAAAGGTCGTCCTTATGAAGGATATCTTCAAACCCGGTTCCAATCAAATCTTTCTTTGGAAAACCTAGAACTTTTTCAAACTGATTATTTACAAAGGCAAAATATCCCTTTTGATCAAGTGTAAAAATGAGATCCGGAGAATTATTCACCATATATTCATATTGTCTCTCAGATGCTTCAAGTCTTGCGGAAACAGCTTTTTTATCTGCTATCAATTTTTTCTGGGAAAGTGCATTTTTTACCGTTTTTACAAGATCTGCATATTCAAAGGGCTTTTTAAGATAATCCCAGGCACCTATTTTAAGTGCCCGGATAGCAGATTCAACAGATGCATAGCCCGTAATAATTATAATCAAGGCTTCTTCATCTATGGCAAAAATATGTTCCATTACTTCATACCCATTCATTCCGGGCATGCTCACATCAAGTAATACAATGTCAAATTTTTGTTGCTTAAAAATCCTTAATGCTTCATTGCCGTCATATGCACCTGTCGTCTGGAAACCTTCTCTTTTCAAACAAAGAGTAATGTTTTCAACAATCCTTTTTTCATCATCAACAACAAGTATGTGTTCCAGACTCATTTGCCATCCAAATCATGATTCTTATTTTCTTTAAACCGATTAAACCCAAATCTCCGCAGCCTTGAATTTCTAATAACTGACAAGGCAAAGTCTTTTGCACCAGTTTAATTCAGTCTATGTTCAAATCGTTTCTATTCGAACCGCGCAGACTTTTGTTCCAGGAGTTTTTGCCACAGGATCCAGTTCACAGCAGGTCAACAAATTGGTAGGCGTTTCAGCAAAATGAAACCCCATGGATACTGTTCCAACGATACATTTTTTTGTAACCTTTGCCTTTACTTCTACCTCGCCTCTTCTTGAAGCCACCTTCACCATCTGCTCGTCTGCAATCCCCAATTTCTCAGCATCTTCCGGATGAATATTCAGCAATTCTTCCTTGCCCAGGACATTCAGTCCGTATACTCTTCTTGTCATAGTGCTGTGAAAATGAAACAGACTTCGGTCAGTGGTCAGGAGCAGAGGATACTCTTTATCTGTATCTTCGCCTGGTTTTTTATATTCCAGGGGCATAAATTTCCCCTTACCGGTTTCTGTACCGAATTTTTCAGCATGCAAAAAAGGTGTGCCAGAATGATCCTCTGACGGACAGGGCCATTGCAGGCTGCCCTTTTCCAGACGCGAATAGGAGATCCCTTTATAAGTTGGCATAAGAGAGCCCATCTCATCCATGATTTCTGACGGGCCTGAAAAATCAAACCCTTTGGCTGAAAGCCGTTTGGCCAGCTCACAGGCAATCCACCAGTCTGGTTTTGCCTCTCCGACAGGATCAAGAGCTTTACGCACTCTTTGAACCCTTCGTTCAGTATTTGTAAATGTACCATCTTTTTCTGCAAAAGCGGCTCCTGGAAGGACAACATCGGCCAGTTCTGCGGTTTCCGTCATAAATATGTCCTGGACAACCATAAAATCTGCTTTTTCCATTGCTTCAATGGCATGGCTGGCATTGGCTTCACTCAAAACCGGATTTTCCCCAACCATGTAAAGGGATTTAATACGACCCTCAAGAAGCGCATCAAATATTTCAGTATGGGTCAGACCGGCTTTGTCGCTTAATTCGACGCCCCAGGCAGATTCAAATTTGCTTCTGGCATCAGGGGAAGTTACTTGCTGATATCCCGGGTAAACATTGGGCAGACAGCCTATATCACAGGCACCCTGAACATTATTCTGGCCCCTTAAGGGGTTCACACCCGTTGAAGGTTTTCCGATATTGCCTGTGAGCAATGCCAGGTTGCTGACTGCCAGTACATTATCAGTACCGTGAACATGCTGGGTAATCCCCATGCAATAGATGATGGAACTCGGTGTTTGAGTGGCATAGATCCGGGCGGCCTTGATGATTTTATCCTGAGCCACACCCGTAAGTTTTTCCACTGTATCCAAGTCGAATGCTTCCAGAGATTTTTCAAAGGATTCGAAATTTTCACAACGATCTGCTATAAAGGCTTTATCTTCTAGTCCCTCTTCCAAAATTACCCGCATCATTCCCATAAGCAACGGCACATCAGTTCCAGGTTTATGTTGTAGAAATACGGCAGCAAATCGGCAGAGTTCAATTTCTTTGGGATTAGCAACAATCAGCTTGGCGCCTTTACGTACTGCATCCTTTACCTGCAGAGCAGCAATAGGATGCGCCTCTGTGGTGTTGGTCCCAATCGCCAGAATGGTTGAGGCATCACCAAGTTCAGTAATTGTATTTGTCATTGCACCGCTTCCCAGAGAGGTGGCCAGACCGGCCACAGTAGGAGCATGTCACAGACGTGCACAATGATCTATATTATTGGTCCCCATAACGGCCCGGGTAAACTTTTGAAAGACATAATTATCCTCGTTTGTTGCTTTGGCAGAGGAAATGCCTGCAAATTTATCACCTTTGTTTTTGGCAAAATTATCTGCCACAAGGTCTAGAGCTTCATCCCATCCCACCTCGACAAAATTGCCATCTTTTTTAACCATAGGAGAAGTCAGGCGGTCAGGATGATTTACAAATTTATAACCAAAGCGGCCCTTGACACAAAGTCTGCCTTTGCTCGCTTTATTGCCCAGATCTCCCCTGGCGCTGACCAGTTTATTATCCCTGACGCCCAAGACCACACCGCAGCCGCACCCGCAGAAGGCACAAATCGTTTTTACCTGGTGGGTGGGTCTTACAGCATCTTTTTCAGTCAATGCACCTACGGGGCAGCGAACAATACACTCACCGCAGGATTCACAATTGGATTCAAGCCGGGGCCTGTCCCCAAAACCGGCAACTTTTGTTCCCAGTCCCCGATGAACAAAATCAATGGCCTGGATATTTTGAATTTCATCACAGGTGCGCACACAGATACCGCATAACACACACCGGTTTGGATTAAAAGTAAAGAACGGGTTGGAATCATCAATAGGGAGTAATTTATCTGGTTTTTTTAACCGGTCAAGCCTTTTTTTATCCATTCCAACATGATCCGCTACCCGCTGTAAGGCACACTTGGTGTTCTGGAAACAGTTCAGGCAGTCTGTATCATGATCCGCCACGATAAGTTCTACATTAATCTGTCTTATTTTCTGGATCTCGGGTGTCTCGGTTAATACAACCATGCCTTCCTTGACCAGAGTCTTGCAGGAAATGACTGTTTTTTTCCACTCTCCCTGGATTTCCACAAGACAGAGCCTGCAGGCCCCTATGGGTTCCAATTGTCGATGATGACAAAGATGTGGAATGTAAATTCCTTTTCTGAGCGCTGCGTCCAGTATGGTCATGCCGCTATCGGCTGTAACGGACAGGCCGTTTATTTTAAGTTCTATTTTCTCGGTCACTTGTTACCTCCTTAATTTACACGTCCTGGGACGCATTCCACTGCACGAAATTTTTTCGGACATTTTTCAAAGCACATGCCGCATCGAATACATTTGTCCTGGTCAAGTACATGAACCTGCTTTTTCTCACCCGTAATTGCTTCCACAGGGCAGGCTTTTGCACAGATTGTGCAACCCTTGCATTTTTCTTCATCGATAAGATATGAAACCAGTTCTTTACATGCCAGTGCTGGACAGGCTTTATCATTGATATGAGCTTCATATTCTTCTCTAAAATATTTGATCGTGGTCAAAACAGGATTCGCCGCGCTTTGTCCCAGACCACAAAGAGAGCCTGCATTCACAGCTTCGCCCATCTCCACAAGCAACTCAATATCACCGGGTTTACCTTTTCCTTTAGTGATGTCTATCAAAATGTTCAGCATCTGTTTGGTGCCCACCCTGCAAAGGGTACATTGTCCGCAGGATTCTTTCTGGGTAAAATCCAGAAAATATCGAGCAATGTCAACCATACAGGTGGTTTCATCCAGGATGACCATACCACCTGAGCCCATCATGGAGCCGGCAGCTTTCAAAGAATCATAGTCCACAGGTGTATCCAGAAAAGTATCGGGCAGACAACCGCCTGATGGACCACCCGTCTGAACAGCTTTAAATTTTTTACCATCACAAATTCCGCCGCCGATAGTAAAGATAATTTCCCGCAAAGAAATACCCATAGGAACCTCGATCAAACCGCAATTATTCACTTTGCCTGTCAGGGCAAAAACTGCTGTTCCCTTGCTGTTTTCAGTCCCGATACCTGCAAACCATGCACCGCCTCGGGTTATGATCTGAGGTACGTAGGCAAATGTTTTAACATTATTCAATACAGTTGGTTTGTCAAAAAGCCCTTCTTCTGTTGTTCTGGGCCGCGGAGCCGCTTTCGGCATTCCCCTGTTGCCTTCTATGGACAGGGTCAGCGCAGTGGATTCGCCGCAGACAAATGCACCCGCGCCTAGAAAGCACTCAATATCAAACTTAAAATTGGTACCCATAATGTTCTCACCAAGAAAACCCATCTCGTGTGCCTGCTTGATGGCATTATTAAACCGTTTCACGGCTAATGGATATTCAGCTCGAACATAGACATAGCCTTTGGCGGCTCCAATTGAATAACCGGCAATGGCCATACCTTCCAGAACGGCGTGCGGATCTGATTCTAAAGTACATCGATCCATGAATGCCCCGGGATCGCCCTCATCAGCATTACAGACAATATATTTTTCCTCACCCTTTGACGCCAGACCGGCTTCCCACTTGCGCCCGGCAGGAAATCCGCCACCACCTCTGCCGCGAAGACCTGAAATTTTGACTTCTTCAATGACATCGGTCTGTTTCATTTTAAGGGAAGCTGCTAACCCGCTATAACCATTTTGAGCAATATAGTGGTTGATATTTGTTGGATCAATAATACCTGTATTATGAAAAAGTTCTCTTGCCTGGGGCTTAAAAAAGGGCGTGCCCATTAAATCTTGAATTCCAGGTACTTTTTTATCCCCGACAGTCCCTAAAGCATAATGTGCCAGAGGATCATCACCGAGGATATAATTTTCAACCAGTTCCAATGCAATTTTTTTGTTCACATTTTTATAAAATATATTTGAGCCATCAGATTTAACAATATTAACAAGAGGCTCTGTGTAGCAGGGACCAAAACACCCGACTTCAACTATTTTTGCATCAATACCTCTTTTTTCGATCTCTTCTTCAAAGGTTTGTTTTACGGCTAATGCTCCGGCAGATCGACCGCAAGTTGCCGCCCCAATATAAATTTTCGGCATTTTGCTTTGAACCAGTTCCTTCCATTCATCTTCCGCACGCTTTTTTATATCACTGAATTTCATTTTATGCCTCCTTCACAAAAAGCGTATCCACATTTTTCGTGGTCAATTTGGCCTTTACATCATCATTGACCATTACACATGGTGCCAGTGCACAGCAACCAATACATGCAGCTGTTTCCAAGGTATAATTTTGATCTTCCGTGGTTTCCCCTTCTTTTATGTCTAATCTGTCCTCAATTTTTTCAAGAATCTGCTCAGCACCACGGACATGGCAGGCTGTCCCCCTGCAAACCGTCACCTTATTTTTTCCCATGGGGGTGAACCTGAATTGTTCATAAAACGTCGCCACTGCATATACTTTACTTTCAGGTACTACAACAAATTTTGCAACTTTACGCATTGTCTCTTCCGGAAGGTAGCCAAACTCACTTTGAACTTGTTGTAAAATCGGAATCAATTCAATATTTTTACCTTCATAGCACGATAAGATTTTTCCTAAACGTTCTTCCATTATGCCTCCTTACTTTACCATTTCTCCTGCTCGAGTATGCAGTTATGCCAATAAAAATTTATAGTATAGTGACCCATGCTCCAGGGCAGGATAATGCGGGTCTATAATATACCCATAGGCGCATAAATAGATAAGAAGTTGCTTTTTGTCAAGGAAAGTATAAAAAAATTATAAAAGCTTGAACCTTATCCTAAGAACTCCGCCTTCAAACCCTGTTGTTGTAATCTTAAACTGCCCTATCTCGCGGGTTGAATTGACATGTAACCCTGCGCACGGGCAGACATCATAATCACCAATACTGACAATCCTAATTTGTTTCAACGCTTCTTGATCAGGAACCCGGTCTATTTTATATCGCCTTTGAGCATCCTCTTTGGATACCATTTTTATAATTATGGGCAGATCTTTTTTTATCTGGCGATTAATGCTGTCATTTAGTTCAATGATTTCAAGCGATGTCAAAGCACGCTCAAAATGATAATCACATTTTGACTTTTTTTTATTGATATGGGCGCTAAAACATCTGTTACATCCAAATTTACTTACCATTGCCTGGTTAAGCATATGCTCGGCCGTGTGCATTTCAGGGTAGTGCTTTTTTGACATATTACCTTTTTTTCATTTTAAGGATTCAAGCTGTGATATCGTCTTTAAAAAATCTTGGGGCAGGTCTGCTTCAAACTGCATTTTTTTACCCGAATAAGGATGTCTGAAAGCAAGCTTCTGGGAATGAAGCATTTGCCTGGGAGTGATACTCTTTTTTTTTCGATATCTTCTGGGCTGATAAACTAAATCACCAATCAATGGATAATCAATGGCATAAAAATGAACCCTTATTTGATGGGTCCGCCCTGTTTTTAGGAGGGCTTCAACAAGACAGGCTGTCTTAAACCGCTTTATTATTTTCCAGCAGGTTCTGGCAGGTTTACCTTTTTCATAGTTTATAGCCATTAGTTTTCTTTTCACAGGGTGACGTCCTATGGGAAGGTTAATTTCTCCTTTATTCTCTGATATATAGCCGGAAATCAGGGCAAGATATTTTTTTAACACACGTCTGTATTTGAATTCTTTTTGCAGAAAATCTAAAGCTTTTTTTGTTTTCGCAGCCACCATCAATCCACTGGTATCCTTATCCAGTCTATGGACAATACCGGATCGGAAAGGATCCTGCCCTACCTCTTTTATACCAGGTTCATGAAATAGCAGTGCATTCACAAGGGTTCCGGATAAATTTCCCGGAGCCGGATGGACAACCATACCCGCTTTTTTATTGATGACAATAATATGGTCGTCTTCAAATTGAATATCCAGACGAATATTTTCAGGTATTACTGCAATATCATAATCTGGATCAGGAATAATCCCTGTAATAATGTCATTTGGTTTTAGCTTAAAGCCGGGTTTCTTGTTTTCATTATTAACAAAAATTAGGCCTTTGTTTATAAGTTTTACGGCAAGATTCCTTGAACAGGCTTTGTTCAAATTTGAGATGACTGCATCAAGACGGACATTTTTTAGATCTTCAGATATCTTAATATTTATTTTCATTACAAAAAAACCGACGAACTATTTATTGCCCGCCGGTTTTCAAATTTGTTTAATTTTAAAGAAAGATTAATTAAAAAGGTTCTCAATTTCCTGCATCATTGATTTTTCGTCAATATCCTTGGCAGTCGACAATTCCTGGACCAGTAAATTCTGGGCCGTATCAAGAAGCTTACGCTCACCAAAAGAAAGATCTTTTTCAAGCTTTAGCTGAAAAAGATCTCTGAAAACCTCAGCAACATCATAGATGGATCCGGTTTTAATCTTATCCATATATTCACGGTATCTTCTATTCCATGTCTGGTTATCAGCACCTTGTGCCTTTTCCTGCATAACCTTATAGACTTCAGGGACCTCTGTTTCAGGAATAACTTCCCTCAAGCCTACTGATTCCACATTTGAAGTCGGAATCATAATCACCATGCCATTTTCCACGATCTTCATCATGTAAAAATTCATGGTGTCTCCATTTATCTCCTTGCTCTCAATTGATTCAATGCAGCCAACACCGTGTGCAGGGTAGACTGCCAGATCACCTTTGAAAAATTCTTTTTTAGTCGGGACTTCTTCGTTTATCTTGGTTTTTTTGAATTTTTCAGCCATTAGATCTCCCATCTTTTATTATGAAAACAATTAACCCATCATCGGGTAGAGAACCATATTTTAACAGCATTGTCAATAAAATAAATTTTATAGAAATCTTTAAAACTCAATTATGGAGGATATATTTCGCAGAATAATGGGTATTTTCAACCTATATGCTTTTAGCTCATATGTATTTTGCTATAACGAATCTTCAGCCTATCATCTGGCATTAAAAAAATTCATGGCTGCGGTCGAACCATTCTCAAGGATATAAAGGCAGGCATCTGAAGCCTTGTCTATACAATGGTCCAGTATTTTAATTTCATCAGGGGTAAAGCTGCCAAGGACATGCCCTGTAACATCCTTTCCCGCTCCTGGATGCCCGACACCCACTCGAATCCGGGTACAATCTTTTTTGCCAAATGCTTCAACAATGGATCGCACTCCGTTATGCCCTCCATGGCCGCGGCTCTTAACAATTTTTATTTTCCCGAAATCTAAATCCATATCATCATGAACAATAATGATATCTTCCATAACGACTTTATAATAAGAAGCAAACTTATGGATGGGGAAACCGCTTTTATTCATATATGTTAAAGGTTTTACAAGGAAAACTTCTCTTTCTTTAATCCTTGCTTTCACATACTCAGAATCAAATCGGGATTTATTAATGGAAAGGCGGGATTTTGAAGCCAGTGCTTCAACGACTAAAAAGCCTATATTATGACGGGTCTGGGCATAATTTTTCCCTGGATTGCCCAGACCCGCAATAATTTTAAATTTTGAATCCGACATCTACAATTGAAGCTACTCTTCAGGAGTCTCTTCATCTAAAGGAGCAGCCGCTTCTTCACCCTCTTCTAAGAGTTCATCTTCTTCTTCAATCTCTTCTTCTTCAACAGTCGGCGCACCTATTGTAATTATTGTAAAATTAACATCATGGGGAATTTCAATATTTTCACCAAGATCAATATCCTCAACATGAACGGCATCACCTACGTCAAGATCGCTGATATCAATCTGGATCGTTTCCGGTGCATCAGTCGGCTTACAAACTACATCAAGCTCACGCCGGATAATCTGGAGAAGCCCGCCTTCTTTTACTCCTATGCTTTCACCAATAGTTTCTACTAAAACACTCATTGTAACCTCGGTATCCATATCAATCTCATGCAGATCAATATGCAGGTAATTCAAACTAAAGGTGTCCATTTGTATATCCTTTAGCATGACGCTCTTTTTCTTCCCAGAATCCCCATCAATATTGAGATTGAAAAAAAGGCCCATTGAACCATGTTCCCTGATTATTTTAATAAATTCAGTATTGTCAATGGAAAGCATTGCAGGATCTTTTTTTGCACCGTAGACAATCGCTGGTATCTCATTATTTTTTCTTAATTTTCTGGCAGCGCCCTTACCTTTATTTTCTCTTGATTTTGCGCTTAATTCAATTAATTCCAAAGTTTTTTCCTCCGTAACTGCATGCAAGCATGCTTAAAAGACTAATATATACTTAATTTTATACAAATAGAGAATTTACAGAATCACCCCTGTAACTACGCATAATCGCTTCGCCAACCAGTTTGGCAATGGATAACGTCTCAATCTTGTCACATTGTTTTGCTTCTACTGATAAAGGGATAGTATCTGTTACAACAAGAGAGCTTAAAGATGATTTGTTGATTCTATCAATAGCCGGCCCTGAAAGCACTGGATGCGTACAATACGCATGGACCTGTTTTGCTCCCTTTTTAACTATAACACTTGCAGCCTCAGTCAATGTCCCTGCCGTATCAACCATATCATCAAGGATAATAGCTATTTTATCTTCAACATCTCCGATGATGGCCATGGCTTTGGCCTTATTTGGCGCACTTCTTCTTTTATCAATAATAGCAAGGCTTGCATTCAGTCGTTTAGCATATGCCCTTGCTCTTTCAACACCGCCTGCATCTGGTGATACAACAACCAGGTTTTCAGGATGCCGGGTTTTGATATCATCAATTATGATAGGAGCAGCATAAAGATTATCAACCGGACAATTAAAAAATCCCTGAATTTGCCCAGCATGCAAATCCATTGTTATCACCCTGTGAACTCCTGTATTCTCAAGAAGATCTGCAATTACTTTAGCACTGATGGGAACCCTGGGAGATACTTTTTTGTCCTGGCGTGAATACCCGAAATAAGGGATTACTGCTGTAATTCTATTGGCAGAAGATCGTTTAAATGCATCAATCAGAAGCAGTAATTCAACTAGATTGTCATTCACAGGTTTACAAGTAGATTGTATTACAAAAATCTCCTGTTTTCTGACATTCTCCTGGATTTCAACCTGAGTTTCACCGTCGCTGAAACGATTGACTTTTAATCTTCCCAATGGTTTCGCAAGGTATTCTGAAATCCTGTCTGCAAGAATAATATTTGAATTTCCAGCAAAAATTGATAAGCCATTCATATCAAATCTCTTTTTAAAATTTAAAAATCCTGTTATAAAAACATGGCTGGGGCGAGAGGATTCGAACCTCTGAATGCAGGGATCAAAACCCTGTGTCTTGCCACTTGACGACGCCCCAATACATTAAACTCTTTATTATGAATTAAACGAGGAAAGGAACATCTTTTTTTTGCTCTTGGCCCACGTATCTAAAAGACGTTCAAAACCTTTATTAGCATTTTCCCAGTCTGAAAAAAGAGCAAAAAGAGTGGCACCGCTTCCAGTCATATAGACTTCTCTTTGCAGCAACATTGCCATCTCTTCTTTTGTTTCTTTAATTTCAGGGTAGAGTCTGCATGCAGACTCTTCTAAATCATTGTGCATCTGATCCCTAACATCAAATGCCTGTCCCCGTAGCCGTTCATTCAAACCAATCTTTATATTATCTTTTGGCTTTGATGTCAATCTATAATCAATATTTTTATACACATTGCCTGTTGAAGCGGTTATCCCGGGGTCACACAAAACAAGATGATAGGCTTTTAAATTGATTACTTTTTCAAGCCTTTCTCCAACACCCCTGGCGATTGCAGGATATCCAAAGATAAAAAAGGGTACATCCGCACCCAGTTTCAGCCCCATTGTCATCAGCTCTGCTTTTGAAAAAGGTATTTTGTAGTACCTGTTTAAAGCCATCAAAACGGCAGCTGCATTACTGCTTCCACCACCCAATCCACCACCGGGCGGTATTCTTTTTATAATTTTAATGGAAAGACCAATTTTGCCTTCACCCGTTTTAATTTTTAAAAACTGATAAAATAATACAGCTGCTTTATAGGCAAGGTTAGATTCATCTTCGGGTACATTTGGATGATCGCAGGTGATTGATAATTCTTTTTGAATAAATTGAATATAAATGTCATCACAAAGATCAATCTGAGTCATCAAAGAATAAAGGTTATGATAACCATCTTTTCGTTTGGAGGTAACATATAAAAACAGATTTATCTTTGCAAAGGATGCAATTTTTTTAATCAAGCTTTTGCCTCAACATAAGCCAGCCTGATTTCACTTAGCAGGGCATTGAGCAGATTATCTTCCTCTTCAGTCAGATTACCTTTAGTTTTTTCTTTCAGCATGGCAATCATCTCAATGGTGTGCCTTGCAAGATCAAGATTAATGGTTTTTTTTCCAGTTGACGGTTCTTCAACCTTGCCGAGCTGAACAAGTCCTGATGAATATAATGACAGAATAAAACTTGAAAAATCAATTTTTATCCGGCCTTTGCCAGCCGAAGGGCCTTCACTCATAGTAAAACCATTTCCCTTATCCATTTTCTATCTCCTTATATAAATTTTTTATATACTGCCTGATCAAAAATTCGAAAATATTTGTAATCCTGCGAAAAGCTGAATAATTACAAAAAAATCAGCATATTTTTTTTTGTTGCCTTATCTAATTGTCCAAAAAACATCAACCGTTTTATCCTTTGTCACTGATGCAAGGTAACCGTCAAAATAAAAATTTTCAACCCAATATTTTTTGCCTAAATACTGAACCACTAAATTTTTATCATCAACAACCTTTTTTATCGTTGCTTTTGACAAACCTTTAATCCCATGGGTTGTTTTTTTCAGCACGGCCTCTTTTGCTGTAAATACCCTGAAAAAAACAAGAGATTTTTCCTGAGTATTGAAATGCGCTCTTTCTTTGGGGCTCACAATTTTTTTAAATAAGAGATCAGAAACATCCTTGATCTTCTCAAGATCAATACCGATTTTTTTTATGGAGACAACCCCAGCTACAAATCCGGGTTTATGACTAATAGACCAATACACACTTTTGAACGGCAGGGGAACGCCTAAAGCATCTTTATCAAATATATCCATAAAAAGCTTTGATTTCCGGCCGGAAGCCATTGCGCTTTCCCTGGCAAAAAGGCTTAAGGCTTCAACTCTCTTTTTGCCTTTCAACGCCTTAACAGCAGGGGGGACCTTTGCTATAACGGGATACAAAAAAATGATCACCCCTCCTGATCGTCAAGTCGGATAAGAATATCGGCAACAGTTGTGCCCTCTCCCTCTTCATGCACAAACAAAGGATTAATATCCAGCTCTTTTATCATGGGATGATTATCTGCCATGGCTTTTAATGAAACAATATGTTTTTCTATGGTTTCAATATCAGAGGGTTTTTCTCCACGTAACCCCTTAAGAATCGGATACCCCTTGATAGCCCTGACCATTCTTCTGGCAACATTTCTGCCCATGGGTGACAACCTGAAAACGACATCTTTATAGACCTCTACAAAAATCCCCCCCAGTCCGAACATGACCGCATGCCCGAAAACCGGATCTTTTGATAAGCCCAATATCACTTCTTTTCCTTTGGGAACCATCTTCTGGATCAGGACACCGTCTATCCGGGCATCAGGATTATAAGCTTTTGCTTTTTCCATGATAGTTTCAAAGGCCTTTTTAACACTATCACTATCTTCAATTCCCACCATTACTCCGCCCGCATCCGTCTTATGCAGAATATCTTTTGAAGCAATCTTCATAACAACTGGAAAGCCTATCTCCCCGGCAATTTTGCAGGCCTGTGTTATATCTTTTGACAGGGCCATGGGAAGGGTTTTAAACCCGTAACATTTAAGGAGTTCATTTCCATCCTGCTCACTAAAGACTGTTGTACCTTCTTTCAGATATGTTTCAATGATCAAATTTGCTTTTGCAGTATCATAGGTGAGTTTATATTGCGGTAAAATTTTCCTGAAAAGCCACTGCATTCCCTGTCTTAATGCACCTAAAGACCTGGCAGCACTTTCCGGAAACTGATAAACAGGAATTTTATGCTTTTGTAGAAGTTTAACACCATCGGACACGTCCACAACACCCATAAACGAACACACAATGGGTTTAATGCTGTGTCTGGCAATATTCACTATGGCTTCAGCCGTACCAATGGCATCGGTCATGGATTGGGGAGTTAAAATTATCAAGACGGCATCCACCCCGCGATCACTTAATACCGTGGCTAATGTATTTTCATAACGGTCTTTTGCCGCATCACCTATGACATCAACAGGATTTTGAAAATTAGCAGTAGCCGGCAGATATTTTTTTAATTCCTTAATGGTCTCTTGGGAAAACTCAGCAAGCTTCAACCCGGATTGCTCACTCATATCCGTTGCAATGATGCCCGGTCCACCCGCGTTGGTGATAATGGCTATCTTTTCTCCTGTGGGATATTTATTGGCTGCAAAGGCCTGAGCATAATCAAATAATTGATTCACCGTTGCACACCGCAAAATTCCAGACATTGTAAAAATAGCATCATACAAAGCATCAGATCCTGCCAGGGCTCCTGTATGGGAGGCAGCGGCTTTTGCTCCGGCATCTGAGGAACCGGATTTTATAGCAATCACATGGGTTGGATTGGTTCCCGAGGTCATTTGCCTCACTTCGGATATAAATTCTTCAGCACTCCGGGAAAGCTCTTCCATATATATCATTACAACATCTGTGTCTGGATCATTATAATAATACCTTAATAAATCAAGCTCATCCACATCTGCCTTGTTCCCGATGGAAATGAATTTTGAAAATCCAAACCCTTTGTCAGCTGCGTAATCCAGCACAGCAGTACAAAGCGCTCCGCTTTGGGAAATAAAGGAAACATTTCCAGCAGTGGGCATTCGTGCTGAAAAACTGGCATTCAACGACACTTTTGGAGAAGGATTAATCACCCCTAAACAATTTGGACCAACAAGCCTTACTTTTGCATTTTCACACAAGGTTTTGATTTCTTTTTCAATCTGCGCACCTATTCCGCCCACTTCTTTAAACCCGGCAGAAACGATTACGATCCCTTTGACACCTTTTTCAATGCAATCTTTTACAGCATTTAAAGCAGGTTTGGGTGGAAGAATAATCATAGCCAGATCAATAGGATCAGGTATATTTGCAATTTGAGTATAACATTTTACGCTTAAAACAGATTTTGCTTTTGGATTGACAGGGTAGAGCGTACCTTTAAACCCTCCGGATAAAATATTGGCAAAAATATCATGCCCAACTTTTCCTTTTTGTGTTGACGCTCCAATAACCGCTATGGTTTCCGGTGCAAAAATGGCATCAAGTCTATCCATTTTCCCCCCTTTATTTATTATATTTAAAATTTAATTTTTCATACATTACTCAGCATAATGGGTCAGGTATTTCCAGATAATCTTGTCATTGATGGAATTGGCTTTTGAATATGATAATTTCACAGTATAAGGAGCTCCCGCGATGGAAATGCCTGGAATGGTGAGGGTTAAATCATTTGCAAGCGTGGCACAAACAGTGTCTGATGTACCGCATGCGCTGGCGCCGATTAAACCATTCCACTGCCAGAGCAGATCGGTTTTGTTAACCAATGATAAATTTGCCCCATAGTTTTGTCCATTGAAATTCAGGCAGGGAATTGTAATGTTTAAAAGACTGTCAAGGGAGCTGTTTGTACAATTAAACTGCACGGGTGCAACAGGCTTAAAAACTGCATTGGTAACATACTGGCTTATGAAATTGTTTAGATTTGAAATCCTGGTATAAACTGCAGGTTCGTCCGGAGTACCGCATATGCCTCCAAAACTGACAATTCCCACCTGGATAAAGCCTGATGTGGAATTCACCAGCATGGGTCCCCCACTGTCACCCTGGCAGGTGTCTGTGGTGTCTCCTGGCCCAATTGCCCCGGCGCACAACATGCTTTTCGTAATAGGGTTGCTATAGAAAAAGCCGCACTGGGATTCAGATACGGTTTTCTGCTGGGCCTGAAGCAAACTATTTGAAGTGTTGATGGACTGCTGGGCAGCATCAATACCAGTGGCTCCCCACCCCATGATAATGGTTTCGGTTCCTACGGGAAGTAGTGTGCCACTTCCCTGGGCCAAAGGGATGGGTGGCAGATTCACAAAGGATTCCAGTTCAACCAGGGCGATATCTGAGTCTTCAGTGTTCAAACTAGTCAAATCATCCGGATTAAAGCTGGGATGGATAATGACTTGTTTTGCATTAACACTGAAACTTCCTGTTTCTTCAGGTTGCTTTGTATCTGAATTCAATAAAATTGTGGTCCTGTCAACAGCTGTCTGGTCTACAGCATTACCGGCTTCATTCAGAAAACAGTGAGCAGCAGTCAATACCCAGTTGGGGGCGATTAATGATCCTCCGCAAGAACCTTCAAACTGGCCGTCCGGGCTTATCACAGAAATGCTGGCCATCCAGGGATAAGTGGAAGTAAACCCCTTGGAACCATTGATGATCCTGGGCTTTACTTCACCATGAACAACAGATAGAGATAGGACCAGAGAAGCAAACATGAGCAATACAATATAACGGGGTATCATTAATCTGGATGACATTTTTTTCTCCTTGATCTGGGTTGATTAACATTGTTTATGAGTTATTTTCTAAACCTGTGTTGTGATCTCGGGACAAAATTGAACGGCCGACACAGAGATGTTCAGTTCCTTTTGTATTAAATTTGCATACATTATTTAAATTTTCCCATCAAAAAATCAAGAAATATTTATTGGGGGTTTCAAGCTCAAAATTAAGATTCAACTGGTACCTTTCAGAATAATTGGAGTTATGTTGCAGTCCTTTACCAGAATTTAAAAACAAGAGCAATTGCAAGAAAAATGTTTCCCAGACAAAAAATAAAAAGTATATTGATGATTCACCCTTCTGAATTGGCAGATTTAAATGGGTGATTCCATTAAAAGAAGGATTATCATGTTGAAGATTTCGAACCGGTTAAGTATCCCTGAAAATGAAATTAAGTGTGAGGCGATCAGGGCACAGGGAGCCGGTGGGCAGAATGTAAATAAAGTTTCCAGTGCCATACATTTGAGATTTGATATTCAAAATTCAAGCCTGCCGGATGTTTATAAAGAAAAAATTCTGGCCTTAAACGATCAACGAATTTCAAAGGATGGTATCATCGTTATAAAGGCACAAAGATTTCGAAGCCAGGAAAAAAATAAAGAAGACGCCCTCAATCGGCTCAAATCTTTAATTTTAAAGTCATTGGCCAAACAAAAAAAAAGAAAACCCACCCGGCCTTCCAAAAATGCAAAGAAAAAACGGTTGGATTATAAAAAAAAGCATGGCAAGCTTAAGAACTTAAGACAAAAGGTCGGTTTTGGAGAATAATTTCTTGTAATTATTCAGCTCTTGCGCTTGAACCCAAAAAATGATAAGTAAGATTCGATTTTTTTCAATTTCTAAACTGCGGGATTCATTCCTGTGGTTTTTTTTATTATAATAAAGGAAGCAAGACAACAATGATTTTTACAACAGACGTATCCCTGGCTTATGGCAAGAGGATTTTGTTCAAAGACGTCAATATAAAGTTTACACCGGGTAATTGTTACGGACTCATCGGAGCCAACGGATCAGGAAAGTCTACATTTTTAAAAATTCTTGCAGGGGATATCGAATCAGACTCAGGAGCTGTCAGTGTAGGAGCCAATGAGCGAATTGCGGTGTTAAGACAAGACCACTTTGCCTTTGACGAAGAAACTATTTTAAACACTGTGATAATGGGTCATGAAAAACTTTATAAAATTATGATCCAGCGGGATGCACTTTATGCAAAACCGGATTTTTCAGAAGAGGATGGAATCAAGGCAGGTGGGCTTGAGATCGAATTCGCAGAGATGAACGGGTATGAAGCAGATTCTGAGGCAGCAGTTCTTTTAAATAGTCTGGGAATTTCAGAAGACTTGCACCTCAAAAAGATGAAGGAACTTGAGGGCGGTGAAAAAGTGCGGGTTCTTTTAGCCCAGGCCCTGTTCGGCAACCCGGATGTCCTGCTTCTGGATGAGCCCACCAACAACCTGGATATCAAATCCATTGCCTGGCTTGAAGAATTTCTCTACAGATTTCAGAATACGGTCATCGTGGTATCACACGATCGCCATTTCATGAACCAGGTCTGCTCCCATATTGCAGACATTGATTTTAGCAAAATCTCGGTGTATGCGGGGAACTACGATTTCTGGTACCAGGCAAGCCAACTGAATCTGAAACAAAAACAGACTGAAAACAGGAAAGTTGCGGACCGTGCCAATGAATTAAAGGCGTTCATCCAGCGCTTCAGTTCCAATGCCTCCAAATCCAAGCAGGCCACTTCCCGGAAAAAACTTTTAGAAAAACTCACCATTGAGGACATGCCCGTGTCGTCACGAAAATATCCTTTTATTTCCTTTATGCCGGAACGCGCCTGCGGTAACGTAATTCTGGAAGTGGACAAAATCACTAAGACCATTGATGGTGAAAAGGTTTTGGATAACGTAAGTTTTACTGTGAACAAAGGGGATAAGATCGCCTTTATGGGTGAAAACAGCCTGGCCAAGACTACCCTTTTTCAAATACTTTCCGGGGAAATGGAACCAGACCATGGCAATTTTAGATGGGGAGTTACCATTACACACAGCTATTTTTCAAAGGAACACAAAGACCATTTCAAAGGTGATGCAAACCTTATCGAATGGCTCCTTCAGTTTTCTCCTCCCAAAGAGGGGGAGAACTTTGCAAGGACTTTTTTAGGACGTATGCTTTTTTCCGGGGAAGATGCATTAAAAAAGATCAGTGTACTTTCCGGAGGAGAAAAAGTCCGCTGCATGCTGTCAAAGATGATGCTTTCAGCATCCAATGTCCTGATACTGGATGAGCCCACCAACCACCTTGATCTTGAATCCATAACCGCATTAAATGACAGCCTGATCAAATTTCAGGAGGTGGTTCTTTTTTCTTCCCATGATCATGAATTTATCAGTACAGTGGTAAACCGGATCATCGAAATCACTCCCGGCGGGATTATTGATCGACTCATGACCTTTGACGATTATCTTGAAAGTTCAGAAGTTGCTAAAACCCGTAAATCCATGATTCAAAAGGCTGCATAAAAACAGCCTCATTTGTCTGACATGATAAAAAAATTGCCGGGATCAACTATTGTTGATCCCGGCAATTTGAGTATCCGGCCATATTATATTTATTATATTAATAATTATTCAGCTCTTGCGCTTGAACCCGCCCTGTCTGATGGATATTTGTTTCGAGACTATTCGCTTAACCTCCTGCAAATATCCATCAGACAGGGCTTTGGGGATATTTTTTTTAACGGGCTGAACAATTACTTATATTATTTTTTAAACAATACTATAAGCTTAATTGTGCCGATTTTAATGTATTTTTCATGAGCATGGCAATAGTCATGGGTCCTACACCGCCCGGAACAGGCGTAATCTTTCCTGCAATCTCTTTGGCTGCTTCAAAATCAACATCGCCTTTAAGAATTGCCTTTCCTGTTTTCTCATTCATACCCACCCTGTTTACACCAACATCAATAACTGTTGATCCCGGTTTTATCCATTCAGGTTTTACAAGATCAGGAACTCCGGCAGCTACGATAAGGATATCTGCACGTTTACAGTGTGCAGCCAGATCTTTTGTACGGGTATGTACTATGGTCACAGTGGAGTTAGCCCCTACACCCTTTTGTACCATCATCATTGCAATGGGTTTGCCCACGATATTGGATCTTCCCACAACAACAACTTCCGCACCTGAAGTTTCAGTACCTGATCGAACAATCATTTCCTGGATACCGGCCGGCGTGCAGGGGTGAAATCTTGCTTCATCACCACCGATCATAAGCCGCCCAACATTAACCGGATGAAAAGCATCAACATCTTTGTCCGGATTGATGGCCGTCAACACTTTTTTGTCATCAATCTGTTTTGGTAATGGAAGCTGGACAAGGATGCCGTGGATATCTGGATCATTATTATATTTGTCAATCAGTGCCAGAAGATCTTCTTCAGAAATATCTTCAGGCTGATCATCCTGGATTTCATGAAATCCCAGACTGATTGCTGTTTTGACCTTAAGTGTAACATAGCTGATGGAAGCAGGACTTGATCCCACAAGAATTGTAACGAGCCCCGGCACCTTGCCATGTTTTTTCTTCATCTGATCGACTTCCTCTTTGACCTCGGCAAGGATAGCCTTTCTTATTTCAGTTCCGCTAATAATTTCAGCAGTCATATATAACCTCCATGTATAAAATTTTATTGAAAATTGTTTTTTTGATTACAAGCCGGGCTTAAACAAAAAAATTATTTAAGCCCGGCAATCAAAATTTCAAAAAATCAAATTTTTTAATTACTTAGGGTCCACTCAAAAATTAATTACCAATTTTTTTAAGTGGGTCCTTAAAATACACCCTGTACTTTACCGGTTTCAACATCTACATCAACTCTCTTGAATGCAGGGTTGGATCCAGTACCCGGCATCAAAGAAATAGCACCGGCTACAGGAACGATAAAGCCTGCACCACCGTAAGTCAGGACTTCTCTAATGGTCAGCCTCCAGCCTGTTGGGACACCCTTAAGTGCTGGGTTATCAGACAGGGACAGATGGGTTTTAACCATGCACAAACCCATTCCAGCCAAGGCAGGATCAGCCTGGATTCTCTTAAGAGCAACTTCAGCTTCAGCAGAGTAATCAACACCGTCTGCGCCATAAACTTCCTTGGCAACCATTTCAATTCTATCTTTAACCGGTATATCAAGCTCATAGAGGAATTTAAATTCAGATGCTTCTTCACAGGCCTCAACAACAACATTTGCAAATTCGAGGGCACCGTCTCCACCATGCTCCCAATGTCTGGAAAGGGCAACTTTTGCCCCCTCAGCTTCACTGAGTTCACGTACTTTTGCAATTTCAGCATCTGTGTCAGTGTAAAAAGCGTTAATGCAGACAACAGGAGAGATACCGGCTTTTCTGACATTTCTGATATGATGGATAAGGTTGGCACAACCGGCTGCAACCCATTCAACATTTTCTGAAGCATACTCTTCAGGCATGGGTTTGCCAGGAACAGGAACCGGTGCTCCACCATGGCATTTAAGTGCACGGATGGTTGCAACAACAACTGCGCAGTCCGGTTTAAGACCTGAATAACGGCATTTAAGGTTCCAGAATTTTTCAAACCCAATGTCTGCACCAAATCCTGATTCAGTCACATGGTAGTCACCCAGTTTCAGACCAATTTTATCTGCAATAATAGAACTTTGACCAATGGCGATATTTGCAAAAGGTCCTGCATGAACAATAACTGGCTGGCCTTCTATGGTCTGCATCAAAGATGGATTAAGCGCATCCACCATCCATGCTGTCATGGCGCCTGCAACCTGAAGATCTTCTGTGGTAACGGGTTTTCCCTTTTTAGTATAGGCAACAACAATTTTACCCATTCTTTCACGCATGTCTTTAAGATCTGTAGCAATGGAAAGAATCGCCATAACTTCTGAAGAAACCGCAATACCGAATTTTGATTTCATCATGAAACCGTCAGCCTTGCCGTTTACGCCGTCAATACCGATAATGATATTTCTTAAGGCCTGACAGCAGAAATCCATGATCCAACCCATTTCAACTTTTGTGGGATCAATATCGATTCTTTTCATGCCGGACAGTCTTTCCAACTGCTCGTCTGTGTAGTTTCTTTCATGCTGCAGACGAGACGTCAAAGCAACCATTGCAAGGTTGTGTGCGTTCATTATTGCATTGATGTCGCCTGTGAATCCGAGAGAAAATGGGGTTAAAGGGATACATTGTGCTAAACCGCCTCCTGCTGCAGATCCCTTGATATTCATGGTGGGTCCGCCGGAAGGCTGACGAATGGCTGCGCAGACATTTTTACCTATTTTACCCAGACCTTGAACAAGTCCCATTGCGCATGTTGATTTTCCTTCACCCAGGGGTGTAGGAGAGATGGCTGTTACATCAACATATTTTCCATTGGGTTTGTCTTTGAGTCGTTCCATAACTGCTCTAAAATCTATTTTAGCAATATAATGACCCTGGGGGAGAAGCTCTTCTTTGGTCAGCCCCAGTTTTTCACCGACTTCATAGATTGTCAGCATTGTTTTCTCTGCATCTTCTGCAATTTCCCAGTCTAAATGTTTAGTTGGATCTAGTGCCATGGTTTACTCCTTATCTTGGTGTGGACTCAAAAAATGAGCCGTTAAAAAAGTGACAGTAAAACAAATATATCCATATATTTGATCATAAAATCATAGCCTCAGTACCTAACTATTAAAAAAAAAATAAAAAATCAACTTTTTTCGCCTCTGCGATTTGGATTTATTAACTAAATTGTATTCAAATTTATACCACATTGTGGAAATGTCTCAAGACCCCTTATATATAGGGCTTTTGACGATTGTTCTTTAAAAGCATTAAATTCACTCATCTATTGACAAAAAACCATACAAATTATAAATGATATGCTGTTAATAATAAGAGGGCCATATATATGGGAAAATATTTCAATTTATTTGTATTTGAGTTTGATATAGCCATTTCATCATATATTTGTCCTTTTTTGATAACATCCAGTCAGTTTAATCTTAACCCCCCCAACTCATAACTATCTTAAATCTTAGGAGGTAAAAGTGGGATTTGAAATAACCAAAGAAACCTATGCCGGCAGTATCAAAGGCATCACCATAGGAAAAGGTGACAATGCACTTACCGTCGGCGGACAAACCAGTTACCCTTTTTATAAGTTTGAAGGTGACATGCCCAACAAACCCGTTATTGCAATGGAAATCTGGGATATGGCTCCGGAAGACTGGCCTGAATCAGCGCTTGCACCATTTAAAGACGTTGTATCAGACCCTGCGGCATGGGCAAAAAAATGTGTGGAAGAATATGGCGCACAGGCCATTGTCCTCCAACTCAAAAGCACGGACCCCAATGATAAGGATGCAAGTGCCGATGACGCGGCTGCAACAGTTAAAAGTGTCTTAGGCGCGATCAGCGTTCCCCTGATTATCTGGGGATGTGCTGTTCCTGCCAAGGATGAGGAAGTATTAAAAAAGATTTGTGAAACATGTGAAGGTGAAAATCTGATCATCGGGCCTGTGGAAGAAAAAAATCATAAGGGAATCGGGGCTGCGGCCATGGGATATGGCCATACTATCATCTCTTCCTCCCCGATTGATGTTAACCTTGCCAAACAGGTAAACATCCTTCTTGAAAACCTAGGTGTTTCCCTTGACAAAGTAATCGTTGACCCCACAACAGGTGGTCTTGGTTATGGTCTTGAGTATTCCTATTCAGTTATGGAAAGGTTGACCCAGGCCGCAATGACACAGGGTGATGACAAACTCCAGAACCCAATGATCAATAACCTGGGTAACGAAGTCTGGAAATGTAAAGAAGCCAAACTGACTATTGAAAATGCACCTGAACTGGGTGATCCTGAAAGGCGTGCCATCCTGATGGAAGCTGTTGGTGCCGTATCGTACATGCTGGCAGGTTCCAGTATTCTCATGATGCGTCATCCTGAATCCATCAAGCTTGCCAAAGCATTTATCAGTCTTCTGGCTGATGGCGGTTCTGCAATGGATGTTGCACCCATCACCAAAAGGCTGGATGATGTTGAGATTGATTTCGCAAGCATGGCGCCTGCAGCAGATCTCACCATAGTAGAAGAAAAAAAGAAAGCTGCTCCTGTTAAAAAAGCAGCACCAGCTAAAAAAGAAGCACCTAAAGCTGCTGCACCGGCTGCTAAAAAAGAAGCACCAAAAGCTGAGGCTGCTCCTAAAAAAGATGCACCTGCTGCTCCTGCTGCCGATCCTGCTGCTGAAGCAAAAGCCAAGGCAGAAGCAGAGGCAAAAGTTAAAGCTGATGCTGAAGCAAAGGCAAAAGCCGATGCAGAGGCAAAAGTCAAGGCAGAAGCCGATGCCAAGGCAAAAGCAAAAGCTGATGCTAAAGCTAAAGAAGAAGCTGCCAAACAGGCAGAGGCTGATGAGGCCTCCAAACGCGAAGCAGATGAGCTGGCACTCAAAGAAAAACGCGCTGCTGAAAGAGCTAAAGCTGCTGAAGCTAAAGCTGCCGCGCCTAAAACAGCAGGCAAAAAGACTGCTGCCAAGATCAATAAAGGCATGCTTGAAAGACTTATTGATAACCTTGACAGGATCCATAAACGAGCAAGTTAATTGTTAACGATTGTGCAATACAAAATTAGATATTGTTCAATCCTTTATATATATACAATCAAGAGGAGGAACCTCTAATGGCAGAAAAAGTTAAAGCAGTCAAAGTAATTAAATTGGCTGATCCAATAGAAGCATCGGTTGATAAAGCAACCCAGAAAATGATCATCCGATCACATGAGCTCGGTGTGGAAACCATTTTTGACAGAGCCGTCAACATGAAACAGTGCAACATAGGTCTCCAGGGAACATGTTGTAAAAACTGTGCCATGGGCCCATGTCGTTTACCCCTTCCCAAAGCCGGTATCGAAGGTGAAGATACAAGAAAAGGCCTTTGCGGTGCCACAGCCAATACCATTGCAGCAAGGAATTTTTCCAGAATGATTGCAGGCGGTGCTGCAGCTCACTCTGATCATGGTAGAAGTGTCGCCGAAGTATTTTATGCAGCCGCGAACAAGCTCACTGATGATTACAAAATCAAAGACCCCATCAAGCTTTTATCCATTGCACCGCATTATGGTGTGGAAACAAAGGTTGAAGTGGATGGTGAAATGGTTGACAGAGATATTGATGAAATTGCTGTTGAAATGGCTGATGTTGCCCTGGCCGAATGGGGTAAAACCGGAAGTACAACACTTGTTCCCAAGCGGTTTCCTAAAGTTAGATATGAATTATGGGAAAAACTGGGTGTCCTTCCCAGAAATATCGACAGGGAAATTGTTGATGTCATGCACAGAACCCACATCGGGGTTGACCAGGATTACAAAAACCTCATGAAACAGGGTGCACGATGCGCTCTTGCAGACTTAAGCGGTTCCTGGCTTGCAACCGAACTTCAGGATGTTTTGTTCGGTACTCCGTCTCCTTTGATTTCAGAAGCCAACCTAGGCGTAATGAAAGCAGACCATGTCAACATCATTGTTCACGGTCATGAGCCGATTCTTTCAGAAATGATTGTTGCTGCATCCCAGTCTGCTGAAATGCATGAGCTTGCCCAAAAAGTCGGTGCAAAAGGCATTCAGCTCAGCGGTATCTGCTGTACAGCCAACGAAGTGCTCCAGAGACACGGCGTACCCAATGCAGGTAACTTTTTGCAGCAGGAACTGGCCATTATAACAGGTGCCTGCGATGCAATGGTTGTGGATGTTCAATGCGTTTTTCAGAACCTTGCAAATGTGGCAAAATGTTTCCATACAAAACTGATCACCACTCACCCAATGGCGAAAATGGAACAGTCAAATGTTCACCACATTGAGTTTGACGAACATCATGCCATGGAAGATGCTTTAAGAATTGTAACCATGGCCGTTGAAAACTATAAAAACCGTGGTGCTGAAGTGCAGATTCCACCGGAAAAACAGACCCAGGTGGCCGGTTTCTCAGTTGAATCTGTAAAATATCATTTAGGCGGATCTTTCAGAGGCACTTACTATACACTTAATGACAATATCATTAATGGTCGTATCCGTGGTGTTGCCGCAGTTGTTGGCTGCAACAATGCAAGACAGAAACATAACAACGCCCATCTGACTGTTATAAAAGAACTGATTAAAAACGATGTTATTGTTCTGACAACAGGTTGCGGTGGTATCACTGCTGCCATGGACGGTCTTCTCCAGCCGGATTCTGCAGCAGCTTACTGTGGTCCAGGTCTTGCTGAAATCTGTGAAACAGTTGGGATTCCACCTGTTCTCCATATGGGTTCCTGTGTGGATAATTCCAGGATCTTAAATGCAGCCATTGAGGTTGTTAATGCAGGTGGTATGGGTCAGGATCTTTGTGACTGGCCCGTCGCCGGTTCTGCACCGGAATGGATGAGTGAAAAAGCCATTTCCATTGGTCAATATGTTGTCTGCAGCGGTATTTATACTGTATTTGGCGGAACTCTCCCACTTGATGGTGCTCCCGTATTTAAAGAGTATCTAAATTCAGGCATGGAAGAACTCTATGGCGGCATGTGGGCTGTTGAAGCAGATCCAATCAAACATGCACACTTGATGATTGCCCATATCGATAAAAAGAGAAAAGAGCTGGGTATTGATAAGGCAAGAGAAAGAGTCATGATGGATATGGCATCTCGCCAGGCACTGGAAGGTTAGCAGTTGAAGGCTAAGACAATAAATAAAAATATACTAAATCCTCAAAGAAGGGGGAACATAATATGTCAAAATTAATCGCATTTGCTGCCATTCAGGGTGGATATAAAGTAGTTGCACAGGCAGAAGGACAGCTAAACAAAGCACTTCAGACCTATGATGCTGCAACAAAAGTTGGATTCCCGAACACAGCATATTATTTGCCGGTCATTTATTCAATTACCGGTATTAAAGTAGAAACGCTTGAAGATCTTAAAAAACCTTTGGACTTTGCCAAGGGACTTCTTCCACCTCATATCAGGCTTAAAAACTGGCTTCCGTATCTGGGACCACTTCTTGATGCTGGTATGGCGGGTATAATTTCCTATGAAATTATTGAAGCCTTAAGATATCTCAACGAACCTGATTTTTACATTGCCCAGGAAGATCCTGATATTGAAAATGGAAAAATGTGGGTGGGTGCTGCTGATGACACCATCTTGAGAAAACGTGGTGTTGAGTTTGTTGATGGTTCAGCTCCCGGATTTGCAGCCATGGTAGGCGCTGCACCAAATGCTGAAATAGCCAAAATGATTGTTGAAGATTACCAGAAAAAATCTCTTTATATCTTCTGCGCAGCCAATCACAATGGTAATACCGTTATTCAGCAGTGTCTTGATGCTGGCATGCAGGTTGGATGGAATACCCGTATCGTACCATTTGGCCCTGATATTTCTTCTGCTGTATTTGCTCTTGGTTTTGCCAACCGGGCTGCCATGGCATTTGGCGGTGTTCAACCCGGTGATTTCAAAACCATTCTTAAATACAATAAAGACCGCGTATTTGCATTTGTTAATGCATTGGGTGATGTGGGTACTGAATGGGGTGTTGCAGCAGCCGGTTGTGTTAACTGGGGTTTCCCGACAATCGCTGACACACCGATCCCTGAAATTCTGCCAACCGGTATTTGCACGTATGAACATGTTGTAGCGCCCGTTGCCCATGAAGACATGGTAGCAAGATCTATCGAAGTCAGAGGCCTTAAAGTTACTGTTTCTGAAATTGATATCCCCTGTTCATTCGGTCCTGCATTTGAAGGTGAGCGTGTAAGAGGCGCAGACCTTTATGCACAGTGCGGTGGTGGAAAAACCCAGTGTACCGAGCATGTTAAAAAAGCAGAAATGAACGAAATAGAAGATGGTAAGGTTATCATTGAAGGTCCGGATCTTGACGGTATCAAAGAAGGCGGGACATTCGCTCTTGGCATCAAAGTTCAGATTGCCGGTCGTGAATTCCAGGAAGATTTTGAGCCCATCATGGAACGACAGATCCATCATCTGATCAACTACATCCAGGGTGTCATGCATATCGGACAAAGAGACATCTCCTGGGTTCGTATTTCTAAAGCCGCTATTGAAAAAGGTTTTACCCTGAAAGACATTGGTGTGGTTCTCCATGCAAAATTCCATCAGGATTTTCAGAAAATTGTTGACAAGGTTCAGGTCACTCTATTGACCAAGACTGAAGATGTTGACAAGATGACAGCCATTGCAAGGGCAGATTATAAAGTTCGTGATGCCCGTGTTGACACCATGACGGATGAAGATGTTGAAACTTACTACTCATGCACCTTGTGCCAGTCTTTTGCTCCCAGCCATGTTTGTACAGTAAGTCCTGAAAGAACAGGTCTTTGCGGTGCGTATAACTGGATGGACTGTAAAGCATCTTTTGAGATAAACCCCACAGGACCTAATCAGCCCATCGAAAAAGGCGAAGTCCTTGATGCAAACCTGGGTCAGTTTAAAGGGGTTAATGAGTTTATCTACAAGGCTTCCAGAGGAACTGTAACCCATTACAACTTTTACTCAATGGTTGTAGATCCCATGACAACCTGCGGCTGCTGCGAATGTATCGCTGCCATGCTGCCGGGTTGTAACGGTGTTATGACTGTTGGCCGTGATTACTCCGGTGATACCCCATGCGGAATGAAGTTTACCACACTCGCCGGTGTTATGGGCGGTGGTGCTTCCTCTCCAGGCTTTGTCGGTCACTCCAAATTTAACATTACCCAGGGTAAATTTATTCTTGGAGATGGTGGTCTTTTGAGAATGGTCTGGATGCCGAAAATGCTGAAAGAAGAGCTGAAAGATCGTATTATAGCTCGTGGAGAAGCAATGGGAGTTCCTGGACTGTTTGACATGATTGCTGATGAAACTGTTGGAATTACAGAAGAGGATATTCTTCCCTTCCTCAAGGAAAAAGGTCATCCGGCACTTAACATGGAATCACTTGTTGGATAATAACTAAAGCATAAGGTCCGGCAGCGTTTCAACAGAAATTAAGCTTCCGGACCTTACCCATAAAGTTTAGTAAAACTCGAAGGAGAAAAAAATGGCATTAACCGGTATACAGATATTCAAACTCCTCCCCAAAACGAATTGTAAGGAGTGCGGAGTTCCTACATGCCTTGCCTTTGCAATGAACCTTGCATCAGGAAAGGCTGAACTTGACAGTTGTCCTTATGTTTCCGATGAAGCAAAAGAACAGCTGGCTGAAGCTTCTGCTCCTCCAATCCGTCCTGTTAAGCTTGGTAAAGGTGTCCGCCAGACAACTACAGGTGGAGAAACAGTTCTTTTCAGACATGAAAAAACATTTTTTAACCCAACTCTTTTTGCTGCAACTATATCTTCTGACATTGATGCTGCAGAACTTGATAAGGCTCTTAAAGTCTATAACGCATTCCAGTATGAACGTGTGGGACTTAACTTAAGGCCTGAACTTCTGGTTGTTAAAGATGCGGGCAGCGGTGCCAAAAGCTTTGCCGCAGTGGCTGGTAAAATTGCAAAAGAATCAGAATTCAACCTGGTTCTGATGACCCAAGACCTTGATGTCATGAAAGCCGGTGTTGAAGCTGCCGGTTTCAAACGTCCGCTTCTTTATGCTGCCACTGAAGGCAATGTAGATGATATGGGTGCTCTGGCAAAAGACAATGATCTACCCCTGGCTGTAAAAGCTGATTCTGTTGAAGCCCTTATCCCTCTGACAGAAAAACTCACGGGAATGGGTATAAAGGATCTTGTACTTGATCCGGGTTCAAGAGATATCAAACAGGCCCTTGAAGATCAGGTTGCTATCAGACGTGCTGCGCTTAAAGCTTCCAACAAGGCCCTTGGTTTTCCAACCATAACATTCCCATGTGAAATGGCTTCCAATCTTGATATGGAAACCCTTATTGCAGGTATGATGGTTGCTAAATATGGCGGCATTGTTGTTATGTCTGATTTTACAACAGAATCTCTTTTTCCGCTTTTGCTTGAAAGACTCAATATTTACACCGATCCCCAGAGACCAATGACCGTAACAGAAGGTATTTTTGAAATTGGTAATCCTGATGAAAACTCTCCGGTTCTTATTACCACTAATTTTGCCTTGACCTATTTTATTGTTTCAGGTGAAATCGAGGCCAGTAAAGTTCCTGCATGGTTATTGATTAAGGATTCTGAAGGTCTTTCCGTATTGACTGCCTGGGCTGCAGGTAAGTTCGGCGGTGATGATGTTGGACTCTTTGTCAAAAAGAGTGGAATAATGGATAAGGTCAAACATAAAGAACTCATTATTCCAGGTTATGCTGCAGCAATTGCAGGTGATATTGAAGAAGAACTTCCCGGCTGGACCATCACGGTTGGACCAAGGGAAGCAGCTCACTTGCCTGCATTCCTGAAAACTAAATAGAGAAATTGTCAGGGCAAAAACCCTGCCCTGACAAAAGACTGTAACACTTTTAATATATAAAGGAAGAGAACATGGAAGACATGATTCTATTTGGTGAAAGCCTGAACGTCATTTCCAATATCATTGGAAAAGAATTTAAAGAGGCCGACCCAGCAAAACGTAATCCCGTCCCGATTCAAGAAGAAGTTGTCAGACAAAAAGAACTGGGCATGGATTATATTGATATCAACTTAGGACCCGCTAAAAAATTTGGTACTGAGTTGATGCCCTGGGTTGTTAATGTTGTTCAGGAAGCAGTTCCCGGAATGCCTCTGCTTCTTGATAGTTCAAATATTGATGCCATTGAAGCTGGATTAAAAGTTTGTAAACCTGCTGATGCACCGCATATCATCAACTCTATCATGGCAAGACCTGAAAGATATGAAAAAATGGTGCCTCTTGCTGTAGAATATGAAGCTGATTTTGTTGCATTGATGTGGGGACCTGATGGCCTTCCAAGGGACGAGAATGAGAGAGCTGCTTTGGCTGTTGAACTACTTTACTTTGCCAACGAAGCCGGCATTGCTAATGAAAGAATCTGGGTAGATGGTATTGTTACACCGGTCAATATTCAGCAACAGCAGTTAATGAGCCTTCTGAACTTCCAGATGATGCTGGAAGATATGGCACCGGGTTCAAAATCAACCTGCGGTCTTTCCAATATTTCAAATGGACCACCGGAACACCTTAGAGGTATCCTGAACCAGACTTATATGACCATGCTCTGGAAATATGGCATGAAAGCTGTTATTGCAGATCCATTAGACAAACAGCAGACATCCATAGCCAAGGGCAAACGAGATGATATCACAAGCCTTATCTGGGGTCTCATGGACGGAAATGATCCAGGCGCAGCAGGTCTTGATAAAGAACTTCTTGATTACTATAAAACATATAAAGTCATTATGGGTGAAACACTCTATTCTGACTCATGGCTTGATATTTAATATCATTTAAGCCATTTGTATTTTTAAAAGCCCCTGACTTTTTTTTAAAGCCGGGGGCTTTTTGCTTTTTTAAGCTGAATTAGACTTTATTTTTAAAAAAACAGTCTTATGTTTGAATAATAAAATCTCAATTGAGCAGATTAAAAAGGAAGACTTACTTTGGAAGATCAAATTAAAGACATTGAAATAGACGAAAACTGGTTTTACATCATTATTCAAGACCCCAACTCTTCAACGGAACAGTTTGTTGGATTCAGTGATGGAGAAACTAAAGAAAAATTTCTACCGGCTTTTAAAACAAAAGAACAGGCAGAAGCTTGTTTTGCTCTTATGCCTAAAGATCTTTTTAACGGGAGATACGACACCCAGGCAGTGATTGGAGGAGATCTTCTGGAAGTTGCCAATAAAAATGGACATAAAATATATCTATTGGATGAAAAAGGTACTATTTTAGATTATTTGAATTAATTTTTAGGAGTTTGAATTTTGAGTTTAAAACTTGCTGTTGGCGGTAAGGGAGGTGTTGGGAAAACCACGATTACTTCTTTAATTGCACGCTCTATTGCCGCATTAAATAAAGACACAAAAGTTATTGCCATTGATGCTGATCCTGTTGCCAACCTTGCTGCCGGACTTGGCATTGATGAATCCATACCCATAACTCCAATTTCAGAACTTTCTGATCTGATTGCTGAACGTACGGGTGCTACGCCCGGCACAATGGGTGGTTTTTTTACATTAAACCCAAAAGTGGATGATATTCCGGATCGCTTTTCCATTGAAAAGGACGGAGTAAAGCTGCTTGTCATGGGAACAGTTCAAAAAGGAGGGTCAGGATGTATCTGCCCTGAATCAACTATTTTAAAGGCTTTGATGAATCATCTTGTTCTTGCCCGTAATGAAGTTGTTGTCATGGATATGGAAGCCGGTGTTGAACATCTGGGCCGCGCAACTTCAGGATCAGTGGATGCACTTATTGTGGTTGTAAACCCAGGAAAAAGAAGCCGTGTGGCTGCAGATAAAATAAAAAAACTGGGCATGGACATTGGAATTAAAAACATTGTAGTGCTGGGGAACAGAATCAAATCTGAAGAAGACAAACAATTAATCATTGACAGTATGACTGGTTATGAAATTTTAGGATTTATCCCGGAAATGGATGAAATTGTTCGATCTGACAGAGATGGCACACGGCCCTTTGATGATATCAGCCAAATACCGGAAGAATTAATAGAGATCACAAAAAAGCTGACTAAACTGGATTCATAAGCAACTCTATTTTGCTTGAAATGCTGCTATAGTAGTATCCAGCATACGATTTGAGTATCCCCATTCATTATCAAACCAGGCCTGGATTTTTACCAGATGATTTTTACTTACCCGGGTCTGTTGAAGATCAATTATTGACGACCGCGGATCATGATTAAAATCACAGGAAACCAGATGTTCGTCCGTCACACCCAGGATGTCATGCAATCTAGATTCTGATGCTTTGATTAATGCATTATTAACAGAGTTAATATCAGCATCAGACTTTACCATAAGAGCAATGTCCATGATGGATACATTGGTGGTAGGAACCCTTATGGCCAAAGTTTCAAATTTTCCTTCCATTGATGGCAATATTTTTGAAATTCCCTTTTCCAGGGCTGTATTTACCGGGATTATGGACATCAAAGCTGACCGTGTTTTTCTCAAATCAGGGTTGTAGGCATCAATAACCGGCTGATCATGCATGGCAGAATGAATAGTTGTAATGCTTCCACTCTCAATTGCAAAAGTTTGATCAAGTACATAAAGAGCCGGGATAACACAATTGGTTGTGCAGGAAGCGTTTGAAATAATGGTATGCTCTTTTTTTAATATGTGATGGTTGACGCCATAAACAATAGTAGCATCCATTTCATCTTCCGCCGGCTGTGAAAAAATTACCTTTTTTGCCCCTGAAAGAAGATGCAACTCAGCTGATTCCCTGTCCTTATAAACCCCTGTACAATCAAGGACTATATCAATATTCAGATCTTTCCAGGGAAGATTAACAATGTTTTTTTCTTGAAATATTTTTATTCTCTGGTTACCGATCACCAGGAAAGATTTTTCATTTTCAACATTAAGAGGAAACCTGCCATGTGTTGAGTCATATTTGGTCAAATGATAAATTGTTTTTTCATCAGCCATTTCATTTATGGCAACAAGATTAATTTTATTATAAAACTTTTCAGATTCATATAAAGCTCTGGTAATACAACGACCGATTCTGCCATATCCGTTTATTGCTATATTAATTTTCATTATGGTTCCATCTAAAAAAAATTTTACTGTATTGATTCAAATATATTTCAATTTTCAAAGTTTACTAAGCCTCTATACCATAATCCGCTCTACAAATTAATAATTAAATTATCAGGAACTATCTACTTTTTCGTAATGATATACTTCACATCTCATTATTAATCGCCGTTTCAAACTATAAATCGTCCATCGCAAGCTTATATTTTAAGATTTTCTCCGGCATAATACGATACATGTAGAAACAGGCTGGTGGTGAAATTTTATTTAAAATAATAATTATATATCTGGAAATGACTATAAAGGTATATTAATTTTATTAAATATAGCAATTATAGTAATTATAGTATTATGATTTGAAACAACCGTATAAAATTCAATCGTATAAAAAAAGTTTACAACAGCCTTGACATTGCGAAAACATAATGTAATAAAAAAGAATTATTTTGATCCAATTTTATTTATTGAATGGTGTTTATTAACTTATTACTAAGGAGGTAAAGTCCATGGTTGAAAAGTCTAGGGAGGAGTACTGGCGAAGAAATATCAAGCTGGTAACCCTGTGTATGATTATTTGGTTTGTAGTTTCGTTTGGATTTGGTATTATTCTGGTTCATCCTCTCAATGCGATCCATTTAGGGGGATATAAGCTAGGGTTCTGGTTTGCGCAGCAGGGATCCATGTATATCTTCGTGGCATTAATCTTTTTTTATTCCAACAGGATGGGAAAATTGGATAAAGAATTTGGCGTTGAAGAAGAATAAAAGGAGATAAGCTATGAGTTTACAAGTATTGACGGTTCTTGTTGTTGGAGCTACTTTTGTACTTTACATTTATATTGCCATCCGGTCGAAAGCTAAGGACACCAGTGACTTTTATGTTGCAAGCAAAGGCGTTCATCCCGTTCTCAATGGTATGGCAACTGGTGCTGACTGGATGTCTGCCGCATCTTTTATTTCCATGGCAGGCCTTATTGCTTTTTTAGGATATGACGGCGCAGTTTATCTTATGGGATGGACAGGAGGTTATTGCCTTCTTGCCATGCTTTTAGCCCCTTATCTAAGAAAGTTTGGAAAATTTACAGTTTCAGAATTTATTGGTGAGAGATATTATTCTAATTTTGCAAGAATGGTTGCAGTGGCCTGTCTTATCACTGCATCCGTCACCTATGTTATCGGTCAGATGAAAGGCATCGGTGTTGTCTTTTCCCGCTCCCTTGGGGTTTCCTTTGAGGTGGGAATTGTTATTGGTATGATCATTGTTTTTATCTATGCTGTTTTCGGCGGCATGAAAGGGGTTACCAATACTCAGATTGCCCAGTATTGTGTACTTATTTTTGCCTACACGGTTCCTGCAATATTTATTGCTCTTCAACTCACCGGAATGCCTATCCCGCAATTAGGTCTGGGTAGTACAATGTCAGACGGCAGCGGGGTTTATCTTTTGGACAAACTGGATGGAATCTTGACGGAGTTAGGCTTTGCAGCCTACACGGCCCAGAAGATGTCAACGATTAATGTTCTGTTTCTGACCATGTCGTTGATGATCGGTACGGCAGGACTCCCCCATGTTATCATGAGGTTCTTTACAGTGCCTTCGGTAAAAGACGCCCGTGCATCCGCAGGATGGGCTCTTGTTTTTATTGCCATTCTTTATACCACAGCACCTGCAGTCGGTGCCATGGCCCGTATGAACCTTATGCAGACCATTCAGCACGGTCCCGTTGGCAGTATTGACGGGAATATTGAATATGCAAAAGTGCCGGCCTGGTTTAAGAGCTGGGAAAAAACAGGTCTTTTAAAGTTTGAAGACAAAAATGGTGACGGCAGAATCCAGTACTATGATGAAAAAGGCCTTAAAACTGCTGAATCATTTGGTTGGAAAGGTAATGAAATGATAAAGGTTGACAGGGACATCATGGTTCTTGCCAATCCTGAAATTGCAGGACTGCCCAACTGGGTTGTCGCGCTTGTTACTGCAGGTGGTATTGCCGCAGCTCTCTCAACTGCTGCAGGACTCTTACTTGCCATTGCAACGGCCATTTCCCATGATGTTTTAAAAGGCTGGTTAATGCCGGATATCGATGACCAGCAGGAACTTAAATTCAGCCGTATTGCCATCGGAGGTGCTATCCTTGTTGCAGGTTACCTTGGTTTGAATCCTCCCGGTTTTGCAGCCCAGGTTGTTGCTCTGGCATTTGGCCTTGCGGCATCATCCATATTCCCGGCCATCATGATGGGTATCTTTTCCAAGCGCGTTAACGACAAAGGTGCCATCGCGGGTATGATAGCAGGTTTGGGATCAACTCTTATTTATATCTTTGTATTCAAGGGATGGTTCTTCTTTAAATCCACTGCAATGTTACCGGACAACGCCGATAACTGGCTGTTTGGTCTTAATCCACAGTCCTTTGGTACTGTGGGTGCCATCATTAACTTTATCGTGGCATATGTGGTCTCATTTGCGACTGAACCACCTCCACAGAGGATCCAGGATCTTATCGAAGATATCCGTGTACCTATTGCTAGTAAATAAATCAATTTAGTTACAAAAAGGATAAAACCGCCGGCCTCTGAAATGGCCGGCGGTTTTTGATTGCCTTCCTAGACAACAGATCAATTCTTTAGGAAGCTCCTATAAATTCAACTTTGAGTTTTTGCTGCAACTTTTCTATTATCTTAAATATTTCCTTGAGCATGGCCTGATCTATGGAAGAAAAATTGGCGGGATTGATATAGTTGTCAGGTTCTTGTCCCTCATCCATTATGGTGGTGATCTGTCTTAAGAACCTTAAACCCATCATATGGTTATAGGACCGGATCAGATTCAGGTATTGCTTGCTGGTCAAAGAATGTTTTGTATAAAGTCTGAACAGCCTGGTCAATGTATTGGTAGCAAAAATCCCTTCTTTTAATGAATAAATCCGGGCAAAATCAATAATGGGCAGGAGCGCTTTTTTTATATCAAAAGATCCTTTGTGTTTTCCTTTTTCTTCCACAATAAAATTGCCGAAAAAACTTATGGGCGGTTTAAATTGAAAAGAATTTTCAGTCAGGCACCTTAAAATACCCGGCCATTCCTTAACAGATTTTGAAAGATGATCTTTAAGTTCATCTGTAAGGCTTAAATCCCCCCAGGCACCCCTGAAATCAAAAAAAATACTTGAGTACAATATTTTCTGGGGGTCAACGCTTCGAATCCAATTTGTAAAATATTGTTTCCAAACAGATAAGGGTTGACACCATTTTGGGTTTTTGGCCATATTATCACCATCACAAAACTTAAATCCTGCCCTGTTCAACTGGTTGCATGTCAATTCTGAAAACTTACGAAAATATTCCAAGGCTTTTTCCGCTTCATCGGGGTCAGCCAAATCTTCATATAAAAGGGCATTGTCCTGGTCAGATATCAGGGTCTGTTCATCACGGCCTTCAGATCCCATGATCATAAATACAAACCTGCAGGGAGCCTGGCCAATCTCATCAATTGTAAACCGGATAATTTTATTTAGAATTGCTTCTGAAAATGCGGTGATTAATTTTGTGATATACTCAGGATTGGATCCGTTTTTAATAGGATCAAGCAGGAGTTCGGAAAGCCTGGAATGAATATTTTCCAGGTGCTCAATGTGTTCTGCCGACTGTATGGCTTTTATTAATAGATAGGTTGAATTTGACTGTGAGGATATCAAATCCTTTTCAGTAATAATTCCTATGATATCAAGAGCTTTATTGGTTATTGCCAGGTGCCTTTTATCTTTGGAGGTCATCTTTATAAAAACTTCAAAAACCTGGGCACCCGCCGGAATGCTTATAACCGGAGACGACATGATCTGTGAGACTGGGTCTTGGGGGGTAAGCTCTTTTGCAAGGACTTTGGCCCTTAAATCAGCATCTGTAACAATACCTTGTATTTTCTTTTTTTTATTTCTTATCAAAATGGCAGAGGAAGAGCTTTGGGTCATTTTTTTTGCAGCATTTTTTATGCTTGTGTCCATTGGACATGTGGCAATATTGGGTTTGAACATGGCAGAGATGGGCTGATTAAAAAAAGGCAGATTAAACTCCTTATCCCTGATATGGCGCAATATAATACCTGCGTAGGATTTATTTAGCATGCATTTACCAAACTCTGCCGTAAAATATTCCTTAAATTCTTTAAACTCTTCACATACTTTTGAAAAAATATGGGCATCCAGGGTCATGAATGTTGAATCCTCCAGCACTTCCAAGGTACGTGTACTCATTGAATCATTCATCAGAATAGAGATGCCGCCGAAATTGTCTCCTTCCTTAAGATTTTTTTTCAGGGTTTTGGCAAAATTTTCTTGAAAATAATATTGGGCAGACCCTTTGGACAATACATACAGTTTATCTACCTTGGTTATTTCCTGGATAAGAAGAATGGATCCTTTTTTATGATTTTCAAAGGAAAAATGATTATTAATAGTCTTCTGTTTATCTTGAGGCAGAAGGGAAAACGGTGCAATACTTGTCTTTTTTTTCAACTATTTACCTATCTTTTAAATGATTAATATTTCAGCCTGGAATAATATGTTTTTTTAGAAGCTTCAATTGCATCTTTCAATGTAAAAATCCCATTGGCATTCAGAATGGGAATCAATTTTAAAAATATTTCAGCAGTAGCTATGGCATCACCTAATGCAGTATGTCTACCTATTATATTGACTCCTAACCGTTTGGCAATGTTTTCCATGTCATGCAGCTCATTTACCGGAGATAGTGCAGCAGATAATAATAGAGTATCCAGAACCGGGTTGGTAAAGATGGTATGGGTCAATTCTTCTTTGACCTTAAGCATTTTCATATCAAAGGCTATATTATGCCCGAGAAGTACCGTATCATATGTGTAAATTTTAAATAATGGAAGAATGTTTCCAATATCGGGTTTCCCATCAAGCATTTCATAGTTGATTCCGTGAATTTTGTAAGATTCCAAAGGGATATCCCGTTTGGGATCCACTAGTTCTTCAAATATATCCTGATAAACAATCCTGTTGTTTACAATTCTGACAGCAGCTATTGAAATGATTTCATCTCCGCCGATAGGATCAAGACCTGTTGTTTCCGTATCAAAAACAGTAAATATTATATTTTTTAAATCAGTATTAAATATATCGTTGGTGTCATAATCAATCTTAAAAAGATCAAAATCATAAAATTCAGGCCTGCTTTCTGCTATTACTGCCCCTCTTTTTTTCTTTGCAAAATCCGATTTAAGTTCAGCTTTGGCAGTGATTCGGACCTGGGAACAGGTCTGATAATTTTGTGAGATGATATTGAATTCCGACCTGTTCTGCTTTAAGACATATCCAAAAGAAGGTAGAGACCTGATTTTTTTAGTAATTATATTTTCAATCTGGATCTGACTTGCAGGGTTGTCATACCATATGATATCAAACAAAATTTCACCGTTAACATTACCAATATTAAGATCAAATTCCCTTTTGCCCGTTATTTCAGATAAATTTACAAGAAGAAAAATAAATGCCAGAGTGAAAGAATATGAGTCGGCAAGCATTCGATGATTATTTTCCAGATTTTGAAGATTAATTTTAATGCCGCTTTGTTCTTTTGCCTGTTTTTGTATATTAATAATAAATTGGGACAAAAAGAGCTTGGTTAATGGGAGTTGAGTCAAGCTAGCCTCAAGAATAGACAGGGATGTCTTTTTGAATTGATCTTCAAGAAGTTCCAGATTTTTGGAAATTTTTTTTTCATAAAGATCATTGGTTCTTTTTTCTTTTATGGGAGTATCAATCAAATCTTTTAAAAATAATTTTGTCTGGTCAAAATTAAACCTCATTGTCTGCCTGAATGATAACAGCCAGTTATCAATATTTTCATATTTATCCACCTGATCCGAAATGTCCTTAAACGTCAGAATAAAACCGGTCATTTGTTTTTCCTTGTCAAGCACTGGAATTGTTTCAATACTTACTAAAAGGCCGGTATATATGGGTGTGACAAAATAGGATGCCAGGCTTTCTTTTTTATTGCTTAAACGTTCTTCTATCTCTTCAATCGCATGTACAATTAATTCTTTGTCAATGAGATGAAAGATTGATCGCCCGAGACCAATAAAATGCTCTGCCCTTTTTGGGTTTGCACTGTGTGTAAAAAGTTTTTTTGCAAGCGAATTAAATAGAAGTATCCTACCGCTTTTATTACAGATCATAACCCCCTCAGGCAATTCTGCCATTATGGCTGCCAGAAGGTTTCTTTCTTTCGCTGTTTCTTTTCTGGTTAAAAGGATTTGTTCAGTAATATCTTTACTCAAATTTTCAAAGATATCAGCAAAATCATTGATGGTTCCGATCAGGGTTGAAATCTCTTTGCTGCCGAAAACTTTCAAACGATGTGAAGGGTTTGAAGCGTAGATTAAAGAGGCTTCAGCAGAAATTTTTTTTAATGGATGAATATAAGTTTTATAGATTGATTCAAGCCCGAATCCTATCACTGCTATAATCGTTAATGCGATTGCCAGCAAAGGAAGATAGAAATCATGGCCAATAATCACAAGATTTCTGGCCTGATCAATATTAAGATTTTGCCAAATGTATAAAGCCATGGCACCCACTACAAGAATAGTGGCAACAAGATTAAAAACGATTACTTTTAAAAACCTGTTTGATTGCTTCATTAAAAAAGAAAAGAAGAATTCTGCACTAGCAAACCGATACAGAATTCTTCTGTTATCCTTTCAATAATCTAAAAATTATTGTTTTTATTCCTTAGGGTCCACTCATCCTTTGCTGCCATATCCGATTTCCCCTAAGGATTCTTCTATTTCATCCAGAGTGGAGTAATCATCAATGGTTGCAGGAACCTTATAATCTTTTTTATCTGCAATGGCCCGCATGGTACCTCTTAAGATTTTACCGGATCTTGTTTTGGGCAGCCTTTTGACAACAACTGCAGTTTTAAAAGCTGCAACCGGTCCAATCTTGTTTCTGACAAGAGCAATAACTTCTTTGACTACTGTATCATGGTCTTTTTCAACACCTGCGTTTAATACCATCATCCCCAGGGGTATCTGTCCCTTAAGCTGATCTGCAACGCCCATTACTGCACACTCGGCCACATCCGGGTGTTCTGCAATGACTTCTTCCATACCACCCGTGGACAGTCTGTGACCGGCAACATTGATAATGTCGTCTGTTCTGGCCATTACAAAGATATAGCCGTCTTCATCAATAAATCCTGCATCAGCCGTCTCATAGTATCCGGGGAACACTTTCAGATAAGAATCAATATATCTTTGGTCATTCTGCCAGAGAGTGGGTAATGTACCGGGCGGCAGGGGCAGTTTTGCTACAATGGCACCAATTTCACCCTCAGCCACTGGAGTTCCATCATCACCCAGCACAGCCATATTCCACCCGGGAACAGATTTTGTGGGTGATCCCGGTTTAACGTCAAACTGGTGAAGCCCGACACAATTGGCTGCAATGGCCCAGCCCGTCTCTGTCTGCCACCAATGATCAATCACTGGTACCCTGAGAGCATTTTTCGCCCATGACAAGGTATCCGGGTCCAGTCTTTCTCCGGCAAGAAACAGATACTTGAAACAGGACAGGTCGAAATTTGACATCAGTTGAGCACTGGGATCTTCCCTTTTAATCGCCCTGAATGCAGTTGGTGCTGTAAAAAGGGTCTTTACCTTATGCTGGGAGATAATTCTCCAGAACACAGAGGCATCCGGAGTTCCCACGGGTTTTCCCTCAAAAATGATGGTAGTACATCCTTTAAGAAGGGGGCCATAGACAATATATGAATGGCCTACGACCCACCCGATATCTGAAGCTGCCCAGTATACATCACCTTTCTCAACCCCGTAAATGGCCCCCATGGACCACTTCAATGCCACCATATGTCCGCCATTATCCCTTACAACACCTTTTGGCTGTCCCGTTGTACCGGAAGTATAAAGGATATATAATGGATCCGTTGCTTTCACTGGAACACAATCATGGGGCAAAGCTGTTACCATGGCTTCTTCCCAGTCAAAATCACGCCCCTTGATCATACTTGCTTTGGCCTGGGGGCGCTGAAAAATGATACAGGCATCAGGTTTGGAATCTGAAAGTTCAATGGCTTTATCCAGAAGAGGTTTGTATTCAATGACTTTTTTTACTTCAATACCGCAGGAAGCTGAGACAATCACTTTTGGCTTGGCATCATCAATACGGGTGGCCAGTTCATTGGCTGCAAATCCGCCAAATACAACAGAGTGGACCGCACCTATCCTGGCACAGGCCAGCATTGCAAAGACTGCCTGGGGGATCATAGGCATATATATGATAACCCGATCTCCTTTTCCAACACCCTTGGACACAAGAATTCCTGCAAATTTTGCAACCTTTTCCTTTAACTGTGAATACGTATATTTTTTAATGGTGTCAGTTACCGGGCTGTCATAGATAATGGCATCCTGTTCACCCATACCATTATCCACATGAAAATCAACGGCATTGTAACAGGTATTTACTTCACCGCCTTTAAACCACCTGTAAAAAGGTTTGTTTGAATCATCCAGAACCTTATCCCATTTTTTATACCAGTGACAGTCCTGGGCTATCTTACCCCAGAAACCGTCAGGATCATTGATGGATTGCTCATAGGCTTCATTGTACCGATTAGACATTTAAAACCTCCAAAAAAATACTGTGACAAATGAATTATTTTTGAACCATTTCCCTGATTTCTTCAACAACTTCAGGATTTGCAAGAGTCATTACATTACCGACATCGCCCTTGTTTGATATGGCCCCTAAAACCCTTCTCATAATTTTGCCGGAACGGGTTTTTGGCATATCCGGTACAAGCCATACTTTTCTTGGTTTTGCAATTTTACCGATCTGCTCACAAATCGCATCAGATATTTTTTGTGCAAGTTCATCAGTTGCCGGGATGCCGGGTTTAAGCGCAATATACAGATCAGGTTCTTTGCCTTTAATCTCATGGGCTACCGGTACAACTGCAGCCTCTGCGACTTCTTCTACTACAAGAGCGGCAGACTCAATCTCTTTGGTGCCAAGTCTGTGGCCGGACACATTGATAACGTCATCGATCCTGCCAAGGACTCTGTAGTAGCCGTCTTCGGACATCGTAGCTGCATCACCGGTCAGATAGGGCCAGTCTCTCCAGTCCTTGCTGTCGGGTTTTGTATTATACATGGCAAAATAAGTATCAACAAATCTGTCCCTGTCACCCCAGATGGTCTGGAACATTCCGGGCCAGGGATTCTGGATACAGATATTACCTGCAATACCGGGTTCCGCAACTTCCTTGCCCTCATCATCATAGATAATCGGATGGATACCGGGAACACCAGGACCTGCACTGCCGGGTTTCATAGGTTTAATACCCGGCACGGTGCTGCAAAGGAATCCGCCGGTCTCTGTCTGCCAATACGTATCAACAATAATTGCTTCTCCTTTGCCAACGGCAGATTCATACCATTTCCATACTGCAGGTTCGATAGGTTCGCCAACGGTTGTCATGTGTTTGAAATGATAATTATATTTGGCGGGTTCATCCGGTCCAAGTTTTCTTAAGGCCCTGATGGCAGTGGGAGCCGTGTGGAAAATGTTGACATCAAGCTCCTGGGCAATTCGCCAGGATCTTCCTGCATCCGGATAGGTCGGGACGCCTTCATAAATTACAGAAGAGGCGCACAGGGCCAGCGGCCCGTAAACAATGAAAGAGTGACCGGTGATCCATCCGATATCGGCCATGCACCAGTAAACATCTTCCGGATGAATATCCTGGATATATTTTGACATTGCAGCCACATAGGCAAGATAGCCTCCGGTTCCGTGCTGGCAGCCTTTAGGTTTACCCGTGGTACCACTGGTATACATTAAAAAAAGCGGATCTTCGCTCAACATCTGTTCGGGTTCAACCCTGGCGCCATAATGGTCTTTTAATTTTTCATTTACAAAAATGTCTCTTCCCTCAATCATTGGGGTTTCTGAGGAATATTTGCCCGGATATCTTTGCCATACCAGCACTGTATCCACTGTCTGACCCTGCTCTGCTGCAATTTTAACAGCTTCGTCAGCATTGAATTTGTGATTGAGAAGCTTACCGGCCCTGTAATATGCATCAGTGACGATTAAAACCCTGGACTGGGAATCAACAATCCTGTCCGCACTGGCACTGGGAGAGAATCCGCCAAATACAACAGAGTGAATAACACCCAGTCTTGCACAGGCCAGCATGGTAATAGGAAGGTCTGGTCCCATGGGCATATGGATGGTGACACGGTCTCCTCTTTTCAGTTTGGCCGTATCCCGTAACAATGCTGCAAATTCATTCACCCGGACATAAAGTTCCTGGTAAGTGATATGCTGAACGCGTTCTTCTTCCAGTTCCGGAACAAAATGTATGGCTGTTTTGTTTTTATTATCTTTCAGATGCCTGTCAATACAATTGTAGCTGGCATTTAGTTTTCCACCTTTAAACCATTTGTAACAAGGTGCATCGCTGCTATCCAGCACCTCATCCCAATACTTGTACCATGTCAGCAGTTCAGCATACTCTGTGTAATAATCCGGAAAGTTATCCAGGCTGAATCGATCAAAAACGGCAGGATCTGTCAGATTGGCCTGCCCGACAAATTTTGATGAAGGGTAGTAGTATTCTTCTTCTTTCCAGTGAACAGCAATCTGGGCCTCTGTGGTCTCAACAACTTCATTTTTACTCATTGACAATCTCCTTTGAACCTATCTATTAAGAGTTAATTGTTAAAAGACATTTTCAAGTGTTAAAAACTTATCGCGCCTCCTTTTTCATTAAATAAAACAAGTTAAATATTATTTTCAAATTTTTGTGCTTTTAGCACCGTTCTATTTTCTTTTTAAAAACCAGGGCGGTACAGCATTAACTATTAAAAATCATAGTTAATTAGTGATTCAGATTCATCTTATCATTTACAATTATTAAGAAGTTCAATTTAAGTCAATAGTAAATTTTTTCTGTTCGATAATTAGAGTCTGAATGATGGAGTCGTTAAAGAGGTAAATCAGGCAAAATTGAATTTTGACTTTATCGGTTTCACAGATCCCCGGATGTCTTAAAATAAACAAACCATTAACTATTGTTTGCCAATAATGCTTTGATTTTGCTCATCACAAAGTCTGTTGCAAAGGGTTTGGTTATGTAATCGTCAGCAGCAAGCCCCATACCCTTTGCAATATCAATGGAACGGGCCATGGCAGATAAAAAAACGATCTTAATAGTATTGAATTTCTTTTCCTGACGAATTTTCTGGCACACCTCATATCCATCTATTCCCGGCAGCATGATATCCAGTAAAATAAGGTCCGGCTTCCAGCTTGATATAAGGTCCAGAGCCTTTTCTCCGGTCCCTGCCGTCTGGACATCATAGTTATTCTGCTTCATTAAAAATTCTAAAGGCACGACAATATTGGGTTCATCATCAACGATCAATATCCTTTTTTTCATTTAACCCCCTTTGCCTTGCAATTCAAGGTCAATTTTAAGGAAGGTGTACAAAATTGTGTTTTGATTATTCTAACAGAGGCAGGGTAAAAAAGAAAGTTGCACCTTTTTCCAATTCACTGTCCACCCATATTCTGCCGTTATGGGAATCAATAATGTGTTTAGAAATCGTCAATCCAATGCCTGTCCCGGCAGGCCTTCCCTCTGTTCCGGAAATAATCTGGTGAAATTCATGAAAGACAATTTCCTGATCATCTTTGCCAATGCCAATACCATTATCTTTTATAAAAACCTTTAAAAAACTATTTTCATTGTCACCTGTTTTTTCGATTTCCTTCTGCATCCCGACCTTGATTCTGCCATTATCAGGATCACAGAATTTGACTGCATTGGATATCAAATTAACCATTACCTGTATCAAACGGTCTTTATCTCCTGATACAAAACATTCTTTCTCCGACATTTCAAGTGTTAGCTCTATTTTTTTCTTTTCAATCAACTGGCCCGTTGCGACAATGGAATCTTCAATGACCTCTTTAAAATCAACCCGGGTCAACTGCCACTGAATTTGACCGGATGCAATCTTTTGAAAATCAAGGACATTATTAATTAACCTGGACAACCGCTCACTCTCCTTGATGATGATACCGACAAACTGATGGTGTTTTTTGGCATCAAGGTCAGGGTTGTTTTGAACAATTTCTGCCAATGCTCTGACAGAGGTTAAAGGGGTGCGAAGTTCATGTGTTACAGTGGATATAAATTCATTTTTAAGCCGGTCAAGCTCTTTTAGTCGTTCATTGGCAGCCTCAAGATCCCTGGTTGCTTTTTCAAGTTCCCGGCTGTAAATAATAATCTGCCGGGTCTCGTCCAGGATGTGCATGATTTCATCCATCCCCAGAGGTTCTTCTTCCACAATAGACCGTACCATTACAAGGGCTGTTGCAGAACCTATAGCCCCTGCAAGCAGCTTTTCGGAATAACTTACCAGACCGGCATCTGCGATCAGGTTATTTTCCCAATTGATATCATGTTCCCTGGCGTACTGTGAAAGGGCATTATCCGTCCGGGTTTTCCCTAAAAATCTTTCCAGAAGCATTCTTAAATCCACAACGGATGTCGTAGCCTTCCAGAAAGACGATTTTATGGATTCCTCGGAATACTTGAACACATCCACAAAAAGTGTAGCCTGTTTACGTTCCATGGCATTTTGCTTTGAAAAAAGAGACACACCGATAAATAATCCAATATTTGCAAACATACTCCAGAACACGGCATGGGTATACTGGTTAAACCCTATAAGTTGAACATCAAGGCCAAACAATTGAAGAGGGGTTAAAAACTTGATACCAAAAGGTCCATGTGTCAGCAAATCCTGTGAAAGAAAACCTGCCTGGGCAAGAGAAGGCACAACCAGAGTATACACCCAGATAAAAAACCCTGCCAACAATCCAAACAGTGCACCAAAAAGTGTTGCACCTTTCCAGAATATCCCCCCGATTACAGCCGGACAGAACTGGGCCACTGCTGCAAAGGAAATCATCCCAATGGAAACAAGAGAATAATATTCACCCACATAATGGAAATAGAGATATCCTAAAAGTACGATGAGTAAGATACTTACTCTCCGGATAATCAACAGCAAACGGCTTAAATCATTCTTTTGTTTTAGTTTCAAAAAAGAAAGACGGAGCAGTACCGGCATTACCAGGTCATTGCATACCATGGTTGACAAAGCAATGGTTTCAACTATCACCATTCCCGTGGCTGCCGACATCCCTCCGATAAAGGCAAATAATGCAAGGCCCTGTTGTTTTTTTGCCATCAGAAGGGTTAGAGCAAAATAATCGGCATCCACAATGCCGTTTGTAAACTTGAGAATACCATCAAATGCTTTGGGCAACCCTTGTTTGCACACAGGATCTGAAAAGCATTGTCCATAAAAATGCAGCATGCCGCCAAAGGCAATGGGAATAACAAAAATATTAATGGCCAGAAGATACAGGGGAAAAAGCCAGACAGCTTTTTTTAAATGATTTTCATCCACATTCTCAACCACTATCACCTGGAATTGGCGGGGGAGCAGAAATATGGCAAGCATAGCCAGAAACAAAGCATTATACCACCCTGTAAAGGTTGAAGCATTTACCTCCATGACAAAGAGATGCTTTATCTGTGGGACAAGGCTTGCCTGGGCAAAAAGATCCCCAAATCCAGTATAAAGCCCATAGGTGACAAACAAGCCCACTGATATGATGGCTACCAGTTTAACAATTGATTCAAAGGCAATGGCTGCCACCAATCCTTCATGACGTTCCGTGGCCTCCAAATGGCGGGTCCCGAAAACAACTGCAAACAATGCCAGTAAAATGGCCACAAAAAATGCAGTGTCTTTGGTGAAGGGCATACTTGATGCGGTTTTTGCCATGTAAACGTCTGGATACTGGCTGATCAATTGAAAAGAGGTTGATATGGCCTTAATCTGAACAGACATGTAAGGCACTATGCCCAGGACAGCGATAATCGTAACAGCGCCGGCAATGGTGGCACTTTTACCATACCGGGAAGCGATAAAATCAGCTATGGAGGTGATCCGGTTAATTTTACTGATACAGATAATCTTTCTGAGTATTGGCCAGCCCAGTATCATCATGAGAGTGGGCCCCAGATATATACTTAAGAACCCTGTTGCACCTGATGTACTTGCAGCTCCCACACTACCGTAGAAAGTCCAGGCAGTGCAATAGACGGCCAGAGACAAGGCATATATATATGGGTTGCTGATAATGCTTTTACCGGCTTCTGCCCTTTTATCACCCCAGAAGGCAATAGCAAACAAGAGTCCCATATAGCCGAAAGAAACAAAGATGATAATTTTTTGTTCTAGCATTGTTGCTCTGATTTTAAGTTTAAAAAGACTGCCAATCTTAAACTCAGCCTGATTATTTCAAGTCATTTCCGACAGCATCAGGTTCTGACTGGTGAAGCTTATCCCGTATTTTTCCGCACAAAACAATTAAAACAATCAATACTGACCAGGCTGTGAATATATACAAAAATAACAAAGGGATCCCAAATAAACTCTCTTCCAGATTGAAGATAGTCAAAACAGGATAGCAGAAAAGGAAACATCCAAGCAGAAAAAGGCCTGCATATCGTCCGGTTAGTGATCGATTGTCAAGCATCAGATCTTACCCTTTTGTTCAGCCTTCCGGGCAAGTATAACATCTTTATAGTCCACTTTTTTATCTTTATTATAATCCGCTGAGATTGGTTTTTCATTGAGCGGAAAAAACAGACCGGTCTTAAGATTGCCCGCCTTATCTTTAAAAAAAGAAAATTGCAATACAGGTTTTGCTTTGCCGTAACGAATGTTGATGATGTTGATATTATTAT
>JABGOU010000060.1 GCA_018645325.1 Desulfobacula sp.
TGGAGATACCATAGAGGGGATTTCAGAGATTGATCCTTTAAAGGGTGATGTCCTGAAAAGTTTTGATCAGACAGTGATTTATCCGGCCTCCCATTATGTGACCAAGCAACAGACCCGAAAACGGGCCATGGAAGGGATTGTTGAGGAACTAAAAATACGTCTTGAATATCTTCATGCCAATAACAAGCTTGTGGAAGCCCAGCGCCTTGACGAAAGGACCCGATATGACCTGGAAATGCTTAATGAAATCGGTTATTGCAACGGGATTGAAAATTATTCCAGACATCTGACCGGGCGAAAGCCGGGAGAGCCCCCGCCAACACTTCTGGATTATATGGATGATGATTTTCTTCTTTTTTTTGATGAAAGTCATATTTCTGTTTCCCAACTAGGGGCCATGTACAAGGCAGACCGTTCAAGAAAAACAACCCTTGTGGAACACGGGTTCAGACTGCCGTCAGCCGTGGACAACCGACCCCTTCAATTTGAAGAATTTAAAGAAAAAGTCCCCCAGGTTGTCTATGTGTCTGCCACACCGGCAGACTATGAGATGGAAAGGGCAAAAGATAAGATAGCGGAGCAGATCGTCAGACCCACAGGACTGCTTGACCCTGAAGTTGAGATCCGGGATGCCAAAGCCCAGGTGGATGATCTTTATGAAGAAATCATGAAACGGGTTGAGGCAGGTGAAAGGGTACTTGTGACCACTCTGACTAAAAGGATGGCGGAAGATCTGACGGATTACTATGCAGATCTGGGGGTAAAGGTAAAATATCTTCACTCTGATATTCCAACCATGGAAAGAATTGATATTATCCAGGATCTTCGAAGAGGGCTGTTTGATGTATTGATAGGGATTAATCTATTGCGAGAAGGTCTTGATATCCCCGAAGTCTCCCTTGTGGCCATTCTGGATGCGGACAAAGAGGGATTTTTAAGATCTTTCAGGTCCTTTATACAGATTTTCGGTCGGGCTTCCAGAAATGTGTTTGGCAGGGTGATCATGTATGCGGAAAAAGAGACCGCATCCATGAAAAAAGCCATTTCAGAGACGAAAAGACGTCAAAAAATTCAGAAAGCATATAATGAGAAATATAAAATTGTGCCCACCACGATTCAAAAAAATATAAATTTATTAAAATATTCAGCCAGGGACAGCCAGGCTTTAGCAACCGCATCAGTGGATGAAGAACTACAAAATTATGAAGACAAGGAGTTGAATCTGGAAGATATTGTCAAAGATCTGGAATATAAAATGAAACTGGCAGCCCAAACACTTGAATTTGAAAAAGCTGCAGAATACAGAGATAAAATTAAAGAATTGATGGATATAAAGCAGGTTTACGGACCATGAAGGATTTGATACTTGAAAAATACAGGCAAGCCCCTCATCAACCGGGTGTTTACCGGATGCTTGATACCAAAGGCAGCACCATTTATGTTGGGAAGGCCAAAGATCTTAAAAAGAGATTGTCATCCTATTTTATAAAAAAAAATAATCACGACCCAAAGACCATGGCGCTTCTTGAAATGATCAAGGATTTTGAAATCATCATCACCTCTTCAGGCCATGAAGCATTTATTCTTGAATCAAATCTGATCAAAGAATACAACCCAAAGTATAATGTGATTCTCAAAGACGGGAAAAATTATCCATTACTCAGGATTGATATGAATGAGACCTATCCTGCTATCCAGAGAGTCAGAAAAATAAAAAATGACAAGGCCCATTATTTTGGCCCTTATTCTTCAAGTAACAGTGTCAATAAAACCTTAAAGCAGATACAAAAAATATTTAAACTGCGCCGATGCAAAAACACCCAGTTTAAAAACCGGTCACGACCCTGTCTTAATTTTCAGATCAAGGCATGCCTGGGCCTTTGCTGCAATGATGTCTCTGTTGTGAAATATAAAAGACAGGTTCAGGATGCAATCCTTTTTTTAAAGGGAAGATCACATAAGATTGTAAAAAAACTCAAAGTCGAGATGATGGGGCATGCATCCTCCCGGGAATATGAAAAAGCTGCCGAGATCCGGGACACGATATTCGCCATTGAAAACATCCTTGAAAAACAGGTGGTGGTCAGTCCGGATATGATCGACCGGGATATTGTTGCATTTGCAGCAGACAAGGGCAGAGCAGTGATCACCGTGATGATCGTTAGATCCGGCTTTCTGATAGACACAGCGCATTATCCCCTTAATCTGGGGTTTAAGGAACCTGATGAAATTTTGTCGGCATTTTTAGGACAATATTATAAACACATGGAATTTTTACCCTCTATTATCCTTTTAAGCAGGAAAATTGAGAACAAGGAGGAGATGGAATATTTATTTGCCAAAAGAAAAGGGAAAAAGGTAAGCATCCGTGTTCCGGCCCGGGGTGAAAAAAAACGACTTGTTGAAATGGCCCATGTGAATGCATCAAGGGAACTTGAAAAATCTTTGCTTAAGGAAGAAGAGGAAAGGGCCTCCATCTCCATGTTAAAAGACTTGATGAGAATGAAAAGCCTGCCGACCAGGATCGAGTGCTTTGATAATTCAAACCTTTCAGGCCAGGACCCGGTATCTTCCATGGTGGTGTTCAAAGATGGAAGGCCCTATAAAGACGGATACCGCAAGTTTATTATCCGGGGCCTTGATTTCCAGGATGACTACGCATACATGTACCAGGTTCTTGAACGCCGGTTTTCAAAAGATTCGTCAAAAATGCCATACCCGGATCTTCTGGTGGTTGACGGGGGGAAAGGACAGCTTTCAATGGCCGTGTCTGTTTTAAAAGATTTGAAGATTGAAAATAAATTCATGGTGGCGGGCCTGGCAAAAAAAAATGAGGCAAAAGGAGAGGAGTTTGATAAAATTTATATTCCAGGCCGATCCAACCCTTTAAACACCAGCCAGGCTAAAAAAGCATTATATCTGTTACAGCAGATCAGGGATGAGGCTCACAGGTTTGCCATCACATTCCAGAGAAAACGTCGGGAAAAAAGGGCAGGTCTTTCCGTTCTTGATACCATCCCCGGTATCGGACCAAAGAAAAAGAAGATCCTGTTAAAGCACTTTAAAGGTATTACACAAATTAAAACATCATCAATCGATGAAATTGCAGGGCTTTTGGGAATGAATAAAACATTGGCCAAAAAAGTGATAAATGCGCTTAACAAAAACTGAATCTTTTCCTAAAACCATCAGTTTCAATTATATGTCTCATTGTATCGTGTCGTTGTATGATTAAGGATTTCAATTTTCAATCTTTATAGTATAATTATTGATACTATCCCAATTGAAAATTAATTAATTATTCAACACCTGGCACATAATTATTTAAAATCCCGGGATTCCAATAGGACCAGGAAGATCAGGGATACCACATCCTGAAACCAGTGTCGCAATAAGCAAGACAAGTATTAAAATTAGAATCTGTTTCATTTTGATTTCTTATTAATTAGTCGGGGCCAGCATTATATCTGACAGTCTGAAAAAGCCTTTGAGATTTTCCAGCCAGTAAACTTGAAACACAATATTATCACCGTTAAAAGATAAAACTTGCTGTCTCTTCTCAGAAGCATAGATTAAATAAATTTTTCCTGTATTCTCGACTTGATAAATCATAGCAGTATGATCATCGTTGAGAACTATGAGATCTCCGTTTTTAAGATTATTTTCGTCCACTTCCCTTATATTGCATAAGAGATATTTCATGGGCATATATTTTTTATAGGATAAGCCGGCCTTTTGAGCAGCTAAATTGTAAATTGAAAAGAACAGGTTTGAATTGTCAGATGTTCCTGATTGTGGGGGACTTCCTCCAAGTTTATAGGGGATACCAATAAATCGTTTTGCAATTGGAGGGATACTTTGTCTGAAAATATTTTTTTGTTCTTCTGAATAAGCATTCCCGTGTTCAGCTGATTCATTAGTATTTTCAGTGTTTAAACCTAACACGGAGGTAGCACAGAATAAAATAAATGTCACAACAATGAAAATTATTTTCATGGATTCTTCCCCTTATTCTTAAAATAAATATAGAAGACTATATTAAAAAAGGCAAGCTATACTCCATATTTTTAATTTTAATATCTTGTAATTGTTCAGCTCTTGCGTTTGAACCCGCCCTGTCTGATGGATATTTGTTTCTAGGCTATTCGCTTAACCTCCTGCAAATGTCCATCAGACAGGGCTTTGGGGATATTTTTTTTACCGGGCTGAACAATTACAATATCTTTTTCATTTTGAAACGTCAAATAGGGAGACCCTCCCTGATCCACCATCAAGGTACCACCTGTTGCGTTGACTGCGGTCGTTCCTCCCTGCGGAGTATGACTTAGGCCTCTTTCGTCACTCCTTGTCGCCTTGCATCTGGCACCTTGCTGATGGCCAGGGATAGTGCACAACGACGGCCCGGCAGGCAAACAAAAATTTGATGGTGGATTTGGACTCTATGCCCTTGGTTGCCAAAAAAATCAGAAAAGTTATGGTGTGGTCTGGATCATAATCTTAAGGCTGGAACAAGAGTAGAAATTATAGATTGTGAAAATGTATTTATTTTGTTGAACTTTATACTCAGTTTTATTTTTGATCCCTGAATTTGTGAAGTTCTGATCTCACCGATGATGGATAAGGTTTCTAAATCACCATAAGAAAAAAGCAGTTCAATATCCTTGGTATTGATATCTTTCCATAAATGAGAATGGTCAACCATACAGAGGCAACCTCTTGCACTGATATTGACGGCAACCCCCGGCGCATGAAAATCACCAGTTTTTGCACGGATAGGAAGGAAGCAGTCAACCCTTTTGTGGCTTCTAATGTTACCGCTTTCCACCATATCGGGGTATTGTAAAAATACCAGACTGTCCGGTTGAGTCAGTACTCTTAAAACCATACTTGAAAAATTGAAGATATCCTCAAGGTTAACATATTTTACCAGAACAGGGTCTTGCTTTGACAGAGATATATTGTCTGAATTGATTTCGGAAATATCGACAATAAGATAGTCCCCTACCTTCATGCCCACCAGCTTGCCGGACAGGGGGTTTCCCTTTCCATGGGTTTCAATGAGTATGGATGTTCCAAGTTCAATAAAAAGCCGCTGGCTGAGGTCAATTCTGTGCGGATTTTTTTTGCTCATTCTACCTGCTCCCTTTTCTGAACAATATTACCTTGATGGTTTCAAAAACAATCAAGAGTTCAAGAAATAGTGATAAATTATTTATATAATACAGATCATAACGAAGTTTTTCAACGGAATCACCAAGGGAGGAACCATAGGGATACATTATCTGTGCCCAACCCGTTATACCCGGCTTAATCGCATGACGTTCCATGTAATAAGGTGTGACTGCACTAATTTGTTTTACAAATTCGGGGCGTTCAGGTCTTGGGCCGATAAAACTCATTGTTCCATTTAAAACATTTAGCAATTGAGGTAGTTCATCAATCCTTGCTTTTCTTAGAAAATGACCACACCTTGATATTCTATGATCATTTATTTTTGCCCAGGATACCCCGTTTTTTATTTCCGCATCTGTTTCCATGCTCCTGAATTTGTATATTGTAAAATTTTTACCATCTTTCCCCACTCGTTTTTGAAAATAAAAAATCGATCCGGGTGATTTGTATTTAACCATGAATGCAAAAACAGGAAAAAAGGGCAGGGTTAGAAAAAGGACAGAGGATGAAAGTAAAATATCAAAAATTCTTTTTGTGAACCGGATAAAAGGTGTGATCAAAAATCCATTGCTCTGTACAAGCCAGCTTGGATTAATACTCTCCACAGGAATCTTTCCGGTCATGATTTCATAAAAACTTGGATAATCAATAATCCGGACTCCCATTAATTTACAGGCGACCAGTTTGTTGATTGTAAGGTTGCCTCTTTTTTCAGTTAAAGCAATAACAATGGTATGTACCTTATATTGTCTGCAAAGATCAATAATATCATCAATGCTTCCGATAATTTTATTATCTTCAACATTAACCGGATCAGTGGCCGTGGATATATAACCTGAAAGAGCATATTTGCAGGTTGATGCATTGAGTATTCGTTCAATTTCTATAGCTGTGGTGCCCGTACCTATTACAACAATATTTTTTGTAAAAAAAGAAAAGTGAAATGATGTCTGGTAAATGCCGTGCCACAAAATTTGCAAAATAAAAAAAAATAATAACCCGGCGACCAGGTGTAATGAAATACCAGAGAGGACGTTAAATAAAATAAGGATGAAAAAAGAAATTACAGTGGCGATCATTGATCTGGTTATGACGGTTTTAAGTGCCCAAATACCTGTATTGTAAATTTCACAAAAGTATGAACTTAAAATCAGGACGGGAACAAAAAAAAAGACCCAAACCTCAGAGAATAATCCAAAGGACAATTCTTTTGGTCCCATTGTTTTAAACAATATAATAATGGCCATGCCCAGAATAAAATCACCGCTCATGAGAATGGTTTGTTTTCTGATAAGGCTTCCTTTTGTCAGTATACCCACTATAACTATCCTATATAGATATTATGATACGTTAATTTATTTTCATGATTTTGATATAATATAGGTGTAATAGAGTCAAGTAAATCTGGGCCTTTATCCATTTGGACTCTGATCTTAGTTGTTTTATTACAATATCATGCCGTAATTTTTTTAAAGTTTATGGGCAAGGCAGCGGCGGTGGCACAAAAACCCTTCGGAATCCTTCCTGAAGTGATATAGCTTGTTCCGGGCAGAACCGGGCACACACTCCGCATCCAATGCAGGATTTTTCCTGCCTTACGGCATATTCATCGTTCTCCAGAGTAATGGCATCAGTGGGACACCTGTCAACACAGATTCCACAGCCGCTACAGGCATCAGTGTCAATCACACTTAAGTGAAAGGTGGAGTTGATCATGGGAAGAGTACCGTTCCGCCATAGGTTAAAGGTATCACAGCAGTCCTTGCAGCAGTTGCAGATGCTGGTCTCAAAACTTTCTTCCCTGGATCCCGGGTGAAACGCCTTGTGGATGAGGCCGGCATTCTCCGCATCTTTCATGATATCCAGAGCTTCCGGTCTGCTGATCTGTTTTGCAAAGCCCTGGGCAATGGTATGACGAGCAGATTTGCCAAAGGTAAAACAGTTTAATGTAGGAGCTTTGGTATCACAGGTGCCTTCCAGCAGATTCTTTCTCTGCCTGCAAAAACAGTATCCCACTGCAATATCATCAAATTTATTTATGATGCCTTCTATGTTCTGACTGGGCAGCACCCAGTCTTCAGGGGTATCCAGAGTTTTATCAACTTTGATAACCCTTATTTTTCCGCCATCTTTTAAAAGTTTGTTCGGAATGGTCCTGTCCAGAGCAGGGGCTTTGGCAAAATGGGGTGACAGTTCTTTGTAGTTTTTTTGAACATTGACCCTCAATTCTTCAAGAAGCGTCTCAAAAAGTTCTGCAAGTTCGCGCTCTTCATCGTTTCCGGAAAGAGGTGTCATAAACTTGTATTCCATGAGGCCGATCATAACCAGCGGCAGAAGCCGATAGATCATGATGCCTTTTGAGTTCGGCTGATTGAATATCAGTCCTTGCTTTGCAAGTCCCTTGGCCAAAGTTTCGATTTTGTGTTCCTTAAACCCGCTTGTGGTCATTAGCTGTTCGGGTGTCTGGGATGGAGCATCGCTGAACGCACAGATAAGGTCGAGTTCCAGCTCTGATTTTACAACACGCTTTATGATATTGACAGCTGTATCACTCACCTGAAAGGGGAACATTCCCTGTCTGCAGATAACTTTTGCCGCTTTTCTGTATTTTTTATCCAACGCATTCCGGGTTGCCATTTTATCTTTCCTATTATTATTTTGACGGGTTTATCTGTTTTCTACTTTATTTCGCATTGTATTACCAGAAGGCATTTTCAAGCGGCAAAAAACCTATCCAAAGACGCAGACAGGCTCATGCCATTTAAAACCTACAACTTAAATAGGATAGGAACCACCTTTCTGTCAAGTATGGGAATCATCATCAATGATTATTCAAAATGTCAAGGTCATTCTCAGGTCTGATATGATTTTGTAATTGTATCTGTCTGTTATAAAAGCTTAAGCCCTCTTTTTTTTAGCTTTACACTTTGGCCGGTAAAGGGTAGTACAGAATGCAATAAGAAAAATTTGGGATTCAGGAGAATAAAAATGACAGACCCGATTGACGACAATGCCAATGGAAATAATGGTGAAAGTAAGGAAGAAAAAAGCTTTGCCGAGCTTTTTGAATCATATGATACAAAAATGAGCCATGAGCTGAACCAGGGGGACAAGGTTGAGGGTGAGATTATCTCAATCGGTGATAAAAGCGTGTATATTGATACAGGGACCAAAAGTGACGGGGTTGTGGCAAAAGCAGAGCTTCTGGATGAAAAGGGCGAATTCCTGTATAAAATCGGTGATAAAGTTAATCTTTATGTGGTTTCCTTAAGCGAGAGTGAAATCATATTGTCCAAAGCACTTTCCGGTGCTGGAAAAGCAAGTATGCTTGATGATGCATCCAGGAACGGAACCCCTGTTGAAGGCAAGGTCACGGGTGTGATTAAAGGCGGGTTCAGTGTGGACATCATGGGTAAAAGAGCGTTTTGTCCCGTAAGCCAGATAGATGTTAAATATGTGGAAAACCAGGAAGAATATCTGGGACAGACTCATCATTTTTTAATTACCCGATTTGAGGAAGGCGGAAGAAATATTGTTGTATCCCGGCGGGATTTACTGAATGAAGAGATAAAAGAAAAATCAAAAGAGTATTTTAAAAAAGTGGAAGAAGGGGATGTTGTTCAGGGCACTATAACAAAGTTGATGTCCTATGGTGCATTTATTGAACTGATTCCCGGAGTTGAGGGAATGGCGCATATATCCGAGTTGTCCTGGTCCAGAATTGAAAAACCGGAAGAGGTTCTGCAACCGGGAGATGTGGTGAATGTGAAAGTATTAAAGATAGAACCTTCAAACCAGTCAGGTACCTTTAAAATTTCCCTGTCAATGAAACAGACATCATCTAATCCCTGGGACAGTATGGAAAGCAGCTTTAATACCGGGGATCAAGTATCTGGAAAAGTAGTCAGGCTTACTTCATTCGGGGCATTTGTCGAAATTGTACCAGGTGTGGACGGCCTTGTTCATATCAGTGAGATGAGTCATACAAAAAGAGTGCTTAAGCCCGATGATGTGGTTCTGGTGGGAGAAAATGTACAGGTGGTGATAAAATCCATTGATATGGACAGCAAAAGAATTTCCCTGAGTATCAAGGATGCACTGGGAGATCCCTGGACCGGTGCTTCAGCCAAGTATGAAATCAATTCAATTGTAGAAGGACACCTGGAAAAAAGAGAAAAATTTGGTCTTTTCATAACCCTTGAGCCGGGGGTGACAGGGCTGATGCCATCCTCCAACATCAGCAAAGCTGCAAACGCCTCGGATTTTGAAAAATTAAAACCGGGAAGTTCGGTCCAGGTGATGATACAGGAGGTTGATGAGGAAAGGCGAAGAATAACTCTTACTTCATCTGATCAAAAAGAGAGCGATAATTGGAAACAATTTGCAAACAGCAAAAAAACAACGCCGCTTGGGACCATGGAAAGCCTTTTCCTGGAAGCCATGAAAAAGAAAAAATAGCTGTCAGGAATATTTTTTAATAAAACTACCGATTTGTTTGATGGCCTGTCTTCCCTGGGAAAGATATTTGGCAAAATAGTGCCAAACATGAAACATCTCTTCCCAGATTTCCAATTGAATTTTAACACCAGAGGTTTTCAGTTTTTTTGCAAGGATTTTTGAATCATCAATCAAGACTTCTTTTCCTCCGGTTTGTATCAGGACAGGAGAGCATCCGGAAAAATCATTGTTAATAGGGGATATCAAAGGAAGTGATATATCCAGGTCAGTATAAAGGCGGGCGGTTCTTTTCAGGATACTTTGACTGAGCATGGGATCTTTATAGCGGTTTTCAATATGGGATCTGTTTTTGCATTCCAGATCAATCCAGGGTGAAATTAATACCGAGCAAACGGGTAAAGACAGCCCATGTGCCAGAAGTTCGGATAAAAGGGCAAGGCCAAGGCCTGCTCCTGCAGAATCTGCAACAAGGCTGATTTTGTGAGGATGTCTGAAATTATCAGCCAGCCATTGATACACATCCCTTACATCGCAAAACCCTTTTGGAAATGGATGTTCCGGGGCCAGTCGATAGTTGAAAATTAAAACCTTTGCATCAGAGGCAACAGCGATTCGTGATGCAAGATCCCTGTGGGAATTTATGGACCCGGCAATATATCCGCCGCCATGGATAAACATGATGATTCGTTTTTCACTATAATGCAAGGGCATCAGCCATTGGGCTTCAATGGTTTTGATACAAAATGATTCACCTATAATGGATTTGCCAGGTTTAAAGGCAAGAGCACTTTTTTCAAGAAGATTTCTGTATGATTTGATACCCACAGATTTAAAGGTGGGCTGTGATTTTAAATGTCTTAAAATAGCAGATAATATGTGTGAAGTTTTGTCGCTCATAAAAAACCCTGTTGTTTATCCATTTAAAAACAGGTATCACAGTTTGGCGTTAAACCAAATATTTTTGTAATTGTTCAGCCCGTGAAAAAAGTTATACCCAAAGACCTGTCTGATGGATATTTGCAGGAGGTTAAGAGTTTAGCATCAAAATAAATATCCATCAGATAGTGCTGTTTCAAGCATAAGAGCTGAATAATTACATATTTTTTACGGAAAATATATGAAAATACAGAAAAAATTTTTTATAACTGATTTTGACGGAACATTGTTAAAAGATGATAAGACCATTTCTTGTGAAGATATCAAAACCCTTGAGATATTAAGGCAGAAAAAAATTTTTACCGCTATTGCAACGGGACGTTCTGCATATTCTTTTGGGAAGGCTTTAAAGGATATTGGGATGAAAGATGATGCCTTACCAATTGATTATGTGATATTTTCTACAGGTGCAGGCATCATGGAGTTTCCAGAGGGCAGGGTGATTTATCAAAAATCTTTACCCCCTTTGGATATTAGAAAAATTACCGTCTACCTGGACCATCGAAAATATGACTATATGGTACACAGATCCATACCTGATACTCAATATTTTTTTTATAAATCCCATGGAAAAGAAAATCCTGATTTTTATGCCCGACTCGCCCTTTACAAGGAATATGCATTGCCGCTTGAGCAAGGGCATTGCCTTGAAGACCCTGCTACTGAAACATTGGCCATTATACCGGGTGGAGCCGATATGGATTCCATAGAAATAATAAAAAAGGATTTATCAGACTTCAGTGTCATCCATGCCACCTCACCTCTTGATCATAAATCATCATGGATAGAGATTTTTCACAAAGGTGTCTCCAAAAGCAATGCAGCCTCCTGGCTTGTTAAAAAATTAGGGTTAAGCCGGCAAAATGTTATTTCTATTGGAAATGACTTTAATGACCAGGACCTTCTGGCATGGTCAGGAAAAGGATTTGTAGTGGACAATGCACCTGCCCGTTTAAGGAAAATATTTAAGACCGTGCCTTCCAATAACTTATGTGGTGTATCAGAGGCTGCACAAAAAGCAGGATGGCTAAACAGATAAGAAAACAATCAAAGAGCTGAAATTAATTTTTTCATGTCCCTTACGGCCTGTTCCATACCTGTCAGTATCGACCTTGAAACAATACTGTGTCCAATACTGAATTCGTTGATTTCAGAAAATCCCTTAAAGGCCTTAATCGAGTTGTAGCATATTCCATGGCCAGCATTTACCTCAAGTTTCAGCTTGGTTCCAATTTTGGCCGCATCAACGATTCTTGAAAATTCTTTTTGGCGTTGTGCTTTTGTTGTTGCATCGCAAAAAGCGCCGGTATGGATTTCAATCATGTCTGCATCAATTTTATGGGCAATTTTTATCTGGTCAAGGGACGGGTCAATAAAAATACAGACATCAATCCCTGCATTTTTTAAAGTTGATACTATTTCCCGGATGTGAGTTTCATAGGTTATAAGATCCAGCCCCCCTTCTGTGCTTATTTCTTCTTTTGTTTCAGGGACAAGGGTGACACAATCAGGCTTTACATCCAATGCAATCCCTAACATTTCACTTGTAGCTGCCATTTCCAGTATGAGTTTGGTTTGTACAATTTTTCTTATTAGTCTTACATCTCTTTCGTTAATATGGCGGCGGTCTCCCCTTAAATGAACTACGATTCCATCTGCTCCTGCTGTCTCGGCGGCAATTGCCGCTGCAACTGGTTCTGGATAGCTTACTCCTCGTGCTTGTCTTAAGGTTGCCACATGATCTACATTTACAGCAAGTTGAGCCATTTGTTTTCCCCCTCCATTTTTTAAAAAATATTCAAGTCTTTATTAAGTTCCAGTTCTCTTAATAACTCAAGACTTTTTTCTTCCATTTTAAGGCAATCAGTCTGGCCTGTCTCATGATCAAACCCCATCAAATGAAGTATACCATGGATTAGAAGCTGGGACATCCTTTCAAAAAGAGTGATCTTTGCATCATCCGCTTCTTTTTGAGCTGTTTCACAAGAAATGACAACATCACCCAGAAGACCGGGTGTTATATTTGCAAACTGACCTTCCTGCATAGGGAATGCCAAAACATTTGTAGGTTTGTCAATTCCCCGGTATGCTTTATTGAGGTATTGAATTTGATTGTTGTCAGTTATCACCAGAGATATTTCATGGGAATCACAGCCCAAGGCGTTTAAGATCTGTTTTGTCTTTTGCCGGATTGTGTCCGTTGGTATTTTCTTTGTTTGCTGATTGTCGATCAGTACTTTTAGATGACCCATTTTTTTCTTTTTTCTTTTCCTGAATTTTATCCGGGTATTCTATCCGGGAGTGATAAATACTGGTTAAAATATTATTAAAGCTTTTTGCAATCTGATGAAGATCTTTTAAGGTAAGTTCGCATTCTTCCAATTGTCCGTCTGCAAATATATCGTTAATTAATTCTTTTACACGACCCTGGATTCTCGCAGGAGTTGGTCGTTCCAACGCTCGAACAGCCGCTTCAACAACGTCTGCAAGCATAACAATCCCGGCTTCTCTGGTCTGGGGTTTGGGGCCTGGATATCTGAAATTTTCTTCTTTGACCGTGTCATTACCACTGTTTAAGCTTTTTTGATAAAAATATTTTATCAAAGACGTACCATGATGTTGAATTATTCCATCAATAATCTCATTTCCCAGTTTATATTTTTTAGCCATTTCAACTCCATTTTTCACATGGCCAATTAAAATTAGAGCTGACATGGAAGGAGAGAGCTTGTCATGCCTGTTCTTGCCATCTGCCTGATTTTCAATATAATATAATTTTTTATCCAGTTTCCCAATGTCATGGTAATACCCCATAACTTTTGCTTTAAGGCTGCTGACATCAATTGCAGATGCTGCAGCTTCCGCCAAAGTGGCAACAATGACACTGTGATTATATGTTCCAGGGGCTTCAATCATAAGTTTCTTAATCAAAGGTTGATCAAGATTTGAAAATTCAAGCAGCTTTGAGTCTGTCGTATAATCAAAGATAACTTCAATCAGCGGTGCAAATCCAATGGTCAGGGTAGCGGAAAAAAGTCCACCGCAAAAAGCCATGGCCACTTCTTTTGCCAGAATGATCACGTCGGGCTGGGCAAGGGAATAAAATCCAATGGAAATGGCCAGCACTCCATTGAAAATAGCCAGTTTGAAACCGGCAATGATAAAATTTTTTCTTGCCTGCCGCGCTTTGATCCAATAGGCAGCAGTAATACTCGATAAAAAGAAAAAGATAAAAACTTCAAAATTGCCTGAAAATACAAGGCTTGTCAGTAAGGAGAGAATAATGGTGAAAAAAATGGCAATATCAAACCCTAAAAACAGACAGGTCAGCATGGCAGCGGAAGGGATGGGAATGATCAGGAAAAACGATAAAGATGAGATATCCCATGTGGCATCAGGGTTGGCTGACTGGGCAATATAAGTTGAAAATTTGGCAAAGGTCAGATAAAGGACAAGACCCAATGCAAGGAAAAAAATGTGTTTATTGTGAGCAGGGTGTAATTTTTTGTGATCCTTTAAGAATAAAAGATAGACAACCAGGATGGTGAAAAAAGTAATTAGGGCAATCCCCGTGCTTGAAATGAAAATGTTCTTTTCTTTTACCTGAGCCTGTAAGGCCATCAGTTTTATCAATTGCACCTTATCAACACGTTCACCCTCTCTTAAAATCATTTCCCCGGTTTTGATCTGATATAAAATGGGTTTGATATTGGTTTCAGCTTCTTTTATTCTTTTCTCGGTTTCATTTTTATTTAAGGTAATATTGGGCTGTAATAATCTTTGGCACAGATCAACGATCAGATTTGATAGATTGTAGTTGATACCTTTTAACAGGGGCTCGCCTTCAATCCGAACCATGGTTTTGGCCTGATCCGGACCATAAAAAACTTTTAAATTATTGACTATTCTCTCTTCTTTGGAGCCAATGGTTCTAAGAATGATTCCCTTGTGGGTTTCCTTGAGTAGAATCTCCTTATTGGCCACAATTCCATTGGTAAGAATTTTTTCAATAATGGTTTTGATTTTTTCAGTCATATCAGAAGAGAATTGATCTTTGTATAAAATAGAATAAGCTCCTTTGCTGATTTCAATACCCAGTTTTTCCTCAAATTCAGATTTGGTATCCAGTATAATAGCAAAGGTGGGGTCTGGTTCAGGGGTTTGCTCATTCGTTTTGTTAAACAGTTCCTTGGGAATTTTTATGGCAGTATCAATGTTGGAATGGATTTTATTTAAAAGATTGGCATCAAAATCATAAATATTTTTAACAGATTCTTTGACCTCATCAATTTTAATACTGGTGGCTTTTTTATCTTCAACAAAGAAATTTTTCGGTGCTTTGATATCCCTTTTTGCCACATCTCCTATACTGTAAGAATAGGATGTTTGACTCTGTTTGGGATGGTGGGTAATGGTAAAAAGGGCGGTAATAAGAATCAGCATCAACCACAACAGATAAGGTGATGTCTGAAGGAACTCTTTGGCCCGCTTGAAACTATTTTCGTTTTTGTTTTTTTTCATAGGCATCAATAATGCTTGCTACAAGTTTATGTCGGACAACATCATTCTTTGAAAAATAAATAAATTCAATCCCTTTTATTTTATTCAAAATCTTTTTTATTTCTACCAGGCCGGATTGTTTGCCAGATGGCAGGTCTGTTTGTGTAATGTCTCCTGTGACAATGGCTTTTGATCCATAACCGATTCTTGTTAAAAACATTTTCATTTGTTCTGATGTTGTGTTCTGTGCCTCATCCAGAATAATAAAGGCATTGTTCAGGGTTCTGCCCCGCATAAAGGCTAGGGGGGCTATTTCAATGATTTCCTGTTCAATTAGTGTTTTTGCTTTTTCAAAGTCCATCATGTCATAAAGTGCATCATATAAAGGCCGCAGGTAAGGGTTGATTTTCTGGGCCAGGTCGCCGGGTAAAAATCCCAAAGCCTCTCCTGCTTCAACTGCAGGTCTTGTCAAGATAATCTTTTTTACGTCCCCTTTTGAAAATGATGCCATGGCCATTGCCATGGCAAGGTATGTTTTGCCTGTCCCTGCAGGGCCAATGGAAATAAGAACATCGTTTTTTTGGATTGCCTGGACATAGTTTTGCTGGGAGGGATTTCTTGGGGTTATGGCTTTGTTTCTAACGGTTTTAAATATAGTGGTAGAGAAGAAATCTTTTAAATGGGAGTTATTGTTATTCTTTATGATATTGATTGCTGAATCAATATCAGCTTCTCCAAAGGAAAAATTATTTTCTAAAAGCATATAAAGCTGGTTGATCAGTTTTTCAGCAAGATCTACATCCTGAGCATTGCCGCTAAGCAATAACGAGTTTCCACGGTTGTTTATATTAACTTTAAACGCATCACAAAATTTGTCCAGGTTGTGGTTGTGATGGCCGAAAAGTTCCCTGGCGAGTGTAAGATTTTGAAACTTCATGTTTTTCATGGCCTATAGGGTGCATTTTATTTGATTAAAGGTCAATAAAAATCTTGACTAAAAAACGGGTTAATTGTTATTGAAAAGTCACTTTTAATCAAACAGGATAAGGGGAAATATGAATACTTTTGATATTGTTATAATTGTTGTTATATCGTTTTGTTTGATAAGAGGTATATTTAAAGGATTGATAGGGGAAATATCAGGCATCATTGGTGTTTACGCCGGATTTTATGGAGCTTATACATACTATCCTTTGATAGCAGTCTATGCCCGGGAATGGATTGAAAACACGGACACCAGAAATCTTATAGCTTTTTTCATTTTATTTTGTGGTATTTTAATTATAGTAAGTCTTATTTCCGTGCTGATTCATAAATTTTTAAAATTTGCTTTTTTAGGATGGCTTGACAGAATTCTCGGTCTTGTTTTTGGTGGTGCCAAAGGAATTTTGATTGTATCAGTCTTTTTTATTATGATTACTACATTTCTTCCAAAAAGTTCTAATATTTTAACTGGTTCTCAATTTTCACCCTATGTCGCACAAGTGTCTAAAGCAATGACATTCTTTGTTTCTAAAAACAAAAGCAATGATTTTTTAAAAAATCTGAAAGGAATTTAAAAAAATTGGAAACTTTAGATTCACTTTTTAATATTATTCAAACATTAAGAAGTGAAAAAGGGTGTGACTGGGATAGAAAACAGACACCTGAAACCATGTGGAAATGCCTTGCAGAGGAAACATATGAACTTGAAGAGGCGATTTCAAAAAAAGACCTTCAAAATATTTGTGAAGAATTAGGAGATGTTTTGTTCCAGCTGATTTTCATTTTGGAGATTTTTCAGGAAAAACAGGCTTTTACGTTTTCAGATGTTGTTAAGCAAGTGGTAAAAAAAATGATTCGCCGCCATCCACATGTATATGAAGATGCCAAGGTATCCAGCGACCAGGAACTCTTCCTTCAGTGGGAGGCCATTAAAGCTCTGGAAAATAAGGGAAAAGGACAAAACAAAACATCTGTTCTGGATTCTGTCCCCAAGGGTATGCCATCTTTGATCCGGGCACTAAAAGTATCCAAATGCGCAGTAAAAGAGGGGTTTGACTGGGAAAATATCCATGAAGTCCTGGAAACAGTCAAAGAAGAAATTAATGAATTTGAGGCAGCCTTAAAAACCGGGGATAAAAATGAAGCATCAATGGAATTCGGAGATATTTTGTTTACCCTTGTCAATGTAGCAAGGGTTGCGCAATTTCATCCGGAAACAGCTTTGTCAAATTCCACTGCCAAGTTTGAAGGCAGATTCAGGCTGATGGAAAAAGAATTAAAGAAAAATAAAATCAGACTCAAAGACCTTTCAAAATATCAAACAGACCAGTTGTGGACCCGTGCAAAAAAATCTTATGAAAACAATTTTTCCTCTGAAATTTAAAGTTGTCTGTCAGTTTTCTTAAGTCTCTGATTGATTGTTGGAGACTTCCTGTGTCAATTCTATTATTCGGTTAACAATAAAATTTGAATTTTTCACAGGTATGGTATGTGTCGTTGTTTGGTTATTTCCATCAATGATGTTGTAAATAAATTTATTTTTATTTTCTGATAAATTTATTTTTTTCTCAGATTTTTTTTTAATTTGTCTGGTAATTTCTTTTTTAGTTTTTTTGCTGGGTTTTTCCGTAATAATTCTGTTCAAAATACTTGAAACAACTTTATCAATAATTGCCTGGCGCTTTCCTTTAGAAGAGGTATCCATATGATCAACGCCAATGTCAAAGGTGTTGTTTTTGTTCTGCTTTCGACCCAGGCTCAACTGACGTGAATAAAGCTGCAATATATTTCGTATTTGATATAAAGGTATCTGCATTTAATTTTCTCCTTAAATTATTGGTTTGAGAAAATTAAAGTATTAGATTTTTTTTTAATCATCAAAATCTCCTTTTTGACCTTTATCAACAGGTATACTTAATGCTTTTTCCATAATTTTTTCTTTTGTCCAGTCATTTTTGGATTCTATCCTTTCAATCTTGAAACCCGGATCATATGATTTGTTTTTTAAGATTTCATCAACGACTAATTGGGCTGTATCTTCTGCGTTGAATACACGGGTTAAAAGGCCGTAGACAAATTCTTCAACATCCCTTGCCATCCGGTCCCGGATTTTTTTGGGCTGGGCCAAAAATTTGTTTTCAAAGGGAAGATTTAGTTTTTTAAAGTTGCCGCCCGTTAAATCATTTGTTTTTGCATATGCCAGCATATCTGCCCACAAATCTTCTGTAACTCCCTTTTCTTTTTGTTTGATGAAATTGCCGTTGTCAAGAATAGCATTCCCATAATCATTGACTTTCAGGCCCCAGGATATCATTTGCAGTGCGGTTGCCACATTGGCCTTGGTTGTCCTGGTTTTTGAAGCTATTTCCCGGAGTCTTCCGGAATTGTTACCAGAGGTTCCATGCTGGGCACCGGAAACTTTATATTTGGAAATTGCCCTGTGGATCTGGGATGTCAGTTCAACATTGATGCCTGTATCACTGGCTTCAATGCCATGGGTTGTTCCATTATTTAAAGCAATCCAGTTGGGGAAAATATTGTGAGCGTTAAGTCCCTGTATGAGGAAAAGTGCTTCCTGGTCAGTTGAAAGTCCTAATTTTCCTTTTATTTCCCCCACTTCCGTTTCAAGGCCCGCCCATCCCGGAATATAGGGGGATAATTCAATATTTGCCAGAAGGTTATGGGCATCCGGCATATGGGAAGCATCAATGGCAATTGATGTAATCCCTGCATCAAACAATGACACAATTTCTGTTTTTGCAGGCTCAATGTCTTCTGGTTTTTTAATTCCAAAGTGGTCAGCATGTATGGCAACCGGAATTGTAATGCCAAGTTCATTCATAAAATCGTTTGTCAATCTTGCAATATTCCAAAAATTCACAGCACAATAGGCACCTGTCCCGCCCTCGGATCTTGCAATTTCAATTATAATTGCTGCATTAGCCCTCTGGGCAGCAGCAAGGGCACCCCGGATTATAAAAGAGTTTCTCCCATTGGCGGCAATGGTCATGGCCTTTGTCTTAAGCAACATAGCCTGATCTATATATTTTCCACTGATAAGAAGTGCTTTTGAGTTTGGAAAAAGTTTTTTTATATTAGGGGGTCTGCCAAGCTCAAGAGCGGTTTTGAAGTCTGAAGAGTAGTTGAAAGATTTGTTCATGTCACCCTCCTTGATTGTTTAGATTAGTTTAAAAATATTGTAATTATTCAGCTCTTACCTTGAAACCGCCTTGTCTGATGGATATTTGTTTCGAGGCTATTCGCTTAACTCCTGCAAATATCCATCAGACAGGGCTTTGAGGATAACTTTTTTTAACGGGCTGAACAATTACAAAATATTAAGTATTTTTTACACGAAAGTGTTTAAAAATCAAGAAATATCGAAAAATGAATATTAATTCATGAATAACTTATTGGAATTAAATCAGGATATTTTTTGAAAATAGAACACATGATTTATTTATAACTATCTGTAAGATAAGATAAAATAACTTTTATACTTAAAACTTATAAAAGTGATTAACTGCTTGACATTTATAAAAGTCTTTTGTTAAATACTGAATCTTTATTCATTTATATTATGGAAGGATGATAACAGTTTGCAGAAGAATAAACCAGATTTGCAGAAGAACAAATCGGAAAAATATAATAAAATATTAAATAGTGCAGGCGCCGTGTTTGCGGAATATGGATTTTATAAAGCAACCATATCACAGATAGCAGCACAGGCAGGTGTGGCAGATGGCACTCTATACCTTTATTTTAAGAATAAAGATGACATTCTATACCAGTTCATTAATTTCAAAACCCATGTGGTGTTTAACAAAATGCATGCTGCCGTTGAAAAAGGTGTAAATGCTGAAGATAAATTGCGGCATTTGATCCGATGCCATCTTGAGGAATTTCAAAACGATAAAAATATGGCAATTATTTTTCAATCAGAAGTAAGATATTTAAGGGATATTGAATCTCAAATAAAAGATATATCGAAAATGTATCTTGATCTATTGTCTGATATTATTGAACAAGGCCAGATTGAAGGTTCCATTCGTCAGGATCTTTTTGTGGGCCTTGTTAAAAGGTTTATTCTGGGAGCTGTTGAAGGCGTTATCAGGACCTGGGTATCTGCTGATGGAAGATATGACCTGGTTTCAATGGCAGATCCCCTGGTAGATCTTTATCTTAGAGGTGTTAAAGGATAATAAATACAATACAGTGTTTGAACGCCATAAATTTGTTAAATAAGGCTTTTTGCTTGACGTGTTCTTTCATGTTTATTAAATCTTTTTTGAATCTGTGTTTTTAAGTGCAAGAAATATTTTGGAGGTAATGAAGTATGACTTCAATAATCGGTCCGGCGAGTTTTAAATTTTTCGGGATATTCCCCGCAGCAATACTATCGTTTGTTCTACCTGTCATTGGAATAGGCCTGTTTGCCTATATCATGGTGAGAAGGATTGCACCCCTTGTAAGGGCAAATCCGGATAACAGGTTTGACCATATCGGTCTGCGCGTTAAAAATCTTATCTTTGTCTGGCTGGGGCAGATGCGGCAGCCACGATACATGCTGGCGGGTGTACTTCATATCTGCATTTTTGCCGGGTTCCTGATTTTGTCCATCCGTTCAACTTCGCTTGTTATCATTGGTCTTTCAGATGGATTTGTTTTGCCCGGGTTTGGGGGATTCTTAGGCGATATCTATAACTTTATAAAAGATTATGCCGCAACTATTGTCCTTATTGCCTGTATCATTGCAGCTGTCAGAAGGGGGATATTTAAACCCGGACGTTATGCAGTTCCTGAAAAATACGGCAAAGACCATACAAGTGAGGCTGTATTTGTATTGGGGATTATATCAACACTGATGATTTCAGAAAGCCTTTTTGAAGCATCTGAGCTTGCCTATGAATTTCAACATACAGGGCAGGAACATTTTCTGGCACCTTTGTCGCTGGTCTGGATATTTAGGGGTATTTTTGCTTCAGCCCCTCAAAACGTTCTCCAGGGACTTCACATTTTTACTTATTTTGTTCATGATCTGACATTTTTCTTTTTCTTATGCTTTTTACCTCTGGGAAAACATTTTCATGTTATTACATCTGTTTTTAATGTTTTTTTTATGAGGGTTCAGAAAGGTAAAATAAAGCCGGTCATGCATGGCGTTTCCGATGACAAACTGGATGATCTTGAATCTTTTGGTGTGAAAAAACTTGAAGATTTTACCTGGAAGCATATGCTGGATTTTTACTCCTGTGCCGACTGCGGGAGATGTTCTGATCATTGCCCTGCCAATGCGGCGGGACGGCCTCTATCCCCCCGGTTTATTACTATTAAAGCAAGGGATTTGATATTTAAAAATTATCCTCTTTCAGGTGAAATTTATAAAAGCAACCTATTGGTGGAAGATATTTATACGGAAGACGAAATCTGGTCCTGCACAACCTGTGGTGCATGTGAAGAAGAGTGCCCTCTGGGGATTGAATATATTGATAAAATGGTGGATTTACGCAGGGGAATGGTGGACGAAGGCATGGTTCCCCAGTCTCTGCAAAAATCCTTGAAAGCCCTTGAAAAAAGGGGAAATCCCTATGGAAAAATGGAGAAAAAGAGAGCTGACTGGACAAAGGATAAAGAATTTAAAGCAAGCTGGCAGATCAAAGATCTTGCCAAGGATAAGGCTGATACCCTCTATTTTGTAGACAGTATTACATCCTATGATGATGATATGCAGGATATTGCAAGACGGACGTCCATTATTCTTAAAAAAGCAGGGATTGATTTTGGTATCCTTGGTAAGAAGGAAAAGGACAGCGGGAATGAGGTTTTGAGGTTTGGTGAGGAAATGTTGTACCAGGATTTAAAAGACCAAAATATTGAAACAATAACACAAAGTGGTGTTAAGCAGATTGTGACGGCAGATCCCCATGCCTATAATGCATTGAAAAATGACTACGCTAACCTTCCCCCTGTTAAGCATATCAGCCAG
>JABGOU010000061.1 GCA_018645325.1 Desulfobacula sp.
CGTGATGGGATAAGCCTTCCTATGCTGCCGGATAAAGTCGTGTCTTACATTGACTCCTTTGCAAAGAAGGCCGTCGCTTTTTTTAATATTTCTCTCTCCATTTTCAGGCGTTTGACTTCTTTGCGGAGTTTAAAAAGCTCTTCTTTTTCAGGTGTCATTTTTCCTTGACCTGGGAATGCATGATTACCTTCTGCTTCAATTTCCTTTTTCCAACGCCTTAATGTACTGTGATGTATATCAAGGTTACGGGCTGCTTCGGATATTTTGTATCCTTCTTTGATTATTAAATTAATAGCATCTTTCTTAAACTGTTTTGAATATTGTTTTCTCTTACTCATTTTTTTTCCTCCAAAAGTGGTTTCTTATACACGCTTTTCGAGGTGTCCGCTATACCTTTACCACATCAAGAATTTGCAATCAAATAAAACTTTCAGAAATACTCGGCCAAAAGCAGAACTGCCTGCCTTTTGTTGTTCGATGAAAATTGTCCTGAGTCTTTCGCCCCAAATGAACGCTCCGATTATGAGAGTTTTCTTGATGAAGTACCTGATGGATATGAACTTTGTATATCAAGCGAAGTTGTAATTGCCGCATATGGTCTAATCGGCAAGGATTCAACTCATCGCAGCCTAAATTGGATTATGATTTCACCAAGATTTCAAGGAGCAGGGTTAGGTTCAGTTATCATGAACCAAGTTAAAAAGTTGGCTAATAAAGAGAGCTTAAGTACTATTAATATTGCAGCAAGTCATCTGTCGCAGAGGTTCTTTAAAAAATATGGCGCTAAGATTGTCAAAGAACAGCCAAACGGTTGGGGGCCTGGTATGCACAGAATAGATATGGTATTAAACCTGTGAGCTTAAGAGCCAATAAAAATCCTAACAAGGCTGAGCAAAACGCCCATTGCGTGAACTGGACTATGAGTTAAGCATTCTGTTGAATTATCATAACTTAAGGTAACCAAGAAAAATGAAATTAAACTTAGGCATTCTTGAAGGTTTGTTTACAATCCATCGATTTTCTCCAAAAAGTAAAATCCCAGATAAAGTATATCAAGGCCAATTTTACAGTATCAGCAAAACTGATGAAGAATTATCAGTGGTCTGTCCTTCTTTTGTATCGTTAAACTCAGAAAAATCAGAAGAAAATTGGGCCTGTATTAAAGTCCTCGGACCATTGAATTTTTCCTTAACCGGAATCCTTGCTGACATATCGGCTATCTTAGCCAAGTCTGAAATCAGTATTTTCGCAATATCAACGTTTGATACAGACTACATTCTGGTTAAATCAGAAAAGCTTCAAGCGGCCAAAAAAGCATTACAAAGAGCTGAATACACTTTTAATATTTGAAAAGATTCCTCCTTTTCTTCAAAATAAAGATATTATATAACAAGTCTAATTCAGTACCGCATTATGACACCTGAAACCGAAATGTAGTGTTTTTTAAATTTACTAAATACATGAGGTATAAAGATGAATTGTGAAAAAAAAAGGCTTTTGTTTTTAGATAATCTAAAGACGTTTATAATTTTTTTAGTGGTACTCTATCATTGTGGATGGGTGTATGAAAAAAGCGGTATTTTATCTTCAGTCTGGATTGTTGATGATCCATTGAAAAACGATTCAGCAGGACTTCTAAACTTGATCATGGATATGTTTATGATGCCAATACTCTTTTTCATTTCAGGATATTTTACCCCTTCTTCCCTTAAATCAAAAACTGGATGGATATTTTTAAAATCAAGATTTAAACGGATGATGGTTCCATGGATATTCGCAGTATTAACACTTTTGCCACTCTATAAGGTTATATTTTTATACTCTCGAAATCTTCCACAGGAAAATTTATTTTCTTACTTTCATTTTACCGGTGGCATCTTGATCAATCAGGGATGGTTATGGTTTCTGCCTGTTTTGTTTTTATTTGATTTGGTTTATTTGGGCTTAGACAGGGTGAATTCACTAAAGTTGAAAATTAGTTTAAAAGGGACTTTGTTTGCTATCTTTTTTATTGGATTTGCTTACAGTTTTTGTATGAGCTTTTTTAATTATTATGGCTGGACAAAAACTGTTTTACTGGATTTCCAAAATGAAAAGATCTTAATTTACTTTATGGCCTTTGTTTTTGGCTCACTTTGCTATCGATTAAATGTACTTAATACAAAGCCAGACAGTAAGAAACTCTACTATCTTATCTGTTCAACGATCTGGATACCAATGAATGTTTATATAATTTTTTTGATTAATATCTTTTTTAATCCAGGTCACTATATCATTTCGCATATTGTTGATGTGATGTTGATCTGGCTTGGATTTCATGTATCTTTATTTGGTATGATGTATGTGATAATCAACACATTCAGATATTATCTAAATAAGACGGGACGCTTGCTTAATTTGCTGAACAGCTATTCATATGGCGTTTATATTATCCATTTTGTAGTGATGGGAGCAATTGCATGTGCACTGCTTAATGTAAATATTTCGAGTATCACCAAGTATGCTATTCTAACAATATCATCATTAGCAGCAAGCAATTTGATAGTGGCTATATATAAAAAGTCAGTACAAAAAAAAATTTCAAGCATTGATAAACATAGCAATGGATAAGGTGACATCTATCCAATTAATTGGAGTCGTTCTTTGAAAAAAATAAAAGCTAAAAAAATCGAAAAGTGTATATGCAGATGACAAAGAATATGGAAATCATACAAACACCTACAAGTATGGGAAAATAGAACCATGGTGCTTGGATGATAGCCAATCCCTTAAAAGAAGCTGTTCCCTTATTTAAAAGGAGGCCCAGGGGAAAAGCTATTGCATAATTAATAATTAGCACGTGAAAGATATTAATTTTGAATCTCTCAATGATTGTAAATATTATCATGATCATAAATTCCTTACATTAAAAATGCGTGGAAGAATTCTGGAAAAACTGCTAAAGGTAAGCAGAAAAGTCAAAGTCAAAAAAAGGAGTCAGCCTGAAATAATGAATAAAAATGATATCTTGCGCCGTATTCGGTATGTCTTTGATTTTAGTGATTTGGAAATGATCTCTATTTTTGCTCAGGCCGATCATCCAGTCAAGAAATCGCAAATCATCGATTGGTTAAAAAAAGAGGATGATCCTGCCTATCAAAAATGCAATGATACACAGATGGCCATTTTTTTGAATGGATTGATCAATAAAAAGCGGGGCAAAAGAGATGGGCCCCAGCCCGACCCGGAAAAGAGTTTAACTAACAATGCGATTTTCATGAAGTTAAAAATTGCCTTAAATTTGAAGGCAGATGATGTGATAAAAATTTTAGCACTGGCTGATGTGAAAATTAGTAAACATGAATTAAGTGCATTTTTTCGCAGGCCGGACAATAGACACTACCGTGAGTGTAAAAATCAAATATTACGTAATTTTTTAAAGGGTTTGCAACTTAAATACCGACCTGGTTCGAATGTGGTTCCTGAAGATCCCTGGAATCAGCACTCACCATCTTAAGTGCTTAGATAAGTAATCCAGGCTCTGCACCGCGTTGCGACTCTGAAAATGGACAAAATTGGACGCTGATAGAAACAAGACCGGAAATTGAACCAAATCATTGCGACCTGGAAAATAAATGGAAAAAGGATTTTGACATGAGTAAAAAAACACTTCTGGAAAAATGTGAACAGCAGACCAAAGAACTGGAAATATTATATAGGGAAAATGAAAAATTGCGTTTCCTGGTTGAAAACAAACAAAAAAGTAATGAACAATTAAAAAACCTCTTTGATACGATTCCGATTCCTCTCTTTATTACTCGCAAATCAGACAGTGAAATTCTTTTTGTGAATAATTATTTTTTAGAGATGATCGGATTTAAGGAAAATGACCTTATCGGCTCCAAAACCATGGACCTGTTTTGTGATCTGTCGGATCGCAAAATCATACGTAGAACCCTCCAAAAAGAAGGGTTTATTAAATCGTTTGAATTTCAGATAAGAACAATTGATGGTAAAAAGAAATGGCTGATGACTGCAAGCCGGCCCGTCAGCTTTCAGGGAGATGAGGCATATATTTCAGTATTTTATGATATTGATCACCGCAAGCAGACAGAGTTGGCTTTACAGGCAAGTGAAGAGCGTATGAAGATTGCTTTGGATGACACGGATCAGGGACTCTGGGAATGGGACGTTGTGACCGGGGACATATATTATTCCGACGATTGGTACCGTATAATGGGATATGTTAAAGATGAAATTGAAATGGATTTTGATTGGTGGGAGAGCGTCGTTCATCCACAAAGTGTTCTTGACTTTAAAGAAATGTTCAAAAAATTCCTGGAAAGTAAGGAGAAATACTATGAATGGGAATATCAGCTTAAAAACAGATCTGGAGAGTGGAAATGGATTTGGTCGCGGGGTACTTGCGTAGCCTATGGAAAACAAGGTGAACCACTGAGGCTAATCGGTATAGATCGAGACACCACAAAGCGCAAAACGGCACAACTTGGGTTAATTGCATTGAATAAATCCCTTGATAAAAAAGTGAAAGAAAGAACGGTTGAACTCAAACTGCTAAACGAACATATGACTAATTCTGAGGAAAATCAACGCAAAGCCATTGCTACAGATCTTCATGATAGTGTAATCCAGACGATTGGATTAAGTATTTCAAAAATAAAAAATTTCAAAGAATCAGCCTCTGTATCTGATCTGGACAAGATGTCTCAAATTCAGGAATACCTTGAGCAAGCAAATGAGGAAGTGCGTTCTATTGTTTATAAACTCTGGCCTCCTGTTTTAGATGATTTTGGTATAGACATAGCCATAGGCTTTCTAATTGACGAGACCAATGACAAGCACCAGGCAAATATAAAATATATAAATAATCTTGACGTACGAGTTCACCTCATTAGTAAAAATAAAATTTTGTTTTATAGGGCTGTCAGCGAACTTATTGCTAATATTTTAAAACATTCCGGTTCATTGGAAGCCCAAATTGAATTGACTAAAATTAAAAACAAGCTTTGTGTAAGAATTGAAGATAAAGGGTCTGGATTTGATTTCAAGGGGTTTCATAAAGGCAATTATGGTGGATTCGGACTGTATAGCCTGTCCGAGCGATTAACAAATGCAGGTGGTAAAATAATAGTAAATTCGACTATTGGAAAAGGCACTAAAGTTATAATATCCATTCCAGTAAAGATGTAAGGACTGCAGATGAAATAAAGTAAACTGAAATAGCGAAGGCCAATCTTTAAAATCTGGTGGTTCATCTACAAGGCGCATTAAAGGTTTAATAGCAGGCCTATTTGGCCTTTGATGCAACGCAGTAGATGGGCTAAAAGACAAGCAATTTCGTTTACTTTATAAGATTTGCGGTCCTAAGATTTGAAATATTATGATGTGGGGTGATATTCACACAATTTGGCCTCAGGAGAATATGGATGAAGACTATGAATGGAAAACAAAGAATCATTACCGCCCTTGAAATAAAGGAGTCTGATTACGTCCCCCTTTATATCCACGGTATTAATGAAGGTCCCATTATCGGGATAGGAAAACAATTGACGGACGGACTTCCTGAACCGCAGGATTTCAGGCTCATGAATGATAATGATAAACTAAAGCTGGTTGACACGCTTTTTATGATCCATGAGGCATTTGATATTGACGGGATTACCACATTTGAAATCGGCCATGAAACAAGGGTTGATGATCTCCATGTCAAAGATGGATTCGGTGTGACTTATAAGCTTTCGGAACATGGCATCCCTGTGCCCGTTGGTCACCCGGTAAAAACCATTGACGACTTCCAAGGATTCAAGCCCCCGAGCCCCCGAAGGGAGGACCTGGCACTGCTTGATCTCGCAATTGACCGGTTTAAGGGAAATAAGGCCAGCTTCTGGCTCATGCGCGGGGTATTCGTTCGTTCCTGGCGTTTAATGGGCATGACAAACTTCATGACAAATATTTACAGCAATCCTGAATTTGTCCATAAGGTCGCCCGGATGATGATGGAATTTAATCTTGCTCAACTTGACCTGCTAGTAGGCGCCGGGCTTGATGTCCTGGTAGTCGAAGATGATATTGCAACAACCAAGACGACATTAATATCTCCAGATCATTTTAAGGTTTTTGTCAATCATTATAACAGACAAATCGTTGACAAAGCTCATGAAAAGGGGCTTAAAGTTGTCAGGCATTCTGACGGCAATCTCTGGCCCATTATGGACACCCTTCTTGAAACCGGTTATGACGGAATCAACCCTTTGGAACCACAGGCAGGCATGGAGATAAAAAAGGTAAAAGACTATTGTGGCGACAGAATATGTCTTTTAGGCAATATTGACTGTGTAGATCTCCTGCCTTCCGGAACCCCGGATCAGGTTGAACAAGCCGTCATACAAACCATTAAAAACGGGGCAAAGGGCGGCGGCCTGATTGTCTGCTCTTCAAATTCCCTGCATCCTGGTGTTAATCCTGAAAACTGTATCGCCATGTTTAAAGCGGTACGAAAGCATGGGCATTATAATAAGGCTTTTAATGATAAATAAAAAACAATCCTGGACTATTTTCTGGTTGCTTTTTTTGCTTTACATGTTTGATTACATGGATCGCATGGTTATTGTATCCCTTTTCCCATATTTAAAACAGGATATGGGTATGACCGATGCCCAGTGCGGTCTTTTGGTTTCTTCAGTTTATTGGTCGATTCTGATCTTCTCTTTTCCGGTCTCGATTCTTGTTGACCGATGGAGTCGAACAAAAAGTATTTCCATCATGGCTGCCCTGTGGAGCCTGGCGACCCTATGCTGTGCATTTACAAAAAATTTCTCACAACTTTTTATCGCCAGGGCTGCCATTGGCATTGGCGAAGCAGGATATGCCCCTGGTGGGACAGCCATGCTTTCTGCCAGTTTCCCAAAGGAAAAAAGAGCAAAGATCCTTGGATTATGGAATGCTTCCATTCCACTTGGAAGCGCTCTTGGCATTGGCATCGGCGGATTTGTCGCTCATAATTTTGGCTGGCGCCATGCATTCGGACTTGTGGCACTTCCCGGGCTGCTATTGGCCATAGTGTTTTATTTTGTCAAAGATTATAAAACCATTGCGCTGACCCAAAAAGGAAACACGGGCAAAGAAATTAAAATGCAGTTTATTGATATGGTAAGACAATTTACCCGTAATCCGACCCTGCTTTGCAACAACCTGTCGTTTGCCTTGAATGTCTTTATTACCACTTCTCTTTTGACCTGGTTGCCCACATATTTTCATCGATTTGAAAATCTTGCCATGGATAAGGCGAGTATTAAGGCGAGTTCTATCATGGTTCTTGCCATTATCGGGGCCCCTTTGGGAGGTTTCCTGTCAGATCTGTGGATGAAAAAAAAAGAAAATGCCCGCCTTGTGTTCCCGGCAATATCATCTCTGCTTACCGGCATTCTGCTTTTTTTCGCTTTTTCCTTCTTTAGCGGGACTATTCAGTATCTTGTCCTGCTTCTCACCGGCATAACAGCAGTAGCCTTTGTCCCATCCTGTGTGGCTGTGACCCAGGATGTGGTACACCCAGGGCTTCGGGCAGTTTCTCTAAGCTTGAATATCATAATCCAGCATCTTTTGGGTTCAAGCCTTGCTCCAATTATCATTGGAAAATTATCTGACGATTACGGTATTGACCGCGCGCTGACAATTCTGCCTGCATTTGCATTACTTGCAGCCGTGTTACTTTTTATTGGCTCCTTTTATTATAAAAAAGATGTAATTGTTCAGCCCGTTAAAAAAAGTTATCCTCAAAGCCCTGCCTGATGCATATTTGCAGGAGGTTAAGCGTTTAGCATCGAGCAAAAATATCCATCAGACAGGGCGGTTTCAAACGTAAGAGCTGAATAATTACAACAAGATCTTTATTAAGGAATAAACAATGATAGACAGAAAAATAAAAATTCAAATTGACCCGGAGGTATGTGATGGCTGCGGTCAATGCGTTCTTGTTTGCCCATCTGAAACAATATCCATTAAGAATAAAAAAGCACAGGTTACCGGAAATGAATCCATTATGTGCGGACATTGTATTGCCGCCTGCCCCAAAGAAGCCATCCGTTTAAAAGAATCTGAGTTTGACAAAATCAATTTTGATACATTTGTCTATGAAAACAAGTGGATGAAACATGGTGAATTTAACACGTCTGACCTGGTCAGGCTCATGCTATCCAGGAGGTCCTGCCGTAATTATAAAAATAAAAATATCGATAAAAATATTCTGGAAGACTTAATAAAAATTGGAACAACTGCCCCCTCGGGATCAAATTGTCAGGATTGGACGTTTACAATTATTCCAACAAAAAAAGATGTTGTCCGGCTGGCGGAAAAAATTGGCCTTTTTTTTAGAAAATTAAATAAACTGTCTGAAAATACCTTCCTGAGAAAAGGAATGGCTTTAATGGGGAAAAAGAAACTGGAATTTTATTATGAGAACTATTATGAATCTGTTAAAGAGAGCATTGAACGCTATGAAACCGAAAAAATTGATAGACTTTTCCACGGCGCAAACGCTGTTATTATGGTTGGAGGGTCGAAAAAATCGAGTTGTCCTTCAGAAGATGCCCTTCTTGCAACCCAAAACATTCTTTTAGGTGCGCACGCCATGGGGCTTGGAACCTGCCTGATCGGTTTTGCCGTTAATGCAATTGCAAACGACGTAACTCTTAAAAGCGATCTGGGAGTTCAAAAGGATGAAAAAATCTATTCAGTTATTGCTCTTGGATATCCCAGTGAAAGGTATAAAAAACTAATAGTCAGAAAAAAAATTATTCCAAAGTATATTACTTTTTAAAGGGTGACGTCTGCCCAATACTCAAATTTGGCAACCAGTTCGTCGCTCACCTTCACATTGGCACCGAACCGGGCATTGCTCTGGAGGGAATCAGCACCTCATCTCCTGGATTGATCAATGCCATTATGGAAATAAAAACAGCTTCATTGGCACCTGCCGTCACAATGATTTCATTCTGATCGTTATAGTTGATATTATTTTCAGAAGAAACTTAAAATCCCAACCTTTATTATTCCAGCCCATATACCCTGCGGGGAGTCAAATATTGGGGAAATATTTCCACAAGCGACTTGCACAGGTCCGAACAAAAATGACATTCATCCACATACCGTTCTGCATGGGGTACATTGTATTTTTTTGCCAGTGCGGCCGGCCCTCCTTTGAGCAAAGGCCCGCAAACAGGATGGCTGTCAGGATCATAGGTGTTTAACACCTCTGCCAGAGATATTTCAAGATAGTTGCCCATACTCAACCCCTGACAGACATGAACATTTCCAAAAGGATCTATATGAACCCGCCCTGGATTTTTTAAATCCTCTATTTTGCATTCCGTCAGTTCTTCCCAGGGTCTTGTGGGTAGATCCTTTACCAGGGTTTCAACGGCACGGCCACGAATTTTAGGGCCTCCGGCATACACGGGTTCCCCCCTGGGATGATCATCCGGATGGATTATTGAAGGTTTTTCAATACAGATCGTATTGACGGTCATCCCGAGTTCATTCGCTGCCTGAGCCGCTATCTGGCCCGGCGATTTCTTGGTATCTCCGTGATGAAAGTGATCATCACCCGGCTCAATCTTTTTCAAGCCAACTTCCTGAAGGGGCCTGAGCCAGAGTTTTGCATCCTCAACACCCGTGGCCCAGTAACAATTTGTTTCTATGGCTGTATCAAATCCCGCCTGTGTTACCTGCCGGATGCCTTCATGGAGCAGTCCATAATATAAAAAGGGTTCACCCCCTTCAAAACTGATGGAATGAATGTTCTTCATCTTTGTTGCTTCTTCAATGAGTCCTGTCATTTGTGCCAGGGTAAATACACCCGTCCGCTCAGGGCTGCAGAATAAAAAGCAATGGTCACAATTATATGTACAGGTATAGGTTAACAATACATGCAATCCTGTAATCATTTTACCTCCTTTTATTATATAGTTGGTGTCTGACCAAAAACCTGCAAATTTTTACGAGATTTTAATTTAATTTAAAAACTCTGTATCAGGACATTTGGCAGCTGTAAAGAAAAACTTAAAGTTGAAGAAAGCTATTTTCGCAATCTTCTTGAAGCAATACGCAAACAGATGACCATTGATTATCTGGCCAGACAGGATGTTAGTATTTGTGAAATGGCATTTATGTTCCAATGTCCTGCAGGGCAATGAAGAACACTTTTTTAAATATCCTGCTTTTTCAAAATCTTATACAATTATTCAACGGTATAAAAAAATAGTTAAAACCAATAATTTTTGTAATTATTCAGCTCTTAGGCTTGAACCCGCCCTGTCTGATGGATATTTGTTTCGAGGCTATTCGCTTAACCTCCTGCAAATATCAATCAGACAGGGCTTTGGGGATATTTTTTTTAACGGGCTGAACAATTACTAATTTTTAACTATTAATTTTTAGTTCAGCCTTATATAAGTAGTAAAGAGTTCGTACACTTGTGTTGTTTCAACAATTTCGGCTTACGAAAAAGTAACCGACAGTGCGGAGCAGTGCCCTTTACTTTTATATAGGAGATTGAAATGAAATTTTTCTTACAAGTGATTTTGGCCGCCTCCCTGGTCCTTATTACAAACCATTCTTTTTTAATGGCCGATACAAATAATTTTTGTGCAGACAAATGGCCTAATGATTCTAAACTGCGTGAAGATTGTCAAAATCAACAAATTGAAGCTCACAATGAATTGTTTTCAATGGCAAAAAAAGAAGGCCTGGTAAAAAATGGGGCGTTGTCTGCAGGTTCCGTCGGAAGTGATAAAGAAAAAACGTTTAACCGCTGTATGTCAAAATGGAGAAAGACCCAATTTAAAACATATGATTACAAAATGGTCGTTGATTGTATAAAACAGGAATTTGAGTCATACAAAAGAAAGGTACCGACCAATGATAAGACAATTGGGATAGAAGGATATTGTGCAAACAAATGGCCCAATGATTCTAAACTGAGTGAAGATTGTCAAAATCAAATGATAGAGGCTCGACTTGAGTTGTATTCACTTGCAGAAAAAGAAGGCCTGGTAAAAAATGGTTCTCTGCTTACAAATTCTAAAGCAATTGGAAAAGAAAAAATAATTCACGACTGTTTGTCAAAATCGATAAATAACCAATTTAAAATTTACGATTACAAAATGGTCGTTGATTGTATAAAAAAATGATTGGCTGTTTTTTTTATATCAGAGAGGCAATATTTTTTCCATAACCCATTGCTGCATCTATACCCCCTTCAACCCAGCTTGCTTTGAGCATCAAAGGTCCTGATACCATCTGCATTTTATAGATATGGGTCATGGTATCAAATATTCGTGGTGCTGCTTCCCCACTCCACCCATATGCACCAAAGGAACCGCCGGGTTTGCCTTCAAGCTCCGCTCTTTCGGCAATGAACAGCAATTGCTTCATGGAGTTTATCATCTCTGTGTGATATGTGGGTGATCCAAATGCATATGCATCATATCCTTTTAAATCCTCTTCCGTTTTAATAAGGTCTACCCGTTTGATAAAGGCTTCATGCCCTGACAGACGGACACCTTCTGCGATCAATTCTGCAATACCTTTTGTTTCATTTGATCTTGATGCATAAACAATTAATATTTTGCCCATTTTTGTTCCCCTTTGTTTCCTTGAGACCTGAAGGAATTAAAACTATTTTCGTCGTTGTTCTTTTTGCTTTTGTGATGATATATACTAAAATCCAGTTCTAAATTTCAATACTGATTATATTTTGAAATTGATATAGATCAATGATAAACTTTTTTATCTTCATCATACTGGCCTTAAATATTACCGGTAAAAAAATCTGAAATATATATTCAACGAGTATGCATTGGATGGGATTGATCTAAAGAAGGCCGTAACCTAAATCAAACAGGATGTGTGTTCATGACAGAACTGGGAAAAATTAAAATTCTACTGGCATATGACGGATCAGAGCTTGCTCTGGATTCCGTGCGGTATATCGGAGAAGCTTTTCCGCAAGATAGAACCAAGGTGGTTATTTTCTATGTGGAAACCAAAATACCCAGATCTTTCTGGAGGATGGAAAGAGAACTTGACTTCAGGTTTCAGAGCCCTCAAATCAGAGCCACCATGGCCCAAAGAAAAAAAAAGATCAACCTTGCAATGAAAAAAGCTGCTCAAATCCTGCTGGACGCAGGAATGCCTTCAGACGCAATTCATACCCGGGTTCACATAAAAAATCAGAGCATTGTTCAGGATATTGTTGAGGAATCCCATCAGGGATACGGTGCCTTGGTCATCGGGCGCAGGGGGCACAGCCGGATAAAGGATTTTATAGTTGATGCCTTGCCCATAAAACTTTTAGGGAAAATTAAAAATATTCCCCTGATTGTTGTTGGGAAAAAGCCGGATCATAAGAATATCCTTATTGCTTTTGACGGGACAAGGGAAATTATAAAGGCTGTAAAATACATGAGCAGCCTGATCAGTACAAGAGGTTGCAAATTATTATTGTGTCATTTTCAACACGGAAAAGATGTGTCAGGTAGGCCTAAAAAAGAGGCTTTGCCAAATAAAATGTTTGATCTGCCAATGAGCTATTTTCTCGAAGCAGGCTTTGCCAGTGATCAAATTTCATTTGAAATTATTACCAATGAAAAAAATCCGACTCATTGCATTCTCGAAAAAGCACGCTATGGTGATTATGGCACAATAATTATAGGAAGACGGGGGCTTACTCCGTTGAAACGATTGATATTCAACAGGGTCGGCAATACAATTTTTCAAAGCGCAGACAAGCACGTAGTCTGGATTGTTCAGTAGCAAGAAATTAAAGTGGGATTGGATATATGGGTTTGTTCAGGTTAAAAGGGTTTCCCGGGAATGGTAATTTTCGCCATGGCATTCATCCTCCGGATAATAAACACCTAAGTAATGAATCAAAAGTTGAAGTGATGGATATACCCAAAATCATCACCCTGCCACTGCTTCAGCACTTAGGCGTGCCTTGTAAACAGCTTGTTAAATCCGGACAGATGGTCAAATATGGAGAAATTATTGGAGAGGGGGAGGCCTTTATTTCAGCTTCCCTTCACTCTCCTGTTGCTGGCAAAGTTAAAAAAAATACCATGGTCACCCTGCCCAACGGAATGCATCTTTCTGCCATTTCCATCCAGACCGAAGGCGAGCAGGTTTCTTATAAAAGACTATGGGATGAGATAAGGTCAAAGGATTGGCCCAGGGACTGTATTTCCATTTATGACCCTTTAACTATTGTTAAAGTCATCCATTCTTCAGGTGTTGTCGGATTAGGGGGAGCGGCATTTCCCACCCATGTAAAGGTCACTCCCAATGATACCCGGATGATCGACACTCTCATGATCAACGGCTGTGAATGCGAACCTTATCTCACCTGCGATTACAGGTTGATGAAAGAAGCGCCCCGGGCGATTGTTGCAGGAGCTCTTTTAACGGCACGCGCCGTATCTGCAAGAGAAATCGTTATTTGTGTGGAAGACAATAAACCAGATGCCATCCAAAAACTCAAAGAAGCGACTGAGCAGACAGTAATTAAAATTGCCATATTAAAAACTAAATATCCACAGGGTAGTGAAAAACAATTGATAGAATCAGTTATCGGACTTGAAATTCCTCTGGGCGGTCTACCATCGGATGTGGGTGTGGCCATGAGTAATGTCGGGACAATGGCAATAGTAGGTCGGGCTATTATTAAGGAATCGCCTCTGACGCACAGGGTAATCAGCGTATCAGGCAGGGGGATAAACCAACCGAAAAATCTTTTTGTACCCATTGGTATTTCCATTGATGAGGTGATCAAGTTCTGCGGAGGGTTGACAAAGGATGCTGCAAGGGTGGTTGCCGGCGGTCCCATGATGGGTTTTTCCTTTTCAGATTTTAGCACACCTGTCACCAAAGGAACCTCCGGGATCACCGTCCTGACCCATGATGAGATCAAAAGTGATGAAGAGACCTCCTGTATTCGATGTGGGCGTTGTGTTGATGCCTGCCCCATGAACCTTGTACCCACAAGATTAGCTCTTGCAGCCAGGTATAATAATACATCCATAGCAAGCCAATATCATATTCACGCCTGTTTTGAATGCGGTTGCTGCTCTTATGTCTGTCCTGCAAAAATTAACCTGGTACAATTGATACGAACAGGAAAAAAACTGGCTGCAGCGAGCCAGAACCTTTAATTATAAAGGATACTATGCGTGCCGGATTCAAATAAAAAATTGGACACTATTAAAGATTTTAAATCATCCGATGTAAAAGAGAACACAGCCATTCACGTTGCCCCGTCTCCCCATATCCGGGATACAAAGGCCAACACTCAAAAAATGATGATTGATGTCCTGATAGCCCTTACACCGGTTGTTTTGGTGTCTGTATACCTGTTCAGGGCATATGCAGTAAAACAGCTTCTTATCTGTCTTGTCTCATGTCTTATCGCAGAGTATGTGTTTGTTCGAATGCGGGGCAGATCAATGACCCTTAAAGATTGTTCAGCCGGGGTAACCGGTATAATTCTTGCTCTTTCCCTGCCAGGCTCAGCACCCTGGTTCGTGGGTGTCATTGCTTCTGTTGTTGCCATGGGAATCGGGAAAATTATCTTTGGCGGCCTAGGCATGAATATTTTTAATCCGGCCATGGTTGGTCGTGCCTTTGTCATGATTGCTTTTGCCGGTTTAATGAGTGCCGGGTCTTATGAAAATATCACAGGCCTTGTGGATGCCGTATCCGGAGCAACACCATTGAGTGCAATGAAATTCAATAACACATCCGTAGAATTTTCACATCTTTTCTTTGGCAATACCAATGGCTCTATTGGAGAAACAAGTTCTGCAGCCTGTATTATAGGCGGCCTTTTTCTTGTCTTCAAAAAAACAGCATCTTGGCAGATTCCGGTGAGTATCGTATTAACCGTCCTGGCTATTGCCGGCATAACAGATGTTGCAAAAGCCGGTTCCGGCTTATTCATTGTTCATCATCTTTTTAGCGGTGCCCTAATGTTTGGTGCATTTTTTATTGCTACTGATCCTGTGACATCTCCGCTTACCTCAAAAGGAAAATGGATTTTCGGTTTTGGGACAGGTATGCTGATAATGATTATCAGACTGTTCAGCGGTTATCCCGAAGGTGTTATGTTTGCAGTTCTCATGATGAATGCGGTGACACCCCTGATTAATCGCTGGACCAATCCTCAACCCATGGGAGAAGCCTGATATGACTAACTTTCGCAATAATAATCTGGCCCAGGCCTGGCTGGTATTGGTAATTGCTACAGTTTTCGGCACTGCCCTGGCCGGAATTCAGATAAAATTAAACCCTGTGATTGAGGCAAACAAAATCAGAGAAACAATGGAAAAAATCCCCAGTCTTATATTAGACCCATCCCAGGCCGCGGACATCAAAAGCCACGATCTTGTCATCCAATCCAGAGTGATTGAGATTGAAAAAAATGGGATCAGTAAATTTTATCCAGTCTATGATGTGCATTTAAAGGATGGATCCCTGGCAGGTCATGTGACCAAGGCCAAAGGCCAGGGCTATGCAGATAAGATCGAGTTGCTGATAGGTCTTGATGCCGGTGGTAATGCCATAACCGGCCTGTTTATTCTGGATCAAAAAGAGACTCCCGGACTTGGTAATAGAATATTAGAAAAACCGTGGCGTGACCAGTTTGTAGATCAACCGTCCGGCACCACCCTTGTTGTTGTTAAATCAAAAACAGGACCAAATAATGAAATTGATGGAATGATTGATGGTATATCCGGGGCAACCATTTCTTCCAGAAGTGTTACAAGCATTGTAAACACAACCATTGCAGATATCAGACCCCGGTTGCTTCCAATTATAAAAAAAGAAAATATTATAAGACAGGAGAACGAATAATGGCTGATCAACCCACAGCATTTGAGAGATTTGTCCAGGGTATCCTGCCTGAAAATCCAGTGTACCGCCAGTTACTGGGACTCTGCCCAACCCTTGCGGTTACGAATGGTATGAAGCCTGCCTTGACCATGGCCTGTTCCGTAGCCTTTGTGCTTCTTTGCGCCAATATCGTCATCAGCCTGATCAGAGATCTTCTAAAGCCCCATCTTCGTATTGTAGTGTTTACCTTGACCATTGCCACCTTTGTAACAATAGCAGACCGCTTTCTTGCCGCTTATCTGTTCCAGATGAGCAAGACTTTAGGACCTTATATCCCTTTGATTATAGTAAACTGCCTGATTATCTGTCGCTGTGAAGTCTGCGCCTCAAAGCAGTCTGTATTTACGGCAGCAGCGGATGCCATCGGCCAGGCCATTGGGTTTGGACTTGCCCTGTCAAGCATTGCAGCTGTCAGAGAAATACTCGGCACAGGCATGTTTTTCGGTATGCGAGTGCTTCCTGAGGTTTGGCCCGACTGGGTCATTATGGTATTACCCCCGGGTGCATTTCTTACATTGGGCCTGCTGCTCGGATTAGTTAACTGGGTGGGTATAATTAAATCCAGGAGGTCTTCATGATATATCTTCTGGACATTATGCTTATTGCCCTGACCGCAGCATTGATTAATAATTTTGTACTCTATTATTTTGTGGGTATCTGCCCATTTGTGGGAGTGTCAAGAAAGGTGGAAATGGCATTCGGCATGGGACTGGCTGTTACATTTGTCATCAGTATTGCAGCGTTTATCAGCTGGAGTATCACCACAATGGTGCTTATGCCGGGTGCGCCCCTGTCTGCTTTTATTGCCGGTTTTTTCCTTTCCAAAGAAGCGGCTGCAACCATAGATCTTACTATACTCAGCTATATTGTTTATATCTTTGCAATTGCCTCATCCGTTCAGTTTGTGGAAATGTATGTAAGAAAATTTTTTCCCCTGCTTTACAATTCCTTCGGGGTTTTTCTCCCTCTTATTACAACCAATTGTGCCATCTTGTTTGCCTGCCTTACCATAATGAGTCATGTTGTGGGGGTTGAAAACCCAAAAAACGTCTGGGACCTTGGAAGGGCAATTACTCTTGCATTTTTTGGAGGTGTAGGGTTTACCATTGCCATTGTGATTATGTCGGGTATCAGAGAAGAACTTGAGCTGTGCGACATTCCAGAACCTTTCCAGGGTGCAGCAATTACTCTGGTAATAGGAGGCATTCTTGCTATAGCCTTTATGGGATTCACTGGAGTGGACTCTGGTATCAGAAATGCGCTTATGCCTGAGACAACAGCCCGGGTTTCAATCAAAACTCCAGAACAGACCCTGTTCTTTGATAATGAAGTTGTAAGTATAAAAAGCCATAGCAACCAGATTGGTGTGCAATGATTATAACAACCCTTGCTATAGCTGCGGGAACCATGCTGGTCATGGCCGTGATCCTGTCCTTTGTCCTTGGCTGGGCAAATAAAAAATTCAAAGTTGAAGTGGATCCCAAAATCGAAGCCGTAATCGAAATCCTTCCCGCCGTGAATTGCGGGGGCTGCGGTTATCTTGGCTGTAGTGACTATGCAGTTGCTATTGTTACCGACAATGACCCTGTCAATAAATGTACTATTGGTGGTGAGGCTTGCGCAAAAGGTTTGGCCCGTATCATGGGGGTTGAGGTTGGTGAAATGGTAGAGGTTTTTGCTGTTGTTCACTGTGGTGCTCACACTTTGAACCGTCTTAAAAAACACGAGTACCGCGGAGAAAAGCGATGCATGGCTGCCCACCAGGTGGCAGGTGTTCAGGGATGCTCATTTGGCTGTCTGGGGTTTGGAGACTGTGTTAGAGCTTGTCATTACAACGCCATGCATATTAAAGATGGTCTTGCTATGGTTGACTTCAACAACTGCATCGGATGTGGTGCCTGTTCAAAGGTTTGCCCCAGGACTATCATCACCATTACAGGTTTTAAAAAAAACAAAATCCCTATAGTTGCCTGCTCTAATAAAGATAAGGCAAAGGATTCAAAAGCTGTATGCCAGACCGCTTGTGTAGCCTGCAAGGCCTGCACTAAACTTTCTGACATGTTCTCCATCACGGACAACCTGTCAAAATATGACTATGGCGCCTATACAGCGGACCATTATGAACCAGCGGTAAAAGCAATGGAAAAATGTCCCACAAACTGCATCCATTTTGTTGGTAAACCCATTTGTGACCCTCCCTCAAAAAAGCTGTAATCAAAGTTAAACCTTTTTTTCAAATGCGGTCCTAAAAATTAATTTCAAAAGGAATAAAAATAGTTGATAAACAAAATTTGATTACCGGTAGTATTTTCCGGCAACTGATAAAGCTTGCAAGTCCCATAATGTTTGGAATGCTGATATTTACCTTATACCTTATGACGGATCTATGGTTTGTAGGACGACTTGGGCCGGATGCAATTACTGCACTTTCGATTGCAAGCAATGTGTTTTTTATCCATTTAGGATTATCCTTTATTATTGGCACAGGAGCCATGTCCCTGATTGCCCAAGCCTTTGGTGCCAGGGATGAAATATATGCATCAATCGTTTTTAAACAAAGTTTATTATTGTGTCTGATTATAGGCAGCTTTGCGGCGATTGTGGGATTTTTACTTGCCCAACCCTATATTAGTTTTTTTGGCGGCAGTGGTATGGCCTTGAAATGGGGTG
>JABGOU010000062.1 GCA_018645325.1 Desulfobacula sp.
ATGCGAAATCAAAAAGACCATGATGAGTGGGCCCGTCTTCTCCGACAATCCCGCCTCGGTCAATGGCAAATACAACTGGATGAGCATCAAGACAGACATCGTGGAGTATCTGGTCAAAGGCACGTTGTAAAAAAGTGGAATAAATGGCTATCACCGGTTTTAAGCCTTTGGATGCAAGTCCTGCTGAAAAGGTTACTGCATGCTGTTCTGCAATACCCACATCGAAAAACCGGTCTGGATACATTTTTGAAAATTCTATTAATCCGGTTCCCTCTGGCATGGCTGCTGTCACTGCAACAATTTTTTTATTGTTTTTAGCAAGTTTGATCATTTGAGAACCAAACACCTTAGTATAAGTTGGGATTCCATTGGGTTTCTTATTGCTCTTACCCGTATCAACGGTAAAAGATCCCACACCATGAAAATAGATAGGATTTTTTTCTGCAGGCCCATATCCTTTTCCTTTTACAGTTGTAACATGCAGAAGAATAGGATCTTTTGGATTTTTGATGTTTTTTAAAATATCGATCAAATGATCTATATTATGTCCATCAATGGGTCCGAAGTAATCAAAATTAAAGGCTTCAAACAACATACCCGGTGTAATAAATGTTTTAAAGGACTCTTCAGATCTTTTAGCAATATTATAAATATCATCACCGATTTTAGGCAAAGATTTTAAAAACATACCGAATCTATTTCTCATGGACTGAAGATATTTAGCGGAAAAGGTCCGGCTCAATAAGGAAGACAATGCCCCAACATTGGCTGAGATGGACATGTCGTTGTCATTTAAAATTACAATAAGATTTTGTTTTGAATCTCCGGTCTGATTCAATCCTTCATAAGCCAGGCCCGCAGTGAGAGATCCGTCACCGATAACCGAAATAACATCGGAGTTATCTTTGTTTAAATATTTGGCATAACAAACCCCAAGGCCTGCAGAAATGGAAGTTGAAGAATGCCCGACAGTGAACCCGTCATAGGGACTTTCTTTAATTTTAGAAAATCCGGATATGCCTTTATACTGTCTAAGACTGTCAAAACTACCATTTCGTCCTGTAATCAATTTATGGGCATAAGACTGGTGTCCAACATCCCATATTAAAGTATCCTTTGGCAGATCAAAAACATAGTGGATAGCAAGCGTCAACTCTACCGCACCCAGACTTGAGGCCAGGTGACCGCCATTTTTAGAGACAACATCAATAATTCTTTCACGGATTTGACCGGCTAAAAGTTTCAGCTCTTTTCTTGAAAGATCTTTAATGTTTTTTGATGTATTTATTTGTTCAAGAAGGTTCAAAATTTGTCAACCTTTATTATTTAATGGTCCCTGTTAATAATATAATGGGCAATGGCCCTTAAAGGTATTGCTTTTTCATCAAGTTCATCAATTGATTCAAGGGCAGAATCAATAAGTTTTTTTGCATATTGTTTTGACGCTTCGAGCCCGATAATTGCAGGGAATGTCATCTTATCATTTAATATATCAGATCCTGCAGCCTTGCCCATTATGCTTGGATCACCTTCAATATTTAAAATATCGTCCATAACCTGAAATGCCAAGCCTATTTTATCAGCATAAACAATTAGTTTGTCAATGGTTCTTAAATCAGATCCTACACTTATGGCTCCAGCTTCAACACTTAGAGTTATCATTTGCCCTGTTTTAAGTGCATGTATGTTTTTAAGATGGTCTATATCATTATCTTGTTTTAATTGAAAAGACTGCATATCCAGCATTTGACCTTGAACCATCCCTTGAATACCGGCTGCCTTTGAAAGTTTGGAAATCAATTTAATTCTTGTTTTATAGCCAGGATATATATTAAAAATTTGTTGAGGATCAGAAATAATATTAAATGCGTGTGTCAATAATGCGTCTCCTGCAAGTATTGCAGTAGCTTCTGAAAATTTCTTGTGGCAGGTCGGCAGCCCGCGCCTTAAGTCATCATTATCCATAGCCGGTAAATCATCATGAATCAAGGAATAAGTATGGACCATTTCAATTGCGCAACAGGCGGGCAGGGCGATTAAAAAATCTTTTCCACAAGCCTGTGCAGCTGCCATTGCCAGGATGGGCCGCAACCTTTTCCCTCCTGCCATAAGAGAATGCTCCATGGCCATAATAAGTTCATGCCTATTATCATATTGATGAAGAATAAGTTTCAGATACTGGTTAACAAGATTTTGTTTATCAGTTAAATATTTTGACAGATTAAAATTCATATTATTTATCTTCAAATGGTAGTTTTTTAATATTACCGTCCTTGTCATTAGTTATCCGAGAAATCTTTTTCTCGGTCTTATCCAAAAGGTCTAGACAATATTTTGATTGTTTCATACCTGCCTCATATTTTTTAACTGCATCTTCAAGGCAGAGATCCCCGGATTCCATCTGCCTGACAATCTCTTCAAGCTCTTTTAAAGATGTTTCAAATGTTTTTTTAACCATTTATTTTTTCCACCCTTGTAATCAATCGTCCCTTTGAAAGAACAATCTCTATTTTATCATTTTTTTTCGTTTCAATTGAATTTCTAATCACTCGTTTATCTGTAACAAACCTTGAAATACTGTATCCTCTTTTTAAAACCGCTTTTGGATTAAGCGTCTGCAGTTTAGAATTAAGTTCAATATAAGTTGATCTCACCTCTTGAAAATTTTTTTGAAAATTATCGATTAAAGATTTAGAAAGTGTTTTGACGTATTGCCGAAGATCTGAAATTTTTTTTTCAGGCTTTTTTGTGTAAAGCAGTTCCGACAACCAGAGACATTTATCCTTATTATAATGTATATAGTGTTTCATCATGTTGATGAGTCTTGATTCATAATCCTCAAGCCTGAATCTAAAATCGTGTACAACAGTATCAGGACTTTTTAATCTTGAAGTTAAATCCATCACATTCTGCTTCAGGTCATAGATTTTTATTTTTAATAATCGATTCAAACTTTCCTGTAGAGTTGAAATCCTTTGAATGAGATGATTTTTATCGGGCAGGGCAAGCTCTGCTGCCGCTGATGGTGTGGGTGCTCTTAGATCCGCAACAAAATCAGCAATGGTAAAATCAGTCTCATGTCCGACGCCGGTAATAATGGGTACTATGGATTTAAAAATAGCATTTGCAACAGCCTCTGAATTAAATGCACTTAGATCTTCAAGAGAACCGCCGCCTCGTGCAAGAATTATTAGATCAGATTTTAAATGATTATTAACAAGGGCTATAGCATCACAAATCTCATTCTCTGATTCATTTCCCTGGACTTTAACAGGAAGGATATCAATACTGCAATTTGGAAAACGTCGTATGGCAATATTGATAATATCTCTTACCGCAGCACCGGTCCCTGAAGAAATAACACTGATGCTTGAAGGGAAAAACACAATTGGTTTTTTACAGGAGTCATCAAAAAAGCCTTTATCTGCTAATTTAGTTTTCAACTGTTCAAAAGCCACCTGCATTGAACCTGCACCTTCCGGCTCTAAATATTCGAAAATAAGTTGGTAAGTTCCTCTGGGTTCATATAAGGAAAGTCTTGCCATCCCGATAATTTTCATACCATTTTCAGGATTAAACAATAATTTTTGTTTTTGATTTTTAAACATCACGGCGCTTATAACAGCTTTGCGATCTTTTATAGTAAAATAGGAATGGCCTGAGAACGGAACTGAATAGTTTGAAATTTCACCTGTTACCCAGATAAACGGATAGGTTTCTTCTAAAAGAAATTTAATTTCCCTTGTTAATTTAGAAACAGTGTAAATATGTCCGGTATTTTTTTCTGTCATTATTATCCATTTCATCAACAAAACCCACAAAGTCCACAAATATAAAACAATGGAGATGTTTTAACAATAAAATTATTTAAAATTTTAAACAGCCCATTATTAACCCGGTTGTAATTTTGTGATTATACCCTTGTAATTTTTTTTATGGCAAGATGCACCTGTTTAGTTAATGTCTGATAATATATATTATGTAAACTTTTTAAAATATAAGTCAAAACCGCTTATAATCACCACATAACCAAATTGTAATCTTGTAATTTCCCCCTTCCGTGTTATATTACCTCTTAAAAATAACTTTTCTGGAGGAAAACAAAATGGAATCCGCATCATCTTTTTCACAAAATACTGTCCTTGTAAAAACAAATTCATTTATTAGAAGTGTCTACAACTGGATGGCGATAGCCTTATGCCTTACAGGTTTTACCGCATACTATGTGGCGCACAATGAAACAATCGCTCAGTTTATTTATGGAACCCCGGGTCTGATAATGATAATCATTATTGCAGAACTTGGATTTGTATTTTATCTGAGCGCAAGAATTCAAAAATTAAATGCCGCTACAGCAACTGCATTGTTCATTATCTATTCTATCCTGAACGGTATTACGCTTTCATTTATTTTTTTCAGGTATACTTCAACCTCTATTGTATCTACATTTATGATTTGTTCTGTAACATTTCTTTGCTGTAGTGTTTATGGAATGATGACCAAAAAAGACCTGACATCCCTGGGCGGATTCATGTTTATGGGCCTCATTGGGATTGTTATAGCATCTGTTGTAAATATATTTTTACAAAGTTCAGGTATGCAGATGATCATTTCGTATATTGGTGTTGTTGTATTCATCGGTCTTACCGCTTATGATACCCAGAAGCTGAAAACAATGGCAGTCACACTGCCAAATAACGCAACCGGCGCAATGGTACGCAAAGGTGCTTTAATGGGTGCACTTACCCTTTATCTTGACTTTATAAACCTTTTTATTATGATGCTTCATATTTTTGGCGGCAGCAAAGATTAAGATTTACCTGGATACGGTCTTAAATAATTGTAATTATTCAGCTCTTGTGCTTGAACCCGCCCTGTCTGATGGATATTTGTTTCGATGTTAAACGCTTAACCTTGTGCAAATATCCATGAGGCAGGACTTTTGGGATAATTTTTTTTTAACGGGCGGAACCCTTACAAATAATTTTTATTTATAAGGGATAATACGAAGAAAATAATATCCCTTACAACTCTTTTTTAATGGCAGCCTTAATGCTGTCACAAATAATATCACAATATCTGTCGATCAAATCCTGATCAGGTCCTTCCACCATAACCCGAAGCAAAGGTTGAGTCCCTGAATAACGTATCAATACCCTGCCCTTGCCTTCAAGTTTGCATTCAACTTCTTTAATTGTATCTGCAATCAATTTTTTTTTCAAAAGATCAGGGAGAAATTCGGGTACATCAATATTTTTTAACACCTGTGGGTAGACCGTCATGACAGCAGCAAGGCTCGATAAAGTCTTTTTTGTTTCTAACATTACCTCTATGAGTTTTAGGGCACAAAGCAAGCCGTCTCCTGTTGTATGTGAATCTAAAAAAATAATATGGCCTGAATCCTCACCACCTATAACTGCACCCGATTTCTTCATTTGCTCAAGAACTTTTCGATCTCCAACATTAGATTTAATATGCTGAATACCATGATTATCAAGCATTTCATCCAAACCAATATTAGACATAATTGTACTTACAACTGTATTTTGATGTAAATCCCCTTTTTGCTTTGCAAATTTTGCACAGATAGCTAAAATCCTGTCTCCTGTAATCACATTGCCATTTTCATCAACTGCAATCAACCTGTCTGCATCTCCATCAAAGGCAAGGCCAAGGTCTGCTTTTTCCCTGCACACCCTTTTTTGTAATTTTTTTGTATGCTGTGATCCACAGGCCTGGTTAATATTTTTTCCATCAGGAGAATCAAATATAAATTGCGTGTCAAACAATTTATCATTAAACACAATATGACTGATTTTTGATGCAGCACCATTTGAACAGTCAATGATTAATTTTAGCCTGGTATTAAGTTTCCCAAAAGGAAACTTTGTCAGTAAGAAATCTGCGTATTGTTTCAAACTATCTGATATTACAGTTATTTTTCCAACGTTTCCCTGTGGAACATTTTTTTGATTCAGAATATAATCTTCAATCTTGTGTTCCTGTTTATCGGAAAGTTTTTCACCGCCATATTTAAAAATTTTAATTCCATTATCCTGATAAGGGTTATGGGAGGCAGATATAACAATGCCTGCACCGGCATTTTTCGCAATAGAACATAAATACGCCACCCCGGGAGTTGGTATGATCCCTGCCAGCAATACATCAATGCCTGTTGAAGCAACTCCTGCAGCAAGAGCAGACTCCAGCATATCTCCAGATATCCGAGTGTCCTTTCCTATAATTACCGAAGAATATCCATTCTCTTTTGTAAAAAATCCAATAGCCCTTCCTGTTTGCAAGGCAATCTCACAATTTATGGGATATTTATTTGCAAGTCCTCTTATTCCATCTGTTCCAAAAAGTATTCCCATTCAACATTCCAATTAGATTAATAATTTATTAATAATTTTTTTTTCGATATCAAACAACCAATGAGTCCCTTTTTCACAATCATAAGATTCAAGACTTTGAATAACACTTATATATTTTTTTTCTGCTCGATCAATTTTTTTTTCAATTATCCGAATAAATTTTTCACCTGCTTTGTTTAAATTTTTATTATCAATTTCTATTTTAAAAATTTTTTCAGCCTGCTTAATTTTTTCCATTGCTTTTTCGTGAATTAAAATTGATCTTGATTTTTTGTCTTTTGTTTTTGAAAAAAGTATTTCTTTTGATAGATTTAATTTTTCACAAAAATTTTTTAAATGATAAATTCTTTCTTTAATACAAAGATCCAGGTTGTCCTGCATTCCTCTGATCAACTCTCTGGAAAAATCATCATAAACAAAAAGAGGACGTATGTGTTTATACCAGGCATGTAAACAAATAAGGCCGGCAATATAATATATATTATTATTAAAAATGTGGGATACATTTTTGTAAATATAAAACTGCCTTGGAAGGGATACATTTTTGAAACCGCTGCTGAGTAAAATCCGGTCATTTTTTAATTCATTTTTTCGGATAATGGATCCTGCTGCAGTAATACATCCATATCCGATCCTGACAGGCCCGACAAGGCCGCCCTGCCCTCCTAAAAAAATCGGCTTAGACTTCAGCATCACACCCTGATGCACATTTCCCATCATGGATGCCGTAGCTTTATCCTGGTTTGGCGTATAATTAAAATGAATAAAAGAAGACCCGATTTCAGAATGATTTTGACGGCTTGTTCCTCCGGCCATAAAGCAATCGCAAAAATTAATCAGACTGCCCAGTGTAACAAAGGGTAATAAAATCGTTTGCTTGAGACCCACTGTATGGGCTGCATTTGACTCCTCTTCAAAAATGGTACCTTCTCTTACATGGGCTCCGGAACCAAATGAATTATCTCCTGCAAAAACAGCCTGTTTAAAAAAACCGCCTTTTAGTTTTGTATTTTTACCCACCAAAGTATTCTCAAGGGTAACAGGTGCCTCATATCCGATTTGAGAGCCCTTCATAATGAGACTATTTTTCCCCATGATTTTGCACCCTGTATAAATTGTAACATTTTCACCTGAGATCCTGTCAGGATTAACATCTTGAGAAATATACACTGAATCAGGGTTAGGGATTTTTACCCCTTTTTCCATAAGTGCTTTAACAATATTGTTTTTCATAAAAGTATAATTAATTGTCTATTGGTTGAATTGTCAAGGTATTTTCTTAATCCTTTTACCAATCAGGCCTTGACCGGAATAATGGGTTTTCGTATGATAGCCGAAGCTTTCGGACAGTTCTTATTTCAATTGGAGATGACCATGGGTTCTAAAACATTCAGTATCAGCAATCATAAAGCCTATCAAAATTTAAAACATCTTTCAAAATCTTTTAAAGACAAAAGCCAGCATTTGAAATATCTGATTCAAACTGAAAACAGATTTGAAAATTTTTCAATTCAGGAGAATGGATTCTTCTATGATTTTTCAAAACAATTAGTTGATAAATCCGTTTTAAAAGAATTAATTGAATTAGCCGGACAAACAAAAGCAAAAAAAAAATTTTCTCAAATGGTTTCCGGCAAAATTGTCAATAAATCAGAAAATAGACCGGCTCTTCACACGGCTGCAAGAGATTTTACCCAGGATCAAATTTTATTAAATGATTTGGATGTAATTTTTGAAATTAACAGAGTGAATAAACAAATTAAAACTTTTACTTCAAAAATCCATAACAAAAAAATAAAAGGAACCACAGGGAAATCTTTCACTGATGCTGTTGTTGTCGGTATTGGCGGATCCTATCTTGGATGTGAATTTGTTTACGATTCATTGAAACCTGGTATTGCACCTATTATTGATCTTCACTTTCTGTCCAACGTAGATATTGACAATTTTGGACAGATCATAAAAACCATAGATCCTGAAACCTGCCTTTGGATTATTATTTCAAAATCATATACCACAATAGAAACCATGGCCAACCTTAACCAGATCCTCTTATTTTTAAAAAACAACAACCTTGATCCTGCAAACCATCTTTTGACAGTGACTGCCAAAGACAGCCCGGGTGATGATCCCTCAATACCAGGACTGGACTCTTTTAATATGTTTGATTTTATCGGGGGGAGATACTCTGTGACCTCTGCAGTTGGAGGGCTTCCTTTAAGTCTTGCCTTTGGCTTTGATACTTTTCATCGTTTTTTAAAAGGCTGTCATAAAATGGATTTACATGCTTTGAATGCCCAGGAAGAAAAAAATATTCCTTTGATGGCAGCTTTAATAGGTATTTGGAATTCCAATTTTCTGGATTATACCACCCTGGCGATTATTCCCTATTGTACAGCCTTATCTAATCTTTGTCCACACGTGCAGCAATTATATATGGAAAGCCTTGGAAAAGGAGTCAATGCTGACGGTAAAGTAACAAACCATAGAACCGGAGTAATCATTTTTGGTGAACCTGGAACAAATGCCCAGCATTCATTTTTTCAACTTGCCCATCAGGGCAGCCCCTTTCCCATTGAATTTATCGGAGTGGTAAACCCTGTTTACAATAAAGCCCAGGCAATATCAAACGGTGTGTCCAATCATCAGGAATTATGGGCAAATATGATTGCCCAGGCTATGGGACTGGCAAAAGGGAAAATGGATGATAACAATGCGAAATATTTTTCAGGAAACCGGCCGTCATCAACCTTACTAATTAATGACCTGACACCTGAGAGTATTGGGATGCTGTTGGCTTTTTATGAAGCAAGGACTGTATATGAGGGGTTTATATTGGGTTTAAACCCCTTTGATCAATTCGGTGTTGAACTGGGAAAAGTGCTTGCTGGTGATATCAGAGATCAAATTAAAAGAAAAAATACTGATAAAACCTATAATTTTTATTCCCTTGATACTACAACAAAATTTTATCTTGATATCCTGTTTAAAGGATCATTATAAAAATTTATAAATTATGCTTCCCCAGGTAAGGCCGGCTCCAAGTCCTGCAAAGAGGACAACATCACCTGATTTACCGATTCGTCCCTGTTCCATGGCCTCATGAAGAGCAATTGGAATACTTGCTGCCGTGGTATTGCCATATTTTTGAATATTATGAAATATCTTATTATCATCTAATTTTAAAAATTGCCCCAGAGCTTGATTAATTCTCATATTTGCCTGATGCGGGATAATCAGATCAATTTCATCAAGATCAATTTGTGCTTTTTTAAGGGATTCGTTTATAACCTTTGGCAGAAATCTAACCGCTTTTTTAAAAATAGCCGGGCCATCCATGACAGGAAAATATCTTGGATCATCAACTGGTATATCTTTTGGAAATCGACATTGAAGTCTTGAGGCGGGAAGTTCAGTCATTAATGCATCAGCCAAATTACCGTCTGCATGAAGAGATGAAGATAAAAGGCCTGCAGATTTTTTGGTTTCCACACCTTCAATACACACAGCTGCAGCTCCATCGCCAAATATAACGGTAACATCTCTTCCTCTGGTAGTTTTATCAAGGCCGGATGAATGAACCTCTCCACCAACCAGAAGAATTTTGTTTGCAAGGCCTGATTTTATATAAGCATCTGCAGTAGCAAGACCATAAAGAAATCCTGTACACTGCTGGCGGATATCCAGTGCAGGAGTTGAATCAAGTCCCAGTTTTGCCTGTAGCAGACACCCAGACCCTGGGAACATAATATCAGGACTAAGTGTTGCAAATATAATAAAATCAAGATCCTGTGCTGCCCATCCGGCATTTTCCAAAGCCATTTTGGAAGCCTCAAACCCTAGATCAGATGCTCCTGTCGTCCCTTTCGGATCGATCCAATATCTTTGCTCAATACCCGTCCTCTGTACTATCCATTCATGGGAAGTGTCTATTATTTTTTCAAGGTCATGGTTGGTAATGAGATTTGGCGGTACAAACATACCAGTACTTTTGATTATGCTTTTCTTCATTAAGCATTCCTTATTCAAGAATTATCATATTGATAAATATTTAAACCTGCTATATTATGCACGCCTTATAGTATTATTTTTTAAATTTGGCAAGAACCTTAAATACAGCAACAAAACACATCGAGCTTATATAATTGTTAATACAGATTATTATACTTATTCTTGGTCTGCTTATGCTTGGTTTTGGGTCAACACTACTTGTAGTGGGGGCCGCATCAACAGCCATTATGTTTGCAGTCAGACCTGTGATTGTAGGTCTTACCATTGTTTCTTTTGCCACTTCCGCACCTGAATTACTGGTCAGCCTTGTAGCGGCCTTTAAAGGGTCCGGCGGGATATCCATTGGAAATATCTTGGGCAGCAATGTCATTAATATTGCCCTTGTATTAGGTATTAGTGCTGTTATCAGACCTGTTGTGATAAAAAAACAGATCATAACAATTGAAATTCCATACATGTTTTTTATCTCTTTTATATTCTGGATGCTTTGTCTGGATTTACATATTGGACGTATTGACGGCATTGTTTTAATTTCTTTATTAATTATTTTTTTAATTTATAGTGTTGCCACTGCAAAAGATAAAAACAGTCGTGCTGCCTCTGAGATACCAACCTTTTTTAAAATTTCTAAAAACTTTTTTTTCATAATCATAGGCATAGTGATGCTGTCTTATGGTGCAAATCTTGTAGTTCAAGAAGCTATAATCATGGCAGAAAAAATTGGACTTTCCCAGACATTTATTGGAATTTCTATTGTTGCTTTAGGAACTTCTCTGCCTGAACTTGCTACATCTGCCGTGGCTGCAGCTAAGGGGGAAAGCGATATTTCAGTTGGCAATGTTGTAGGGTCCAACCTGTTTAATATTTGCCTTGTCATGGGAGTAGTAGGGCTTTTTAATCCAATGCAGATTGATAAAACACTTCACTATTTTCAATTTCCGTTTATGATGTTCATTTGTTTTATTCTGGGACTTATTGCATATTTCAATAAGGGCATAGGTAAAAGAACCGGTTATTTTTTTATAACCCTGTTTATTATTTATATATTAATTTCCTATCTTAAATCCTAACTATCCCCTAAATTTTTATTTTTTCCCTTGCATGGATAAACCGTCTATTATATGGAGTAGTAAACATAAAAACTTTCCTTACTATTTTAAGAGGAATACCATGTCAGGTAAAAACAAACTTTTGATTGTTGATGACAATGACGATATACGGTCAACCTTTTATGAATTTTTTAATTCATTAGGCTATGAAGTAAAAACTGCAGGTGATGGTTTGACTGCTTTGAAATTGCTAAAAGATAAACCCAATTTTTTTGATTGTCTTATTACAGATCTTGTTATGCCGAATATAAGTGGACTAGGACTCATAGCCATTGTGAAAAAAGAATTCCCGGATATTAAAATTATTGCCATGACAGGATATGGTGATCAACCAGGAGCCTTGGCTTCAGAAGTAAAAGCTGATAGTGTTTTTTTCAAACCTGTTGAACTCATTAAAATCGAAAATAAAGTTTCAGAACTTATTAACCCAAATAACGATAAACAATAGTAATATAATAAAACTATGACTACACCTTTAATCGGCGTCAGCAAATCAATTTTAAAAATAAAAGAGTTAATCAATCATGTGGCCAATACCTGCTTGAATGTATTAATAACTGGTGAAACAGGAGTGGGTAAAGAAGTCGTTGCTCAGAATCTCTATTCTGAATCTTCCAGGTCTTCAAAAAGTTTTGTAAAAATTAATTGTGCGGCATTACCGGAAACACTTCTCGAAAGCGAACTTTACGGTTATGAAAAAGGTGCTTTTACAGGTGCCCATAAAAAACGCCCCGGCAAATTTCAGACTGCAGACAAAGGAGTTTTATTCCTCGATGAAATCGGCGACATGCCAATGGCCCTTCAGTCTAAAATGCTTCATGTGCTTCAAAGCGGTGAATTTTCTCCACTTGGATCTGACCAGGAATTTAAAACAGATGTTTGGGTAATTGCGGCAACCAATCACAACCTTGAAGAAAGCATGAGAAAAAAAATTTTTAGAGAAGATTTGTTCTATCGTCTTAATATTATAAAAATTGAAATTCCACCTTTAAGGGAAAGAAAAGAGGACATCCCTTCTCTTATTGAATATTATTTCAGACTTTATCAATCAGAATATCCGGATAACCTTGGAACCAGACCGGATTCAGATATCCTTGCAAAACTTTGCAACTATTCATGGCCTGGAAATGTTCGTCAGCTTCAGAACTGCATTAAAAAACAAATGATTTTAAAATCATGGGAGAAAATTTTTGAGGAACTTCCAAAAGAGCATCCGGAAATTGTCTCTCAATTCACAGATGATAGCCAACAAAATGGCTCTTCACATTATACAAAGAGTGGTTTCCAAAGTGATCGTACACGTATTATTTCAGAATTTGTTGATCTATCCACAAGTTCAGATAAATTATTTGAAGATATTTCCTTAAAAAAAATCAAAAAACTGGCTTCAGACAAAGTAGAAAAAGAAGTTATTACCTTTGTCCTGGAAAAAGTCGGCTGGAACAGATCCCGTGCTTCAAAAATACTTAAAATCTCTTATAAAACACTTCTTTACAAAATGAACGAATTTAAAGTTCATCCGCCTGTAAAATAATTTTTCAATCTTGGATTATTATACTTTACTTAGCCTATCTTTTTAAATATAGATTAAATATGTATAGTTTTTAAAAGTATATTCAATGATGCTTTTAAACAATAAATCAATATTTAAAAGGAGGTAACATGAAAAAGATTGCTTGTTTAGTGGTTGTGGTCTTTGCCTTTGCAATGATGTTTTCTACATCAGCATTTAGTGCAAGAAAAACGATTATTAGAATCGGTATCAATGCCCCTATGACAGGAGATATCCCAAAGGTTGGAGAAGGGTCCAAATACGCTGCAATGTTATGGCTTGAAGACATTGAAAAAGCAGGTGGCCTTGAAGTTGGTGGTAAAAAATATGAAGTTGACCTTGTTATTGAAGATAATGAATCCAAAGCAGAATCAGCTGTAAAAGCAAACACCAAAATGATAACTCAGGATGATGTTCTTGCCATAATCGGCCCTCAATCTTCAAAACAGGCAATACCTGCCGGTGAAGTCGCCAACAAGTATAAAACTGTTATGATTAGTCCCTGGTCAACCAATCCTAGCACAACACTTGACAGACCATACGTATTTCGTGGTTGTTTTCTTGATCCCTTCCAGGGACCTGTTGTAGCAAATTTTATTACCGATGAATTCGGATTTTCAAAAGCAGCAGTTCTTTATGATGTAGCTTCGGACTATCCCAAAGGCCTTGCTGAAGTTTTTAAAGAAGCATGGGAGAAAAAACATGGTGCAGGTTCTATTGTGGCTTATCAAAGTTTTACAACAAAAGATACTGACTTTTCATCCCAACTAACAAAGATTGTTAAATCAGGCGCCGAGGTTCTTTTTACCCCACAGTATTACAATGAAGTCCCACTTATTGTTCGGCAGGCAAAAGATCTTGGATGGAAAGGCCCCATAGTGGGATCAGATTCCTGGGGATCTGCTGAAACTGTTGAACTATGCGGTGAATCATGTTACGGACTTTTCTTTTCAACACACTATGCCGCAGCCGGTGCCAAAGGAGCGACAAAAGAATTTATCGAAAGATACAAGGCTAATTACGGATATGTTCCAGATGATGTTGCTGCCCTTACATGGGATGCACTTCATCTTGCCCAGCAAGCCATTCAGGATGCGGGTAAAATCACCGGCAAAATTGAGACAGACAGAACGGCTGTAAGAAATGCTCTGGCAAAAATTAAGAATTTTGCCGGCATTACAGGAAACATGACCTTCACAGAAGAAGGAGATCCTATAAAATGTGCTGTTATTGTAAAAATCAATGATAAAGGTGAATATGAATTTTACAAATCCAGTTGTCCTTAACAGGTCAAACGGTATTATTTAATTAATTTAATGGCTGCCGTACAGATTTTCGTATGGCAGTCTCTTTCTATCAGCAGAACAGGAGTTGGTAAATGGAAGCTTTGATAGAATTAATACAATATATTGTTCAAAACCTGATTAATGCACTCCAAAGAGGTAGTTTTTACGCTGTTATATCAATTGGTTATTCAATGGTTTATGGTGTTTTAATGCTCTTCAACTTTGCCCATGGCGATATTTTTATGGTGGCCACATATATCGGCTTTGGGATTGCAACACTCTTTCTTGCATTGTTTGCAGGGTTTATACCAGGTCCCCTTATTTTCCTTGCCACTATCGTTATTACTATGTTTCTTGCATCCTGGATCGGTGTTTTTGTTGAAGTTGCAGGATATAGACCTTTAAGATCAGCACCACGTGCGTCAGCAGCCATAACAGGTTTAATGATCGGCATTATTTTTGAAACCAGTATTTTAATCTTACTGGGTGCTAAAAGATTGAGTTTCCCTCCATTGATGGAATCTATTGCCTACAATGTAGGTGGTGTCTATTTTACGAATGTTAAAGTGATGATCATAATAATATCACTTCTTTTAATGCTTGCCCTTCATACCTTTATACAGAAAACAAAATGGGGAATGGCCATGAGGGCAATGTCGTATGACTTTCTTGCCGTTCCATTAATGGGGGTATCTATAAATGTTATTGCACCCTTAACCTTTGCAGTTGGCGCAGGTCTTGCTGCAGTTGCAGGTATCCTCTATGGACAAGCCTATCCGATCCTAGATCCTTATATGGGGGTTATAATAGGGTGGAAGGCATTTGTAGCAGCAATTCTTGGTGGTAGAGGATCCATAAAAGGTGCTGCACTTGCTGGATATCTTTTAGGATTTATCGAAATATTTGTTGCCACTATTTTTCCGTCAACTTTAAGGGATTTAATAGCCTATTCCATTATTCTTCTTATTCTGACTTATAGACCGAGAGGATTCTTTGGAATGGAGCACAGCACAAAATTAAGGCTTTAATTCGTTCACTTCAATAGATACAGGAAAGCACCATGGAAACAGCAAGAAAATTCATAAAAACTTTTTCTAATGTGCCAATGTTAGGGTGGCTGATAGGCTTTTTTGCAGCAGTACTGATAGAGTATTACTGGGGGTATGACTATATCTCATATTATCTGGGATTACCCAAAATACCGGTTTTATTCGGTGCTCTAATTATGCTTAAAGAACCAATCATGATACCAGGTGCCATTGCCTATGACCTTATTGTATATGTTATTCCGATTCTTTTCATCGCAAAGGTATCTATTTTTTTTACCAATCGGGTTGCCGCTGTACTTGAAAAAACACCTCTTTGGATGTCAGCCATAATTCATCTGGCTTTTTTCTATGGAGTCCTTCATCTATGGGCGGGAATCAATGACTATAGAGTGCTGATCGTAAAGCTGACACTTATTTCCATCATCTTGACCATCAGTATTAATGTGATTAATGGGTATCAGGGGGAGTTTTCCTGCTCCCATCCTGGATTCATGGCTATCGGAGCCTATATCTCTTCAATTTTAACACTCTATTTTTTTGTTAATGATAAGACTTTTGGAACCGCTGTTTTATCTTCGGAGTTGGGACCTTGGCTGTTTCCAATCGCTCTTATAGCTGGTGGAGTTGCAGCTTCCCTTGGTTCGCTTTTGGTTGCCATTCCTTCTTTTAGAACCAGGGGGGATTATCTGGCAATCATATCCCTTGCATTTATGTTTATTGTAAAGAGTGCTGTTGAAAATCTTAATGTCATAGGCGGTGCAAGGGGGATGGGAGGGCAACCCGATTATGCACCCCTGCCCATTATTTTCATCTGGACCATTCTGTGCATCTGGGTTGTCCATAATTTTGTCACCTCTATCATGGGAAAAGCATTAAATGCTGTTCGAGATGATGAGGCTGCCTCGGAATCCATGACAGTTAAAACCCGAAAAACAAAAATGACCGCCTTTATGTTCGGTGCATTCTGGGCCGGCATTGCAGGAGGATTATTTGCCCATGTACTGGCCTATATCAATCCTGGAATGTTCAGCATAAACAGACTTGCCGAAATACTTGCCATGGTCTATTTTGGTGGACTTAACTCGATTATCGGCTCCATTGTAGGCGCAATCAGTATCAATGTCCTAGGAGAGGCCTTAAGACCGCTTGAACTCTTTAAATGGATTATTATTCCTTTAATTTTAATTTTGGTGATGATTTTCCGTCCATACGGCCTGATTTCCTTTAAAGAAATCAATGCCAAAAAGCTTTTAAGATCCAAACATAAAAGAGAACAAGGAGCTTAACGATGTCGGCACTGCTCAATGTAAATAAAATGACACATTATTTTGGTGGTCTTAGAGCTGTATATAATTATAACTTAAATATTAAACCTCATCAGATTACAGGACTCATCGGGCCAAACGGAGCAGGAAAAACAACCATATTTAATTTGATTACCGGTGTCTATACTCCGACACAAGGCTCTATTACACTTGAAAATGAGAATATAAAAGGCCTTGAAACCAATGAAATTGCAGCAAAAGGGTTAGGCAGGACATTTCAGAATCTTGCTTTGTGGCGACATATGAATGTTCTGGATCATATTAAAATGGCCCATTATTCACAACTATCCTATGGACTTATAGGATCATTTTTTAATACAACCAAATGCCGACAACAGGAAACCCAAATTGAAGAAAATTCCTATCGGTTATTGGAATTGTTTGATATCAAACAACATGCAGACCAAATAGTTACCAATCTGCCTTACGGAGCTCAAAGAAGAGTAGAAATGGCAAGAGCCATGGCAACCAATCCCAAAATTCTTTTCCTTGATGAGCCCACAGCAGGCATGACCCCTGACGAACTGGGTCAAATGATTAAAATTATCCGGCAGGTTCACCAGGATTTTAATGTGGCCATATTTCTTATTGAACACAGAATGAAATTTGTAATGGAGTTATGCCAGTATATTCAAACTCTGGTCTTTGGTGAACTGATTGCAGAAGGCCCACCTGAAGTAATACAGAATAATCCTGAGGTAATTGAGGCTTATCTTGGCAAGGAGGATTTAACCTGATGCAGCTTAAAGTTAAAGATTTAAAAGTTTCCTATGGAAATATCAAAGCGCTTCACGGAATTGACTTCAGTGTTGAAGCAGGTGAAATTTTAACAATTATTGGTGCTAATGGTGCTGGGAAAAGCACTACTTTAAGAGCAATTTCCAGAATGATCCCAGCCCAGCCGGGATCTGTTATTGAATTTGAAGGAAAAGATATCCTTAAATACAGTACGGATAAGGTTGTTTCAAAGTTAGGCATATCCCACGTACCAGAAGGAAGACGAATATTTGGAAATCTAACTGTAACAGAAAATCTCATCCTTGCCTGTTTTGCAAGAAAAGACACAGATCAAATTAACAAAGATAGAAAATGGGTATTTGATCTGTTCCCGCGATTGGAGGAGAGAAAAGACCAGCTTGCAGGAACCTTGTCCGGTGGTGAACAGCAGATGCTTTCTGTTGGAAGAGGTTATATGAGCGGTCGCAAAATTATGCTTTTAGATGAACCCTCCATGGGGCTGGCCCCACTTCTCATGATGGAAATGTTTGATGCATTAAAAGAAATCAATAAGCTGGGCACTACGATTTTACTGGTTGAACAAAATGCCAGGCTTGCCTTGAAATTTGCCCAGAGGGGTTATGTAATAGAAAATGGTTATCTTGTTCTAAAAGGACAGTCAGATGAATTGCTGAATAATCCGGATGTTAAAAAAGCTTATCTTGGTGCTTAAATAAAACCCAAAAGAGCTTTGCTGACAAAAACATTCTACAGGTAAGCTTTTTTGGGATTATTTTTTAACTTCTTGAGAAGTTTTTTATTTGTCCTTAATTTTTTTTTTGTCTGTCACCTGACAGGCATCTTTCATTCAGGTTGATATACCCATTTTAGGAAGGATATACACCTG
>JABGOU010000063.1 GCA_018645325.1 Desulfobacula sp.
CCAGAACAGAATCAGTTTGAAAAAGATTACCGTGAGATAATGATCTCTGCCATTAATCGTGCAAAGACGGAGCGGGAAATACAAATTGATTATATCGCCCGAACAGCGATTGCCAAGATGTTAATCCAGCAAATCCAGGATGCTTACGATACCTTTATAGCCAATATTAACTCTGTGATATGGAAAAAGGAGCTTTCCAGCCGTTACGCAAGCGATGATCCCATTGCTTTAAAAGCTAAATTTTATAAAATGCGCTCAAATAAATGGCAGATCATCCAGACCACCGGGGAAATTATTTTTGACCATCTAAACCAGGTTGACCAAAGGGAATTGAATGGCCTTCGAAAGTCAAGTTCAGGGGTGGACGGGATACTGCCCGGGGATCTATTTTTGAACCCCTTTTTCCATGCCGGAAAAACAGACGATTATTTTATGATGGAAACCTATGATATTCTTCCGGGCCAGCGCATAGAGGATGCTGATAACTATACCCTGCTGCTTTCCAGCCTGAAAACACGGTTTAGTGAGTTGATTTTCATGGGAAAAACCAAACTTTCTGACTATCGTATTGAATCTGACACCCCACAACAAGAGCCCAGCGGCAAAAACGCAAATCCCCTGGGCAAAGACCCTTTGATATGGGATAAAAAAGTGGATGCCTGGATAAAACAGGTTGGGAATGTCGATATCCTTTTTGATTATATTTCCACCAAAAAAAGATATATATCCCTGAAAAAAGAGGGAGGGGAAAAAGAAGAGTTAAGGTTCCTCCGGCAGATGTTTAAAAAACAGCACGGGATGCTCATGTTTTTTTATAAAAAACTGGAGAATTCCGGAATGATAAAAGGAATCTGTGCCTACCATGAAATTAGCTTGATCTATACAAAATACTGCCCTCCCTTGGTTCCTCGGATGCTTTTGCAGTTCATGACAATTCCCAGCGCTCGAAAAGCTATTATTAAACGTCAGCGCCGGGTATCCAAAATTTCCCATGTCCCTTTTCAATTCGGCCCCTTAAAACGGTGTCAGAAACGTGTCAAATGGCTAGGCAGCTCAGAAAAAAAAGAACGCCTGATTCGATTTTTTAAAGGGTTTTTCCGGTATCACAGAGATCTTGAAAATTTCAAACTGATGAAAAAGGCCATGAACATGATCTGCCTCCTTAAGGATGAAAAGCATGTCCGGCTTTCCAGGGTCAATAATACCCTTTACGAATTTCTTCTTCCCCACGAATTGGGCACCGAGGTAAAACAGGTGATCAATCATACCATATTAAAGGCAGATATAAGGGGATCCACCAGGATTGTCCATGAGATGAAGGAAAAAGGATTAAATCCTGCTTCCTATTTCAGTCTTAACATGTTTGACCCCATAACACAGATCATTCCCGAGTACGGGGCATTCAAGGTGTTTATAGAAGGGGATGCCATAATTCTGGGAATATATGAAAGAGAAAAGCGTCCGGAAGAATGGTATAGTATTGCCAGGGCATGTGGACTTGCCAGACAGATTCTCCTGATCATAGGCCATTATAACCGGAAAAACAGGAAAAACAATTTACCTTTTCTGGAGATCGGTATTGGCATTACATTTCATAATGAGCCGCCAACTCTTTTTTTTGATGGAGATTTTCAGATTATGATCTCACCTGCCATTAACTCGGCAGACCGGTTGTCCGGGTGTTCCAGGGTTGCAAGAAAAATCATGGATTCCATGGATAAGCCTTTTAACACCTATGTTTTTCAAACGGCTTCCAATGAGGATGTGGCTGCCTCATCCGATGATATCTCCACCCGGTATAATGTCAACGGGATAGAGATTCATCCCCAGGCTTTTCATAAATTATCCCAGGAGATCAAGCTGCGCCCGGTTGAATGCATTATTCCCGAGATTCAACCGGAAAAAATAAAATTTTTCACAGGGACATTTCCCATAGTTACCGGTCAAAACCAGTTGTTGATTATCCGGGAAGGCACTATCCCCCAGGTTCATGAAAAAAATTTTAGTTTGATTGCATTGACCCCTAGAACATATTATGAGGTGTGCACCAATGAAAAAGTTTATGCCTATTTTAAAAAACATGTAAGAGAATAAGACGTATAAAACTCCTATGCCTTTAAACCTGTGCGATGCGATTTTTTTTATTTGTCATGCCGATAACCGACATTCCCCCTGAAGCTATACATTGGCAAAACCCGTGCAAATCTTCAAGCTTTTCATAACATCGTTCACTTCAAAAGCGTTTTTATAATGAGCATCTGCGCCAATTTCTTCTGCAAAGAGATCTGATGTGGCTGCACCGCCAACCACAACCTTAACTTCGTCACGAATTTCTTCTTCTTCCAGTTTTTTAACCAAATCTTCCATTTCCGTTTTGTAGCAAATATTTATTGACGACATCCACACGTAGTCAGCCTGAATGTTCTTGACTGAGTCAACAATCTGATTTGCTGATATATCAAAACCCAAATCAACCACTTTGTACCCGAACCCCTTCAGAAGAAGCACTGCTATTTTGGGGCCGGGGTCTTGGATTAATTCGCCTTTCCCAGTAGCTATAATAATTTTTGACTGATTGATCCCGGCTTCATGCAAAGGAGATGCAAGTATCTCCATTGCATCATCAACACATATAGCCGATGCCAAATAATCTATAGCCATGCATTCTTCGGATTTATACTTTTGGTCAACCACCTCCATGGGCTGGGCCAGTGAGTCCACTATAATTTTTTCAGGATCGATGCCTTGGTCCAACGCTGCCTGGGTTAATTCAACAACCCCAGGCTGACCTTCTAAATTATAATATGCACCCTGAAATTCGGTGTTTCTATTACCCTGGATGACGTTATCGAATATTTTGTCAAGAAGCGTCTCTTCATTCATTTAAACCACCTTTTCTTTCAACCATAGCGTTCGAACAAATTGCGTAAATTTGTTGACGTAAAAATATTACAACTAAATTAATTTCATCTGAAATAAATTATAACAAAAACAATAATTTGTCAACACCCACGCCACCCATTCCAAAAATCGACCGATTATTTGTTTTACGCGAAGAGTTCATATGATTTGCTAAAAGCAATGGGGGGGGTGTTGAGTAGATACGCCAACGAAAACGATGGCACATGCCTACGTTACATCGATATCCTGGACATCAAGCATTTTCGTAAGCTTTGAGAATGAAAAGATAACTTCATCAAGTTCGGAATGGGACAATTTTTGTAATCCCTCTATCACTTGTTGTTGAATCGGCGGGGGGGCGATTTCCGCTATTTTCTTACCGTCTTCGGTTAATCGAATGTTGATAATGCGACGATCAGGTGAGTTCCTTTCCCGCTTTACAAGTCCCTTACTTTCCAAACGGTCGACAACCCCGGTCACCGTGCTCGATTTAACCATCATGCGCTTGGCAACCTGTGATGGGGGCAATGGACCATTTTCGTAAAGGGCTAAAAGGCAGTTGAGTTGCGCTGAGGTAATCGAATGGTTTTTGCTCAACTCCTTTGTATACAATTCGGCGCCATGAACGAGTTTCCGAATTAATAGGATGATCTCCTTGACTTTTATCTGTTGAGATTCAATTTGAACCCCTTTGTTGGAGCTGAATCTGTCTTTTGCCATGTGTCGCCGTTTTTATAAAAGTTGCTATTGTGAACAAAATTAATTTTTTACCATAATGCATTTTGAAAATAAAAACAACTAAACCATGGTGGAAATTTTACCATAGAAAGTGATTTGTGGTTAGTGGCCCAAACAATGCTATGGCTCTAACCCTCTAAAATAATAACAAAATCTGATTTATTGGCTGCAAATACATATTGATAATAAATTCAATTGGTTAGAGCCCATTTTATAAACTCTTAAAAAAACTGGCAACATAATATTTCGCCTCTTTGCATACCTCACTGTGTCTGGCACAGGCAGTTCCAGGGGAAAAGGCATTGAAAAGATCCAGGAAGATTGCAAGGCCGTGAATGCCCTGCCACCTGAATTTTCATCTGATGCCACAGGGCTCATGATCAAATTTAGAACAAAAGATATGGGTCAGAGGACCAAAACCAAAAAAGAAGACAAATAAACGGAACTATGAAAAACAAATGGGATTAAAACACATCTACATCAATAATTACAAAAACTTGAAGAATTTGAATTTGGATTTTAATGGGGACTATTTTATTGATGTCCTTGTGAGGAAAACCGCCATTGGAAGATCTAACATATTTTAAGCAATAATTGAAATTTTCCATTAATTGTATAAATTCGGGTCCCTTGAAATTGGTTTTGATTAGTCTATTTATCTTGAAAAAATGTAATTTTTTATGATAGGTTACCGCCCATGAAAGTTATTAAGATAGGTGGTGGCTGTCTCAAAGATGGACCGGCTGCCGGAAAAATTATCAAGTTGATTTCAAAAAGGGGTGAAGGGGATGTTTTTGTACTTTCAGCCTTTTATGGTGTGACAAATATTTTAATCGCAGGTATTCAAAAAGCCCTGGAAAATGAAGATACGATTCCATCGGTAATCAGCAAATTAAAATCATTGCACCATACTATTATTAAAAGTCTTATTGATGATGGGAACAAGAGAAAACAATTATCTAAAGATCTTTCCAAGATTTTTCAGGAACTGGAAAGATATTATTATGGCATAAGTTTCACCCGGGAGGCAACTCCCCGCATGAAGGATATGATTGCCACCTATGGGGAGCGGATTTCTGCGGTCATCCTTTCAAAATCATTGTCAAGCATGGGAAAACAAAGTTGCTGTCTCTTACCCGAGGATGCAGGGATCATAACGGATGGCAAATTCATGGATGCCTCAGCCATTATGAGTAAAACATCAAAAAATCTGACGGCTGCACTTGACTCAATCATAACACCTCAAAAGATTGTTTTTATCCCGGGTTTCTATGGAATAAGTGAATCAGGCGACATTACAACTTTTGGCCGGGGCGGATCTGATTATTCTGCTGCTGTTGTGGCAGCATCCATAAATGCAGAAGTGCTGGAAATCTGGAAAGATACACAGGGGTTCATGACTGCAGACCCTGATAATATTCCCCATTGTAAACTGATTCCAAAACTGACCTATGAAGAAGCAGCAGAATTGTCCTATACAGGAGCCGGCATTTTGCACCCGAGAACGGTTGAGCCGGTTAAAAAGGCAGGGATCTCCATTGCCATTAAAAACACCTATAATCCGGATGCAAAAGGAAGCCTGATTACAAAGAATGCTCACACTGCTAATAAAATTATTAAGAGTGTTTCCTATACTGCAGATATTGCCGTACTAAAAATTTATGCTTCAGGTATTGGGGCAAGGTTCGGGATTTTATCCCAGATTACTGAAAATCTGACATCCTCTGGAATTAATATCAGGTCCGTAGTCACGTCTCAAACCTGTATCAGTCTTTTGCTGTCCAGAAAAGATATTGAAATGGGACATCAGAGTATTAAAAAAATAAGGCCCAGACCATTTGAAAAATCATCCATTGTAACGGATGTGGCATTGGTCAGTATCGTGGGCGAAGGACTTCAAAATAACAGGGGCGTTGCAGCAAAGTGTTTTACAGCAGTTTCCGATGCCAATGTAAATATTGAAATGATTTCTTTTGGCACCTCTACTGCTGCATTGTATTTCCTTATCCATGAAGACAAGCTGGATACAACCATTAATGTGCTGCACGATATATTTTTTGATTAGACCCAATGCGGTTATAAGTGATTCTTACATCATCATAGCTATTTAATAGATAAAGGAAGGCTCCCCTTTAAATCCTGTGCAATCCGTCCTGCTGTCCTGCGTCCTTCCCGCCAGCAATTAAAAGCGATATTCACGGGTTGCAGAAGATTGCCGGCAGCCCAATAGGATGGATCAGAACAGCGGCCGAACCCGTCTATGACAGGGCTGCCCGTACCATAGTCAAGATCAAGATGACTCATCCTTGCAAGTGTTGACTCAGGGGTGAACTGCCCCGTGAAAAGAACACCATCACAAACAATTTCCCGGGTATTTTTCTTTCCATCCAGGACCTGGACCATTTCAACCCGATCTTTGCCAATGATATTGGTGATCCGGGTATTTAAGAACAGGGGAACTCCAAACAGGCTGCTTGCGTGATGGAGAGGCCATGAAATGGTTGGAGAAGATTTTTCTTCAATCATTGCCACGGGTTTAATCCCGGCTTTTTTACAGGTGAGGAGTGCTGAAAAACTCACTATTTGTGTACCGACAACCAGGGGATAGCGAAAAGGTATCAGGTTCTTTAAATATACCATGGACTGCAGGGCACCCGTTGTGCTTATACCCAGCATCCGGTCACCGGAAACCAGACGGGCCGACCGCGGTGTCTCCCGCACGCCCGTTGCAAGAAGAACCCGTTTTGCTTTAAGTTCCCCCATTCCTTTTGGTGTGGCAATGGTCAGAATCCCTCCAAAACCAAGTTTGGTCACAGAAGTCTTAAGTGCGATATCGACTCCTGCCTTTTGGGCTGACGCAACTAGCCGTTTTGCATAGGATGGGCCCGTCATAAGTCGTGCATACTCAATAATCCCAAATGGCGGGTGTCCGCAATGGCGTGGGATACCACCTGCTTCGGATTCGCGATCCAGCACAAGGACGTGCTCAATTCCTTGTTTCTTCAGTGTTGCCGCTGCTGCAAGACCGGCCGGACCCGCACCAATAATTGCAACATCACAGCGATTATATTTAAGAGCGTTAGTCATCTATGTCTCCAATACCAAGCGGATTGGTAAATTTCCCTTGGGTCAGCTCGGCCAGGCGGGCAGAGCAGTAAAATCCCTGGCACCGACCCATTGTTGCCCGGGTACGCCTCTTAAGCCCCCCCAAATTACCGGCAGGTACGGGTCCTTCCATTGCAGACAGGATCTCGCGCTGGCTGACCATCTCACAGTGGCAAACAATCTCGCCGTAGCCCCGTGTTTTATAGTCACGGGGAAGATGCTCTGCAAGGTTTGGGACAGGATGTATACTTGGGTTATCTAAGGCTTTAAAATCGGCACCCTGATCCGAGAGCAGGTCATGGACATGCGCAGCCAGACCCAATGCCCCGGTTAGTCCTGTAGAACGTATTCCGCCAAGGGTTATCCAATTTCGGTCTGAATCCTGGATGACCCGATAGTGTTTTTCTTCAGTGGCCGGTCTAATTCCGGCATAGGTTGCCGTTACCTGAATATTGGCAAGGGCTGGAAGTTTTTCGATAGCCTGCCGCGTAAGCGAGATCAAGATTTCTTTGTCAACACAAGCGTTGTTTCGGCTTTCCTGTTCCTCTGCTGTCGGGCCGACCACAATATTTCCGAAAATAGTCGGGAAAAGTACTATTCCTTTTGTACGCTCGGTGGGTACTGGTAATATGACTGAACTGAGCAATTTGCCTGCAGCCTTGTCAAATACCACAAACTGGCCCTTGCGTGGTTTGATGGTGAATTCGCAACCCCCAAGCACATTATGATCAACAATGTCACCATAGAGCCCGGCACAATTTATGACATAGCGTGCACGCACCTGTCCTTTTCTGGTAGTAAGCAACCAGGTATTGCCATCAAACTCACCCCCCGTTACCTCTGCATTAAAGAGCGCCTGCCCGCCATTGTCTACGGCCTGTCGCAGATAGGCTAAAGGAGATGACCAGGGGTCGATAACATATTCACCCGGAACGGATATGGCTGACCGAACACTCTTTGCAAGATCGGGCTCAATAGAAAGGATCTGTGTTTTGCTCAAAAGCTTCAGATTCTTAATATCATTATCATGTCCTTTCTTCAGAATGTCCTCGAATTTATTTTCTTGTTCTTCCGACCATGCGGTAACCAGTGCGCCCGTCTTGAGGATCGGCAGGTTAAAGCTTTTGTGAATCTTAAGATATTCCTCATATCCTCTGTTAACACATTTTTGTTCAAGAGAACCGACAGGTGCGTCAAAACCTGTGTGGAGAATTGCACTATTGCCCTTGCTGGCTCCATCAAGGATATCAGAGGCTTTCTCGATCAGAACAATACGAGCACCCTCCAGGGCCATTCTGCGTGCAACTGCACAGCCAACAACTCCCCCCCCGATAATGGCAATATCGGCATTGGCAATCAATGAGACGCCACCCGGTTTATCAAGGTTTGAACCAAAATTATTATAATCTTTATTCTTCATGACCTAATAGTAACAAAACGTTACCGACCAGTCAAAGTAAAAACGATTACCTTATTGATGATTTGCTATTAACGGTCAAGAGATTTCTTACATCCATCGGATTTACTTGACAAAAAGCAGATTTTAATCCTATTGTAACCCCTTGTTAAATGGACCAAAGAAGGAATCCCAGACCTGATCATAAGATAGAACAGGTGATATATTTGTCTTAAAGCACAGGGTACCCGGATGGTGATGAAAAACATAAGGAACAATCCGCAATGAAATATTATGAAAAAGATCAAATGACTGCTTTACCCGTTCAGAAGGCTGTGGGTAAAGTTTTGCTCCATGACATTACCCGAATCGTCCCTGACCTTTTCAAAGGGCCTTCTTTTAAGAAAGGTCATGTCATCACTGAAGCAGATGTTGAAAAACTGCTGGACTTAGGCAAACAGCATATTTATGTGGCAAGCCTTAAAGGAGAAATCCATGAAAATGATGCGGCCATAAGAATTGCCAAAGCAGCTCTTGGGAACAATATTTCCATCAGTGAACCCAGGGAAGGAAAAGTCGGATTCACTGCTTTAAAACAAGGATTGCTGAAAATCAACGTAAAGGGTCTTTCCAGGCTTAATTCTGTTCCTGATGTGATTTTTGCCACACTTCACACAGACCAGGTTGTTGATAAGGAGCAGGAACTTGCCGGCACCCGGGTGATTCCCCTGTCCATTGATAAAAACAGGATCATTGAAGCCGAGAGTGTTTGCGAACAATATTTTCCTATTATTGACATTCGACCCTTTGCAGCAATTGATGTGGGTCTTGTGGTGACGGGTTCGGAAGTTTATAATGGCCGGATCAGGGACGGGTTTGGTCCTGTGGTTCAAAAAAAGTTCAAAGCCCTTGGATGCAGCAACATGAAAAAAGAAATTGTGTCTGATGAACTTGACATGACTGTCTCTGCAATAAAGGGGCTTCTGGATGAAGGCGCCGGGATGATTGCGGTGACGGGCGGTATGTCTGTGGACCCGGATGATCTAACGCCTGCAGCCATAAGGGCAGCCGGAGGTGAGGTTGTATCTTACGGAGTTCCCGTCCTTCCCGGTGCCATGTTCATGCTGGCCTATATTGATGGGATACCCGTTATCGGTCTTCCCGGGTGTGTCATGTACCACAGGGCTTCAATTTTTGATCTGGTGGTACCCAAACTTCTGGCAGGAGAGACTGTAACCAAATCAGACATTGTTCAAATGGGTCACGGGGGGTTCTGCTCCAATTGTGAAACCTGCAGATTCCCTAATTGCAGTTTTGGGAAATAGCTGGAATTTACCTTAAAATGATAACTTAAAAATATAACCGGGGTATAACCAAAATATAACCAAGGTATAATCGGATGGATTGCCAATGGAACCATTAAATAACCAGATACTGGATTGTCTTAAACAAAGAGATCCCTTTGCTGTAGCCACCATCATGACCCACAAGGGGTCCACCCCAAGAACATCGGGAAGCAAAATGATCGTTTTAAAAGATCGAACCATATATGGCACCATTGGCGGCGGGCTGGTGGAAGCGCTGGTAATGGATGCCTGCATGGAATTAATAGATACGCATCAATCCCGGATAAAAGAGTTTTCTCTGGACAAGGAACTTAAAGACGGGCTGGATATGGTCTGCGGCGGTAATCTCACAATTTTAATGGAGGTTTTTGTCCCTGATCCCGGATTGACAGGCATTTTTAAAGCCCTGGTCAGCCTTGAAAAAGAGGGGAAAAAAGGATTTCTGGTTTCCAAAATTGATGGGTTCAGCAAATCTGATTTTTCCACCCGAAAATGCCTGGTCCTTCCTGATACAACCATTACCGGGCAGCCTTTAATACCCAAGCCCCTGATGGATGAAATATGTGATAACCTGTTTACAGGAACTTTCCCCGTGCTTTACAATCACGGCCTTGAAGAATATATTATTGAACCCATCCATCCTTCAGACACCCTTTATATTTTCGGTGCCGGTCATGTCGGATTTCAACTGGCCAGGATGGCTCATCTTATTGACGTTCAGACCGTTGTGGTGGATGACCGGGAGGAATTTGCCAATCCTGAACGGTTTCCCTATTCAAAAGCTGTTTGTGTCGTAAAAAAATTTGACACTGCTTTTGATCGTCTTTCCATAGATGAAAGTTCCTATATTGTCATCATAACCCGGGGTCATCTCCATGATCAGTCCGTGCTTGAGCAAGCTTTAAAAACCAGGGCTGCTTATATTGGAATGATCGGAAGCCGGGCCAAACGAAACCAGATTTACACCAACCTTAAAAAAAAGGGTGTTTCTGATAAAACCCTTGAAACAATCTTTTCTCCAATTGGTCTTGAGATCCATGCAGAAACACCGGCAGAGATTGCTGTGAGTATTATGGGAGAGATTATAAAAATCAAGGCAGAAAAATGAAGCCTGCTTCAAACATGAATGTTTCTGCCGTCATACTCGCTGCCGGCTTTTCCTCCAGAATGAAAAAGTTTAAACCATTGCTGTCATTTGGCGGCAAAACAATGGTGGAAAAGGCCATTGAATTGTTCAAAGAAAACCGGATTTCAGATATTGTTGTTGTTACAGGCCATAACGCAAAACCGCTCGAGCCTTTTGTAGAAAAGGCCGGAGCCATTCCCGTATTCAATCATGACTTCAAATCCGGTATGCTGAGTTCCATACAAAAAGGCATCAAAAACATCGGGTCTGAAAACCATGGGTTTTTCCTTCTTCCCGTGGATATCCCCGCCATCCGGCCATCCACCATTAATTTGATGCTCAGGCAATTTCAAAAAACCAGAGACAATGTCATTATGCCCTATTTTGATGACAAGCCAGGACACCCTCCCTTGATACCTTTTGGATTAAAAACAGATATTCTGGATTTGAAAAATGACTCAACCTTAAGGGATGTGCTCTGGTCCCGGGATAATAGGATAACCCCTCTAAAGGTGCATGACCGGGGGATATTAATGGATGCAGATGATGAAAAAGGATATGAGCAGGTCTGTCAAAAAATTTTGTCCCTTCATATCCCCGACAAAAAAGAATGTTTTTCCATTATAAATAAAGCCTTGCCCGATAAGGACGGCATCCGGGCACACTTGACAGACGTCTCTTTTGTCGCTCTAAAAATTGTCACGGCTATATCTTGTGAATTAAATGCAGACCTGGTGTTAGCAGGAGCACTGCTTCATGATATTTTGCGGATAGAACCCAACCATGCCCAGGCTGGTGCAAAGCTGCTTTTACATCTCGGATTCAGTGAGGTGTCAAAAATAGTTGCCCAGCACATGGACATTACCTTGGATTTAACTTCTCCTGTCAGGGAGAAAGAACTTGTATATTTTGCCGATAAAATTTGTAGTGAACAGGGTATTGACCTGGATTACCACAAACGTTTTAAGGATCATTTAACAAAATCACCCTGGGCCGGGATAAACATCTCAAGAAGATATGAACATACTAAACTCATACAAGCCAGAATTGAAGCCGCCGCCGGAAAATCTATTAAGGAAATACTCTCAGGATGATGCTTTTGTTTTTCTCTTGAGACATGGGCAGACCTGCGGTTCTGAGACAAAACGTTTTATAGGGATAACTGATGTGGATCTTGATCCCACTGGTATATTGCAAGCCTCATACTGGAAACAGGCTTTTGGTCCGATAAATCTGGATGCTGTCTACTCAAGTTTGCTGAACAGGTGCGATGATACGGCTCAATTAATCGCAAATGGTAAAAAAGTAATAAAAACCAGTGCATTAAATGAAATAAATATGGGGTCATGGGACGGTCAAACATTTGACCGGATCAAAAAAGATCAGCCAGAAGAATTTAAAAAAAGAGGCCGGTATATTGATACTTTCAAAGCGCCGGGGGGTGAAAGCTTTTATGATGTATCCCTCCGTGCTATTCCTTTTTTCAACCTTTGCACCAAGGATATGGGAAAAGGTATGGGAATGGGCCTAGAAAAAGATATGGGGAAAAAAATATTGATTGTCACCCATGCCGGGGTCATACGTGTAATTTTATGCCATATTCTCAAATTAAAACTAAAAGAATTGTTTCAAATTAAATTGTCCTTTGGGCAGTTGTTTGTTTTTAAAAAATTTTTTAACGGGGGAAATTACTGAATTTAATATTTTAAATTTATGGCAAATTTCCATGTTTGATGTTTTTATGTGATTTAATTGATGAAAATGTTACCCAAGCCTTATATTTTGCGGTAATGAGTAATTTTTTGTTGAGAATTTTTTGTTGACAAACCAGGGCATAATTCACTAAACATAAACACATTTTAAATAATATTTTTATTATTGATTAACCAAAGGGGACGAGTAATGTCTAAACCATCTAAAGGTAAAAAAGAAACCGTTGCCACGCAACTATCCGCAATAAAGATAAAGATCAATGGATGCTGGCATACGTTTGAACATGAGCGTGACATTAAACCAACAATGACTCTTTCTTATTTATTAAGAGAAAAACTGGGCTATACCGGGCTCAAGGTTTCATGTGACGAAGGTGCCTGCGGCGCCTGCACAGTGATCATGGACGGCAAAGCCATATTGTCATGCATGACCCTGGCAGTTGCGGCAAACGGTCATGAAATAACAACCATTGAAGGACTTCAAAAAGATGATCCCGTTGTGGAAGCCTTTGCTGAACAGAGCGAACCCGGTTATGGAACCGCTCTTCAGTGTGGAATCTGCACTCCCGGTTTTGTGATGAGCACCAAAGCGCTGCTCAATGAAAATCCCATACCCACCATGACGGAGATCAAAGAAGCCCTTTCCGGTCATATCTGTCGTTGCGGATGCTACGCCGGCATTGCCCAGGCAGTAACCCACGCTTCAGAAAAAATTGCGAAAAAAGGAGAAAAGTCATGAAGCAGCCCTATACACCCAGACCAAACTCAAATCGCAAATTTGTAGGGGGCTATCGACCCAGAATTGATGCCTGGGAAAAGGCCCGTGGAAAAGTCGAATATGTGGATGATATAACTCTATTGAAAAAATTTCCCGGCATGCTTTATGCCAAGGTCCTGCGCAGTCCCCATGCCCATGCCCGCATTAAAGATATCGATGTGAGTAAGGCAGAAAAGCTTCCCGGCGTTGTTTCTATAATGACTTACAAGGATCCGGAGTTTACATCACTTCGCCCCACAAATGCCGGCTGGACGGATGGGGTGGATACTGTATCCTATGATGGCAAGATGTGGAGCGAGTTTAATGACCGGCGGGTTTTGGGAGATTATGCCTGCTGGGTCACGGATGAAGTCGGCGCTGTAGTGGCGGCAGAGAGCGAAGAAATAGCGGATGAAGCCCTTCGTTTGATAGAAGTCGACTGGGAAGTGCTGCCCTTTGTCCTTGATCCCATTGAAGCCATGAAGCCGGGTGCCCCCTTGATTCATCCGGAGATGACCAAGACCAATGTTCTGCCCCCGGAAAAAATGGGGGGGGATGATGTCTTTTTAGATAAAGGCGATGTTGAAGCAGGTTTTGACCAGGCCGAGGTGGTTCTTGATGCTACCTCAGTCCATCACAACGCCACCCAGGCCTCCCTTGATAACTGGTGTTGTCTGGTTGACTGGACAGACGAAAAACTCACCCTCTACTCCAATTCATTTGAAGCGGATCAATCGCGTATGCACATAAGTCAGATGCTCGATTTACCAATGCATAAGGTAACAGTGATCAGCTCCTATGTCGGCGGTCAGTTTGGCCGGGGAGATACAGGAGAACAACCCTTTTTCCTTTTTACCGCCATTCTTTCCAAAAAAACAGGACGTCCTGTAAAATTCAAACATACCCGCAGAGAAAGCTTTCATGATTCGCGTCAACCCTCCATTTATTATGGAAAAGTCGGCGCTCAAAAAGATGGAACCATTACATCGTTGTACTTTAAATCCATTGGAAATACAGGCGCCTATGCAGATCATTCTATTTTCGCTCTGAAATTTGCCCCCCTGGAAATTTCCGAAGTCTCTTTTGCCCATATACCCAATGTGAAACTGGAATCCTATGCCGTATATACCAACAAGCTGCCGGCCTGCATGATGCGTGGCGTTGGTAATTCTCAGTTTAATCTTATTTTTGGACATGTTGTGGACCTTTTGGCTGAAAAGCTGGATATGGACCCCATTGATCTGTGCATCAAAAATTTCGGGCACGAATGGGAAACCCTTCCTGACAAGAGTTTGACAGAAGTGCTCAAACAGGGCGCTCAAAAAATAGGATGGAAAGAAAAACGCAATAAACCCGGCCAGGGACCGACTTATGACAAAACCAAGAAACGTGGAGTCGGTTTTTCACTGCATCCGGCATGGCATGCTGAATGGCAGGAAGTCCGCCGTGGACATATACCCATTTCCATCGCCCTGAACCCGGACGGCACGGTAATTCTTGATGCCCCTACCGTGGAAACCGGGACCGGCTCCAACACCTGCAACGTACTGGGGTGTGCCGAGTCATTAAATTTTCTGGGTGTTACACCGGAAAAGATTCTTTGGAATCACGTGGTTAACACGGACACCAGCCTGAAAGACTGTGTGCAGACAGACAGTTCCGTGGCCTATCTGCAGTCTGAAGTCATTGCTGTAGCAGTGGAAGAAATCCGGCGGGAGGTTCTTGAAAGGGCTGAACCCATTTTCAAAGTAAAATCAGAGGAGATGGACATTGTTGATGGCCGTATCTTTGTCAGGGCAAACCCGGATCAGAGCCAGACCGTAAAAGAGGTGTTGTTTCAAGGGGATCTTGTGCCCATTGTTATTACAAAAAGCAAGCTGGCCAATGCTCAAAAAACAGGTGTTCCTTATTTTGCCAATTTTGCCGAAGTGGAAGTGGATACGGATACGGGCAAAGTCGATGTACTGCACCTGGTGGTCATCAATGACTGCGGTACTGTTATGTTTGCCTCCGGTGCCGAAGCTCAGCAGGTGGGGGGTCAGGTAATGGGTCTGGGTGAAACCCTGACCGAAGAAATTATCTATGACGAAATAACGGGTGTTCCCCTCAATTTCAACTTTATTGATTACAAAATTCCCACCATGGCAGACATGCCGGAGATTGATCCCATCCTTCTTGAGATCTGGAAAGGTGCGGGGGAATATGGCGCATGTGGAATCGGCGAAGGCACTTTGACATGTACACCACGGGCCATCATGAACGCAATTTACAATGCCATCGGTGTCAGAATTAACGATATTCCGATCAAGCCCGAGAAAATTCTCAGGGCTCTGGGAAAGGTTTAAGGAGAAAAAGATGACTCTCAGAAACTTCAAACACATATCAGCTTCATCTCTTAATGAAGCCACGGACATTTTGTCTAAAGTTAATGGAAAAGCAGTTGCCATTGCAGGTGGAACAGACTTGCTTGGAGTACTCAAGGACAAAATTCATGCCCAGTCTCCTGAAATCCTTGTGGATCTCAAGACAATTCCGGATTTATCTTATGTAAAGACAACTCAAAAGGGGATTCACATAGGTGCATTGACCACCCTCACTGAAATCTGCCAAAATGATACAATCAAAGAACAATATGGTTTGCTGGCACAGGCAGCTCTGACCGTGGCATCACCACAGCTCAGAAATATGGGTACCCTTGGCGGCAACATTTGTCAGGAACCCAGATGCTGGTATTATAGAGCTCCGGACGATATATTTCATTGTTTGAGAAAAGGAGGCACCAAGTGTGGCGCTCTCCTTGGAGACAATCGATATCATTCGATCTTTGGCAGCGTGAGAGTGGCAAAACCAGCCTGTTCTGAAACCTGCCCCGGAAGCATTGAGATTCCTGCCTATATGGACTACGTTCGCAATGGAGACCTCGACAGTGCAGCCTTGATTCTACTTGCAAACAACCCCATACCGTCAATTACCGGGCGTATATGCCCGCATTTATGCGAGTCACAATGCAACCGCTCTGAATTTGATGGCGCTGTTTCCATCCGGAATGTTGAACGGGTTGTGGGTGACTACATCCTTGACAATGCCACAGAACTTTTGGCACCGCCCCAAAAGGAGCTTAAAGAAAGTGTAGCCATTATCGGTGCCGGACCTGCAGGCCTGTCCGCTGCTTATTTTCTTAGAAAAGCAGGATACAAGGTCATTGTATATGAAAAGATGCCGCAAGCAGGTGGAATGCTCACTTACGGTATCCCTGCCGACCGTCTTGCCAAAGATGTCATTAAACGTCAGATCAAAGCTTTTGAAGCCATGGGCATTGAATTTAAATTCAACACCACGGTTGGTGAAAATGGTATCACCCTGACAGATCTTCAAGAAAAATTTGAAAACGTGTTTTTAGCTTCCGGTGCCTGGGGTGAAAGGACCCTTGCCATGGAAAAAGCTGAACTTCTCACCCCTGGTATTGATTTTCTGGCGGCGATGGGACTGGGTGAAAAACCGGCTATAGGCAAAAAAGTTCTGGTTATCGGTGGAGGCAATGTAGCAGTTGATGTCGCTGTCACTGCCAGTCGCCTGGGCGCTGAGCAGGTCACCATGGTCTGCCTGGAATCCAGAGACACAATGCCGGCGTTTGAAGAGGAGATTGCAGAAGCTCTCCATGAAGGCGTGACCATCCAGCCTTCTTTTGGACCGGACCGGATTATTGAAGAAAATGGAAGTCTAACAGGTCTGGAAGTTGTCAGCTGCACATCCGTATTTGATGAAAATGGACGATTTAATCCAAGCTTTGATACTTCAGTAAAACAGATGATTGAAGCGGACCAGATTATCCTGGCAATCGGCCAGTCAACGGATATCTCCTATACGGGGGACCAGGTTAAAAACAACAATGGCTGGATTGTGATTGATGAAAAAACCCGTGCCACCAATTTAAAAGGTGTCTATGCCGGAGGTGATGTAACAAGTGGACCGGCATCGGTTATCCATGCCGTTGCCGCAGGAAGAGAAACCGCTTATTCCATAGCAGACATCAGGCCTGAATCCAACATGCCCATGGGTCAATCCCTTGAGGTGCATTTTGAAAGCCATGGTAAATGCGGCAGGACTCAAGACATAAAAGGTATTGACGACATCCGGTCGGAGGCACAACGGTGTGTGAACTGTGGCTGTATTGCAGTGAATGCATCTGATATGGCACCGGCACTTATGGCGCTTGGAGCAAAGATTAAAACCACCAAAAGAATCTTGAGTGCTGATGATTTTTTTGCTGCAGACATCATGAAGTGTACGATCCTTGATCATGATGAACTGGTAGAGGAAATTGAAATACCTGCACCTGAAACAACCAACAGGCAAGGGTATCAGAAATTCAGGATACGTAATGCCATTGATTTTCCCATTGTGAGTCTTGCCTATTCTTTTGATATGGACGGTGATGCAATTAAAGATGCCAACATCGTATTTGGTGCTGTTGCTCCCATTCCTTTAAGAGCCCAGGCAATTGAAGACTTTCTTGAAGGTAAAAAGCTTGAAGATGAAACTGGTGTTGCTGCCGGGGAAATTGCAGCGCAATCAGTTAAACCACTTCTTAAAAACGCATTCAAGGTGCAGATTGTAAAAGCCTTGCTCAAAAAAGTGCTTGTGTAAATACCAAAACTTTCCGGCGATCGTATCTGGATCGCCGGAAAGTTTTACTACTATCTTTTTTTAAGTTTTATTCAAAACATACAGAAAAATATTATTTAAGCTTTGATAAGGCATTGCCCAAATCATCCACAAGATCTTTGATGTCTTCAATCCCTGTAGAGTATCGAATCAGGCTCTCAGGAATTCCCATGGCCTCACGTTCTTCTTTGCTGCATTCCACATGGCTTGTTGTTGCCGGTGGTCCAACAATGGTTTCAACAGATCCAAGATTTGCTGCAGAATGAGCGAATTTTAAGTGCGCCAGCACCGTACCAACAGCTTCAAATGT
>JABGOU010000064.1 GCA_018645325.1 Desulfobacula sp.
AATATCCATTTAGGGAATTTGGCAATGTCGCCATTTTCCCTAAATAGTCAAATGCTACCCGGTGCGTTTGCGGCCTTGTGTCAGACTTTGATTCAAAAACCCTCGGGACTATTGCCAATAATCAGGGACCTGGTGATATGAAATAGCAATATAAACATATACAGATCTCACACCATATCAAAATCGACGTCGCTTAACTTTGTCTTCAATAAATGTGAATATCAGATTAAGATTTTGGTTATAGTTAAGTATGTATTAACTGGATTCTAAAATTTATTTACAGTACATGCTTTATGGTGCTATTGATCCAACCAAAAGTGTAAAAAAAATATTTGAAACCGTTAATTCAATCGTTCTGCATTTTAACATAAGGCTAAATAACTCATGCTTAAAAATGAAGTAAAAATTAGAGAAGCTGTCACAGAAGATACTGACTACCTGTACAGGATTGAACAAAAACTCATAAACGAGGAACGACCTTATAATGCTTCGACAAAAGAGACTAACGCTAAATATTATGAAATTGAAAAATTAATTGCTGATGAAAAAACACTTTTGTTGATAGCCGAAGTAGAAAAAATTAGAGTTGGATCTGGTTATGCACAGATTAGAAAATCAAAAAATTACTTGAACCACAAAAATGAAGCATACTTAAACTTTATGTATGTTGAATCAGAATATCGTGGGCGAGGTATAAATAGAATTATAGTTAATGATTTGATATCTTGGAGTAGATCCAAAGGCATTAGAAATTTTTACCTTGATGTCTACTCAGGAAATGTATCAGCAATAAGTGCATACAAAAAGATCGGTTTCACTGAATCACTTATTGAAATGAAGCTAAGCCTATAAGATTTAAATACTGAATAAAACCTTACTACAGACTTGATTCGGTACTGGCTGAAGTCGAAATTCAAAGTAAAATTATAATATAAAAACACCTATTCCAGCTGGCTTCGCTTATTCATCTTTATATAAAGTATAGCAGAGACTGATTTCTGACGTTCAACTCATTATATAAAAAAACCGACCCCAAGATTCACACGATTGCGAAAATAGGGCCGGGTTTTTATCCAGACCCGGCCAAACTGCATCAGCTCACGAGCATGGACAGCTCGCACCGACCGCCGTGGTTATCCTGTGAACTAAAACAGGCTTTCCAAGGAGTATGCTGGATGAACCGACCTCAAGGCCTGGCCGCCAAAGATAATTGCCGTCACCGTCTTTCAATTTTCTGACAGTTTCAAGGGTCGAATCATTCATCAGCCAACAACTATTTGCCCGATATCCAGGAGCAACACTATGCTGCAAGAAAACAAGTTTATCGGCGTTGTTTAACAAAGTTGTATGACCACCGGAGATATATCCGAGATTGCCCCACGTCCAGGATTCATTGGCAACAGTAGGATATGAGAGCAGCCCAGAAACCTGTGAGACCTGATTACCAGAAATAAACCCGGCACCTTCTTTTTGCGTAAAGGAATCTCCGATTTCTTCGAGCAACCATGATTGAATATCAAAATCAGGGTCATCAATTATTGCCTGGATGCATCCTGGGTTTGCGTATATTTCTCGCCATGCAGGTTGCCAAATGGACACGGTCGGCGTATCAGTTTCGGGCCGGGAATCTATCTCTCCAACCCAGCCCGATTCAGTTCCGCCTTGAGAAACAGGTTTTTTGTATTGGTTTTTTTTCCGAATAACATTTGCTATCTGAAGACTCTTTCGAGTATATGAAATAAAAGTAAAAATTATTTGATATTTAAGAGATGAAGGATTAAATTTATTGAACTAAACCTAAAGAAGATCTGTCTGATGGCCACTTTAAAATCCCCCACCTGTGGCCGGGTCAAAATCCCCCAGTGACAGAATAATAAAAGCTACTCTATTCTCTCAAAATCTGCAATTTTTTCCTTTTCATCCCTCATTTTTTTAAAGAGCGATATTTTTTATGGAAAATGTCATATCAAATTTTTAAATTCCATTGAATTTTCGATTTGTTGCCTGCTCTTGTTTTAAATTTAACTATAATTCTGTCTGGATCTAATTTTTCTGATGCACAAGCAATTGGCGAATTACCAAGCAAAAAAAAGTGTTTGACAGAAGAAATATATCATTGTCCTTTTTTTTAGTACGCGATATGCTATAAACCATGAAGATTAATGAACATATTAAATATTGGATTAATAGTTCTGATGATGATTTTCAGATTTCAAATCCTTTGGCCTATGAAATATTGAAGACCGGTATAGAAATAGTTTGATTTTGATGGTTTTTATTATTATACCATCACTGCTCACTGTGCCTAAATTGTGCCCGTCAAGGTCAAAAATTTCCAAACGATTCCAAACGAAACCAAAAGTTAAATTTAAAAGTTGTTTATAATCAGCATGTTAACTCCAAATATCCCCATAGTCAAATCTGCTGCAAGTAATAAAAAAAGCTTTCTCCCGGATGAATTCAGCCTGTTATGCTGGAATATTCAAAAAGAAAATTTAAAAAAAGAATTCACACCGCTGATTCAAAATTGGAAGAAAGCCTATTCTATAGAGATGGTTCTCCTTCAGGAAGCTCGATTTTTCAAGACCCTTTCTTCCATTGCTGATTTTCCTTTTGTTGCAGCAGCCAATCTTTCTTTGTTTGGACATTTTTCAGGTGTTCTGACTGCTGCCAGTGTCTATCCTTTTTCCAGCCAATATAAAATGACAAAGGCAAGAGAGGCTTTTATAACTACCCGGAAAAGTACATTGATCACTCTTTACACATTTAAAGACCAGTCTTTGCTAATGGTTATTAATATCCATGCGATTAATTTCAGGTCACTTGCCTGTTATAAATTGGAATTATCACGACTCCATGGCCTTATCAATCTCCATAAGGGGCCAGTGATTCTGGCCGGAGATTTTAATTGCTGGAGAAAATCCCGAAAAGAAATACTTGATGAATTTGCCTGCTCATTAAATCTTGAACATACCCGGCCCAGATTTTCCAGGCATGTTAAAAAATGGTTTGGGCACCGTCTGGATAGAGTATATTCAAAAGGACTGATTCTGCTTGATGTAAAAGCCCTTGACTGTAAATCATTTTCAGATCATAACCCAATAATTGTCACTTTTGCACAGCCAGAAAAAAAAGAACCCAAAAATATGGAAGTGCAATAAAAAAAAATGACATTGTCATATGAATACTGCTGTGTTATAAATTGCTGTAGAAAACCTTTTTAAGCAAAAGTCGATAAAAAAGGAAAAAGACATCCGGCATGAAAGAATTTTCTGAAATATTGCCTGAAGTCATCCAGTCACCCAATCCTGGGACATCCCATATTATGTACTGCGGAGATTGTGTAAGCTTTACACTTAATATCTCAAATCAGACTGCAGGAAGGGCATGGATGCGCACTGATTTACGATCTGCCGGCGTTACCAGACAGGAGATTATTCAAAGGGTTGAGAAAAATGAAATAAAACTGGATAGCGCCTGGTATGATATTGAAATGAGGCAGGAAAGCAATACCGTTTTTAAAATTGTTCTACCTTTGCACCAGACAGGTTTTTTCCATGCAAAATGTTTTTTCATTCCTGACGGACAAAGCATCCCCATATGGCCTCCTGGAGATAATACTGTCTTGAATGTTGAACCAGCAGGCACCTGCTGTGCAAATATTATCTATAATGCCTTTGTCAGGCAGTTTGGCATATCAAAGACGGATTCATCAGAAAAAAAAGACGTTGATTCAATGGTCAAGACACTTGATACAAAGGGCTATACTGTTATCCCAGAGTCTGGAAAGTTCAGAGATCTTAAAAAGGAAATAGGATTTATTTTCTCAAGCCTCGGCTGCCGGGTCCTTCATTTACTGCCTATCCACCCGACTCCTACCACTTATGCCAGAATGGGGCGTTTTGGCAGTCCTTATGCTGCCTTGAATTTTACTGATGTAGATCCGGCACTGGCAGAGTTTGACCCGTCTGCCACCCCTCTTGAGCAGTTTATGGAACTGGTTGATGCAGTTCATTGCCACAATGGATACCTTTTTCTGGATATTGCCATTAATCATACAGGCTGGGCTGCGTCCATTCATGAAACCAATCCGGAATGGCTTGTCAGGGGTGAAGATGGTAAAATAAAGGCGCCTGGCGCCTGGGGGGTTGTCTGGGCAGATCTTACAAAATTGGATTATACTAATACCGCCCTTTGGAAATACATGGCAGAAGTGTTTCTGTTATGGTGCCACAGGGGTGTTGATGGTTTTAGATGTGATGCCGGATACATGATTCCCATTGAAGCCTGGGAATACATAATAGCAAAGGTCAGACAGGAATATCCAGACACACTTTTTTTTCTTGAAGGACTTGGAGGACTGATCGAGACCACAAGAAACCTTTTAAGCATAGCCAACTTTAACTGGGCTTATTCTGAACTGTTTCAGAATTATACACAGGAGGAGATATCAGCTTACCTGCCCCTTTTTAATGAAATATCCGAGACTTGCGGGCACTTGATTCATTTTGCAGAAACCCATGACAATAACCGGCTGGCATCAGTATCTTTGATATATGCTAAGATGAGGATCTCCCTTTGTGCTCTTTTTTCAGCATGCGGTGGATTTGGCTTTGCAAACGGGGTTGAATGGTTTGCCACAGAAAAGATAAATGTTCATGAATCCAACAACCTGAACTGGGACAATAAAACAAATCAGGTCGATCATATTGCCAGACTGGCCTTTATATTAAAAACTCATTCTGCATTTTTTGCTGGAACCCGGCTTGAATTGATTCATCAGAACACATCCTCCTGCCTTGCATTGCAGCGCAATAATCTTGTTTATAATAAACAGCTGTTAATCCTTGTAAATCTGGATTGTGAAAATTCTCAGGATGTGTCATGGCATAAAATTAAAGCCTTTGATGCAGGATCTGTTCTGCATGACCTGATAACAGGAAGTGAAAAACAAGTTATATTAAAAGATGACCTTTGCAGAATAACTCTGTTAAAAGGTGAAGTTCTGGCCCTTACACCTGATGTGAAAGATATTGAAAATCTTGCTCAAAAGCCTTTGACAACACAAATGATCCCTCATCAGGTTCTTATACAGAAATACAAAGCCAAGGTTTTATCAATCTGGACTGAATTAAACGGTTTTGGTGATGTCAGCGGTTTTAATACGGATAAAGCTGCACAGAAGTTTGCAGCTGACCCTGTTGAATTTCTCCGTTCCTTTAATAAAGAGTCAAATGAGAGTCGGGTCATTGTTTTTGATATTGAAAAGGACCTGAAACGGCAGGTAATGGTTCCTCCTGGTTTTTTTCTCATGGTCTGCTGCAAAACCGTTTTCAGGGCTGAACTTTTTGATGCATCCGTATCAATCAAGAGATCACTTGGATATGAGAAAGTATTGCCATTTCAAACAAAGAAGGGATATTTTGTATTTTTTCTACCAAGGAAGATAGAAAAACAGCACAGGGAATATGAACTGAATTTAAGAATATTCGAGTCTCAGAAAACCCGGGTGAAAAAGGCTTCACTGATCTTTCTGGCACCTTTTAACGACCTGGAAATGAGACCTTTTTTTACCCGCAGGGAAATTGCTGAAAATCCGTTTTTAAAGCTTCTGAGCACTACAAAAAGAGGGGGCATGATGAGAGCTGCTGCCAGTTGGGGCAGTTTATACAGCAGATATGATGCATTCCTTGGAGCAAATATGGATGAAACACTTCCGGAAAACAGATGGATGGTTCTTTCCAGATGCAGGATCTGGGCTATTTATCAGGGATACTCCAGAGAACTGTCACTGGACTGTCTTGAAAAGTTCTGGTTTTCATATGACAAAGGCGGAAAATGGCAGTTTCATATCCCAACATCAGAAGGTAAATATTATATTCTTGAACTTTATCTTTCCATTGATCATGAAAAAAATTCTGTGTTGCTATCCGTTCACAGGAAAAGGGTTGAAAACAAAAAGGATAACATTTTAGAGGAAAACAAGCCGGTCAATCTGATCATCAGGCCGGATATAGAGGACAGAAGTTTTCATGATACGGTCAAAGCATTTCAGGGACCTGAAACAACCTGGCCTGAGGCTATAGAACCTTTTCAGAAAGGATTTTTTTTCTTTCTTTCAAGGGGAGGTAAACTATCTGTAACACTGTCATCAGGTTTGTTTATCCAGGAGCCTGAATGGTACTATATGATTCATCGCCCACAGGAAGATCAAAGAGGTCTGGATTCAGCATCTGACCTTTTCAGTCCGGGATATTTTACCTGCTTCTGTCTGGGAGGAAAGACTATTGATCTTAAAGCTGCAGTATCAGGGAAAAATAATCAGGAAATATTAAAACAGGATTCAAGATTCCGGTCTTTTCCTTATTTTAATCCGGGTATCTCGCTTTCTGAAGCCATTTATAAAGGTTTGGATGCTTTTTTAGTTAACCGCGGTAAAGATAAAAGTGTTATTGCCGGATATCCCTGGTTTCTTGACTGGGGGCGGGACAGCCTTATTTACTGCAGAAGCCTTATCGAGCTTGGCAGGCTTACTGAGGCCAGGTCTGTTTTAAGACTTTTCGGGCGGTTTGAAAATCAAGGGACCCTTCCTAATATGATCTGTGGTAAAGATGCAGGCAATATAGAGACCTCTGATGCACCTTTATGGTTTTTTGCCTGCTGCAAGGATTTGATTGAAAAAGAGAAAAGCAGGGATTTTTTAAATGAGGATCTGGAAGGAAGGAGTATCAGGACGATACTTTTGTCAATAGCACATTCTTTGATACAGGGAACTAAAACAGGTGTTGTAGCAGACCCGGGAACCTGTCTTCTCTATAGTCCAGCTCATTTTACCTGGATGGATACCAATTATCCGGCTTGTTCCTCAAGACAGGGATATCCAGTTGAAATACAGGCGTTATGGTACAATGCCCTTATGCTGCTGGCATCTGATGATGATACCGGAGGGTGGGGGGACAGAGCAAAAAAGGTTCAGAAAGCCATTGTAAATAATTTCTGGCAGGAGTCTTTAGGATTTTTTTCAGATTGTCTTCATTCAGACAGCCCCAATGGAGTCGAGAATGCTTCTGCAGATGATGCATTGAGGCCAAATCAACTCCTTTTGATCACTCTTGATGTATTGGATAACATATCAATGGCACAAAAATGTGTTGAAACATGTCAGGAATTACTTGTTCCGGGTGCAATCCGAAGCCTTGCTGACAGAAAGCTTGAATATCCTATTGAAATTTTTTATAATAATAAATTGCTCAAAGATCCATTTTATCCGTATTCAGGAACCTACCAGGGGGATGAAGATACCATGCGTAAGCCGGCCTACCATAATGGAACAGCCTGGACCTGGCAGTTTCCCATATTTTGTGAAGCATGGGCAAAAGTATTTGGTGAAAAAAGTTATTCTACCTGCCTTGCCTGGCTGGGCAGTGTTATTCGATTGATGAGAACCGGTGCAGCAGGATATATACCGGAAATTCTTGACGGAGATTTTCCACATGCACCAAGGGGATGTGATGCCCAGGCTTGGGGGATAAGTGAAGCTGCCAGGGTGGTGCATAAATTATCCTGTTAAATTATTTCAGGAGACAACTCAATAAGATGACACAGAAACCAAGAATACTGATTGTAACTCCAGAGGTGACCTATTTACCTGAGGATATGGGGGAGGGTACAAACTATTGTGCCAAGGCCGGCGGTCTTGCAGATGTTTCAGCTGCACTTATAAGCGCTTTGTTCGAGCTTGGGTGTGACGTACATGTGGCCCTGCCTGATTACCGCTCCATATACAACGACTATTCTACAAAAACCCATGATCCTGAACTTAACAAGATTCGAAAAAGCCTTGATGATGAACGTATTCACCTGGCTGCAGACCGGGCATTTTATTATCTGGACAATGTATATTCGGGTTATTCTGATAAGGATCTCAAGGTTTCTTTAGCGTTTCAGCGGGAGGTTATCAATAATATCATACCCCGGGTGAATCCTGACATAATACACTGCAATGACTGGATGACCGGTCTGATACCTGCCATGGCACGACAGATTGGAACTCCCTGTCTTTTTACCATACATAATATACATACCATGACATCCACTATAGCGGAAATTGAGGATCGCGGTATTGATGCTGCTTCATTCTGGAAATGGCTGTTTTTTAAAAAACCTCCTCATAATTATGAAGAAAGCAGGGATTGGAATCGGGTGGATTTTCTGACTTCAGGCATTTTTGCAGCTCACTATGTAAACACGGTGAGCCCTCAATTTTTAAAAGAAATAGTTGAAAACCGCCATATGTTTGTTGAGAACTGCCTGAAAAATGAATTGAGCAACAAGTACTACGAAGGTTGTGCAACCGGTATTTTGAATGCACCCGAACCTGAATTCAACCCTGCTGTAGATGATAAAATCCGTTTTAATTACGGCCCCAAAAATCATCGGAAACAGAAGATAGAGAACAAATTGTACCTGCAGAAAATCCTTGATCTTGAACAGGATGAAAATGCGCCTCTGTTTTTCTGGCCTTCAAGGCTTGATCCGGTTCAAAAGGGGTGTCAGCTTCTTGCACAAATCCTGTATGAGATCGTATCACAATATCATGACACAGGTCTTCAGGTTGTTTTTGTGGCCAGCGGACCTTATCAAAAACACTTTCATGATATAGTGCAGTTTCATGGTCTTCACCGACGAGTTGCAGTATGCGGGTTTAATGAGGCCCTGTCCCACCAGGCATTTGCTTCTTCAGATTTTCTATTCATGCCGTCCTCTTTTGAACCCTGTGGTCTTCCCCAGATGGTAGGATGTATTTACGGCACACTTCCCATTGTTTTTGACACAGGAGGTCTGCATGATACGATCAGTGACCTGGATGTTAAAGATAATTCAGGCAATGGATTTTTATTTAATGTGCATGATGCCCAGGGGTTAAAATGGGGAGTAGAAAGGGCAATGGATTTTTATTTACTGCCACGAGAGATTAAAGAGCAGCAGATAAAAAGAATCATGATTGAAGGCGTATTGGAATTCAACCACAGTCGCTGTGCTGAAAGTTATATATCTTTATATGAAAAAATGCTTAAAAGGCCGTTCCTTGTCTGATTCAGGTTTTTTCGATGACCCGGGGCTGATCCCCTATGCCGACATAATAGGTTCCAGGATCACTTGTGCAAAAAATCTGGAAAAGCAGATTAAAAAGCAGAACAATGGTTCTGTTTATTTATTTTCTGATTATCATAATTTTTTTGGGCTGCATTTAGAAGATAGTGAATGGGTTTTCAGGGAATGGGCACCACATGCAGACGATATTTTTATAATTTGTGATAAAACATCCTGGCAGGCAGACAAAGCGTTTCAACTCTTAAAAACAGAAAACGGCATATTTGAAAAAAAATTCCCCATCCATTTTTTTTCCCACACAGATATTTTCAGGTTAAAGGTTTTCTGGCCCGGTGGTCAGGGCGATCGGATACCATCGGCAGCAGTCCGTGTTATTCAGGACCCTGAAACCCTTATTTTTAATGCCCAGGTCTGGTGCCCCCATAAAGCGTATCAGTGGAAAATATCAAGTTTTTTACCTCCTAAAGACCCTTTGCTAATTTATGAAGCCCACGTGGGTATGGCTCTGGAAGAAGACAGGGTTGGCACCTATGTGGAGTTTGCAAACCATATTTTACCTAAAATTGTGCATGCAGGCTACAATACGTTACAGCTTATGGCCATCCAGGAACATCCTTATTATGCTTCATTTGGTTATCATGTTTCCAGTTTTTTTGCCCCATCTTCAAGGTTCGGCACCCCGGAAGAGTTAAAATACCTTATAGATAAGGCCCATGAAAAGGGAATCAGGGTATTGATCGATATTATTCATTCCCATAGTGTGCGCAATGAAGTGGAAGGCCTTTCCAGGTTTGATGGAACTTTGCATCAGTTTTTCCATGATGGTTTTAGAGGAATACATAGCTTATGGGATTCCAGATGTTTTGATTATGCAAAACCCCGTGTATTAAGTTTCCTTTTGTCAAATCTAAGGTATTGGATAGAGAAATTCAATGTAGATGGATTCCGTTTTGATGGAATAACCTCTATGCTTTTCAAAGATCATGGAATCGGCAGGTCATTTACATCCTATGATGATTATTTTGGACCGGATGTGGATATTGATGCATTAAACTATCTTTTTCTTGCCAATAAGCTGGTTCATGAAATCAAAAAGAAAGCAGTTACCATTGCAGAAGATGTCAGTGGGTATCCAGGCCTTGCAGCAGAAATCCAAAAAGGGGGAGTTGGGTTTGATTACAGGTTTTCCATGGGTATTGCAGATTTCTGGATCAAATTACTTAAAGATTTTAAGGACGAAAACTGGCCCATGGAGTCTCTATGGCATGAATTGACCACCCGTCGAAATGAGGAAAAGACCATAAGTTATGCAGAATGTCACGACCAGGCACTGGTGGGTGATAAAACCCTTATGATGCATCTTATGGGCAGCAATATCTATTCAGCCATGGAAAAAGAGAATAAAAAAATTGAAACAGTCCGTGCAGTGGCTCTGCATAAAATGATCCGTCTCATAACGATTGCTACTTCAAATGCAGGATATTTAAATTTCATGGGCAATGAGTTTGGACATCCTGAATGGGTGGATTTTCCATCAAAACAAAATAATTTTTCTTATCATTATGCCAGACGGCAATGGTCGTTAAAATATGATACCCGGCTTTATTATGATAGTTTGTTTAAATTTGACCGGCAGATGATTGAGATGGCAAAAAATAAGGATCTGTTTTCAATACCGGATATAAAACTTTTGCATCTGCACGATGATGACAAAATTATTGCTTTTGAAAGAAACCATTTAATATTTATCTTCAACTTTCATCCTGTCCAATCTTATACAGACTATATGTTTGATGCATCGCAGGGCAGGTACAGCATGATGTTCACTACAGAGGATAAGAGGTTTGGAGGCATGGAAAGGCTTAAACAAGGCCAGGTCCATTTTACCTTTAACAACGATTCTGTAAATTTTGGCAGCCGCAACCTTTTAAGTCTCTATCTCCCTTCAAGGAGTGCGCAGGTTTTGATCCCTGAATGATTTTTTTACCAGCGCTCAGAATTTTTAATCTGTGGTTGGATGTCCCAGATTTCAGCCGCATATTCTTTGATGGTCCGGTCACTGGAAAACATGCCTGTCCGGGTTATGTTCATTAAAGATTTTTTTGCCCATTCTTGTTTATGGTTGAAATCTTGGCCAATGGCTTCATGGGCTGTCACATAGGAGTTGAAATCAGCAAAATGGAGATAATAATCTCCATGGGCCATTAATGAATTATAAATGGAACGGAATAATCCAGGTTCGTTTCTGCAGAACCGTTGGGACCTTATTGCGGTCATAACCCTTTTCAATCTTGCATCCTGGTCATAAAACGTTTTGGAATTGTAGCTTTGTCGTATCTGTTCCACTTCTTGAACAGTAAGCCCGAAAATATAGATATTTTCTTTTCCGACCTGTTCACAGATTTCTATATTGGCTCCGTCAAGTGTTCCCAGTGTAACTGCCCCATTCATTGCAAATTTCATATTGCCTGTCCCTGAGGCTTCCATTCCTGCAGTGGAAATCTGCTCACTTATATCTGCGGCAGGTATCATTTTTTCTGCAAGGGTCACACGATAATCCGGTAAAAATATGATTTTTAATACCTGGCTGACCAAAGGATCCTTATTCACTACATCGGCAATCTCATGAATTAATTTTATGATAAGTTTGGCCATATGGTATCCCGGGGCAGCCTTGCCTGAAAAAATAAAGGCTCTTGGAGGACCGATATCGATATTATCTTCTTTTACAGAAAGGTAAAGGTGGATAATGTTCATGATATTTAATAATTGCCTTTTGTATTCATGAATACGTTTTGCATGGATATCAAAAATGGATTCAGGATTTACCGTTTCTGATACCGTGGCTTTGATAATATCCGTCAGACTGTTTTTGTTTTCCTGTTTGATCTTCATGAGTTGTTCCAGAAAGCCTGGATCATCCTGAAATGCTTCAAGTTCCCATATTTGTTCAAGGTCTTTAATCCATTGGTCACCTATGGTTTCACAGATAAAGTCGGTCAGACCAGGGTTGCAGTTTACAATCCATCGCCTTGGCGTTACCCCGTTGGTTTTGTTGTTGAATTTCTCAGGCCACAGAGAATAAAATTCCGGGACCAGCTTGGTTTTTACCAGCTCAGAATGGATTTTTGCAACGCCATTTACAGAGTGGCTGCCGACAATTGCAAGGTTTGCCATGCGTACTTTTTTTTCATCGCCTTCCTGAATGATCGACATGCGGGGGATTATTTCCTGGCTTTTATCACCAAATTTTTCAGATACTGCTGTAATGAACCGCCGGTTAATCTCGTAGATTATCTGCAGGTGGCGGGGAACCACTTTCTGTAAAATGGATACCGGCCATGTTTCAAGGGCTTCAGGCAGAAGGGTATGATTGGTATATCCCAGTGTTTTGACAGTGATATCCCAGGCTTTTTCCCATTCAAGTTCATTTTCATCCACCAGGATCCGCATCAGTTCAGCTACTGTTAATGCAGGATGGGTGTCATTGAGCTGAATGGCAACCTTTTTGTGGAATTGGTCAAAATTATCATGGGTCTTTTTATAGATGCGGACAAGATCCCTTACGGAACAGGCCACAAGAAAATACTCCTGAACCAGGCGAAGTTCTTTTCCTGTGTCCTTTGAATCAGAAGGATAAAGGATCTTTGAAATTGCTTCTGATCGAATTTTTCGGCTCACGGCATTAAAATAGTCACCGTCATTAAAAATTTCGATATCAAAATCTTCCGAAGCCCTGGCGGAAAACAACCGCAGCTGATTAACCGTTCTGCCTCCGTAGCCGGCCACAAGAATATCATGGCGTTTGCCTATAATATGCTTATAGTTTATCCACTTGGGATCGTAGTCTCCGGTATGATCATGCATTTCTTCAATTTTACCATAGATAGGAATCATATAACAGGCATCCGATCTTCGAATAAGCCAGGGTGAAGACAGGTTTGGCCAGTAATCCGGTTTTTCCTGCTGGTATCCATTGACAATAACCTGTTTGAACAGTCCATAATCATAGTTTATTCCATATCCGAATCCCGGCATGTCAAGACTTGCAAGTGAGTCTAAAAAACAGGCAGCAAGTCTTCCTAGGCCACCGTTGCCTAAAGCAGGATCCTTCTCCTCATCCACCAGGTCTTCAAGATCAAATCCAAGTTTTTTTAAAAACCGTGCACAGGGTTTATAGATTCCCAGATTAATCAGATTATTGGACAAAAGCCTTCCAACTAAAAATTCCATGGACATATAATAAAGGCGCTTGGCATCATTTTGTCGGTATCTTTCTTTAGTTTCAAAACTGATATCCATCAGATACTTGTTTACAGCAGCAGAAACAGCATTGAGCAGATCTAAACGTGAGGCTTCTTCAATCTTTTTTCCAAGAACATATTTAATATGATGATGGAAAGCCCGCTCAAAACTTGTGAAATCAAAATATGACATGGCAACCTCTTATTATTGGGTCATAAAGTTAGTATGATTAATAAAGGAGTCTAACAATTTTATATAGGTTTTAATTAAAAATCAGAAGACTACTCTTGGTATTCTGCAATTTTTGTAAGCATTAATGGTTGAGGACTATAGCCATTGTTCTATAGTTTCAACTTTAATTTTTGTCCAGCACCTCACGTATCTTTTGAAAAAGATCTTTCATGACAATCGGCTTCAATATAAAACCCTTAATGCCCAGAGATGCCGCTTTTTCTTCAGACATGATTTCGCTGAATCCAGTACAAAGCATTATTGGGATACCAGGGCGTATTTTAATCAGTTCAGCCGACAATTTATTTCCAGGCATATTTGGCATAGCCATATCTGTTATAATAAGATCAAATTTATCTGGACCTGAGCGAAACGCATCAAGGGCTTCAAGGCTGCTGCTACATGAAGTAACTTGATACCCCAAACGTTCTAACATTCGTTTTTCCATTGCAAGGATTGCTTTTTCATCGTCCACAAGAAGGATTTGTTCAGTTCCGCCCTGGATTGGTTCTTTAGCCCGGGTGTTCCACTCTTCAAAAGAATTCTTTTCTATTGGAAAATAAACATAAAATTGTGTTCCTTTTCCAGGTTCACTATATACCTGGATTACACCCCCCATGGCAGTAACAATACCATGAACCACTGAAAGCCCCATTCCAGTGCCTTTGCCTATTGTTTTGGTGGAAAAAAATGGATCAAAGATTTTATTTATTAATTCTTTATCCATCCCTATGCCTGTATCAGCTATCCTTAGACAAGCATAAATCCCAGGTGCAATATCCGGATTAATTAGATCAAGTGTTTTAAATTCCATTTCCTTCAGGCTCACTTTCAGTTCCCCGCCCGTCTCTTCCATAGCATGATACGCATTGGTTGCAAGATTCATTACAATCTGATGAATTTGTGTAGGATCAGCTTTGATCGCACCACAGTCAGGATTGATATCCTGCTTAATTTCAATTGTTGTGGGGATTGTGGACCTGATAAGTTTTAATGCTTCCTTGACAATTGGCTGTATCTTTAACAGCATTAGTTCACTGCTCTCTTGACGGGAAAATGTGAGGATCTGTTTTACCAGTCCCTTGGCTCTTAAGGTGGCGGTATAAATTTCCTTCAAACTGGCTCGGGCCGGGCTGTCTTCAGGAGTATCCATTAAAAGCATCTCAGTATAACCCATAATAGGAAAAAGAATATTGTTAAAATCATGGGCAATGCCTCCGGCAAGGGTACCAATGGATTCCATTCTTTGAGATTGCTGCAACACTTTCTCCACCATGATTTCATCGGTAACATCACGCTTAATTGCCACGAAATTTATTATTTTTCCTAATTTGTCAAGTACTGGTGAGATAGTGACTTCTTCTATATAAAAACTACCATTCTTTTTTCTGTTGGTCAGTCTGCCATTCCAGGTATTCCCTGTAATTATCGTCTCCCACATTTGCTGGTAAAACAACTTATCATGCTCACCACTTTTCAGGATTCGTGAATTTTTTCCGATTAACTCCTGCTTTAGATACCCTGTGATTTTCTCAAAAGCGGGATTGACATACTCTATATTGCCATCCGAGTCTGCAATTACAACGCCTTCTGCTACTTGTTCAATGGCTGCAAGGTGCCGCTCACGATCTGCTTCCATCTGTTTTCGCTCAGTGATATCCCGGGTAATGGAAAGAATGACATCTTCATTTCCTATTTTCAATATTCGTGCAGACATAAGACCAAATTTTATTTGCCCTTCTTTTCCCAGAAACTCTGCTTCCAGGTTTTCAACAGTCCCATTTTTTTTCAGCAATGAAATCAGGCGGTCTCTGTCTTTTGGATCATTCCAGATATTGAGGTCAAGTGAAGATTTTCCAATTGCTTCTTCACGAGAGTATCCCATAATCTTTGTAAAACCTTCGTTTATTTCAAGATATATCCCATCCTTAACCCTGTTGAGATTGATCGAATCCGGGCTTGAAAGGAATGTCAGCCGAAATTTTTCCTCACTCTCCCGAAGGTCCTGAATGGCTTTAGTTCTCGTTTCAATCATCTGATTGGCAAACTCTGCTATACTCTTAAACTCTTCAAACTGCAGTCCGATCGGATCAATGGCCGTTTCCTGTGAAGATGCGGTTTCAAAAAAATTTGAAAATAGACTGATCCCGGATTGAATCTTATGGGTTTGGTATCGGGTCCAAAAAAGAATCAGAAAGGATATGAAAATCATAACCGCAAAATATAAAACAGCTTGTTTTAAAAAATCATTATACAAAGCTTTTTTCTTTGACAGGATAACTTCATCCATTGTATCCAGATACACCCCGGCACCAATGATCCATTCCCATTCCGGGATACCGACAACATAGGACAACTTGGGTAAAAGTTTCTCTGAATCCAGTTTCTGCCAGAAATAGGAAACAAATCCTCCCCCCGGCTCTTTTGCCACTCTGTTATGTTCCTGTATGAGTTTAACCCCTTTGGGATCGGTCAGTTCCCAGATGCTTTTTGTTCCCTTTGTAATTTTTCCGTTTGTAAATAAAGGCTGCCCCCCGTAAATGCTCCCGAAAAAATAGCCTTCTTTTTCAAATCGGATTTTTGAAATTCTTTCCAGGACTTCCTCCTGGATTTCTTTTTCCACATCTTCTATATATTCACCGGTTCCGATTCCCCATCCAAAGGGTTTAAAATATTTCACATAGGCGATTTTTAAATGTTTTGAATCCGAGTCTCCCGGTTTTGACCAGGTATAAGAATAAAATCCTTCTTTCCGCGCCTTTAATATTTCGATCATATCCGGCACAACATATTCGCCCTTGGCACCCTGAACCACCAGCATGTTTTTGCCTTCCATTTCAGGCCTGTCGGCAAAAAGTTCTGCGATCCCTTCCATGTTAAAGGCAAAATAATACCCCCGGTTCCGGTTAAACCGTATGGGCCTTAAAGCATCTTTGATCATTTTTTTTATTTGATCAGAAGATTTTGAATCCTTATTTTCATTATAGATGTTCATGGCTATGGAACCAGCTTCATTCACACGGCTTTTAATCGAGTCCCGAAGCCTTTTTTCCGTCTGGTTTCTCATATACAGAACATATTCCAGTACAGATTGAACCTGTGTTTTCAGTCTTTCTTTTTCTGAGGCAACAAATTTTTCTTTAACGGATGCTGATTCTTCATTAAATTTGGTATATTCATTCAAAACCCAAAAAAAATAGAGACAGGTAAAAGAAATAAAGGTGATGAAAAGCATATTATGCAAAAGAAGTTTTTTAATACTGGCCATACTATTTTTCACTTCTTAACTTGGATACTGTTTTTTTCTGCATCATTTTTTTCATTCAATCTTCTCAGAAACATTATTTACGACTTTCACAAACTTCTTAATATCCGCCAATAGTTTGAAGTGATAATACATAAATAGAGATTCCAATGCAAAACAAATCGTCACAGTATTTGCACCTAGGTCTGCGTATTTTCTTTTTCATAGACCTGGTACCTCATAAGATCTATGATAGGTGATAAAATCCTCTCGTTTCAAATATCCATGAAGAATAGATGAATCACTGCAGAAATTGAATATGGATGGACGTGCCGCCTGAATTGAAACAACCGTTTTGGCCTGCACACGCCTGGCAAAGATCAATATCGCCGGGGCAAAGATCATTATCGTTTGGTATTAAGCTGCACCTCTCAGAGTTAATCTCTATTTTAAAATTATAGAATTCAGAAAAAATTTTAATTCTCAGAAGATCAAACCCACTACCTCCGGCATTGAAATCATAGGCATTTTTTGTCGAATAATCTATGGATTCCGGTGGAGCAAAATAATTTTCAAATATCAAATGCAATTTTTCTTTGGAAAATCCGATTCCATAATCAGTTATGATTAATTCAGGACCATTCGCTGTTTGTTTCACAATAATATCAATTTTGCTATTATCCGGAGTGTATTCAAATGCGTTACGGATTATTCCAGTTGTTATTTTTTCAAGAATTTCTGGTGGAATATAAACGGGCAGGGTTTTTTCCATCTGGGTGTTCAAAAGA
>JABGOU010000065.1 GCA_018645325.1 Desulfobacula sp.
GAGGTAAACTTCCTTCTGCCGACTTCGGTGAAAATGCAGCATGGTGGTGGATAATGATATTGGCCCTGAATTTAAATGTTATGATGAAAAAATTGGCCTTAGACCCATCCATGGAAGCCACAAGGATGAAACGGATCCGATTTTCGATCATAAATATCCCAGGCAGGATAATCAAACGTTCCCGAAGTTTGATTTTGCGTTTATCCAAAGGACATCCATCATATGCTATATTGATAACAGCGCGCAAGCGGATTGCAATACTGCAAGGGGCTCCCTCCGGATAAGCTTATGATAAGATGTACTCCAAATATTGTATATGAATATCTCATCTCACAGGATAGTTACGTCCAAAAAATGGGCACTACAGGGTGTTTGTGGTCTGAAAAGCTAAATCTCATCGAAATCTGCTTCTAATCTTAAAAAAAATCTCCCGATTTTACCTTGGAGCGGTGTAAAAAAAATAGGCGGTGGATTTAGGGAAAAAAAGCCAATTGCTTAAAACGTTTAAAAAACAATAGAAATTAAATGGTTTTAAAGGTATTCTTATACTTATTTTTGGGGAAAGTTCACAGAACTGTTTGACTTTTTCAGGAGAAATATTTTGGAAAATTTGAAAGAGGGTTTAATATCCAGGTTGAAAGAATATTTTGATGTGGAAAAATTGGGACTGCTTCTGGGAGAACTTTTGATAGATATAGTGATTGCCGTCATCGTCATGGCGTTTTTCTATCTGTTATGGCTGATCTTGAATCATTTTATAAAAGGATGGCTGATCAGACGTTTTAATAAAACGTCTGCCGCCTTTGTTGAAACAATCGTAAAATTTGTCCTTTTAAGCCTTGGTCTGATTTCAGCCCTCTCTTCTGCCGGAATAAAAACGACGGCGCTGTTAGGTTCATTGGGTGTTGCCGGTTTGACAATCGGGTTCGCTCTACGGGATACAATGTCCAATATTATTTCAGGATTTTTAATTTTCATGGATCGGCCATTTACGATTGATGATCTGGTTGAAATTGAAGGTCGCTACGGACGGGTGGATCGGATTTCCCTGCGTACAACCCGGATTATCACCAATGACGGGAAAATGTTAGCCGTTCCCAATGCAGAAATCATGAACAAAACCGTCACCTCCTACACCAATTTTCCTCATTTGCGATTAGACATCCCCGTGACAGTGGCCGTTACTGAAAATCTGGACAGCGTCCGATCAATATTAATTTCTCTGGTAAATGAAGATGATGACTACATGATCGATCCATTGCCATCTGTGGTGGTGGACCAGCTGAATGATTACAATGTGACTATTGAGTTGAGAGTCTGGCTGAAGAATGAACGGGAGCACGTCACCAAAAGATTTGAATTACGGGAAAAGGTATTTAAGGCTTTAACGTCAGCCGGGATCGATATGCCTTTTGAAACCATTCAACTTGCGCCACACAGAGTAGCAGTCGAGATGATGTCCGACCGCGATACAAAATAAACTTTTAATAAAACAGCTGGCTCAGGGTCTGGGTCAAACTTAAAACCGATCTCATGAAAATCGGATAAAAAATGATAAAAAATATTGATACTGAAAACCGGGAACTGATTCTGTGGGACTTTGTTCCGCTGTCCGATTATCAGCTGCCCGCTTCACCGGTAGCCGAAGCCGCCCAGAAAGGGATCACATTCTTCACGCGCCTGTTCAGGAATAAAGATCCGAAACCTTTGTCGCCCATTAAGTCACATTGTGAACTTCAATTAATCAGCGGTCATCGACTTGAATGTCTTTCACCATCACCGGATTGGCAGTCAGCTTCCAGGATGCTGGGAGAACGGTTGTCTGAATGGATGAAACAGCGCCATTCTGACCCGCCGATCTTAGTTTTGGTGGCACCCCCTTTCAGCGGAATCAGAACCATCCTATCCACCCTGACGTCCCAAAAAAAATGGAAATCGGTTATCCCGCCTACGCCGGAGATGATTCTGGCTGACGATGACACATGGTTTCCTGCTACTGGTCAAAGTCAAAAACCATGGGTCTTCCCGTGCCTTGAGAAGTCTTTTTTGCGCCATGTTTCGGGACTGTCCGTGGTTCGAAAATTTTTATACCGCGCATATTCAGGCGATCTTGGACCGGGCATTATCTGCTGTGACAGCTGGGCCTGGAAGTATTTAAGCCATGTCTGGCGAGGGTACTCTCCTGTAAGCCTGACCCTCCAGGCGTTTGACATCTTAAGGCTGACAAGAGTCTTTGATAAACAGAATGGACCGGAAACCCAAATTCCAGTAACTTTCCGCAACTCCAATGATGGTCACCCCATCTTTGAGGCCGCTGCATCTTCAGATGCCGATAAACTCCTAATCAGCGATTTTCTGCAGCGGCTGGCTGTGCACAGCAGGGGACACCTGGAGATTGCGCTTACTGTGTGGCGCTCCGGATTAAGCGAAGAATCCGGCAGATTGATAGAAGAAAAGAAATCTTCTGAAAGGGATGACGTCCTTTGTCAGACCATCTGGATGAGTGACTGGGATCAAATCCGGCATCCTGAGGTACCGTCTGATGCCGGGCGAGATGAAGCTTTTGTTATACATACTCTGCTGATTCACAACGGGTTGCCAATCGAATGGATGAAAGCGCTGGTCCCCCTTCACGCAAGTCATGTTCTGGAAATCGTCTCAAAACTTCAGGAGGCGGAAATCGTCAAGGTGGTCGATGGTGTCTGTAGGATCTTACCAGCCGGTTATCCATCAGCCAGGAAATTTGTTCAGGCAAACGGTTTATTAACCGATGATTTTTAGGAGTTTAAAATGAATGACCCCAACCCGGCATTGGCCATTTTTCACAGCCTGACTCAGACCAGTCTTATTCAGATTGGATTGATACTGGCACTGGCATATCTGTCAATTTTTATCAGCCAGAAATTTTTTCCCTGGCTGGCCGATGAGGTCCCCAGCCGGTTTCGTCTTTTCCTGCTGGGTCTGGTGCCGGTGACACGGTTGGTTATAATTATTGCAGCCTTTGTCATGATCATACCTCTCTTCCTATACCCGACTTTCGCAAACCTTGTGACACTATTGGGCGCCCTTGGCATTGCGATCGGATTTGCTTTAAAAGATTATGTCAGCAGTCTGATTGCCGGCATTGTGACTCTTTACGAGAGGCCGTACCAGCCCGGGGACTGGATTGAAGTCAACGGGGCCTATGGTGAAGTCCGTACCATCAATATGCGGACGGTAGAAATTGTAACCCCGGATGACACTGTTGTTCAAATTCCACATCTTCAACTGTGGCACCAGCTTGTTTTCAACTCAAATGACGGCGGTCAGAATCTTCAGTGCACGGCTGATTTTTATCTTAATCATCAGCATGATGTGGCAACGGTCCGCGAACTTTTATATGATACAGCACTGACCAGTAACTTCCTGCAGATCAGAAAGCAGATTGTGGTGGCTGTAATAAACAGGCCATGGGGAAGACATTACCGCCTGAAGGCCTATCCGATTGATCCGCGCCACCAGTTTGATTTTGTTTCAGACCTGACGGTTCGGGGAAAATCAGCATTGGATACTCTGGGTGTTGACTGGGCGCCTCAAGTGTTATTTTCTGAAGGAAAAAGTTGAAATCTTCACAATGGCTGTAAATAAAGTTTATGGTGCCCTCACTATAGAGAATAACATATGGCCCTGCAACTAATTATGCAAGAGGGAGAATACAAGCATGCAGGCAAACCTAATGAATGACAGAAGGCCCGCTACTAAAGTTGCGGTTTTTCTTCTTTTCTTTTTTTTGACGGTCACTTTCTTCAGTGGGTCACACGCCAGCACAAATGACACGCAAAAGGATCAGATCACTGACGGTGCACCCTCTTCTCATATTTTAAAAACCCCGATAAAAGATCTCCATGGAACGGTTGAGAACGAGACTTTCTGCATGATGCCGGCCAAAAAAATGGGGCTGACCGTACCTGATGTTAAAATTTTTAAAATTAATGAAATACCGCTATACTTAATTGACCGATACGACAGAAAGATAGAAAACGGGCAGATCATCAGACTGATACAAGAAGACTTTTGCCAGGCATTAAATGTAAATGCCCAGTTAAAATATTCCCCAACACTCGATATGTGTTTCTCACTCATCAGAAATGAAAGTGCTTCTCAAGTCAAAGATACTAAACGGTTTTTACAGCTTATAATTTTTAACGGTTTAATCGGCAATTCCGATGCTCACGCAAAGAATATTTCATTCCTCCATGGAGAAAACGGAACCATGGTGACGATGGTTGATAGAATTGTAGGCGAGGCAAAAAAGACAACCGAAGAGTTTTTTGACTTATATGGAGAAAGTTCTGTCCTATATGAAATTAACGATGTGATTAAAAATTCTTCGAAAGAAAAGTTAAAGGTCTTTTCTTAAAAGCAACTTAAAAAATTTCAACAAAAAAATGAACCGGTTGCGACCGATTATTTTTAAGTTAAACATTCAAGGGGTAAGGAGATTTTAATGGAAATAAATTGGGCATACTTGAGAAATGGCTGAAAATCATGTGGGAAAGCACTGGAAGTGCTTGCGTCTGAAAACATCGATATTTTAAAAAGAATCAATGCAGGAAAAGACAAAATAGGTACGGATGAAGCATGGGAATTGATCAAAACGTATAAAACCGTTGTTATAGGAAAAGGGAAAAAATTCCATGTATTTAAACCGGTAGAAGAAAACCGGGAACAGATTTTGAAGGAGGCCATCGGAAGAAGCGGAATTCTGAGAGCACCTTCAATAAAGGTCGGCGAAAAATTGATTGTCGGATTTAATGATGAGATGTTCGAAAAATTTGTCAAGCAATAGTCCGGCGTACAATGGGTTAAAGAAATGCTTTTACTTTTAAATACTACAAAGACCATGGATTTCAGCGTTCCAGTTTTGCAGGATGTGGTAACATCAGATCCGGATCTGCTCAGAACGGCTCAGATACTTGCTGGCAAGGTTTCTAAAATGACACCCCAGCAATTGGCAGAGTTAATGTCCTTAAGTGATAAACTCGCCACTCAAACCCATGAGAGATTTTCTTTATGGGGAAAGCCCGGGCAATCAAAAATTCCTGCCTTGTTCGGTTTTACTGGGCTTATTTTTAAACATCTTAATGCTTCCAGTCTCAGTAAAGATCAGCTTAATTTTGCCAGAAAAAATGTTCGTATTTTATCCGGGCTATATGGATTATTAGAGCCTTTTGATTTGATTGAACGATATCGGCTTGAAATGGGCTATAAATTGGCAGTGGGTGGTTTTTCTAATCTTGTCCAGTTCTGGAGAGAAGCATTGACTGTCAAGCTGAATAATGAGCTGACATCGGGAGAATCAATTGTCAGTGTAGCTTCACAGGAATATATGAAAGCCATAGATATTAAGAAATTAGACCACCCTGTGATCATACCTGTTTTTAAAGAAAAACACCCTGATGGGTCATATAAAAATGCAATTGTCCATGCCAAAAAAGCCCGTGGCGAAATTATTCGTTATGCAATAGAAAACAAGGCAGAAGCTCCCAAAGATCTGATGGGGTTTTCTGCAATGGGATGGAAGGCCGCAGACCCTCCACCGGATGAAGGTTTCTGGCTGTTTACTCGACCTGTGAGACAAAAAAAAGGGGAGCGGACCAAGCAATAGAATTGCACCTCAAAGAAATAGTGCAGAAAACACCCCCTAAAACGGATCTATAATCTTTTTTTGGGGACCAAAAAGAGCAATATATAAAACCAGATCGGAATAATAAAACAAACCAAATGAAGACGGATAACCCGCTTATTTGAAATCGTTAACCAGGACACCGGTCGCGGGATTTGACAATCGACTGATAATATGTTGCCGCTTAAGCTTGTGAGCTAAACATTAGCTAATATCCATTATTATAGAGGAGGTTAACATGAAATTTTTTACATCCTTTTTTGTCACACTCATTATCATTGGATTACCCGTTGTCACTTTCGGGGGGGACATTAAAGCATCGCATGATATTAATTACCCTGCAGGATGGCAAAACTGGCCTTCGATAGCTGTTTCGCACCGAACTGATAACAATACAATTCGCATAATCCTGGGCAATGAGGTAGCTGTTGAAGCTGCACGCACTGGTAAAACCAATCCTTGGCCTGATGGAGCAATATTAGGGAAGGTTGTTTGGAAAGATATTCAATTAGAAAACTGGGAAGAAGCAACTGTGCCCGGACAATTTGTGCATGCTGAATTCATGCTAAAAGACTCAAAAAAATATTCAGATACATACGGTTGGGGGTGGGCACGTTGGGTTGGTTCAGATCAAAACCCTTTCAACAAAGGAGCACAGGTTTGCATCTCATGCCATACACCGGTTAAAGATCGTGATTGGGTGTTTACCGAGCCGGCACAATACCCGGGTATGAAATAGCTAACCAGGCGGTCCAGTTGAAGAAAAACAGCGCGTTTGGCTCGCATATCCAAGTACCGCTAATTCCAGGCGCAGTCTTTCTGCCATGGCTTTCCCAGTTTTCCGCAACTGAACTCAACTTTAAAAAGTTTGAGAAAAAACTGTTTTTAAAATTATAGAACTGATTGCCGGAAACACGGATCAAATTTTTGCGTTTGTTAATGATTTAAAAACCAAATATCCAAATTTGGATAAAGACAAATTAGCGAATAAAGTAACGAATAAAGTAAAGAGAAAATGCGCAATCCAAGGTGGACTAATGGCAATTCCCGGTGCAATTCCAGGCGTTGGTTCCATGATTCAAATTGGAATTTCATTATTTGATTTTTCCAATTTAATCAAAAATATAGTTTATCTTATCTTTTCAATTGGATATTGCCATGGAATATCTGACATAGATAAACTTAAACGTGTAACCCTTAAATGCTTTGGTTCCACTTTAGAAATTGATAATATTGTTGATTTTCGCAATCCAATTGGTGAAAAAATGGTTAAAAACCTGTCAGACAAGGCTATCAGATTAATTATTAAAGAATTACAAAAAGCATTAGCAAAAAAGTTCATTTTTAATTTGATCCTGAAGCTCATTCCCTTTGGGATAGGTATCATATTGGGATCTATCTCACATTGGATGATTATCAGAACGTTTCAATTTAGTTCTATAAAGTTCTTCCATGAGTTAATTGAACAGGATAAATTTTTTCCTAAAACTGAAAGGATATAACAAAGCACTTAATACCAAAGGCCTTTAAACAAAAGTTAAATAGAGGTCAAAGCAGTGCGAAAGGGGGCAAGTCTAATTTTCTATAATTACTCAGTTCACTTTTTGGGGGAGGATCATTATTGATTATGGCAAGAAAAAAAAATGGAAATTGTATTTAGGAAGTTTAAATAAGTAGTGAAACCATATCGACATAGCATTGGATCTCGCACCTATCACTTCAGTGATTTAAAGGATTTAATGGCCAAGGCAAGCCCGATGAAATCCGGTGATGCTCTTGCCGGAGTTGCTGCGGCCACGGAGGAAGAGCGCATTGCCGCAAAGTTCGCACTGGCGGATCTGCCTTTGACGATCTTTTTAAATGAGGCCCTCATACCTTATGAAGATGATACTGTTACCCGTCTGATTATGGACAATCATAACAAAGCTGCGTTTGCACCGATTTCCAGCATGACAGTGGGGGATTTGCGTAACTGGCTGTTAGCCTATGAGACCGGCACTGAACAACTGCGATCAGTGGCTGCCGGCATTATCCCGGAGATGGCTGCGGCCGTTTCCAAGCTGATGCGCAATCAGGACTTAATTCTGGTTGCCGCCAAGGTGGAAACCATTTCCCGGTTCAGAAGCACCATCGGATTAAAAGGGCAGTTGTCCACCCGACTGCAACCCAACCATCCCACAGACGATCCCAAGGGTATTGCGGCTGCCATTCTGGACGGGTTGCTCAACGGTGTGGGAGATGCAGTTATTGGTATCAACCCGGCAGCCGATGATGTGGTGGCTGCTGAGCGCCTGTTGCAATTGCTTGATGATATGCGCCAACGCTATGAGATACCGGTGCAATCCTGTATTCTTACCCACATCACCAACACCATGGTTATTATGGAACGAAAGGGCCCCGTTGATATCGTTTTTCAATCCATTGCCGGTACCGAAGGGGCCAATAACAGTTTTGGCATCACCATGGATTTGCTCCAGGAGGCATGGGAAGCGGCACTTTCGCTGCAAAGGGGGACGGTGGGCAACAATGTGATGTACTTTGAAACGGGTCAGGGAAGCGCGCTTTCTGCCAATGCCCATCACGGGGTCGACCAACAGACTTTAGAGGCGCGGGCATATGCTGTGGCCTGCCGGTATGAGCCGCTGTTGGTCAATACCGTTGTCGGCTTTATCGGGCCGGAATATCTCTACGACGGCAAACAAATCATCCGCGCCGGTTTGGAAGATCATTTTTGCGGCAAATTGTTGGGCCTGCCCATGGGCTGTGATGTTTGCTACACCAACCATGCCGAGGCAGATCAGAACGACATGGACAATTTGCTGACCTTGCTCGGCACTGCCGGAGTGAATTTTATTATGGGCGTGCCAGGTTCGGATGATGTGATGCTCAACTACCAGAGCACGTCATTTCATGATGCGAGTTACCTGCGGCAGGTGCTGGGATTAAGCTGCGCGCCAGAATTTGAACGCTGGCTCTTAAAAATGGGACTGTGCGATGATCAGGGCCGGCTTTTACCGAAAAACAGGACCGCGCCGATGCTTGCCTATTTGCAGGAAATGGATCAATGAGCCAAAAATCAAAACCCCTTTATGATTTATCACAGATAAAAAAGCTAACGCCAGCGCGTATCGGCCTGGCGCGTGTGGGTTCGAGTATATCGACCCATGATATGCTGGCATTTGATTTAGACCACGCCCAGGCCCGCGATGCAGTGCACCTGCCCTTTGATTCAGCGACCATTGCAAGTCAACTCAATGCCCGACAAATTCAGTCCATATGCGTGCATAGTGCTGCCGTGGACCGAACGACTTTTTTACAGCGACCCGATCTTGGACGGCAACTGGATGACCCATCAAAGCAGCGTCTAAAACCATATCAATCGCCAGACAATGAGAGATATGACTTGGCTATGGTTATCGCCGACGGCTTGTCGACTTTGGCTATTCACAACAATGCCATTGCATTGATCGACTATTTTCAAAAACATTCAGCCTCCTGTGGCTGGCGATGGGCTCCCATTGTCATCGCCTCCCAAGCCCGCGTGGCGTTGGCCGATGAAATCGGTGAAATCCTCAATTCACGCTTGAGCATAATCCTGATCGGTGAACGACCAGGCCTGAGTGCAGCGGACAGCATGGGGATATATTTGACCCATGCTCCTAGAATCGGCCGCACCGACGCACAAAGAAACTGCATATCCAATATCCGTCAGATCGGCCTAAGCCCTGAAAAAGCAGCTCGACAGCTGAAAGTTCTGATATCGGAAGCATTCAAACTGGGCTTGTCGGGTGTAAATTTAAAAATAAAAAAGCAATCTCAACAAGTCATTACGATCTAACCCGATCCCATTTTCAAAATACAGAACCAAAGCAATCAATCTGATCGGGCATGCGGCCAACCGGTTATTTGATTCGTTACATTCTACAATTAAAGCCATAAGAGGATATAAAAAATGAATGAGTTAAAACAGAAAATAGCATTATTCATCGACGCGGACAATGCACCTGCAAGTAAGTTCGAAGACGTTCTAAGCGAAGTTGCAAAGTATGGTGTTGTGACGATAAGAAAGGCATATAGGAATTTCCAGACAAAATCAAAAAATCTTAAGTCTGATACTAAACTTGTAAATCTGCTCCGTCAGGCTATTGAAGCCACTGAGGAAGATGGTGGCTGGGCGGCACTTGGCCCAGTAGGGGCACATATATCGAATAAAACATCCTTTGACAGCAGAAATTATGGTTTCAAAAATTTAAGCAGCCTTTTTAAAGCCATTGACTTATTTGAGCTAAAGCGCGGACCGGGAAACTCATTTCTGGTTAGAGATTCAAGAAAAAAAGGTGACTTGGGAACGTGGACATAGGAAAAACTTTGATTATTTTTTTATTAAACCCCAACAAGAAACTTGCTACGGATGAAACAGTAGATGTTTAAAATTATGACCGATACTATCGGTTTCAAAAAAACAATTTTTAAAATAAAATAATCGGGGAAATAGTAAATGAGAAAACATAACGGAACTCAGCTTTATGGGATTAGAAGACTTGTTACAGATCTTAAAATGGGTATGAACAAAGAACTCTCGTCTCTTAGCATAAAACAGAAGCTTGCCATGAAATATGTTTCTAAGGAAAGTAAGCTGACCCAAATTGGGAATAAAATATACTCCAATACGTTTACACCGTACTTCCCATCCACTGCCTATGATCGTTTTCTTAAAGGTGCTGTTGTTACAACATCTGGAAAACCTTACCCGATTGTGACAAATTTCGCTGTTACCCCACAATGCCCGTGCAACTGCTGGCACTGTTCTTTTTCAGACCGATCAAAAAAAGACATTCTCACACTGGATCAAATAAAAAAAGCCATATCAGAAGTCCAGGACTTAGGCGTGAGCGTTATCGGATTTACCGGAGGTGAACCCCTTTTACGCAATGATCTTGAAGAAATTATTGCATCAGTTGATGAAAGATCCATGCCGGTTATGTTTACAACAGGCTATAAGCTGACAAAAGAGCGTGTAAAACTATTAAAAGAAGCAGGGCTGGAAATCCCTGTGATCAGTCTGGATCATTACAGTGCAAAAGTTCATGACAAAGGGAGACGAACAGAAGGCATTTATGATTATGCATTGAATGCAATTAAACTCTTTCAGGATGAAGGATTTTATGTTGCGGTTTCCTTTGTCCCGGACAAAGCACTTGTCAGCAACCGGGCCGAAATTTTTAAGGTGATTGATTTTTTTAAGGACCTTGGGATCAATGATATGCGGCTCACATCCCCAATCTTAAGCGGAAAGCTGACAACAAAGCCAGAAGAGCAACTAACGCCGGAAAATGTCAAAACCATTTTTGAAATTCAGAAGAAATGCACAAAGACAAAAGGGTATCCGGGTGTTTTTGCCTATGACTTTTTTGAAAGCGAGCAATATTATGGCTGCGGGGCCGGTTACAATTATATGTTTATTGATTCACAGGGAAACGTTTGTCCTTGTGATTTTACCATGCTTTCTTTTGGTAATATCCATGAGCGACCCATCACAAAAATCTGGGAGGAAACAAGCAAAAACTTCTGTAAACCGGGTTGTTCATGCTATGCCAACCTGAGTAATGATTTTATCTATGCGAAAAAATCTGAAGAGTGGCCTTTGAAAAAACAGGCAACCATCGAAATCCTTTCAGAATGTCCTTCCTATGATGAAAATAAATCCCCTGAATTTTACAAACGCATGGGATACACAACAAATAAAGTTCCGTAATGATAAGCAAGAAAGATTAATACTTCAATTATAAAAAAGGGGAGGCTGCATGAGCAGGCAACACATTGAAATACGGCAATCTTTTAATGCACCTGTTGAAACAATATTCAATATTTTAACGGATCATGTATCCTTTGGTAAAGTGATAGCGACAAAAGTCCAGCGGGTTATCGATAGTCAGGAAGAAAATAAAAATGGTGTGGGTTCTGTCAGGCGGATCTCCTCTTTTCCTGTTCCTGCTTTTGAAGAAACCGTTATTACATTCGAACCCAATTGCCTGATGGAATATGTGGTCAGTAAAGGCAGCCCTATCAAAAATCATAAAGGTCGCATGGAATTCTCAGAAGAGGGAGGGAAAACCAAACTCTTTTATTTTATTGACTTTGAGCCGAAACAACCCTTCACACTTTTCGGTTCTTTTTTAAAATCGGTTATTGAAAAGCCCATACGTCAAAGCCTGGAAAAACTTTCTAAAAGTTATGCTTCCTGAAATATACAAAAAATATAGTTTCTAATATTTTGAGTCTTTTAAAAGTGCTTGCAGCTTTCCTGCGTTACTTTGAAGCAATAAAATCCAACAAGCCAAATGAACCGAGCAAGCCCGATGAAATCTGGTGATGCTCTTACCGGCTTTTACCTATTGTTTTTTCGCCCGCCCTTATATAAGTAGTAGTTAGTTCGTAAACTTGTTTTGTTTCAACACTCCCGGCTTACGAAAAAAGTAACCGACAATGCGGAGCTTTTTGTCAATAACAACACAACCAATGAGGAGAGTTAAATTATGCGAGTAGATGAAGCGATACGCGCACGGCGCGCAATCAAGTGGTATGACCCCGAGCATCAAATGCCCGAGGAAACCTTTCTCAAGCTGTTTGAGCATGCTATTCTTGCACCAACAGCTTTCAATATTCAAAACTGGCGCTTCGTGCGTGTCACTGACCTGGAGCAACGCAAGGCGATTCGTGCTGTAGCCTGGGATCAGGCACAGGTCACCGACGCATCCGAGCTGCTGGTGCTGTGCTTCGACGACAAGTCGTGGCAACGTGACCCGCAACGATACTGGCGCAACGCACCACAGGAAGTACAGGATTTTCTGGTACCGGCAATCGATGACTATTACCGTGACAAACCACAGGTTGAGCATGACGAGGGCATGCGCTCCTGCGGGATAGTCGGACAGACAATCATGTTAATGGCCCTGGAACTGGGCTATCAGAGTTGCCCGATGGATGGCTTCGATTACGACGCGGTCGCTAAAATCATCAACCTGCCCGAAGACCATAGCATTGCTTTCATGATTGCAATTGGCAAGGGCACCAAGGACTCATGGCCAAAACCCGGTCAGCTGTCGCTGGATGAAGTTATGGTAAACAATCGTTTCGATTAAAAAGTGTATCATCGAGGCCAGTCGGCGGGTGCCTCCCCTAAAAATTGGAGGCAGTGTTAAGCTATTTTCAACAGTTTTCAAAGAAAGTAAATGAACCAGGCAAGCTGGTTATTACCTTGTTAAAGAGATCAGGAATATGAGCTTTAAAACAGTATGGATCAATACTTTGTACAAAGTTGCAACAGGCAGTAAGAATGTCCGCAACTTTTTTACACCAATTGGAGCATTCATCTATGGTTTATTAATATTTATTTTTGTGGCCATAGCCTTGTATGTAGACCGGATAATAGACCTTACTACGATATTTCCAAATCCGCTCAATATAATTTTATCCATACCGATTTTTTTACTCGCAATATTTTTAATTGGATGGTCTGTCCAAAATTTTCTTAGCGTAAAAGGTACACCAGTTCCTTTTAATCCCCCGCCTCAATTGGTCATTACTGGACCATACTATTATACTCGGAACCCAATGCTTACCGGTGTGTTTTCCCTGATGTTTGGTTTTGGGTTGTTTTTTGGTTCTGTATCTCTACTTTTTGTATTCACACCACTTTTTATTTACATTAATTTTTGGGAACTTAAATCGATAGAGGAGCCAGAACTCGAAAAGAGATTGGGTGAAGACTATATTAAATATCGGAAAAGGACACCAATGTTTTTCCCTATCGTTAGGGTGATATTTGGGAAAAAGGAAAAGAAAAATGTATAACAAGGCACTTAACACAGACTGCAAAACCTTCCGGCTATTTCGTAGTTTGTTGCTGTCATGAAAATCAAAATTACTCAATCATCCTATTGTTAATGTTGCGGCAGGTTAGCTTAACGTTAATCCATTATCAAGCGGAGACCCCTGTAAATAATATTTCAGGAAATTAACCCATGGCCATCCAACCCGGATTATACGAACAACTGATCACCCAGGCACTGAAGCAAGAGCTGGACAAACTGGATAGGGGGCTCAAAAGCATCACCACCCGGGTGGACTCCGAAGAAAGCCACGGCATACTGGCCCGCTACATGGAACGATACCTCTCCTGCGTCCTGGCACGGGTCAAAGGCCGTGACAAACTTGTAAAACAGATTGCCGTGTGCAATGAACTCATCTCCTCGGTCTGCAACTCCATTGAAAAAGATCAAGATGGCCATGGGCACATTGATCTGGAGGGCAGACGTCTGCTGCAGGTCCTTGATCCTGCCCTTGCCAATTCCCCCAGACCGGAAAAGCGCTTTTGGTGTGGCCTATGTGGGGTCGTCCAATATCTCAAATCCTGCATTGACCGATGGTCTGGAGTGGAATGTAAAACTGTGCCAGCAGGAATCCGGCCATCGCCCGGGCACGGAAACCGGATGACGCGGGTCCAGCCATGTTTTTTGACCTACAGCCTCATCCGTTCCAGGAACGCATCCTTGAAAAACTGACCCTGGTGCGGACGTGCCGCCACTATTTCAAGAACCTGGTGATTGCCGCCACTGGCAAGGGAAAAACCGTGATTGCCTCATTTGACTATCAGCGGTGTCGCCGGGACAACGAGGAGTTCCAAGATCATTTAAGTCATGGCTGGGGAAAAGGAGCCAATAAAATAAAATGGTATTTATAATACAAAAACACTTTAAGAATTGGATCGGGTCTTAACAACAAAAAAAATTATAAGGGAGGAGCATCATGAAATTAATCGAATGGGAGGTAAAAGAAGACGATTACCAGGAGCAGGTGTAAAACGTCATGGCTCAACAGACAAAACAAATCCCTGTTTCTTCAATTATCCTTGATGAAGATATTTATCCGAGAAAGGGAATCAATCACAGGCGCGTGGGGATATTTTCTGAAAACATCAGGGATGGATTCAAATTTGATCCCATTGAGGTTGCGCCCTGCCCTGACAATACAGGTTATTATCGTTTGCTGGATGGGGCTCACAGATGGAGCGCTTTCAAATCAACGGGTGTGGAAGAGATAAAAGCCATCATAAAGAATCTGGATGGAAATGACCCCCTGCTGTATGCTGCAACAAAAGCCATTGGACCAAAACAATTAATGGAAGATGAGGCAAGGGATACTGCAAAGGGATACATCTGGATTTTTTATTGCAATCTCATGTGGTCACCAATAAAGGTGTTTTTAAAGAATCCGGGGAATGCGCCTCTCAAATCATTTCAGTACTTTTAATACAGTATTGTTTAAGCAATACAACATCAAGACCTAAGGGGAATTTTGTCAACATGGGCCAATTGGCAGTTATGGGTGTGGTTGTCCGTACTGAAATAAGATCCGTTGTCAAAGAGTGGCTGGACCTAAGTCAAGTGTATGGCTTGGAATATTTAAAGAGGAAGCCCGGAAATGAAACAAATTATTCAATGTTTGTTAATATTTGTTCTGGTGAATGGAATGTCATGGAATATAGGACTGGCAGCAGAAAAACTGCCAGATTATTGGCCAACCAGCAGCTGGAAGACTGCATCACCTGAAAGTCAGGGTGTGGACTCTGAATTGTTAGTCAAAATGCTGGACACAATTTGGAAAAATGATATTAACATTGATAGTGTGCTGGTTATCCGCAATGGGTATATCCTGCTGGACGTATACAATTATCCGTTTGATTCGAGCACAAGACACAATATCTATTCATGCACCAAAAGCATTTCTTCTGCCCTTATCGGCATCGCTATCGATAAAGGATACATCAAGAACATAAACCAGCCTATAATAAATTTTTTTCCAAAATATGCGACTGAAAATCTCAATGATGACAAAAAAGCCATAACTCTTAAACACTTGCTTACAATGACATCTGGTCTATACTGCCGTGACTCCTACCTGTATCGGTGGAGCGGTCTCATGCAGATGAGATTTAGCAAAGACTGGGTAAAATTTATGATTGATCTTCCCATGGCAGAAGAACCGGGCACCCGTTTTGAATATTGCAATGGCGTTTCCTTCCTTTTATCGGCCATTTTACAGGAACAAACCCATGAGAATGCACTTTCATTTGCAGAAAAAAATCTTTTTGGCCCAATGGGCATTACCAATGTGCGCTGGCCCTCAAATCCCCAGGGGATAACCTTAGGATATAGCCAACTTCAAATGCTGCCAAGGGATATGGCAAAATTTGGATTTCTCTACTTGAACAACGGAGTGTGGGATGGTCAGCAGATCATATCATCCCAATGGATAAAAGAGTCAACCAGTAAACACATTGATGCCACATTGGCACCTGGTTACGGTTATCAGTGGTGGATAGTCAATCCCGATATCTATACTGCAATTGGTCATCAGGGGCAGTTTATAATGGTTGTGCCCAAGAAAAATCTGGTGGCTGTGTTTACGAGCAGCCTGGCCGAAGAAGATTTTTACACACCATTGGGACTATTGACAGCCTATATCGTTCCAGCCGTGAAATCATCGACCTCCTTAGTGGAAAATCCAGACAAAGCAAATGAAATTAAATCCTATTCCAATCTACTGCAGACAACAAATCATTTTAATCGAAGGAAAATGAATAAAAAAACCAGAGAAACCTCTCAGGAGTTAAAATTTGAGACCTACGTAAACAATGAATATGGATTTTCGATAAAATATGATGCAGATCTTTTGGATATGGATAGCCAACCAGTTTCGCCGTTTATTTTCAGAAGAAGAGGACTAAAGGGGCTCCCGGTTTTGGCTGCTTTAGTGGATGACATTCCGCAGGGAATGGCATTGGAAAATACTGCAGATTATATGATTAATCTATACAAAAGCACTCTCAAAATAACTGATTATAAAATCAAAAAGCAAACCCGCTCAAGGCTTTTGGACGGAACCCAAGTCAATTACTTTGAACTCACCTGGAAATATCAAGCACTTGAATTATTAACTGCAGGTGTTTTTACTTATAAAAACAATAAGATTATCGGTGCTGTAGCTGGAAGTACACAAGAAACACCAATTGATTATCTGGCCGGAATGGTAAAATCTTTAAAATTTAAGAAATAAAAGCAAAAAAATATTCAAACAGATCCCCGAATCCTATTGCACGCTTTATTAAAAATTTGCAGAAAATTACCAAGAATGGACTTAAAACTGCTCTTTCAAGGTTGAAACAATATCAGGGACAAAAACTGGGTAAAATTAGGCTATGGAAAGTTTTGAGGCAAATAATGGATACAACTAACTCAGCCAGATACGAAGGGTGTAGCAGACAAAATTCATCAAACCAAAATCTTATGTTATCGAAATCAAACCCAACAATCAAAATGTACACGTCCGGTTCTTAGGGGGCTTGGGGGGCTTGGAGCTGGAAATCTTTCTTCCAGCAAAAACGAGAAGAATATGCGAAAAAGGCTGAGGTAATGGCTAAAGTTAGCCATATGATGGTTGACGTGATGAATGATGAAACCAGATGGAAAACAAAATGTTTCAACGTGATCAGAGTGGATTCATCTTGTGAAATTTTTCGTATATTAAATGCATAAATGGAAGCCTACCGTCTTTAACAAAATTCAGTAAAGCATGCAGGGATACAATTTCTGGCGATTTAAGATTATTAAAGTTATCTTTTTTTAAAGGAAATTCAAAAAAAGGAAGGTTTAAGTGCCAAGAAACTGGCAAAATGAGTCTTTGGGTAGAATTAAATATAGACCATAGATGATCAACGACAATTATTTTTTTCCTGTAACGACAATTAAAATTCCCGTTTTTCATTCGATATAACCTGTTAATTTCATTAAATAATACTTGCAAAATAAATCTCACTATGTTTTTTATATTTATCCTTCTGGAGGATAGGGCTATGCTGGAGAGCAACCCGAGCGCCGAGAAGG
>JABGOU010000066.1 GCA_018645325.1 Desulfobacula sp.
CTCTGGCTGTGGCCAGAAAGCTGGTTGCGTATATGCTGTCAGTTGAAAAAAACAAAAAGGATTTTCACCATATAGAATCAGACCAGTCTGCCTGATCCGATTTTAACATAACATTGCATGTTTTAGATCTTCCCGCTGTTCCTTGCTTTCTGGGGACTGTGTGATCAATAATGAGATACACAATTAAGCTGTTTCAAGGCCAGCGGGTTGCCCAAATTCAATCTTCTGTGATGGATTTTTAAAAAAGAATCCTGATACTGCAAATAGATGTCTGGTCAAAGGATCTATTCTTTTTGGCACCATGAAGCAGATTAAAAAGATCATGAGACAACGCAATGAATTTTTTAACACTTTTTGGAGATTGTTTTTTAAACGTGAAGGGATTTGTATTTTTTTTCTTGACTAAACTTATCATAGATGTCCCCAGATTATCTATTTATCACACTTTTTTACCTGTTCATAATATTTTTTAAATAAGAGTTATTCTTGACATAAAAACCTAAATCGTTTAATTAACGGCTTAAATTTACAGGTATTTATTATCTACTAAGAGGATATTATGGCAAAAGGCAAAACCGTCCAACATTTAATTGATAAAGAATGGTGCAAAGGGTGTGGCATATGCATTCATTTCTGTCCCAAAAATGTTCTTGAATTTGATAAAAACGATAAGGCAGAAGCTATAAGACCTGAAGATTGCATTGCATGTAAACTCTGCGAACTTCGATGCCCTGATTTAGCAATACAAATCATAGAAGACGGGGAAGGGGAAAATGAAAAACAATAATAATATCAGGTTTGTCCAGGGGAACGAGGCCTGTGTTGAAGGTGCCATCTATGCAGGGATAGAATTTTTCGCAGGATACCCCATCACCCCTTCAACTGAAATAATGGAACATCTGGCCTACCGCCTTCCCCAGAAAGGTGGAAAGTTCATCCAGATGGAAGATGAAATTGGATCCATGGGAGCCATAATTGGTGCCTCACTCACAGGCCACAAGGTAATGACAGCCACTTCCGGCCCGGGGTTCTCTCTTAAGCAGGAAGCTTTAGGGTATGCCTGTATGGCGGAAATCCCTTGTGTCATTGCCAATGTACAGCGTGGCGGTCCTTCAACAGGCAACCCGACCCATGTCAGCCAGGGAGATGTAAACCAGGCAAGATGGGGAACACATGGTGATCATGCCATCATCGCTTTGACAGCTTCCAATCATCAGGATATATTCAAAATAACGGTTGAAGCATTTAACATGGCTGAAACCTATCGCACCCCTGTGGTCCTCCTGCTGGATGAAACCATCGGCCATATGCGTGAAAAACTTGTGATTCCGGAAACAGGGGAGATCCCTGTGGTGGAGCGTCTCAGGACCTCTGTCAAAAAAGGGGTGGATTATCATCCCTATCTTCCAAGAGAGGACGGCAGGCTGCCCATGTCTGATTTCGGCAGTGAACACAGATATAATGTCACAGGGCTTTTCCACGACATGTGGGGGTTTCCGAATAGCAGTCCGCAAGTTGTCAATGAACTTTTGCGACACCTTGTGGATAAGATAGAAAACAATGTCAACAGCATCAACATGTACAAGGAATACTGGATGGATGATGCGGAATTCATATTGGTCTCCTATGGATCATCTGCAAGATCCGCCATTCACATGGCAAAAAACAGGAGGGCAAGGGGCATAAAGATCGGCGTTCTGGAACTGCAGACCCTCTGGCCCTTCCCCGCTGATATGGTCAAGGAAAAATGTGCCGGGGCAAAAGCCATTATGGTGGTTGAAATGAACATGGGACAGATCGTCACCCAGGTTAAAAGTGCAGTCGATAACCCGGATAGTGTTTTTCTTGCCAACAGGATTGACGGAGAATTAATATCACCAACGGATATCAAAACTGTTTTTAGAATGATCCAGGGAAAAGGGGTGTAACATGACAGAAAAACCGTTTAATTTTAAAAACTATATCAGGCCGCGGTTCTTTCCCCATATCTGGTGTCCGGGATGTGGTCACGGGATTGTGTTGGGTTCTTTATTAAGGGCAGTCCATGAACTGGGTCTAAATAAAAATGAAATCGTAATAACTTCAGGTATTGGATGTTCATCCAGGATTTCAGGATATGTTGATTTTCATTCCCTTCATACCATCCATGGAAGAGCCCTTTCTTTTGCCACAGGTGTAAAACTTTCCAAGCCAGGCTTAAAAGCTATTGTCCCCATGGGAGATGGTGATGCCCTTGCAATTGGAGGTAACCATTTTATTCATGCGGCCAGAAGAAATATTGATATCACAGCCATTGTCATGAACAACAGAATTTACGGCATGACCGGTGGTCAATTTTCGCCCTTGTCCGGGACTGGCAAAAAAGCAACCACAGCACCTTATTCAACAATTGACAGGCCTTTTGATGTGGTTGAACTGGCCAGGAGTGCAGGCGCAACTTTTGTAGCCCGATCCACAGTATTCCATGCCAATGAATGCAAAGACCTCATCAAAAAAGGGATAAGTCATAAAGGTTTTTCCGTTATAGAAATCCTGACACAATGCCCCACATATTACGGAAGAAAAAATAAAGAAGGGGACGCTATCCAGATGATGGAAAGCTATAAAACAGATACTGTAAAGATTGGATCTAAAAAGTTGGAAAAAAATCCTGATTTAATCCAAAGGGGAATTTTTGTTGAGAATACAGATGTCCCTGAGTATTGTGAGGCCTATGACGAAATTATTCAAGCCGCAATGAAAGGAAAAGCATAATGGAACGGTTAAGATTAGTTTTTTCAGGTTCAGGAGGACAAGGCGTTATAACTGCCGCCATCATCCTTGCCAAGGCTGCAGTTCTTTTTGAAAACAAAAATGCCATCCAGTCCCAGAGCTATGGGGCAGCAGCAAGGGGTGGTGCCACCCGAAGTGATATAATAATTGATGATTCCCAAATATATTTTCCAAAAGTTATTCAGCCTAATGTACTGGTCAGTCTAACCCAGGAAAGCTATAATAAATTTGCACCGATCATCCGGCCGGGCGGCCTGCTTTTGGTGGATTCAAAATATGTCACCATTGGAAAAAAAGTAGATGCAAAACATATCACTCTTCCAATGTTTGATACTATAATGGAAAAAATTGGAAAACCCATTGTTTTTAATATCTGCATGTTGGGAGCCCTGATCGGCATTTCAGGACTTATCAAACCTGAATCCATTTTAAAAGTCCTTAAGACAAGCATTCCTGAAGATTTTATGGCAATGAATAAAAAAGCCCTGGATCTTGGATTGAAAATGGGCAAAAAAGAAAAATATTAATGATGTAATTTTGTTTAGCAGCCCCTGCTACAGCAGGCGGTAACTGTTTAATCATCCTTTGCAGAAGATGATTTAGGGCCGGCTGTCGGGAAAAGGTCTTCTATATTCAAGCCTTTAATTTTCCTTAAGCATTCTTCCAAGGCGTTTGGTTCATTCTCACCAGCCCCCTGGTGTTCCGGTTTTGCCACAATATTGACCAGATTCGGCACTGCAATAAACTTGTCTGCCAGATTCCCCTGGATTTTCTGATGAACATCTATATAAATCATTCTTCCATTTCTGATCAGATTGTACCTTGAAATCTTTGTCAGAATATCATCTTGATGAAGATCCATATTTTATTTTCCTCCTTTTTCAAAATAATTTTAAATACCCATGACCTTGGGCATGGTTTATTTACAAGAACCCAAAGCCCTGGACCAGATAGTATATCATTCAAGGAATGTCAACAGACCCGGCTGCGTTGACCTATTCTTTCCATGCTTTTATGCCCGCTGCCTTTAAACCGACATTTATTAGAAATGGCAACCTTGCCATTTCTAATAAATACGTATAAGTTGGTGACTAATTGTCGCCTTTTTTTTGTGTCTGCAAGCCGGCTGACAATAGAACGGCAGAGCCTGATAGCAAGGCCAAGCTGGCTTTAGTGCAACCTGTGAGACCTTAAATACCTTTCGGTAATTTGCTAAATGTCGAAAATGCCAACATTGGCATTTCCGACATTTAGCTGGATATAAAAAAAACTCGATATCAGTCCTTGGCAATTAACTGATCGTAAAAAGTCCGATTTTGCCTATTTTTGTGGCGTAACCTACTTAAATAATTGATCCTGCTTTTCCTAATTTTAACTTTTTACAGGATCATCAATATTCGAGGGGGGGGGTATATATTAGTAAGTGTAATATAGAATAATGGCTTTTGATAAAGGTTCCAGCTCATATAACTTAATGGCTGGTAAAAAATATGATTCCTTCCAGCCACAAGATATGGGGCAGTGTTTTAATTCAAAAATCAGAAGAATATCCCTGTTATTCTTTAATTTTAAAAGACTGGAATATCGAGCCATATCGCCATTACCATTAAAAGGGATATTACTTTCTATCCAGCACCTTTCGAATGGTCTGGGCAATTCCCCGTATATTAATTGGTTTCATGACGTAAGCCGCTAAGCCCAATTCTTTCGCCTTTTCTTCATCCACAAGGGCGCTATGGCCTGTACAGATAATGATGGGAATATCAGGGCGAACGTCCATCAGTTTTTCAGATAACTTAACACCGGTCATCTGGGGCATTGTCATGTCAGTTATGACCAGATCAAAATGATCAGGATTTAAGGCAAACCGATCCAGAGCATCTTGCGGTGTCGTGGCGGTTTGAACTTTGTATCCAAGACGCTCGAACATTCTTTGCACCATATTTACAATGGATATTTCATCATCCACAAATAATATGGTTTCACTTCCCCTGGGAATTTCCTGAATTGTTTCTGCTTCAACGGCTGCTTTTCCTTGTGTCAACGGGAAAAATATGCTGAATTGAGTGCCTTTACCAAGGGTGCTGTCAACTTTAATCGCTCCGCTATGGCTCTTGACAATGCCATGCACTACGGCCAACCCCATGCCAGAACCTTTGCCAATTCCCTTGGTTGTAAAATAGGGATCAAAAATGCGGTCTATGATTTTGGGGTCTATTCCCGGGCCTGTATCGCTTACCATTAGCTTAACATACTTGCCTCTTTTTAAATCAGGATAGTCTTTGGCTGAGTTATCGTCTAAAAGTACATTTTCCACAGTGATGGTAAGCTTTCCGCCAGTTTGTTCCATGGTATGGGAAGCGTTGATGCACAGATTCATCATGATCTGGTTTATCTGGATTGGGTCTGCAAGAATCGTTTCATCTGTGACACAAATATCCTGCATAATATCTATGGTAGTTGGAATTGTCGCTTGTAAAAATTTCATTGCATCTTTAATAACCAAGGCAATTTCTATTGGTAGCAGCTTCTCGTCAGTTATGCGGGTGAAGCTTAAAAGCTGTTTTACAATATTTGTTGCCCTTAGACTGGCTTTTTTGATCTCTTCAAGGCTGGAATGAGCCGTATGCGATTTCGGAACATCATCTAAAGCCAGTTCTGTGTTTCCAAGAATAATACCCATAATATTATTAAAATCATGGGCAATACCACCGGCAAGGGTGCCAATGGATTCCATTTTTTGAGCTTGTTTAAGTTGGGTTTCCAGCTTTGTTTGCTGAGTAACATCTCTTAGAAAATTAAGCGTGGCTGGTTTGTTTTCCCATTGTATCAGAATAGAATTAATATTAACTGTCCTTTCAAAACCTGATTTATGGACAATTTTGAACGAATATGTACTGGCAAATTTTTCACCTTCTATCCGTCGTTTGTATCGTTCTATCACAATTTTTTTATCATCTGGGTGAATCAAATCAGCAAAGGGCATTTTTTTAAGTTCAGCTGCTAAGTAGCCGGTCAGTTCTTCTGTTTTTTGGTTTAAGAATTTTATAACTCCATCTTGAGCGACCAATATTGAATCATTGGCATTCTCCACCAAAATTCGATATTTTTCTTTACTTTCCTTTAGCGACTCCTCAGCTTTTTTCCGCTCGGTGATGTCTCTGACAATCCCTTGTACAATACCTTTTTTTTGATCAACGATACTTGAACTGATGTCTACATCGATTATTGATCCATCTTTTTTTATGAATTTGCTTTCAAATACAAACTGACCTTTACTCTTTGTTTGTTCAAATGCCTGCCTTGAAACCTCTGCTTCAGAATCCGGATGAAGTATTTGTAGTGACAGTTGGCTCAATTCACCCTGCTCATAACCAAGCATTTTGTTCGCCTTTAAATTTGTATCTATAATGATTCCTTTAAAATCATGCAAAAAAATTCCATCATTAGATTGGTCAAAAAGAGATTTGTATTTCTGTTCACGATCACGCAAATTATTTTCGGCCTGTTGCCGTTTGGTGATATCCATAAAAATACATGCAAATTGGTTTTGGGCCGGTCTAAAAGCAGTCACTTGGTAGTAACGATCGAATTCCTGTGAATAATTTTCAAACAAGATGGGTTTTCCTGTCAAAGCCACCTTACCATACTTTTCAATCCAAGAAAATTCTGTTTTGGGCATCACCTCTAAGACAGTCTTTCCAACCAGATATTTTTTTTTCAGATTAGTCAATTTTTCGAAAGCAGGATTCACGTCTAAAAACCTGTAATCAATGGGAAGACCTTTATCATTAATTATGATCTCATGGAGAGCAAATCCATTAATCATTTCATTGAAAAGCATTTGATATTTTTGTTCTGATATGAATTTTTCAGAAATATCTTCGACCGACGCAACAATGCCATCAAAATTTCCATTATTATCAAATAAAGGAGAAGCATTAATTGATAAATAAATTTTATTGCCATCAGGCCACTCAATGGCATGCTGAACGTCAAAAACAGGAACACCAGTATTTTTAACAATATTAAACGGCAATGATTCTTCAGGGAAGGGTTGTCCATCAAAACCTACAATTTTCCAAGTTGGATCATTATATGCCCTGGTTTTGGTCTTTGACAAATTAATTCCAAGGATGGTCTCTGCGCGTTTGTTTGCGTAAATTACTTTTCCAATAGCATCGACACGAATAATACCAGAAGGACTGGTTTCCATTATCCTTTCATTTAGATCATGGTTATGTTTTAAAGTTTGTTCAGCTTGTTTACGTTCGGTGATGTCCCGAAGGAAACAAACACATTGCCCACCTTCCTCTGGACGGAATTGAATACTGACTTCAACTTGAAAAACAGTTCCATCTTTCCGACGATGCTTAGATTCAAAACGATCTGATCCTTGAGAAATAACTTTTTGCATGTGATCGGCTACAAGATGCGGATCTTCGACTGCCTCAAAGTCAGGAACGTGCATTGTCAAAAGTTCATCTTCTCTGTAACCACTCATACGGCAATAGGCATCATTGACTTCAAGTAAGCACCCTTCAGTGTCCGTTAACCAATATCCATCCATTGCTGATTTTAAGATAGATCTTTGCTTCTTTTCGCTTGCTTCAATCAGTTGTCGGTTTTCTATCTCCTTCAGTTTTTTCATGCCACTTTCTGCGATGACAGCAATCAGTCCTTTGATGAAGAATAGATAGTTGTTTAGTTGTTCCTGTGTCCAGATTGGTACCCTTTTAACCGCCTTAAGATATGAATCTTCGTCAAACCCGTACTTTTTTGCTTGAACGCGGAAGAATCCGATATCCGGCTCTTCCAAAAAAAACTGACCAGTAAAAAAATTTGCATAATGTATTTCATTAATGATGATTGGCATGGCGTTGTCAACCAATCCGTGCGGGCAGCGATAACTCACAGCCGGATTCGCTTCATGTATATGATTTTTTATGTATTGGTCACTTTCAATACAAAGCTTTTCACACTCTTTGTTTTTTCTGTGAAACTGTGTGCAAATGTCTTGCCAGGCTGTGGCGGTAAGGATGTTGCCTTCGTTATCAATTATCGAGGAAGGGAAAGAATAAATGTTATTTAGCCTGTCCTGCAGATTCTGGAAATGTTCCATATCGATAAGATCTTGAAGTTTATATTTCATCATGCGGCTCCAGGTTGATGTAGATCGGAAATACTTTACGATTCAAATTGTTTCTGTTTAGAATTATTAAAAATACGTTACCAGAAAATACCATTCATTGCAAAAAATTTATAAGCTTCGATTTGAATGACTCACGAGTATAGATGGTATTATCTGTCAGGAGTCAAATTCGACAATTTACCAGGCGTTTCTTTCACCAGTCCGGGTTTTTTAAATATTTCCAGAATGCCACATCTTGTATAGATAGATTTTTCATCCTCAAGATCAAAAATCAATTATATGTGAACGGGAAGAATCAAATTGAACAAGGCTCCATTACCTTTTATTGGAGATTGAGGTAAATTTCGATTTTTTACCAATCCAAAAACTCAAAGATAAAACAGTATTTATGAAAATTAGGCGTTACTATGTATAGGTCAGATCAATCTCATCCCTGATCTTTTGGAGCTTTTAAGATAGCATCGTCAGGTGTGAAACACAGATTGGTTTTTATTTCTATACCCACACTGTGACTGAAGGTCTCAAGTATAATATTAGGATACGCTGCTGCCAAAGGTTTGGCCAGGACCACTGATGTCCCACAGTTTCAACAATCGAATCTTTTGAAAAAAATTTAGTTCTTAAATCTCCTTCATTGTTTATACCCGATCATTCTTAAAAAGCCTTTTCTTTTTTCAATATCTTCTTTATTTTCAATTCCCTTTGATGAGAATCCGTCTATCACCCCAAGAATTCCCCTGCCCTGATCTGTCTGGGCAAGAATTACCTGGACAGGATTGGCAGTTGCACAATGAATTCTGGCAACTTCAGGAATATTTTTAATAGTGTTAAGGATATTGATGGGAAACATATCTTTCATAAAAATAATAAAAGAATGACCGGCTGAAAGTGCAAATGCATTGTTCTTTGCAAGCCCCATCATTTGTTCATCTGTACCGCTGTACCGAACCAGGCACTCCATGGAAGCTTCACAGAATGCCACACCGAATTTAGCATTGGGCACTGTACAGACAATTGCCTCATGGATATCCTCAATGGTTTTAATAAAATGGGAATGGCCCAGAATAAAATTTAATTCATCTGGATTTTCAATACTTATAATTTTTAAATCCATTTTGTCCTCTCCGTGTTTGTGGTTTAGTAAATGATAATTTGATAAACCAAACTATACTGATATTTATAGACAAAAACAACCTGGGGTCTTCTTTAATCCTACAGGATGCAAATCAAAAAATCCTTGTTTAAAACCTCCAGAATTCATCGGCTTTAGCCCTTTTGCCATATCCCATCCGATCATCTCCCCATAAAAAAAAGCGATGCAAGTCTTTAAAATGCTTTATCCCGTATCTGACAAGGTCATGGAGGACTCCTGCAGGTTTGTTAAACGGACACACCCTGATACAATTGGAACAATCTGTTCCATTTGCAGCCCACCATGAAATACAGGTCTCGGCATTGACATTCCACTTAAGGATACCATCCCTGTTGGAAATATTATGGGGTTTTCCTTTGGCTTCTTCTTTTTCAATGGAATGACTCGGACATTGATCAGCGCATTTTTTACAGATTCTGCAAAAATCCCATACTCCGAATTCTATGGGAGCATCCTGTATCATTGGCATATCAGTAAAGACTTTTGCCAAACGAATCCTTGGTCCAAATAAAGGAGTGACCAAAAGACCGTTCCGGGCAATCTCACCTAATCCTGAATCAATTGCAAGTGGAATGCTTAAGCCTGTATCATTCCCACTGGGAAGTGCTTGAAAACCAAGCCCCCTGATATACTGGGCCAATATTCCTGTGGTAAAAGCCATTTTTGAGTAACCCAGGCCAACTGCAATGGAAGAAGGGTGTGCCGGGGAATATTTGATTGCCTCATAATCCATTTCAAATGCAAGTACCACAGCGTACTTGCAGGTTTTCGGAAAATTTAAATTTTTTGTTCTCCCGCCGTTCATATCGCCAATAAATGCGGATGAATAGAGCCAGCGTTCATCTACCCTGCATATCCCACATAAGGAAGCCCCAAAAAACCGGGCCATCTTTTTAACCTGGAAGGTTAAAATATGTGGATCCTGTTCTTTGGTTTTACATCCTTTGGGCACTCTTGGGAAATCAAATCTGCCATCCCATTCCCAGTCATACAAGCCTTGATTTCCACCGTTATTGCCGTCAGTAAATTTTGAATCCAGAAGCCATGAAGCGTTAACTGCTGATTGATCCTTAAGTTCATAGCCGGGTATATTTTTAGGAGGGACAGCGGCATTGTAGAATTTTTCCAGGACCCGGGCCATTTCAGGATCCCAGAAAGGCCGTTTAAATCCATCATTTTTTTGGTCAAATCTAGTAACTTCTCCGTTGATGTATCTGGACGCGCCTTTCAATATTATTTCCTTTTAGTTAATTGGTTTATTTTGTTTGAATCATACCTGAGTATCTATAAAAAACAACATTGTAATTTTTTAAATATTTAAAAATGTCATACAGATAACCTGTAAGATTCGCCAAAATGACAGAAATGCTGAGTTTTTACCGTTTGAAAGGATAAGCAATTTATTTTTATGCTATAACTTGACAATACTATTGAATACCTGGCAATTATTACAGCGTGTTTGCCAAGTAAAGAAGATTGGAACAAGGATTTTAAAACTATGTCAGATCAAGTCCCCGCATCTGTGCGAACAAGCTTGGCTCTCGATCCTTAAAACTTTCCTTGATTACAAGAATTTGCTTTTCAACGGCAAAAAATGCTTCCACGACCTTAGGATCAAAATGAGTGCCGCTGCCTTCCTGGATGATGGCAAATGATTTTTCCAGAGGGAAAGGCTCTTTGTAAGGCCTTTTGGAAATCAGCGCATCAAACACGTCGGCAATGGCTGTTATTCGTCCGGCAAGGGGAATGGCTTCCCCTTGAAGACCATTGGGATAGCCGCTGCCATCCCATTTTTCATGGTGAGTAAGGGCAATAACTTCCGCCTGTTTGATCAATTCCGAGGCAGACCCGCTTAAAATTTTGCCCCCAATGGTGGTATGCTGCTTCATGATCTCCCATTCACTTGTATCGAGTTTCCCTGGCTTCAAAAAAATCTTATCGGGAATCCCTATCTTTCCGGCATCATGCATGGGAGCGGCATATAAGATGGTGTCTGCTTCATCCCTGGTCAGCCCCATTTGATAGGCTACTGTAGCAGAATAGTTGCTCATCCGTTTGATATGGGCCCCTGTATCTTCGTCTTTATACTCAGACGCACAGGATAGCCTCTGAATGGTGTCCAAAGAGGCTATTTTAGCTTTTTTAAGGGCCTGTTTTAATTCTTCCGTCCTTTTTTCAACCGCTGCTTCAAGCTCTTTCTGATAATTGCGCATATGATCGTTATATGCTTTTATCTGCAATGAAGAACGGACCCTGGCTTTTAATTCAGACAGATCCACAGGTTTTGTCAAAAAATCGTCAGCCCCGGCATCAAGGGCCTTGATCCGGCTCTCAATGTCCTGCATCGACGTAACCATAACAATCGGTATGATTCTGGTCCTCTCATTTTTTTTGAGTTTTCTTGCAACTTCAAAACCATTCAGTCCAGGCATCATGATATCAAGGAGTATGATATCCGGGGGTATTTCCTGAACCTTTTCGAGTGCCTCTTCCCCTCCTGTGGCAAAAATCACCTGATACCCCAGGGGAATAAGCAAGGCTTCCATTAACCGACAGTTCCGGTCTTCATCATCCACGACTAGTATGATCGCTTTTTTCCCCATCTTATTCTCCCAGTATTGTCTTAACTTTTTCCAGAAGTTCTGAAATGTTATAGGGTTTTGATACGTAATCATCACACCCGGCCTGAATAAATCTTTCCCGATCCCCGCTCATGGCAAAGGCGGTCAAGGCAAAAATCGGTATATGATGGGTTGCTGGATCTGCCTTGATAATCTTTATGGCTTCCAGACCATTCATGAGGGGCATTTGAATGTCCATGAGAATCAGATCCGGTTTTTCCTGTTTTGACAGCTCAACAGCCTTTTTACCATCATATGCCTCGATGGTGTCGTATCCGGATGCATTGAGGATATCATGCAGCAGCTTTATATTTTTTTTATCATCGTCCACAATTAGAATCTGTTTTTCCTCAACAGATTTTTTGGCTGGTATCCAGTCGTACAACTCTTCTTGTGTCACCCGGGCATCAATGCCGCAGGGCAGACTTTTTAAAGAATCGATACACTGGGAGACCATCTCTTTTTTGATAATAGAGCCATGCTGGGGAAGGATCATATCAAGATCCAGTTTGGCCATGGTTTCCATAACTTTTGACAGATGGCGGGTGCTGGCCATGTATCCTGTATGAAAGGTCTGCATCTGCTTTTGGTATCCCTCTTTGGCAAAAAGAGACCAATCAGAACTGATGGCGCCAAAAAGATCTGATGAAAACAAAATCTTTTCCTGTTCATCATAAGTAACGATGGCGGCCGGAAAGTGGCAGAAAGGGGTTGTCAAAAAACGAAGCATCCGGCCGCTTTTTAACCTGAGAGAATATAAGTTTTTATCGACAAGGTAAAATTCACTCTTAAGGCCATAATACCGAATGATGATACTGGCCATGGAGTGGGTAACAATTTTCATCTGCCCCTGATCAATGACCTTTTCCAGTAGGGGCATGCAGGCGCACAAATCCGGGTCCTGATGATGGAGAACCACATGGCTGATCTGGGCAGGCTCGACAATTGAAAAAATTTTTTGGGCAACCTTTGAATAATTGAGCACGCCCCCCGGATCAAAGAGAACAGCTTCCTTTCCATCAACCAGAAGATAGGGGTTACAGGAAAGCAGATCCTTTGGATCATGATAACCGACCCAGTAAACGCCCTTTGCCAACTCCACTGCTTGTGAATCATTATAAGAATTATTCTTATTCATTAAATCTTCCTTAAAAACAAAGTGCTTCAGCCTATTAACCTTCCGTTAAACTGTCTTCATCTAAACAGGCAGCCTGCACGGGCAGGGATACATAAAACCTGCTGCCTTTGCCCAGGCCTTCACTTTCAACCCGGATGCGACCTTTATGCAGCGCTGCAAACTCTTTTGTCAAAGAAAGGCCAAGCCCCGTCCCGGCTGATTTACCCGTCATTCCCCCCTTGACCTGTATAAAGGGTTCAAAGACCCGGGCCTGGTCTTGTGCCGCAATCCCGATACCCGTGTCGCTCACGCAGATTTCCATAAAAGTTTCTTCATTAGTTATCGTTTCCACAACATTATCCTGGACATCCACAAGGCGTGCACTTACCGCTATCTTCCCCCCGTCCGGTGTAAACTTGGCTGCATTGGAAAGAAAGTTAAACATGATCTGCTTGAGTTTTCTCTCATCTGCATCAATCTTTATTTCTTTCATAGGATCAGGAAGGTTCAGCTCCAAAGCGATTCCATGATTATGCGCCTTTTCCTTGACCATGACCAGGGAGTTTTTCAGTAAATTCGCAAGATTCACCCGGGAAAGCGCAAGTTCCATTTTTCCCGCCTCAACCTTGGAAAGATCAAGAATATCATTGATCAAGGAGAGCAGATGATGTCCGCTTTCCAGGATATCCTCAACATACTCAGACTGTTTTTCAACCAATGTTCCAAAATATCCGGCCTGAAGAACCTGGGAAAAACCAATGATCGCGTTCAAGGGGGTCCGCAATTCGTGGGACATGCTTGCCAGAAAATCGCTCTTGGCGATGTTTGCTGCCTCAGCTTCAAGTTTAGCCGATTCAAGCTCTTTTGTTCTCATGACAACTTTTTGTTCAAGATCTTCACTATAATGTTTTAAGGATTCTTCCGCCCTTTTCCGCACAACAATGGCAGCAATGGTATTGGCTACAAGGATTAAAAATTTTCCTTCCCTTTTGTCACAATGGTGTCCATCCTTGACATGAACATTCAGCACCCCGATTACCTTGTCCTGCAATAATATGGGAACGCTGTAATCACCGTGAGGAAGCATCCCTTCATACCTGATTTCATGTGCCACATCCAGGTGATTGGCAAACTCTATTTTTTTGGTCAGCATGGCTTTTCCGCAATGGCATTTTCCCACGGGTACTCTCCCGCAGGATTCTATTGCCAAAGCAGATAAATTATTGTGGGCTTTTAAAACAAGGATATCCGGATCATCTTCAACAAGAAAAATACAACCCCGCTCCTCAAAAGCAAACCACGGGACTTTTAGGACTTTCTTGAGTATGGTTGATAAAATCTCTTCTAAGGGGATATGTTCTAAGGAGGTCCTTAGAATATCGCTCAATGAACTCTGGATATTGTAATTTCTATTCACCTCTTCTACTGCCCGTTTTCTTTCCTTCTCTGCTCTGTATGCCTGAATAATAGATGCACTGGAAGCACAGAAAGGCTGAAGATAATCCACTAATTTCTCATCATAACCATGGGGACGATTGGCAATCCCGATACCCCCGACAAATTTTTCACCTTTATACAGGGGTATCCCTAAAAATGCATCCAGAGCTGGATGACCTTTGGGCAAACCACAACTGCGTGAATCATTAACCGGGTTGTTTGAAATAACAGGTTGACCCGTTGTTAAAATTGCTCCAAAGAGTGATTTTAGGTTACGAAACTCCATACCGCATGGGGCATGTTGCTCGTAATATTTTTGAGTCTCTTCATTCCAGGCAATATTGGATATGGCGTGGGTTTTAAAATAGGGGGCGCCCTGCTCGTCAAGAAGGACTTCGCCCATAAAACCGTACTGGCTATCCGTCAGGGCAAGGATGTTTTGCAAAACGCCATCAAACAGAACTTTGGGATCTGTTTCTGAAATAAACATGGATTGAGCCCTGTTAAGGGCATCAAGAAGTTTATTGGCCTTTGCAAGCGCACCAGTTCTTTGATTAACCTTCATCTCCAGATCTTCATGGGCTTTTTGCAGCACGGCCTCATTATTCTTACGTTCCATAATATCCCTGAAAAAAGCAAAAAAAAGCCCGCCTTTGATTGGTATAAAATTGGTACGCACTTCAATATCAATTAGCCGACCGTTCTTGCTTTGATGTTGAGTTTCAAAACGGTCATAACCGGTTTCCATGATTGTCTGGATATGCCGGGCTGTATCCTCGGGCATTTCATGGGCCTCTACATCAGATATGGACATATTGAGCAGTTCATCTCGAGTGTAACCAATTAAATCACAGTACGCATCATTGACATCGATAAAACATCCCTGAACATCTGTTATGCAAAAACCATCCATGGAGGTCTGAAGAATTGTTTTATACTGCTCCTCATCCTGCTTTTTCTCCGTCACATCCCTGGCCATACTGACCACGGACCGCCTGCCGTCCGACAAACTTCCCAAAGGAGCAGATGCAAAATCCCATACAAGCCTTTTCCCATTTTTGGTGAAAATGACGTATTCACCTTCATTATTTCTTGTATCCCGGCTGTATATAGTATCAATGTATAACTTGACCTCAGAACTTTTTTCACCGTATGCTTTCTGCGTCCAATCGGAAATGGTAGGAATGTCTGCAAGGGCATATCCTGTTATCTCCTCCCATGCCTTGTTTATCTGCACCACTTCTCCATCTTCAGCATGGATCATTATGGGGAAAGCCGCATCCATAACAGCACGGCGAAAACGCTCTTCACTGCTTGCAAGTTCTTTTTCTTTTTCTTGTATTTGCCGGACGGCATGTCTCATAAAGAAAAAAAGAATAATTAAAAAAAACAAACTGAAAAAGAGGATAACAATGATCGTTCTGAACATGGGAGCCAGAATAATATAGGGAGAAATCTCTGATACAATGACCAGGTATTTATCCTTTATATCAGGGAAATTGATCCTGCTGAATAAAACAAATCCAAAAGAATTAAAAGAAAATGCCATCCCCGTATCATTCTTCATTATTTTTCTGAATAAATCAGACTGGCCTGTGTTTAAATTTCTGCCTGTGTTTAAGTCAACAGGAGAACCCCACTCCCTTTCAGGATCACTGTCATGGTGAACGTAAAAACCATCCTGGTCAACAATATAAATTTCATTTCCCTTTTGAGGTTTTATTAATTCAGAGCTATGGAGCAGGCCCTGGGGGTTAATGTTGGACACAAGAATGCCTCGAGATTGACCGGCCTTATTAAATATTGGCGTGGCAATACGCAGAGTTGGTTGATAGGGAATTACTATTTTCCCCTGTTCCTGGTTCAGATCAATCCTGGAGAAATAGACCTGGCCTTTGGACAGCTTGATGGTTTCTTTAAAATATTCGCGTTCAGCCTTGTTTTGAATTTCTTTATCCGGGATGACCATGGCTTTGCCATCCTTAAAATCCACTCTGACGAATTCACTGCCCTTCTCATCAATATATCTAATTTGCAGGTGTTCTGTTTTTCTTTCCCCCAAACTTTGAAATATCTGCTGGAGCCTTTTAACCCAGCTCTCTTGCCTGCTTTCTTCTTCCCGGTCATAGCCGCCTTCTTGCTTTGCCCTTATAATCCCCTGTATGGGAGGAGTATCCGCCAGAAACAATATATCATCTGCGTATCTGGCAAAATGAGTTTCCATATTTTTGTCCTGCTGGTTAAGAAAGGTTAAATGGGTTGATTCAGCCGCAGAAATAGAAGTCCGGTAACTCAGATAGATTGAGAAGGCAAGGGCACAGGACATGAAAATCACAGTGAAGATAATAATTGTCTTAAAATAATCCTGGTATCTTTTTGATTTCATAAAAGTCTTCTCCTGCCTTGATTACTTTTGCTGTTAAACATGCGGAATGTAACAACAAGGAATAGCCCTCAATCTTCCTTATATCCTTTCTAATAATCAAATAAAGGGGGTATCCGTTATCTGGAGACAAAAAATCTTATACAACCACGGAATGATATTCTTTATTAAAGTTTCACCCCCAAAAAAAAATTTTTATAATCATTGTGAATCATTGATTTTTTAAACTACAATAATATATATTCTGGTGGAAGGCAAATTTATTTTCAGAACCGGGATTAAACCATTAAAAACTATCATTGAACAGGGAAATACCACCTGGACAGCACAACAAATGGTTACCCAAATCCAACATCAAATTTTCATTTACCGGCTGAGCCATGGGGTTGTGCATATTGATAGCTTTTATAACATACTCCATGGAAATACATTGATATCTCTAAAAATCATTTTTTTAGTACCTCCATATAATAAAAATCCATCTTTGTTACTGGTCCCGGACAATTTAAGCCAATATTTAAGCCCTTAATAAAATTTTTTGTAGAAGTCTCTCCGGATTTAATTTCGCAAGGTATTAATTTTTCTCCCTGTTCTATAATCATATCAATTTCATGTCCTGAAGAATCTCGCCAAAAAAAGATATCGGGGGTTATCTTTTGATGGTATACAGATTTGATAAATTCAGATATACAAAAGCTTTCAAAAATATTGCCGCGATATGGAGATATTCGTAAATTATCAGGGCTTTTTATTCTTAAAAGATAGCAAACCAG
>JABGOU010000067.1 GCA_018645325.1 Desulfobacula sp.
GACAAAATAAAATGGTCCCCATCAGTGACATTTTTAAATCCCTGGCATCACCTGGTAACTCTTCATTTGCACCTTCTCAAAAACGTAAGGACCAAACCATCATTGAACTCCAAAAAAGGGTCTCTGATCTGGAACACCACGTCAAAGCGCTCACGGAAAAAATAGCATTGATCGAAAGGCCATAGCGAATCTCTACTGACTTACACGGATCTGCAAGGTAGCTGGCTGTAGCGGGGCTGGCTGTAGCGGGGTTTTATTTTTAAATTCTTTGGCGGGGTAAACGCTTGCCTATGTCAGCCAACGTATCAATTTATCAAAGTAGAACTGTATCAATTTATCTAAACGTTATAGGTTATTCCGATTTGATAATTTCCCAACCAAACGGAGTCTTTTAATGGCCTCCACCACCCTTTTTTCAGCTAATTCTTCAAACTTTGCTTGCTTAGCTTCTTTTGTCATTCTTCCTCCCCAACGTCTCCTAAAAGTTATCAGATTTTCATATATATAATCCATATCACATCATTTTGTCAATATAAATATCATATTTAGTACTAAATTTTAATATATTTAATACTAAATATAAAAATTTTAATAAAAAATATATCTATAAATCACCAATTTAATCGTTAAAAAAAACTATATATAAACATAAAGCTCACTAATAATAGCTCAAAATAAATTAAAACTTATAATTTATTTCTACTATATAATTTGAAAAGCATAATATTTATTTCATAAACAATTCTATTACTGCCTGCTGAAACAAACTATATTTGAAATAAATATAATATTTTTAAAATGGTCCATTACTATTAACAAACGAAAGGAAAAACAGATGAGAAAAAAGATTAACGGTGTATTGTATGACACTGCAACAGCATCCCTGATCGCTGAAACAGAAAACCTGAAAGCCTTTTTTGGGAAGAATTTTTAAAATTTTCAGCTGAGGACTACTTCAATAAGAGATCTCCCCAAATGCTGCATTTAAAGGTCCGAACTATTATTAACAGTGTATATGCCTTTCTGTCTCATAACCAGAAACAATATCTTCTATTTTTTTTGAAATTTAATCCATCCTTCAGATAATCAGATTTCAATAAAAAAAATTGATTTTTGATCTGATTTTAAAATAATCTCAAAGAGGACTACCGGCTTTATGTTGCGAATTGCCGTAACCTTATAAAATCAGGTCCTTTGAGGATTCAAAAAGAGCCCCAGACTAATTCCCTGAATGTTTTTTGATCCTTACCTTGACGAAAAGCAATTTCCTATCAATAAGCACGGAATTTGTTTTACTTTTTTGATAATATTTTTTATAAACGATCTACACCTTTAAACCAGATCAATGCGATTTTTCTTTTTTTTTTATTGGAGTTGCATCATGCCGACAACAGACAATGAAAATTATTATTTTTATTTCAGCACGATAGATATTGAAAAAATTGATCCTTCCCCCTATCAGCTCCGTAAATACTTTGATGAAGAAAAGTTAAGAGAACTTGGAGCCAGCATTTTACAGGATGGATTAATTGAACCTGTTATTGTCCGGCCGCACAAAAAAGACAGATTTCAGCTGATTGCAGGGGAACGAAGGCTCAGGGCAATTAAAGATTACACGGATTTCAGTGTTATTCAGGCTAAGATCGCAGAAGTGGATGATCATAAGGCAAGAAGAATAGGTGCTGCGGAAAACATTTTAAGAGAAGATTTGTCCGCCATAGAAACCATTGAAGCGACCATTAAAATTATTGATGTGGAAATAGGTGAAATCGATAAGACTTTGACGGTGGGAAAAACACCCCTTGAAAGGGTGCACAAATTGCTGTCAAAGTTAGATTCCATATGGGTTAGCAGGGATAGAGGCTCCCGGGTTTCCAAGGAGGCGGATGACCTGTTCTATAAATTTATAGAACAGGTAGAGTTGATTTTTAAAAACCTGCCCAAACCCTTGAAATGGAGGTCTTTCCTGTTAAATGATCTGAATTTATTAACCGACATTGCCCCAAATGTCCAAAGAATCTCAGTAAAGCATGGTTTGAACAAGGCCCAGACAAAAGCTATTGCAAGGCTTGAACAGGTATCAAAAGTGGATTTTAACAAGGTCGCTCAAAAAGGTACTATCCTGGTTCAAGGCCGGCAGAATAATCTTTTGCCGGATCCTAAGCTTAATGAAATCAGCGCAAGAGAGATCCGGATTTTTACAGAACGCCTGGAAAAAGAAAACAAAATCAAAGAGCAACAAAAAGAGGAAGGGCAGCGAGAATTTCCCATTGAAATCAAGGCGGCAGTAATGACCCGCCTTGGCATCCCCAATGTTCGTATTGCAAAGCGCTTAAATATCCACAGACAAACCATTTCAAACTATACACGGAAAACCAATGACCGGTTTTTTAAAAAAATTGATCAGGCATTTAAAAGCCGTGTCTCTGTACATGATATTGCTAAAACATATTCTGTTCCGCAGGCTTTGGTATGGTCCCAGGTTTTAAAAGAAAAAACTGACCAGGAAAGATTTAAAGCTTTGAACTGGGGATTGCGGACATGGGATCAATGGAATTTTAATGATGTGGATAAAAGATTCGGAGATCCATGGCCTGGAAGAATCCCAGCCCAGCTGGTTGCCCACGCACTTTTTTATTTTACAAAACAAAACGATCTTGTATTTGATCCTATGGCAGGCGGAGCAGTGGTTGCAGATACCTGTCTTGCCTTTAACAGACGATGCTGGTCTTTTGATCTTTCAGACCGACTGAATGCAAGACCTGAAATAGAACCTTTTTTGTGGGACCCTGAAAACCTTACCTGGCCTATAAAGACAGATAAAAAACCTGACCTTATCTTTTTTGATCCCCCCTATTTTAAAAAGATGGCTGATCATTACATGAAAGGCAGTATTTCAGATTTTTCCAAGCCCCGATACTTAAACTTTTTTAAAGAACTTTTTTTTCTAATAAAAGAAAACTCAAAGCCTTCCACCCATATTGCCTTTCTGAATGCCGACTTCAGGGACTTTCAAGGGATACCGGCTTCTGATGAAGACCCTGAAAACGCGATCCTGATTTTAGAGTATGCAAAATTGCTTGAACAATCCGGATGGAAGATAACCCATTTAATAGATACTCCCCTGTCAACGGAAAGATTTACGGGAAATATGGTAAAAAGAATGCAGGAAAAAAGAACCCTGGGCATTATCAGAAGAACCTTGATCATAGGGAAACCAGTTATTTATCGTTGATCACCTAATCGGTTTACGTATATTCCAAAGTCCCGGATGTCTCAAAATCATCTCTATGAGGGTAATGATTGCTATTGAAAAAATCTTACTTAATTACTTTTCTGCACCCTGGACCTGTTATGGCACTTTTTCCTCCAGATAGAGGATTGATACTGATTTGCGTGCTAATCCTATCCTTCAAAGCCGAGACATGAGAAATGACACCAATCAGTTTGCCATCCTGATTCAGGCCGGACAATGTTTCCAAAGCTGTCTCCAAAGCCTCATCATCTAAAGTGCCGAAGCCCTCATCCAGGAAAAGTGAATCGACCCTGACTTTACGGCTGGCCATTTTTGAGAGTCCAAGTGCAAGGGCCAAGCTTACGATAAAGCTTTCACCGCCGGAGAGATTTTTGGTTGATCTGATTTCTCCAGCCTGATAGTTGTCCATGACATTCAGCTGAAGCGGCTGGTCTTTATCCCGAGCCAGCAGATAGCGATCAGTCATCTTCTCAAGTTGTCTATTGGCATGTGATACCATCAGTTCAAAGGTCAGGCCCTGAGCAAAGTTCCGGTATTTTTTTCCATCGGAGGATCCAATAAGACCATGCAGTTTTTCCCATCGGTGACACTCTTTTTGCTGTGCTTCGATTGAGGCCTGTTTTCCCTTTATCCGCTCTTTGGCAGCTGTATTCTCTACCAATTGATGTTTTAGGCGAGCAATAGAATCCCTGAGAAGCTTCAAATTTTCTTCTAATTCTTTAAATTGTGGCTCCAGATCTTTGAGCTCTGAGTCTGTTATTCCCTTGGCTAATTCGATGGACAAACGGCTTTCACGATCTTTTTGTCTGACCATCATATCTGTTTGCCTGTCATCCAGATTCTTTGCCTTTAACTTGAGCTTATCTTTTTCCGAAATAGTCAGGCGCGCTTCAATTAAGTGTTTTTCATCCGTGAATCCTGCAGACCTAAGATGGCTGACAAACTCAGATTCCAGTTGCTTTAATTCAGAAACTCTATTTTCAATCCGTTGTTTCAGTGAACTTATATTGGCCTTGATTGAATTGAGCTTTTGTTGTGCTTTATTGTGGTCCGTCCTTGTCTTTTTTTCCGCTTGTTCTGCATCGGTTAGTGCCTTGTTTAAACCTGTTTCTTCAGTATCAGGGGATTTTGTTCCAAACAATTTTTGACGTGCTGAATTTTCGGCTTTGAATTCTTGTTTCACCGAATCCAGAGTTGTTTGCTTCTCGGTCAATGTCTTGCTTCTAGTTTCAATCACCGCATCGATACGTTTCATCTCATAGTCCAGATCAGAAAGCTTTTTTTCTATTTCAGTATTTTTTTTACCCTGATCCTGCCATTCCCTAAGTTTCTTCTGAAGGGATTCGATAAGTCTGGATACATCCGAGTCAGGAATTTCTTCTATGCCAAGGGGTTGTAATTTGATTAAAACAGCTTTCTTTAGATCTGCAAAATCAGATCGTAATTTTCTTATATCATAAGCCAGATCCGTGAGGCTTTTTTCTACAGGCTTCTTTTCATTAGCTGCGCTGTCTTTAAGTTTTTCACTCTCAACCCAATTTTTCTGGGCCTCTTTTTCTTTTGCCTCCAGCTTTTTAATGACTGTCTCCAGCTTTTCAGCTTTCTGGATTAATTCAGTGAGGATATCGATTTTTCTCTCTGTTTCATCCGGTACCGGGACATTCCCTTCAGCAAAAGGATGCTCTTTTGCTCCACATAGAGGGCACGGCTTGCCATCTTCCAATTTGGCACGGTGAGTCTCTAATTCAGAGATCTTCGTGAGGAATGCCATCTCACGAAGCAACGTCTCTTTTTGGGTACGGTATTCCCGAAGCATGCGGTTACCCAGGAATGAACTTAAATTCATTTTTCCTTTTTCAAGGGATTTTACAGCATCTTCCATTGTCTGTTTTCGGGCATTCAGTTGCTTTGTATACCCATTAAATTTTTCAGAGGCTAATTTAAGCGCTTCTTCAGCTTTCTGCGCTTCCTCCACTTTCTTGTTGATTTCTTTTTGTTTTATGAGAAGATTACCCAGCTGTTCTTCAATCCCAGCAAGACCACTCACGAGCCAAGCATCACAGGAATGTGCTTTAAGGTAGTCCTCTACAACTTTTAAATTCTTTTTGGTTTTATCGCTGTTATTCTGCGCTTTAAGCTTGCGTTTTCCGTCTGCCTCGATCTGTGCTGCTTCTTTCCTGCAATCTGTTTTACCATTTTCAACACTTTTCTTCTTGTCTTCAAGTTTCTGATCAAGAGAACGCACTTTCTGAATCAGAGGAGCTGCAGTTTTCAAATCTTCTTTTGCCTTGAGGATCTTTTGTTCGGCAACTTTTAATGCTTTCCGTTTCTGCTCAGCAGAAGCCTCCAACTTAGGCTGCATACCTGCTTCAGCATTAAAAGCAGATTGATCTGCATCTTGCTGTTTTCGAACGGCAGTAAGTGTGGCATATGCCCCGTCAAATTCGGATGCTTTAATTGCCCATCTGAGCCGTTCCCTTTCGGGTGTAAAGGATTCGAGTTCAATTTTAAGCCGGCCGGATTTTTCAGACAAAGAGACGATTTCTTCTTTTAGTCCCTCAATTCCGGTTAACCAGGCGATTGCTTTCCCAGTTTCGGTTAAATTATTTGCCAATCCGGTTTCTTGGCTTTGTTTGTCTTCTAAGTTCTGTCCGATTTCCTTTTCCTGCTCAGGTGTAAGTATTGCGATTCCAGATGTTTCAGCCTTTAAGACATTCAACTTTTCACGTTCATCCCGATGGCGTTCATGGACACGCCGTGAAATCTCAGTATAAATTTCAGTGCCGGTTATCTGTTCAAGTATTTTAGATTTTTGTTCTACATTGGCTTTGAGAAATGTATCAAAATCGCCTTGAGCAAGCAGTATGGATCGCGTGAATCGATCAAAATCCATTCCTGTCTTTTCTTCGATAATGCCGGAAACCAAGCTCTTTTTGGTCTCAATGGGTTTTCCTGTAACTACATCGCTGATTTCATGCCTGGCATCAATAAGATTTCCATCTGCTTTTTTACGGGCACGATGCTGCCCCCAGTGACAGCGAAATCGGCCTGCCTGGGATTCAAACATCACCTCGGAATAGCATTCACCTGTCTGCCGGGACATGATCTCATTACCGCTTTTGGTAATTTTCCCTAAACGGGGTGTCGCACCATAAAGCGCCAGGCAAATGGCATCAAGAATTGTTGATTTTCCTGCACCAGTGGGACCGGTAAGAGCAAAGATACCATTTGAACCATATTCTGGATCCGTGAAATCAATGAACCATTCACCATAGAGAGAATTCAAGTTTTTAAATCTAAGTTCAAGAATCTTCATCGTCAGCCCCTCTACCCTAACTTTGCAAAGCCCATGAAGCTCTCATATCCAAGGCTGCAACGTTAAGGTCTATTCTGCGTTTGTGTCTTCTTCATGAAAAGACTTGATTATTTCATTATAGGTGTTGATTAATTCAACTCGGTCTTCATGAGGGACATCAAACGTTTCCAGACAGCGATCAAAAACATCATTCTCATCCAGATCGTCAAGCGTTTCGTTTTCTTGAATTGCATTGATAACCTGGTCAGTGATCTGTTTGTTTTTTATCCGTCGGATCTCCATGGAAGAATCTGCCAAAGCGTCCTCGAGAATTTCCCGAAGGTTGGTAATGATATCAGAACCCGTATATTCAATCTCCAGCCATGCCGTACTTACATCTCGTTTCAATCGTTCTATTTTTGAATGTATGTCATCCAGGGAACCAACAATTTTCTCCAATGGCTGAAAGCATGGAACGATCAATTCCTGGATTACAGGCATCCTGCTGTTAAATTCGGCCTTTATCACTTTTTTGATCTGTCCGGCTTCACCAAACCCCATTGGAATCGGGGAACCACAATAGCGTATGTTTTCGGCCCCTCCAACTCGCTGGGGAACATGAAGGTGACCCAAAGCAAGGTAATCAATCGACGAAGAAAACACCTCTTTACCTACATGGGCCAGAGAGCCGACGTACAATTCTCTTACACCGTCGCCATCAACAGTTTTACCTCCAGCCGTAAAAAGATGTCCCATGGCAATAATCGGCACTCCGGAATAACCATTTTTCTGGAACTCAACCTGTTTGTGTTCTGCCAGGGTACAGACATCCGCATAATGATTTTTAAGGCCGTTAATTAATTTGGCGTTTTTATCATCAATGGTTTCCCCGGCTTCAACAATGCGGATATCCTTATCCCTTAAATAAGGCACTGCACAAACAATGGCTTGCGGTTCATTTTGTTCATCATATAGTACAATCACTTCATCTTTCAAGTTATCCGTCGTTGAGCCGACAACATATACATTCAATGCCCGAAGAAGTTCCTTAGGAGCATTCAAAAATGAAGGAGAATCGTGGTTACCTGAAATGACGACGATATGACGGCAGGTTGAACCTGAAACCCTGCAAAGAAAGCGATAATACAACTCCTGAGCTCGGTTGCTGGGTGTACTGGTATCAAACACATCTCCTGCGACCAGCAGGGCATCAATTTTTTCATTTTCTATCCTAGTGCTGAGCCAATCCAGGAATGCCGTGAACTCGTCATAGCGTTTCCGTCCATAAAGAGACCGCCCTAAGTGCCAATCCGAAGTGTGAAGAATTTTCATAGGTTATTGCCTTGCATATCTGTAATGCCCCGATGGTACCTGTTTAGGGGTAATTCGGTTATTATGGTTTATGTAAAAGCCAGAGTATTATAGGAATAGAAAAAATAACAAGCATTATTTCAGTTTTTAACCGATTTTAGTATGTTTTATTTATTGACACTCGATACGTATCTGGTTACAATCATAATGGATGATTCAAAAATTCAAACATAAAGGACTTAGGCAATTATTTACAACTGGCGTTTCAACTGGTGTAAATCCTAAACATGTAGCACGCCTTAGAAAAATTACTGCTCTCCTTGAAACAGCTGAAACGCTTGAAGATATGAGCTTACCAGGTCTTGGGCTGCATCAGCTTAAAGGTAGCCGTCAGGAAACCTGGGCCGTTAATGTCAGTGGGAACTGGCGAATTACATTCAAGATTCAAAAAGGTGATGTTTTTGATGTAAATTATGAAGATTATCATTAGGGAGATAAAAAAATGCGTATGTTTAATCCACCTCATCCTGGCGAAATCATAAGAGAGTTTTGCGTCGAGCCTCTCAAGATTAGTATAACTGACCTGTCTATGGCTCTTGGTGTAAGCAGAAAAACTTTTTCAGCACTCTTAAATGGGCGGTCAGGTATTAGCCCTGAAATGGCTTTGCGATTATCAAAAGTGTTTGGTCGTACTCCTGAAGGGTGGCTCCGCCTACAGATCCAATATGACTTATGGAAAACCAGACAATCTATTGATATTGAAGGCTTAAAACGTATAGAAGCTGCTTAAGACAAAAACGGATCTGGGCTAATGTGCATTAAAAAAGGGCTGTTTCCTCAATTAAATGGGAAACAGCCCCTTTTGTTTAAAACAAGGAGGGTGTATTACAGTCTTTCGAATATTGCTGCAGCACCCATGCCGCCGCCGATGCACATGGAAACAATACCGTATCTACCATTGACTTCTTTCAGGTTGGCAAGACAGGTGGCTGTCAGTTTTGCACCAGTACACCCAAGAGGATGGCCCAATGCAATGGCACCGCCATGGATATTGATTTTGTCCATAACCTTTTCAATGCCAAGCTCTCTTATGCAGTAAAGAGCCTGGGAAGCAAAAGCTTCATTGATTTCAAAGATATCAATATCATCAATTGAAAGGCCGGCCTGTTCAAGAACCTTTGGAATGGCATAAAGAGGTCCTACGCCCATTTCATCAGACTTGCAGCCTATGGTTGTATAGGAAACAAATTTTGCAATGGGTTCAAGCCCTAATTCATCACATTTTTCTTTTGATGCAATAATGGTTGCAGCAGCTCCGTCCGTTGTCTGGGAGGAGTTCCCGGCTGTTACACTGCCTGCAGCTGAAAAAACCGTTCGAAGTTTTCCAAGCCCTTCAGCACTTGAAACCCTGATGCCATCATCGTGTTCCACAATGAATGTTTCTTTTTTATAGGTGCCATCTTCCTGTTTGACATATTTTGTGGCAGGAGTGGGGACGATTTCAGTAAAAAGACCGTTGTCTCTTGCTTTTGCAGCTTTTGCCTGGGAATTTGCTGCAAATATATCCTGGTCTTCCCGGGATATATTGTATCGTGAGGCAACATTTTCAGCTGTTATACCCATGGAAATAAACATTTCCGGATTGGTTCTGGAAAACTCAGGGTGAGGACGGGGGTTCAGTCCGGTCATAGGAACAAAGCTCATGGATTCAAGACCCGCACCTATGGTCACATCTGACCAGCCCATCTGGACTCTCATGGATGCAAGGGCAATGGCCTCAATACCGGAAGCACAGAACCTGTTAACGGTTGCACCGGATACTTTGTCGGGAAATCCAGCCATTTGGGATGCAACCCTTCCGATGTTAAGGCCCTGCTCCGCTTCAGGAAATGCACACCCAACCATAACATCATCCAGATGTTCAGGTTCAAGGTTCTTGGTCCTTTCAACAGCAGACTTCATGATAAAAGAAATAAGTTCTTCCGGCCTTGTCTGATTGAACAGGCCTTTTTTTTGTTTGCAGCCAGGGGTTCTGACTGATTGTACAATATATACGTCTCTCATGTCTTAATTCCTCCTTTAGTTTCTGAGTGGTTTGCCTGTTTTAAGCATGTGATCGATTCTTGCAATGGTTTTTTCTTCTTTGCAAAAGTCAACAAAAGCGTCTCTTTCAAGTTTCAAGATCGTGTCTTCATCAACAAGACTTCCCACTCTTACATCCCCGCCACTCATTACATAAGCTATTCGTTTGGCAAGAAATGCATCATAATCACTCATAAATTTTCCATTGAGCATGTTGAAGATTTCTGCATTCACCATACCCTGGCCGGCATCCCCCATGACAATAAGGCCCTGTTTGGCCGGCGGTACATATCCGTCGTCAACCATTTTAAGGACTTCTTTTTTAGCTTCGCCGATGAGGTTGTCACGATTGAATACGATCCGGTCCGCCTGACCAAGAAAACCATTTCCCTGTGCCTGGGCTGCAGACCCGGACACGGCAGCCATTCCGACTTTCATAAAGGCCGGTACAAATAATTTTGCCAGATCAATGTCCTTAGCCGTTTTTGCCGGAAGGGCATTGATATATTTTTTCCACAGGTTCATGCACCCGCCGCCGGCGGGAAGAAGGCCTACACCTATTTCTACAAGTCCCATATAAAGTTCTGAATGGGCAACCATTTTATCTGCACTCAGGCAGACTTCACATCCACCGCCCAGTACAAGTCCGTATGGTGCTGCAACCACGGGGAAGGGTGAATATTTAGCTCTCTGCATGCTTTTATGACCATCTTTCAGAAAGGCATAGATTTCAGCATATTTTTTATCATGGCAAAACTTTGAAACAACACCAAGATCCGCCCCTGCTGAAAATGCCCCCGGCATACCACCGGCTTCATTACCAATGACAAGTCCCACACCGTTTTTATCCACATAATCAAGGGCTTCACCAAAGACCTCAAAGATTTCTAGATTAAGCGCATTCATTTTTGAATGAAATTCAAGGCAGAAGACATCATCACCAATATCAACCAGGCTGGCAGATTTATTTTCCAGGACAGTTTTATTATTCCCTTTGGCAGCTGCAATGGAGACCATATTTTTGCTGACAGGTACTTTTTTGTACGAGCCTGATGCAAAGTCATAGAAATATTGAATTCCGTTTTCAAGCTTGTAAAAGCTTGTGTTTCCTTTTGCCAGCATCTCTTTCACATTGGCAGGGACATCAAAACCATCTTCTTCTATACGTTCAACAGCTTCTTTAACACCATAGGCATCCCAGGTTTCAAAGGGGCCCATTTCAAAATTGTAACCCCATTTCATGGAGTTGTCGATTTCAATGATGGTATCGGCAATTTCAGGAATCCGGTTTGCAGCATAGAGGAAACTGTTAACAGCCATTTTCCAGGCAAATTTTGCACCTTTGTCATCTCCGTTAAGAACACAGCTTATTTTCTCTTTTAAGGTGGATTTCTTTTTAGCATCATCAATACAGGGAAAAGAAGGCCTTACCAGGTCTTCATATTCCATGGTGGATGGGTTCAAAACTTTCCTGATTTTTTTCCATTCCGGGGTCAGTTCGGTTTTATAAAAGCCCCCTCCCGTTTTGTTCCCCAGAAGATTTTTTTCAGCCATTTTATTGATAAAATCAGGTAAGATATGTGTATCTCGTTGTTCATCATCCGGGCAGAGATCATAGGAATTTTTGAGGACATGAATCATGGTGTCCAGACCGACAAGATCAGTAGTTTTAAAAATGGCTGTTTTAGGTCGGCCAAGGGCAGGGCCAAAGATTGCATCTATTTCAGGAATGGTCATGTCATTTTCAGTCATGGTTTTCATCGTGGCCCCAATGCCCTGGACACCGATCCTGTTGCCGACAAAGTTGGGAGTATCTTTTGCCCAGACAATACCTTTGCCTAAATTTTTCTCGCCAAATGCTGCAATAAATTCAAGAATTTCAGGAAGGGTATCTGCGCCCGGGATCAGCTCTAAAAGATGCATATACCGAACAGGGTTGAAAAAATGAGTTCCCATGAAATGTTCTTTGAACTCTTTTGAAAAGCCTTGGCAAATATCCTGCAGAGGAATACCGGATGTATTCGAAGTAACAATGGAACCTGTCTTTCTAACTTTCTCTATTTTTGTGAACAGCTCTCTTTTAATTTTCAGATTCTCAACAACAACTTCAATTATCCAGTCGCATTCAGAGAGTTTTTCAATATCATCATCAAGGTTTCCAATGGATATGAGTCCGGCATCTTTTTTGTTGAAAAATAAAGAGGGGTATGAACCCAGTGCAGCATCCAATCCTGATTTTACAATCCGATTGCGTGCGATTGGATCATTTTTTTCTTCGTCTTTTAAATCAAATGGAACGATATCCAAAAGCTGCACCTTTACACCGGCACCGGCAAGAAGGGCTGCAATACCTCCTCCCATGATTCCGGACCCGATCACTGCCGCTTTTCTGACTTTTCTTATCATGATTTCCTCCTGCATAGTTCAAGGGTTATTAAATATTTATGAATGAGTATTCATTTCGAATATCAAAAAATTGCCAGGAATGTCAAGAAAAATTATTGAGAAAAAAACAAGGGCTGATCAGAAAAATTTTCATTCAATTTCAAACTGTTATATATATTGAATATTTAAAGTTAATCTCATTGATACCTATGGTAAAAAAAAGAAAATTTTATGAATGCTCATTCATGAATACTTTACGTTACCTTGTAATAAATAAGGTGTTCTGATAGTGTGACAGTTTAGTTTTTAAGGATATTTGTTAATCGGAGATGTTTGATGTTGCTAAAAGACCCAAAGCTAAAATTTTCTGAAACCCTGAGTATTGGCTCATTGACCCGTTTTATTTCAGGCCTTCAGAAAGAGTCTGGAGATATTCCCTGGCATATTGAAGGTAAAACCGATCCATGGGATATAGTTGAAACAATCATGGGATTGAATATTGGAAAGTGCTTTGATGAATCTTATCGTGCTTTTGAGTGGATGAAAAGAATGCAGAATCCCGATGGGTCCTGGTATTCTTCTTATATCAATGGAATCCCCGGGGATAGAACCTGTGAAACCCATATGGCTGCTTATATCTCAGTGGGACTTTTCCATACCTGGCTTATGAATAAAGATACTGTCTTTCTTAATAAGATGTGGCCGACAATGAAAAAAGGAATCAATTATGCCATCGGCCTGCAGGCAAAAGGCGGAGAGATCTATTGGGCAAAAAGTCCTGAAGGTAATGTCGATCCTATGTCTCTTCTGGCAGGTTCCAGTTCCATTTTTATGAGTTTAAAATGTGCTCTTGCCATTGCAGGCATTCTTGGTAAAAGGAAAATATCATGGGAACACTCCTTTGACAAACTGGGTAAATCTATAAGGGAAAATACCCATAATTATAATGTCAGCAAATCCAGATTTTCAATGTACTGGTTTTACCCCATTTTAAGCGGGGCACTGACAGGAAAAAAGGCAAATAACAGGATTGAAAAATACTGGAATAAATATGTTATAGATGGTCAAGGGGTGAGATGCGTGTCTGATGAACCCTGGGTGACCATTGCTGAGACGTCTGAACTTGTCATTGCCCTGCATGGTATGGGCAGAATTGAAATAGCAAAGATTGTGTTTTCCTGGATTCAAGACAAGGTTTATAAGGATAGCACTTTCTGGTGTGGGTATACCTATCCTGACATTGTGATCTGGCCTGAAGAAAAAATATCATGGACCAATGCAGTGGTTCTTCTGGCTGCAGATGCAATTTATTCTTTTACACCTGCGTCAGGCCTTTTTTCCCACAGTTCATGGGATGGATTTATTTATACGGATCTTGTCAATTGATAAAAGATTATAGGCCCTATTATATTAAAAAAGCATGGTACAGGCTCCAGCATCTGTACGTTCGTCATAAGCTTTCTCCCCAGCTGACATCCCTTGGAAAACATTCATTCATTGTAAAACCCTGGCATATTGAAATATTTGGCAGTCCTGTCAGCATCGGAGACAATGTCACACTTTTAGGATGCTCTGATAAAAAGACCAGGTTAACGGTGTGGTCGGATAAAAAAAATATCAAAGGAATTACAATAGGGGATCATGTCCTGATTTCTCCTGGAGTCAGGATCAGTGCTGCCAATTATATATCAATTGCTGACTCCTGCATGCTGGCAAGCCATGTCTATATCACTGATTCAGACTGGCACGGAATCTATGACAGGTCTTTGCCGCCCAGAGAAAAAAACTTTGTTGTGCTTGAAGAAAACGTATGGGTTGGAGACAGTGCAATAATCTGTAAAGGGGTGACCATTGGTAAAAATAGTATTATAGGTGCAGGGTCTGTGGTCACTTCCGATGTACCTGCAAATGTAATTGCAGCTGGAAATCCTGCTAAAATTATAAAACAATTAGCACTTGATAAACACATCATCGCACGTAAAGATAGGTTTGCTGATATAAATAAAATGACCCAAGCCCTTGAATCAGCTGAAAAAGAATTCCTTAAAGGTAATACATTGTTGGGTTGGGTAAGATCATGGCTTTTCCCGAAGAAGAATTGATTCAAAAAGATCAAACAATTTTTTTCAGTAATCTGGGGATCGAGTACCATTGTTTAAACAATATTAGTAAAATAATTCAAATAAAAAGTGCAACGGACATGGAAATAATTGAGAGTATTGTTGAGAGCATGATGATAGCGGAAGCAAGCTGGGTATCACTGTTAAGCTGAGCAGAAAGAACATATATGGCTGTTGAGGTGGGTAATGTGAAAAAAATCATACCGGCTTTAAAAGGAATTCCTGTAACTGAAAATATTTTTAGTAAGCAAAACCCTGTCATAGGCAGAATCAGCACTTTTAACACGGATGCAATAAGAGACACTTTTGTGTTTAGTTTAAGTCCTGAAAGAGTTAAGGAACCCCCAATGGATATCAATGCCAATGGCATTGTGACTGCGGTCATTAGAGCAAAAGTATTATCAATAAAGACAGGAAAAAAAAGTTGGAATCTGGAGAAAAAAAGCCCGGCCATGCATCCGAGGATTAGAGGATTGGAAATCAAAGCTTTTAAAAGATACCTTGTGTTTTGCCCAATGCTTCCCTTTTTACCGGAATGCCAGATCAATGTTGAAACAGCAAGAACGTTTATAATGGGGATGGCAAATCCGATCAGGATACCAAAGTATCTTATGCCTGATTCACCAAGGGTGTTCATGACAATAGCCATACCGATATATGTATTGAATCTGTAACAGGCCTGGGAAAAAGTTCCTGCCTGAAAACTTGAAATATTGAAAAGTCGGATCGCTGCAAGACTTAAAATATAAACAATGATGACTGCAAGAATTGAAGCAGCACATAAATTAATACTGATCCCCTTGTCAGGAGTTGAACTGCCTATTTTCCAAAACAGCATGACAGGGAAAAAAATGAAATAGACCAGTTTATCCGAGGTCTTTAAAAATGTTTCATTTGTAATGTTATAGCGTTTGAGCAGGTTTCCAAGCAAAAGCAGAGCAAATATCGGAAATATTGCATTCAGGACAATCATGGTCCTTAAATAAGGAACTTTAACAATTTTTGCAAATGAATAATTTATGATTATATTTGAGAGATAATGAAAAGTGCAGCATAAAATTTCCTGCTGCCAATGATATTATTTAGGAGACTTGTATGAGTGAACAAACCTTGAATCTGCCTATTACCGGTATGACCTGTGCCAATTGTGCTGCAAATATCACAAGAACCGTCAGCAAACTAGATGGCGTGACCAATGCCAATGCCAATTTTGCCGCTGAAAACGCAATGGTATCTTTTGATACGGATAAGATCGGTTCAAATGACATTATCCATAAAATCCAGGATATAGGGTTTAAGGTCCCCATGAGCAGAAAAGAAATGCCCGTAACCGGCATGAGTTGCGCTAATTGTGCTGCAAACATTGAAAGAACATTAAATAAAAAAGTAGAAGGTGTTGTCTCGGCATCCGTGAATTTTGCATCGGAAAGATTGCTTGTAGATTATATCCCATCCATTGTTTCTTTTGATATAATTGTTGCAGCCGTTAAAAAAATCGGTTTTGATTTGATTGTTGCAGATGATGGTCAGGATGAAGAGGATGTGGAAGAGATTGCAAGAAATGCTGAAATCAAAGATCAAATGCAAAAATTTGTTGTGGGTGTTGTTTTTGCCCTTCCATTGTTCCTCATCAGCATGTCAAGAGACTTTGGACTGATTGGTCCCTGGAGCCATGCATCCTGGGTAAACTGGTTTTTTCTCTTTCTTGCCACACCCGTCCAGTTTTATACGGGCATAGACTATTATGTGGGTGCATACAAGAATTTAAGAAATAAAAGCACTAACATGGATGTGTTGATTGCCCTGGGTTCTTCAGTGGCATATTTTTATTCGCTTTGCATCCTTATTCTTCCAGGACTTGGCGGACATGTCTATTTTGAGACGTCTGCGGTCATCATTACCCTGATTAAATTCGGTAAGCTACTTGAGGCCAGAACCAAAGGTAAAACAGGTGGGGCTATAAAAAAATTGATCGGGCTTCAGCCAAAAACGGCCACAATTATTGAAAATGGTGCAGAAAAAGAAATCTCCATTTCCATGGTTCAACTCAATGATATTATTGTTATCAGACCCGGAGAAAGGATTCCCGTTGATGGCGTGATTATTGAAGGCGAATCAGCCGTTGATGAATCCATGCTCAGTGGAGAACCCATCCCCATTGATAAGATAAAAGATGATAAGGTCACAGGCGGCACGGTTAATGGTCAGGGGCTTTTAAAATTTGTGGCCACCCGTGTGGGCAAAGACACAGCTCTTTCCCAGATCATTAGACTTGTTCAGGAAGCACAGGGCAGTAAAGCTCCGATTCAGGCCCTTGCAGATAAAGTGGCAGCCATATTTGTTCCTGCTGTCATCGGTATTGCCTTGATCACTTTTGGCATCTGGTGGGGGATAACAGGAGAGTTTGTTCCGTCAATGATTAGAATGGTGGCTGTTCTTGTCATAGCTTGCCCTTGTGCCCTGGGACTTGCAACCCCCACAGCCATTATGGCAGGCACAGGAAAGGGGGCTGAAAACGGGATTTTGTTTAAAAGAAGCGAGGCC
>JABGOU010000068.1 GCA_018645325.1 Desulfobacula sp.
AGCTGTAAAAATTAACATGCCTAATTTTCTAGGAATATCCATAATAAAAACACCCCTTTATGCATTTTATTTCAAACATTTAAGACTTTTATAAAAATCTAAAGTTTTTTATCATTTTAATGCATCCAAGTAAAGGACAAACTTATCTTTCGATAATCATTGCCATACCCATACCACCGCCGATACACATGGAAATCAGACCTGTGGAATAGGATTTTCTTTTCATCTGATTAATGGCAGTAACCATCTGTCTTGCCCCTGTGCATCCAATGGGATGACCGATTGAAATTCCTGATCCCAGCTCATTGGGTTTTTCAACGTCGATATTTAACTCCCTCATACACCCAATGGCCTGGGCAGCAAATGCTTCATTCAGTTCAATCAAGTCAATGTCATCTATACTCATACCTGTCTGTTTCAACACTTTTCGAATTGCCGGCACAGGACCCAGCCCCATATAAGCAGGATCAAGCCCACCAGCTGAAAAACTTTTAATTTTTGCCAATTTTTCAAGTCCGAGTTCATCTGCCTTTTCTTCTGTCATCAAAAGAACAGCTGCAGCTGCATCATTGATACCGGATGCATTCCCTGCTGTCACGCTTCCGTCTTTTTTAAATGCAGGACGAAGTTTCCCCATTTTTTCCATACTGGTTTCCATGGGGCGTTCATCTTTATCAACAATGGTATCCCCTTTCCAGGATTTAATCACAACAGGCGCTATTTCTTGGGCAAATGTGCCGTCATTGACAGCAGCAAACGCCCTTTTGTGACTCAACAAAGCTAATTGATCCTGTTCTTCCCTGGTTATACCATATTTTTCTACTATATTTTCAGCAGTGAGACCCATGTGGTATCCATAAAAAATCTCATATAATCCGTCAAATACCATCAAATCATGGACCGGACCGATACCGGTCAGTTCCATTCGATGTCCCCATCTGGCTTTGTTCAATGCCATGGGTGCATTGCTCATGCTTTCCTGACCGCCGGCAAGAATTACTTCTGCCCCTCCTGCCATAATAGCCTGGGCACCAAGGGCAATTGCTTTAAGACCTGAACCGCATATTTTATTTATTGTAAAAGCGGCACTCTGCCTTGAAATACCCGCTGCAATCATAGCCTGCCTGGCTGTATTCTGTCCCTGCCCAGCCTGCAGAACGTTACCCATGATAACTTCATCAATAAATACAGGGGCTAATGAATCATCATAATCATATCCTTTTTTTTCAATATCAATCATACCCTGATCTTTTAACGTATCCGGGGCAAATTCATCCTGGGATGTATCCACGGCAGGTTTTAATCCAACTCTTTTAAGAACATCTTTCATTACAATTGTGCCTAAATCAACCACGGGTACGCTTTTTAAGGAACCACCAAAAGAACCCACCGGCGTTCTAACACCACTGACTATCACAACATTTTTCATTTAAAGCCTCCATCAATATTGATTTTTCATCATTAACAGTTACATTTTAACTACATTATAAGATCAATAACAAAGAGACGGATAAAAAACAAGTATTTCAAAAATTTACAATGATAGATAACGTTGACAAAGCCTATATTTTAAGCAACACTTGGACAAACAAGCATTGAAAAAGGATTTCTTCTGACATGGAACGAAAAGTTGTTGTTGCGGGATGGGGTCAGGTAACTCAACCAAAACAATTGAACCAAAAAGCAAAAGATCCCATGGGCTTGATGATTCAGGCATCCAGAAGAGCGGCTGAAATGATGGCTTCCAAAACAGCTCTGACTCACCTGGATGGAATTATGATAGTCAGGACTTTAAGCCGCCACTACACATCACCTGCCAAACAGCTTGCCCAAAAAATAGGTGCCACACCAAAGTTAACACATGTTTCAGGGATTGGCGGCAACTCTCCCCAGATGATGATCAACATTGCAGCCGGAATGATTGCCCGCAATGAGCTTGATTCGGTTCTCATTGCGGGTGCAGAAGCCTATATCCAAAGAGAAGAAAAAATAAAAAGAATCGAAAGCGCCCTGTTTAGAGGCATACCAGAAAATTATCCCGGTGATGATATTATCGGTTCCACTCCTCTGGAGAATCAACATGGTATTGAACATCCCATGCAGGGTTTCCCACTTTTTGAAACTGCACTTTGGGCTGACTCTGATCTGGATCTGCAATCATACCTCATTAAGATAGGCAAGATGTGGGCCGCATTCAGCAAGATCGCATCAGAACATCCCTATGCCTGGACAAAATCCGTGAGAACCCCTGAAGAGATTGTCACGCCCGGCCCTGGGAACCGGCCTGTTGCATTCCCTTACAACAAGTACATGAATTCATTTGTTACCGTTGATCAGGGGGCTGCTGTAATATTAATGTCAAAAAATGCAGCAAAAAAATATTCACAAAAGAACCGGCAAACTGTATATTTCCTCGGCGGAGGATATGCTCAAGACCGACAGCGTTTTATGATTGAAAAATCTGATTTCACATCCAGCCCTCCTCTCAAAGCTGCCGTTGAAAAGGCCTTGAAAAGATCCTGCTTACCCTTGGAAAGTTTGGATTGTTTTGATCTTTATTCATGCTTTCCCTGCGCGGTTTCCATTGCAAAAAAAATGATAGGAATAAAAGATGATGATCCAAGGCCGTTGACATTGACTGGAGGACTTGGGTTTTTCGGAGGTCCAGGAAACAATTACAGTCTCCACAGTGTAGCAACCCTTGCTGAAAAGGTTTCCACCGGGGAAAAATCAAATGGCCTTGTCACGGCCCTTGGCTGGTTTATGCATAAACATGCAGCAGGTGTCTACGGGTCAACCCCTTTAAATGGTGAATTCAAAAACCATGACCAAAAAGATCAACAAAATTGTTTTGCAGGAAAAAACCCCGTGAAAATTAAAAATCAGGTCACAGGTATAGGCACCATTGAGACATATACAGTGATCTATTCAACTGACCAAAGTCCATCTTATGCTGTGATCTATGGTAAAACTCCTGATAATTATAGATTTATTGCCAGAGCAAAAAGCCATCCTGAAATATTCAAACAGCTTACATCCCAAAATATGGTAGGACAGAAAATAGATATTGTCTTTAATTCTTCCAAAAATATGAATATTGCAGAACTGGCATAAGAAATTTTAAAATTAAGGACCTAAAAACCAGTAAATGGAAACAGGAATGATAAGCATTTCAGATAAACATACATGAAAATTTTCAAGCAAGATAACCTCATTGTAAAATAATAAATTTTACCAAATTCATATCACTTCATCGTTCTTGACTCTTTTTGCTAAACATTTTACTATAAAAGAAAAAAAGCACTACCTTGCAATGAGTAACCCAAGTTTGCAATCCCAATCTTCCTGCAAACTTAAAAAATCAATAAAGAGCTCTTATCATGAAACAATGTAAATCATGCGGTCAAGTTCTCTCTGAAAAAATTTTGACGTGCCCGGCATGTGGCAGCCAAATCGTAGAAGGCATAAAATACATTGATGATTATAAAATCCTGGCAATTATCCATGAGGGGCGTTCCTCTATTGTCTGCAAGGCGATAAAAGATTCCGGAAAAACACCTGTCTCCATAAGATTATTCACAGAAAAATCAGGTGTTGATGACAGCATTGCCAAACGACTTGAAAAAGAACTCAAAGAACTCAAAAAGCTACCTTCCGAACACTTTGTCCAGCATTATGCCGTTAAAAAAAGTAATGCGGGTCTGTGGTACAGGATCAGTGAATGGGTGGATGCGGCGGATTGGGGTTCCATCTTTGTGTCAGACTTATTAAATGATCCGCGTAGGATTGTGACTCTTTTCCACAATATCGCCTCTGTGCTTGATCTGTTGCATAAACAGGATCATTTTATGCCCTACCTGATACTTGATGATATCCTGATACCCAAAAAAAAGGTGAAAAGCCTCCATGTAAAAGTTAATTACAAGCTTTCCAGATTCCTGAATGCAAGGGCAACCCACCATGGCCCCATGCTGCAGAAACTGCTTGATTGCCATCCCGACATTATCAATCAGAGACCCATTGATTTTAAAAGTGGTATCTGGTCCCTTGGAAAATTATTTATTGAGTTGTTAACTGCAGATCACAACCTGAAAGATTTTTCATCAAAGGTTGATGCATTAAAAGGTCTGAATCCTGAGCTTGGCGTTCTTATTAAAATCATGTTGTCGGATGATCCGGATCTGAGACCTCAAACAATGGCTAAAGTAGTGTCTGCGTTATCACATATTTTAGACCATCTTCCCTATCCAAATCAGCCATCGCCACTATATAAAAAAGGACCCTGGCTGATCAAAGAGTTGAAATGGTTTAAAAAAATAGTGGTATTTCTGATTTTAATTATTGTGGGAATTATTACCTTTGGTGCCATCTCATGGATGTATGTCAATTTTAATAAAAATAAAGAAGAAATAGTACTCTCTAACTTTGTTGAATCCTATGCCAGTTCTGTTGCATTCTTAATGGTGGAATACTGGCTGTCAGATGCTGAACAAATTATATATAAAAACAGGGTAGAAGGAACCGCCTTTCTGGTGGACAATAAGGGATACCTTCTTACAAACCGTCATGTCACCTGCCCCTGGCTTGATGACACCACCCTTTTTCAGGTTTATAACCAGTATGCTGTTTTAAAAAGACCTGTTGAATTTGATCACAGGATGTTTTTGTGGTTTGAAGGTGAAAAAGCGTTCAACCGTTTACCGGATTTAAGAGGCAGTAAGGAATTATCAGATTATTATTTTCTCTCATCTGCTTATACTACAAATGGCAAAGGCAACCTGAGAATCGTCGGTGTTCCAAGGTCTTCCTTAAAAACCGGAGAAATGATAAAATCTCCTTTTAAAAATGATTTTGCGATAATTAAAATTGATACCCTGCCTTCTCATCTAAAACCCTTACCTCTTGAGACGGCAGTCGCTTCCGAAGATATACAACGTCTTACACCTGTAATAATTTTAGGGTTTCCATTAGGAAATCGTACCCAGGATGACCATATTAATACAAGCATTACAAGAGGACATGTCCGAAGAACAACCAAGGAAATCATCCAGGTGGATTCTTCTATTTATATGGGAAACAGTGGAGGACCTGCTATAAATGCTAAAGGACTGGTTATCGGGATTGCTTCCGGTGTGGTTACAGACCAGACAAACAGCTACTTTAAAATCAACACACCTTTATCAGATTTTGGACTAATACTGCCCATTTCAAGGCCGGCCAAATTCATCGAATCCATCAAAACAGGCCAGCCCCATTGGGATGGGCTTCTCGATTTTTCTTTGGAATCCAAACTTGAACAGATTACCAGCCTTGCCATTGAAAATAAATTCAAGGCAGCAGCAGATCTATGTGAAACCATGCTTAAAAAAAGCAAAGATCCTACCCTGGTGTTTGCTGCAGGGATGCTGCATTTTAGTACCGGGAATATGGATAAAAGCAAAAGCTTTTTCAAAAACCTCTCCTTAATTGAACAAAAAAATACAACATCCAGGTTGATGATCTATATTATTGACTGGGTTACAAACAATAATATAGCTGATATTTTTACAAAAAATCTTTTCTCCATGAACTGGTATGAAGAAGATGAATTTTCAGGATATATGGCTAAAGTATTAAAAAATAAACAAAAAATGATCCCTGGATTTATAGATTATGAGAGTCGATCTGAAAAAAGCTGGAGGCTCTTTATTGAAGGTCTTATTTTAGAAAAAAATAATGAATTGGAAAAAGCCCAAAAGATATTTAAACAATCTATTTTGAATGCAGGTATCAAGGATTGGGTTTATTATTTATCTTTTTCTAGGTTGAACAATATTCAAAAGCAGCTTGAAGTATTTTTGGAAAATAAACAGGTGCATAAAAAGGCCATTAAGGCCTTCAGGCAAAAAGCAAAAGAATACAGACAATCGGCATATGAACACAGCAAAGCCATGACCGCATTGATTAAACAGTTTGAGTCGGATAAATCTAATTATGAAGAAAAAGTCCAAGCTTATATCAAGCTTCTTGAACTGGAACCGGAAAATCGAATGATTATCGGAAGAATCGCATTTTTCCATACCGCCAACAGTGAATGGCAAAAAGCAATAGATTTTATTGATATATATTTTAAGAAACCCACGCGGGAGTCTGCCTTAAGCCTCAGCCTGGGATTATTAAAAGGTGAACTTTTAAAAATCATGGGGAAAAAACAGGAAGCACTAGATTATTTAAAAAACTTTTCAAAAGAAATCCATGCCCCCTGGTACGGCATTATCAGCAAACACCTTATTTCAAAAGTAAACGAACAAGCCTTGGTTAAGCTTAGCGGTAAAAAACCTGAAAGATTACTTATACTGCACACGGCACTTGGCCTGTGGGCAGAAGGGGATCAAGACATGGAAAAAGCATCCCACCATTACAGAGAGGCATTAAGTTCCTATCTTGATGAATGGGACGAATATGATCTGGCACTTGGCAGGCTCATTCATTTCAGACAATCAAGCAATTGATTAACCATAATAAAAATAATTTGCCAAACCGTATCAGGGTTATTTATTTTTTATCATGCTTTAATTTAATCCAGGCTTCAAGCCTGAGTTTTACTGTTTTTTCGTATCCCCGGTCTGCTGGATAATAAAACCGCTGGTCTTCAAGATTGATCGGCAGATATGACTGGGGAATAAAACCATCCTTATAATCATGGGCATACTTGTATCCTTTACCATAGCCCAGATCTTTCATCAGAGTTGTAGGGGCATTCCTAATATGGAAAGGCACTTGTGAATAACCGGTTTTAAGAATTATCTTTTTGACCTGTTTATGAGCCATATAAACCGCATTACTCTTAGGAGCTGTCGCAAGATAGATGGCTGCCTGAAACAAAGCATCATCGCCTTCCGGGTGGCCTAAAATTCTAAAGGATTCTCTGGCATTCAATGCCATGGTTAGAGCTCCAGGATCCGCAATCCCAATATCTTCTGTAGCAAACCTGATCATTCTTCTGAGCATGTAATAAGGATCATCGCCTGCCATGAGCATCCGCTCAAGCCAATATATTGACGCATCTGGATCACTGCCCCGCATACTCTTGATAAATGCTGAAATAAGGTTAAAATGCTCTTCCCCTGCCTTATCGTATAAAAGTGATTTTTTCTCTATGGCTTTCTCAACATCCCGGATATTAATCTGTTTTTTTTGTGCAAAATGAAGCACTGCTGTCTCAAGATTGGTCAAAGCAATCCTGGCATCGCCGTCAGACACCCTTGCAATATGTTCAAAAGCTTCTTCAGACAACCTTTTTTTCTCAAGGCCCAGACCGTTTCCAGTGTCTGTCAAAGCCTTTTTTAAAATGGTTATAATACTTTTCTGTTCAAGACTTTTAAGGGTAAAGACTCTACACCTGGATACCAGGGCAGGAATGACTTCAAAGGAAGGATTTTGTGTGGTTGCCCCCACAAGGACAATTAGTCCTTTTTCCACATGTCGGAGAAAAGCGTCCTGCTGGGCCTTGTTAAACCTGTGGATTTCATCTACAAAAAGAATGGTTTGCCTTTTATACAATACCCGATTTTGTTTGGCCTGCTCGATAATCTTGCGGATATCCTTAACCCCGGACAAAACAGCGGATATTTCTACAAATTCAGATTTTGTTTCATTAGCTATAATGCCTGCCAGAGTCGTCTTACCACATCCTGGCGGCCCCCAGAGAAGCATAGAAAACACCCTGTCACCTTCAATGGCTTTCTGGAGAAGACTTCCTTTTCCCGTCAGATGCTCCTGGCCAACAATTTCATCAAGGTTTCCTGGACGTATTCTGTCTGCCAGAGGGCGGGCCAAAAATTCGTATTTAGAATTATGAGCTTCAAATAGATCCATTCTTTTTAAGAGTCGTCCCTATCTCTTTGCCTTTTTCGTTTGCTCTGTTCTGTTCTCTCTTTTTGTCTTCGGGTATTATGCTTTTTCTTTTTCTGAAAAATTCTTTCATCTTCTTTTGAATTACCGGTAAATTTAATTCTGCCGGTTTTTTCTCTGAAAAAAAGCTTGATAGGTGTTTTTTCCAATGGAATCATCTGTCTTAGCTGATTGAGCAGGTAGCGTTTATATGAAAAATGAACTGCTTTGGGAAAATTAACAAAACAGACAAAAGAAGGTGGTTTTGATGCCACCTGGGTGGCGTAAAAAAATTTTAATCTTTTTCCTTTATGCAATGAGGGCTCTGTCCTGTAAACAGCATCCTCAATAATCCGGTTTAATACCCCAGTATTTATTCTGTGGCAATATTCTTTGTATATTTTTACCACTTCATCCAAAATTTTATGGCATCTTTGTCCGGTAAGGGCGGAAATTGTTATAGCCGGTGCGTATGACAAAAATTTTGATTTATACCTTAAATCTTCCATATACTTTTTAACGCTTTTTCGTTCCTTATCTAAAAGATCCCATTTGTTTAACAGAAACACGGCACCACATCCCCTATCTTCAGCATATCCTGCAATAGTAATATCCTGATCTGTAATGCCTTCATCCGAATCAATCAAAATTAATGCCACATCACACTCATCAAGGCTTTTTAACGATTTAAGGATAGAAAATTTTTCAATTTTCCGTGTTACCTTGCCCTTACGACGAATACCCGCAGTATCCACAAGGATAAATTGTCTGCCTTTATGCTCACATTTAAGTTCTATGGCATCCCTTGTGGTGCCTGCCTTTTCATTGACCACAAGTCGCTGTTCACCAAACAGTCGATTGGCAAGCGAAGATTTGCCTACATTAGGTCGACCAACAATTGCAATTTTTATCAGAGTATCTTCATCTTCTTCCATCTTCTTATATTCCGGCAGGGCTTCAACAAGGTCATCTAAAAAATCTCCCACACCAACTCCGTGCTCTGCTGAAACCTTATAAAACTTATCAATACCCAATGAATAAAACTCTAAAAGTTCATCATGCTGTTTGTAGTTTTCTATTTTATTAATCAGGTAAAAAACGGGTTTGGACATTCTGCGTAAAAAATCGGATAGCTCCCGGTCGTAAGGCGACATTCCTGCCCGGCCATCCATGATGAAAATGAGAACATCAGCCTGCTCTGCCGCAATTGTCAGTTGCGTTTTAATCTGGGAGGCAAAATAATCATCATCTGTACTTAAAAAACCGCCTGTATCGATCACTGTAAACTCGACATCATTCCATATTGCATCCTCATAATGCCTGTCTCTTGTTACACCTGGAAAATCATCAACAAGCGCCTTTCTAGCGCGTGTAATCCTATTAAATAATGTAGATTTCCCCACATTAGGCCGGCCAAGAAGGGCCACAACCGGTTTCATATTTTAACCTCCAAAAAATAAACAAAAATAACTTTAGCTTTATACAATATATTGAAATATTTATAAATAGATATGATGGTTACCATTCAAATTGACTTTACTTTGTCCAAAAGAACAATAAAAAGCCAATATTCAAAAAAAATAAGGCTCATTACCAGAATAATGATAACCTCATAAGAGCATTGTTATAGCAGGAGAGACATGATCTATATCCGTTTTGCTATGATACTTCTTCTTTAATTGTCTGATTTCAATAATTTTGGGTTTACTTGACATTGATTTTTAAAATTATTTCTTTTTTTCTCATTATCTGGGCTTATCTGATAAGTCCCATCCAAACGTTTCCATAGTTCTTCATGCTTTTTATCCAGGATTTCAGATTCTTTATCAAATTCAATGGGTGTGATCTCTCCGGTTTTTAATTTTGTCTGAATTATAAAAAATTCATTGTCATACCATTTATCTGGATCAAAATTATAGGTCATATCGATTAAAGCCGCTCCACCCAAAATATTAAAAATAATTCTTCTACATACCTCATGCTCACCCTAACCGCCTATTGGCTGGTCAGTTTGATTTCAATACGTCGATTTTTTCTATAGGCCTCAGGTGTATCTGCCTCATCAATTGGATGGTATTTACTGAAACCGGCCGCTGCCATCCTTTTTTCAGGAATGCCTGTTTGACTCAAGAACCGGACCACAGAGACCGCCCTGGCAGCAGATAATTCCCAGTTGGAGGAAAAGGTTTCATTATTAATTGGAACCCGGTCTGAGTGGCCGTCAATTCGCAATATCCAGTTAATCTCATTTGGAATTTTCATGGAAATCTGCAATAAAGTATTTGCCATGGCCGTAAGGTGACTACGACCCTGAATACCCAGGTTTGCAGACCCTGATTCAAAAAGAAGACCTGCCTGGAGAACAAATCTGTCCCCCTGTATCTCTACGGCCGGGTTATTTCCTATAATTTTCTGGAGCTGCCCAAAAAATTCTGATCGGTATTTTTGTAGTTCACTTACTTTCCGGGCCAGGGCAATGTTCAATTGTTTACCAAGCTGGGCAATTTTTTCATCTTTTTCCTGCCCCTTGGTCTTTGTCAACGCCAATGCATCACTGATCATCCTCAATTGTGCCTGGAGTTTGGTGATCTGATCTGAAAGAAGCGCCACTTCAGCACTGGCACTTGCAGACAGCAGTTTTTCCCTTGCTATGGCTTCTTTCTGGGATTCCAGCACCACGGAAAGGGCCTGGATCCGGATATCCTGTTTCTCAATCTTTTCCTGAGCCAATACAGTCATTTCGTCTTTATCCGCCAGTCTGGCAGTCAGGGCTTTTGAACGATCCCTTAACACCGAAACCTGATAGTCCTTGTCAGAAAGAGATAAAGCAAGGTCTGCCACCTTTTGCTCCAGCTCATCCTTTACCAGGGTCAGTGTCTGGATATCTTCATTCAGGCTTCCAATATTCAACATCTGCTGTTTTATCTTGTCATTGTCCTTTTTAAACTGTGCTGAATCCTGTGCAACCTTTGAGATGAGTTCATCTTTGTCTTCGGATAACCCGATTATGGCATCGGACAAACGGCCGACCTCGGTGTTCAGCTGGCTGGATTTTTCTTTTTCAAGCCCCAAAAGTTCCGCCAGTTCACTGACCTGCTCATGGAGAAGTGCCAGCTCATTTTTCTGGCCATAGAGTACCTCGCTGAGCAGAAACTGGGCCAAAACAAAAATCATCAACACAAAAATAACCACCATTAACAGAGCTGACAGGACATCAACATAACCTGGCCAGGCTGTAGTAGGATTTGATATGCGCCGTGTTTTGGATATCATTGCTATCTCCTGTTATTTCTTCGGGTCTGGATTATCCCCTGGCGGTTTAGTCTGTTGTTTTAACAGATGAACCATGACCTGGTTATTTTTATGTATCTGCTTGATCATTATCTTAAGGTTATTATCAATATCATTTAAAGCCGCAACGGAATGATCAATAGTTCTTTTAGAGGTCTCATCAGTTTCCACCAGAAGGGTGACCCCGGTCAGCCATTCTTCCATTTCATTAAAAAAACGATTCTGAGCATGACCTGACTGAATATCAACAAAACCCAATATCAATGATCCGCCCAGGCCGAACAGAGATGAACTAAAAGCTGTACCCATTCCCTTAAGAGGTTCTTCAAGCCCTTGTTTTAAATGGCCAAACACATTAGCAAAATCCCCGGTTCCCACTTCCAGTCCGCCGATTACCAATCCAACACTACCGATGGTCTGAAGCAATCCCCAAAAAGTACCTAAAAGCCCCAGAAATACCAACAGGCCAATCATATATTTAGAGATTTCCCTGGCCTCATCCAAATGGCCACGTATCCCGTCCAGAACAGTGTTAAGTGAAAGGGCAGACAAGCGGAAACGGTCCCGGTGAATCTCTTCTAGATGTTTGGCAAGGGGGGAAAGCAGTACAGGTGGTTCTGTAACCGACAATCCAAGATCACCGGTGCGAAAAATTTTAATCCACTGAATTTCAGGTTCAAGCCTCTGTATCTGGTAAATATTAATGCCAATACCCACACAAAGAGCTGCAAATATCAGAAGATTAAATCCCCAGTTTGCCATAAATGCAGCTTTAAGGGGTTCCAAAAGTAGAACACAGATGCCTGCCACCACCAGCAGATAAATAATTGTCAGAAAAAGATAATGCCGTGGATTAGTCATATTGGTTCTGCCTCCTTATTCTAATATATTTCCAGAAAATATACTTTTCATAATCATAAACTATATTTATAAAACAACCGGTCTGTTCAATTAGTTTCTCCTTAATTGCTGTTTTTATGCAGGCCGGTACTATTTTTACCCCTTTTTATTAACGTATTGAAAACATGTGTTGTTTTGGTGTATCTACTGTCATTGTACGCAAATTGTCAAGGGTAAGACTAAGATGAAACAAATGGCTGTTAATCAAACTGGTATTATAAATGAAATTTTAAAGGGGATAGTGGATCGTGTTACGTTCCATAACCCTGACAATGGCTGGTCAATTCTCAGGGTTATGCCTTTTAATAATCCCAACAGCCAGGAAACAGTCATTGTGCATCAAACAAAAGTGTTTGCTGGTGCCACAATGGAATTCCAAGGATCATGGGCTATGCACCCTAAATACGGCCGCCAGTTCCAGGCAGATATTGCCAGGGAAAAAAAACCTGCAACAACTGCTGCATTGGAAAAATATCTTGGTTCTGGTCTCATTAAGGGTGTTGGTCCTAAAACCGCACAAAAAATAGTCAAATATTTTCATAAACAAACCCTTGATATTTTCGAAAAAAATATCGAAAGGTTAACTGAAGTTCCAGGCATAGCCCAAAAAAAACTTAATATGATAAGTAGCGCCTGGACTGAGCATAAAGCAATTCGAAAAGTCATGATGTTTTTACAGTCCCATGGAATAAGTACCTTGTTTGCGGTCAGGATCTATAAGGACTATGGCGATGATGCAATAAAAATTGTTAGCCAAGATCCTTATCAGCTGGCAAATGATTTTTATGGGATAGGCTTTTTTTCTGCAGACAAGGTTGCCTTAAGTATTGGATTTGAAACAGACAGCCGACAAAGGATGGTGGCCGGCATTAAGCATGTTTTGGCTGCAAGCAGGAGTTTTGGGCACTGTTATCTGACAGCCGCCCAGATAAACGAACAGGTAAAAGAATTATTACAATTGGATCTATCTGATAAACTGCCTGCGCTGTTGGGTCATATGGAGACTGAAAATCATCTCATGATGCGCCGGCTTAAAGGAGAAAACAATACAAACGAGCCATGCTATTATTCAAAATCTTTATATTTTGATGAATTGTATGTTGCTAAAAGAATACTCGATATTGGATCGCCTCCAAAAGTTGAGAAAAAAAGAATTCAGCGCTGGATATATCTGTACTGCAAAGCAAAAAATATTTCTTTAAGCAATGAACAAGCAGATGCTGTCAAACATATTGTCTGCGAAAAATTTTCAATTCTTACAGGTGGGCCGGGGTGTGGCAAAACAACCACTTTACTTGTAATTGTTAAATTGATTGAGGCCATGGGTTTAAAGGTACTGTTAGCAGCACCAACAGGCAGAGCAGCTCAAAGGATGACAGATGTGATTGGGAAAAAATCCAAAACAATCCATAGATTATTGGGATGGCAGGGAAACAAATTTAAAAAAAATGAAGAAACACCTTTAAAAACAAATTTTCTAATCCTTGATGAGTGCTCAATGCTTGATATCAACTTGACAGCATCGTTACTTAAAGCTGTCCCTAAAAAAGCTCAGGTGTTGTTCATAGGAGATTCTGATCAATTGCCCTCGGTGGGTGCCGGCAATGTTTTAAAAGATATTATTTCATCAAAGGTTGTTCCCGTTTTTAAATTGACAAAAATATTTAGGCAGGCCCGGGACTCTCTGATCATCAAATATGCTCATCAGATCAATAAAGGGGTTACGCCCTGGATTAAATCACCATTTAAAAAACCTGAAATATGGCAGGATAAAAATGACTGTTTATTTCTTGATTCAGATGAAGCAACCATGGATCAGATAAATTTCATAACAAGGGTTAAAAAAATTTATAACCTAAAGCTTTCTGAATTGGAAAACAATATATCTGAAAAACCAGACAGGTCTGATTTTTTTGAGTTTCGGGTTCAAGAGCCGGTAGTTCCTTATGAAACAGAGATAATCATTCCTAAGAAATTTGAATATGTGGATCTGCAAAGAATTTATAAAGCTGAAACAAGGGTTGAAGAATTGCTTTCCGTTATAAAAAAAGTTCACCCCTGGTCATCTCTTCATTATGGATATTCAGCTTTGGATGTTGTCCGAAAACTCTACCAGGAATGGATACCAAAATATCATGGGGGCTATGAAATACAGATACTTTCTCCCATGACAAGGGGAAGCCTTGGAACGATAAATTTAAACAAAGTAATCCAGGAGACTTCAAATCCTTTGATTGAAGGCAAAAGGCAGTTAAAGGTTGGAGAAAAATTTTTCAGGATCGGCGACCGGGTAATCCATCGGCGCAATAATTATGAACTGGGTGTATTTAATGGTGATATTGGTGTGATCAAAGATATTAATAATATTGATTTGACCTTAACAGTTTCCTTTTACCCGGATAAACGGCAGATTCATTACAAACATAATGATATAATGGAGCTTGATCTGGCTTATGCCATCACCATACATAAATCCCAGGGAAGCGAATTTGAAATTGTAATTATCCCCATTCTTACCCAGCATTTTAAAATGCTTTTTCGAAATTTAATTTATACCGGAATAACCAGAGCAAAAAAACTGGCTATCTTTGTCGGAACCAGAAAAGCCCTTGCAATGGCGATTAAAAACCAGGATATAAGTAAACGGCAGACGACCTTGAAAAAATTATTGGCGTTATAATCTTTTAAGGAGGATTAGAAATTAATTAACGAGCTTTATTATTGTGTTAAGTGTATCTGTTCCAGGTTGCAAATATTTTTCTTGAATTGCCTTAACTTTATCATTACGATCTTCAATTTTTTTTATGACATCACTAATCTCAGTCTCTTTTTTCTCTGCTTTGGTTTTAGGTGTTGTTTGAGCCGAGCTTCCCAGGATATTAAAACTTCCCCTTACCCCTGGTGGCTTCTGGCAATTACTGAAATTGTGAACCCCTTGTTCAATCCAATGATAATATTCAGCATTAACTATACATGGTATGAATAGCAAAAACATAAATACAATGAATTTTTTCATCATTCACCTCTAATTTTCTCCATCCATACCAACCTATTTAATAGTTGTAAATAGCTAAAATCACTCTTTGTTAACAGTCTTGCTGCAAATTCCTTTTTAGATGGCTTTCATATTTAATAAAAATCTGCACAACAAATTAAAATTGATTTGATTAAAGGTGTAGACCGCGACAAATACCCTTTGAAAAATAATTTTATCCGATGGCAGGAATTTTATTATCCTTTACCTTCCTTAAAATTGAATCTATCTTTTTAAGCTGACTTTGAAGTATTTTGTGTTTTACAATTATTTTAAGTACCGGTGTGTTTATAGATAACTGTTTCAACAAGGATAGGGTAATTTTTTTTAAACCGACAAATTGGTGAAGTCCCAAATTTTTATCTATAATTACAGAAAATTCTTTGTGAGAATCAATATCAAATTTAATTCCGATTTTGTCGTATACCTTTTCTTTAGTTTTCAAAGACATCAAGACAATGTCTTCGCGGACCACAGTGGGTGCAGAAAACAACCGAATCGGAATTTTCTCTTGTGATTTCTGACTTTTTTTCACTTAGGTAAATTAATTTAGGATTTTCGGCGGGATCTCAGGTACATTTTCGAGCTTCTTTAGACTGTGTTCTGTTTGCATATTATTCCTATTAATAGACTCCATCACGATGCCCAACATTTACCAAAACAATTTCTTTTTCTGTAACGAAAAATTCAAGTGTGATTCTATAGGAAATATTTATAGAAATTGAATACAAGCCTTTTAATTTCCCTTTTAAAGGATGAAGCCTCAAAGATTGGTGGTTAGGATCAATTTCTAAAAGTTTAAGTGTTTTACCATATTGAGATATTAGCTCAGGATGTTTTTTGACAAATTTAGAAGCCCGCTTAATATAACTATTTGTATAGATGAGTCGATATGTCATTTTGATATTCTTTTGATATGGTCTTCAACAGTTTCCATGATAAAATTACCGTCCTGATAATCAGCTTTGACCTGATGCAATGCAGCATCTAGTTCGCATTCCCGCAGATAGTTATAATGTTTCATATCCATTACAATATATTTTTCTTTACCTCGAACTGTAATCACCAGTTCACGATTGTCTGAAAGATTGTTCTGGATCGCAGAAACGCCCTTTGTTTTGAGTTGATTGGCTGTTATAGTATTCATAATAATGCTCACTTTTCTATCTTAAATTATTATTAACAGCACTATATATAATACTTTTTATGGTATTTATCAAGCCCCAATCGTATATTATTAAAATAAAATTGTGTATATAAGGGATTTCCATTTCATTAATAAAATTGACAACATTCAAAATATTATCTTTTTTAGATGTGTTGCATCCCAATCCAATATTCTTTGAATTATACTATGCAATACCTCTAAAGTTATTGAATCAGAAACTTCAAACCTTCTATGAGTTTATTTTTTAAATTATGGTTAAATCTAAAAAATCATTACCTGAGGGGGTGAAAATTCAAAGCCCCAAAACAAAAAAGCTTTCAGAGAATCTCTGAAAGCCTTGATATTCAAAGTGGCGTCCCCAAGGGGATTTGAACC
>JABGOU010000069.1 GCA_018645325.1 Desulfobacula sp.
ACTACAAGGTTGATAGGCCAGGTGTGTAAGCACAGTAATGTGTTCAGCTAACTGGTACTAATAGGTCGTGAGGCTTAGCCACTTTTTACACAAAGAGGTTTGAACGCTTTAATGCGGACACATTCAATATTTACTACAACTGATTATAAATTCAGGATTTATTGGACATGTAAAAATTTACCTATCTAAAGTTCAGGATCCGACCGATTTAATCTGGTAGCAATGGCAAAGAGGTCACACCCGTACCCATCTCGAACACGGAAGTTAAGCTCTTTAGCGTCGATGGTACTGCATGGGAGACTGTGTGGGAGAGTAGAACGCCGCCAGATTATTCTTCAAAAAGCCCTATCACGATATTCGTGATAGGGCTTTTTGCGTTTGGTGCTTTAAAAATTATGGTGTATCCGCTGTTGTCAGGTCAGGTCAAATTCTATTTTTGCACGGTTAAAAAGTCAAGCTCGCCTTTTGACTAATAATTGTCTTTCCGATGATATAAAAAATTATGGGGGCGGACTATTTAATACGAAGTGTTCACCGGCTGGATTTAAAATTCAGTCACCACTGGCAAAAGAAATCAACACCTTTTTGATAAAGGGCATCAGCGACTGTAGATAGACATAAGTGTCGCCCAATTCCTAAATTAAAAATCCATAAAAATAAGGAATATCGGGCTACTAATTTTAATTACTTAAGTTCTCCTACTATGTTTTCGTTCCGATCACCACTGACAGTAGAAGCCAATGTCAATTATTTTATCCTCTTCAGCGAACATGTGCTGGCATTAGCCAATGCTTTTTTATTAACTATATATATTTTTTAAAATGGCTTACCTATATCAAATTTTCTTAGAAAATGCGCCTAAATGCTAAATTGAGTGCTAAATTGAATAGAAACCACTCTCTTTAAAAAGCTTTTTCACCTCTTTGGTCATGAGTATATAAATTACTATTTTTTTAATTGAATCGTTAAATTTATTATCATCAACATATAAAAAAAGGGGTCTTTTTATTGGATAATTCTCCATCCAATTTTCCTGGTTCTTAATGCCAATTCCATCCACCATAAGAACTTTTATTTCTGAGTTTATAAAACTGCTGCTTATATACCCTATTGCATTTTCGTTCTCCGCTATATATGCCAGAATAGAGCTGGTTGAAACTTGTTGTTTTCCGATTTTATCTCCACCGGTGTCAATCATATGGTTCCATATTCTATATGTACCTGAATTGTTTTTTCGATTAACTATTTCTATAGCAGCATTTTTCCCGCCCAATTTTGACCAGTTCTGAATTTTATGGTTATAAATATCTTTTAATTGATCAATCGAAATATTTGATACTACATTTTTAGGATTTATAATGGGAACGATAATATCATATCCCAACAAAAATGATTTAACGCCTATCTTATTCTTTTTTGCAAGAGCGCTCTGGATTAATGAAATATCAGATGAAGACATTGCAATATCGCATGACCCGGAAATAAGAGATTCAATTCCACTCATTGAACCGGGGGCTGTGATCGATATTTCTATATTGTTTTTTTTCTTAAATTGATCCACTACCTTTTTCATAAAAGGCTCAATAGTAGTTGAACCACTTATATGGATTGAATCTGTATTTTTTTCAGAACAAGAAGAAATTACAAAAAAGATAGAAAATACCAGACCCATCGCAATAAATTTATTTATCTTGTACATACCTCATCCTTATGAAAGTTCAATTAAATATTTTAATAAAACAATAACACTTTCTTGTTAGAGATCGATTAGAATTGAGTTAGATTGTTATTTCATTTTATGTGATTTTAAACTCAACCAGATTATCTGTCATAGGCTTTTGACTTACTTCTTTTGTGTTCTGTTCAAGCAATTGAATTGATCCCGGGTCTAAAATTTCCATGATATTTGCGAAAACGATACCTGTTCTGGAATGTTTCGCCTCTTTTTTTAGCCCGGCAATTATGTTGGCAGCCTTTTCAATCGAACAGTTTCTCAGCGTGACTTTTGGTAGTTCCAGGATGGCAACACTAATTGACATTAATGGCATCTGTTTTGTCTGGCCGTCTCTATTTTTAGCCACCAGGAAACCCTGCTCTACTGTTTTCGGATCATAAAAACTTTCTGCATTTTCTTTAAACTGATTAGCCAATCGATTCATTTCATCTGATATTTTATTACTTTCAGAATTTTTAACACCCAGAAAAAAATCATCCCCCCCTATGTGACCGACAAATCTAACCTTATATAAACCCATCTTTTTTAACAGATCCGCAAACATTAATATTAGGCGATCCCCATTTCTAAACCCATAGGTATCATTGAAGGGCTTAAAATTATCAAAATCAAAATATATTAAATGATAGACAGATGAGAAATCTGACAAACTTTTGCTGAAATATTCATGAATCATCGTATTGCCGGGTAGTTTAGTCAACGGATTCTGGTTCCTTGCAAGGGTAAGATTCTTTTCATTGATAATACGCAGCAGTGAGTTTGTACTCAATATGCCGATATATTTCATGTTCTCAACCATAATCAATCCTTCGTTATTATTAAACTGCGTATAGGTCTCAATGAGCTTTTCGACAGATGAGTGAATATCGGCAATGGGTATTTTTTTTACAAATCTGGATATGTCTTTGCCAAGGGACGGATTTTCCAACAATTGTCGTCCGAACTTAGAAAAAATATACTCTTTAAACGCAGATTCCCTGATGACACCAACCGGTTCGTCATATTGATTAATAACGGGATAATAATTTGATTCACCACCTTCTCGAAACTGATCAAACAGCCTTGTAATACTACAATCTGAGTATACCGGTTGAATGTAACTGATCTGGTTTGAGATTAGAGACCGATCCTTGTGCGCCCCGTTACGTCGATCATTTTTGCTAATCTGTTCGATGGAAGGGTATCTTTTTTTTAATCGGCCCAGATTAATCTGGGGTTTCTGGACAAAGTATCCCTGAATCATATCGCACCCAATCTCCTTACATAACAAATACTCATCAATGGCCTCAACCCCTTCTGCAATAACAAGGCTGCCCATGAAATGAGCCATATTTACAATGGTGGAAACAACCAGTCGTTTTTTCGGATCATTTTCCAGGTTCTGGATAAAAAACCGATCAATTTTGATGTAATCCGGCTCTGTATGGTAAAGCAGTTGAAGACCGGAAAATCCCGCCCCACAGTCATCCACAGCAATCTTATATCCCTGCTTGCGGTAAGTATCCAATACTTTTAACACTTGCATATGGCAAGAGAACTGGTGTTTTTCTGATATTTCAAAACAAATATCGTCCAGCGAATAACCGTATTTCCCAAGCATTTCTGCTGTGTTTCCCTGGGAATAATCGTTTGTGTCAAAAAGTCGATTATCAAGATTGTAAAACAATTTGATATGATCGTTCCCTTTAAATTCAGCAAATTTTTTAAATGCTTTTCTTCGTAAAAAAAGGTCGACCTGATGGAGAATGCCCTGATGGTATGCCTGGTCAAACACATTAGCAATTGAACAGAACCCGGCCGTCCTATGATTTCGCAGCAATGCTTCAAATCCAAATGCATTGCCTGTGTGAATATTTACAATCGGTTGGTACGAAAAATCTATTTTTGATAGTCTACTTATCCATTCTTTATCTGTTAATTCAGTCATTCTTCTTCCAATTTATTTTTGATCATTTCAATTTTTTAGACTCGAATACAGATCTTATCCTATAATTGTCAGAAAAATGTTTGCGCATAATTAAACTTGAATGAAATAAAATGCCCAATTTAATCGAACTTTAACGCGCCTTTAATCACCTGCTCACATAAGTGGTGTTTAATCTAACCCCATGATGAATGACACAGAAAACAAAATGAATTTTCAAGAAAATTCAGCAATAAATATAGACCGTCAAAAATGGATGGCTCTTTTGGGTGGTGCCTCAATAAAGGATCTGGAAACAGAAAAAAAACGATTGGATCCTGACATTGACTGGAACTTTATTATAAAACCCGAGGTCGGTTTGCTCATGGTTCAGTCCGATGCAGATGGGTCTCATCCTGCATTTAATCTGGGAGAGATGAGCGTCACCAAATGCGTTCTTGAGGTCAAGGGACACTATTTGGGATATGCCATGATTCTGGGCTCCGATCTGGTTCATGCAGAACTGGCAGCCCTTTTTGACGGACTTTTGCAGCATCCGGATTACCGGGATGATTTAAAAGAGAACCTGATCGACACGCTCGCTGAAAAACAACTGAAAAAAGACAGGTCACTTGAAAAAGACGTGACAAATACAACCGTTGAATTTTTTACATTAAAAAGAGGAGAATAGGTAAACATATTATGTTACAAGGCTTTCAATCAGAAACCAATGACAGTCAATCGGTTTTCCGAAAACTGCTCACTGCCATGGCAAGTCCCGGCTCAATTGAAAAGATCGATCTTGATATAGATTGCCCGGGAAATCTTCATTCGGCATCCGGGGGAATCCTGCTCACCCTGCTTGATTTTGAAACCCCTTTCTGGACAGATCTTGATGACAGTTCAAAAGAAATTCAGTGGATTCAGTTTCATACAAGCACCCCGGTTAAAAACAGCGCCACAAATTCATTGTTTGCGCTGTGTACCCATTATGACGAGCTTGAGGACCCAAATCTGTTCAATCCAGGAACCCTTTCTTCGCCAGATCTTTCCACCACCTTGTTAATCCAGACCCGGGGGATAGACAACAATGGAAAAATTCGTCTGACAGGACCGGGTATCCAAACCGAAGCCTATTTAAGATTAAAGGGGATAAAAGAGGTTTTTCTCAAACGGCGTGCCCGGATGGTAGAGAACTATCCCCAGGGGATTGATATGATTTTTATCTGCGAAAACCGCTTTGTCTGTGTCCCTCGAACCACTATCCTGGAGGTTTTCTGATGTATGTTGCCGTGAAGGGTGGAGAAAAAGCCGTAAAACAATCCAGACGTCTGGTCGCCAAAATGAGGCGGGGTCCAGAGACTGTCCCACCCATTCGTACAAACCAGATTGAGCACCAAATGGGACTCGGTGTAGACCGGGTCATGGCCGAAGGCTCCTTATATGACAACAAAGCCGCTGCAACCGCTTTGAAACAAGCCCAGGGTGATACAATGGAAGCCATTTTTCTGGTCAGGGCATTTCGGACAACGCTAAAACGGTTTGGTACATCAGCACCCATTGATACACAAGATATGCAGATCATTCGTCGAATATCGGGTATTTATAAAGATATCCCCGGTGGGCAGGTGTTAGGCCCAACCTATGACTACACCCATCGACTCATTGATTTTGATTCAGACGAAAAAAAAGAAACACCTTTAAAAAATCAGGTTCCAACAGTTGACTCAACAGAACAGGATATAAGCCCTCAACAAATGACCCGGGTGATCGATATTTTAAGACAACAGGGATTGATGGATACCGCATCCCCCACAACACCCCATAAAAATGTAGAAGATCTCACACGGGAACCGCTGAAACTTCCTGCATCAAGAAGTATTCGCCTCCAGAATCTGGCACGGGGTGATGAAGGGTTTTTGCTCGGTTCTGCATATTCTTTACAAAGAGGATTCGGGCTTGACCGGCATCCTTTTTTAGGTGAACTTCGTGTGGGATATATCGCTGTTAAATATACCCCGCCTGAGCTTGGATTTGAAATCATTATTGGAAAAATAAAGCTTACCGAGTGCTTCATGATCAACCGGTTTGATGGATCGGAGAACAAACCTCCAGGGTTTGAAAACGGCTATGGGCTTGTGTTTGGTCAAAGTGAGAGAAAAGCCATGTCCATGGCACTTTTGGACAAATCATTGCAAAACAGTTCAAATAGTGATTCTAAAACCAAATACCCGGCACAGGATCAGGAATTTATTTTATCCCATAGCGACAATGTTGAATCTTCTGGATTTGTGCAACATCTAAAACTTCCCCACTATGTCGATTTTCAATCGGAACTGGTGTTCATTCGTAATCTTAAAAAAGAGCACGACAAGAAAAAGGAAACCTGCCTTGAGCCATCAATATAATTTTGCATATCTGGATGAGCAATCAAAAAAAATGATCCGCCGAACCATGTTAAAAGCCATTGCCATACCTGGGTTTCAAGTTCCTTTTGGCGGTCGGGAAATGCCATTGCCCTATGGATGGGGAACCGGTGGCATTCAACTGACCGCCGCTATTTTAGGAAAAGAGGACACCTTAAAAGTTATTGATCAGGGGTCTGATGATACCGTGAATGCCATCAGCATAAAAAAATTTTTTAAAACCACTGCGGATATCGAGGTGACCGAAAGTACGGAAAATGCAACCATTATTCAAACCCGTCATCGAATTCCGGAAACCCCCCTGAAAAAAGGTCAGATCATGGTTTTTCAGGTGCCCATTCCCGAACCATTACAATTCATTGAACCCAGACGTCGGGAAACTGCCAAAATGCATGCGTATCAAGAGTATGGGGCCATGTATGTTAAATTATATGAAGATATTGCAACCTATGGTCGGATTGCCACTGCATTTGACTATCCAGTGCAGGTAAATCAGCGATATATTATGAGCCCTTCACCGATCCCAAAATATGATAACCCCAAATTGAATCAATCTCCTGCCATTCATTTTTTCGGGGCAGGCAGGGAAAAGCGGATCTATGCTGTCCCCCCGTTTACAGATGTAAAAAGTCTGGATTTTGAGGATTACTCGTTTGAACTGGAATCCTGGAACGAACCCTGTTCCATCTGTGGATCAACAACCAGTTTCCTCGATGAGATAATAACCGATGATGAAGGAACCCGACTTTTCATCTGTTCAGACACCGAATACTGCCAGAAACGTTCACAAGGAGGTGAATGATGACCGGGATGCCAGACAAAACGAATTTACCCTTGCTCAAAGTACAGAATCTTTCAAAATTTTTTGGAAAGCATATCGGGTGTCATGACATTAATTTTGAACTTTCACCTGGTGAAGTCATTGGCATTGTCGGCGAATCCGGGTCAGGAAAGTCCACGCTTCTCAATTGCATTGCTGGAAAAACGAACCCAACAAACGGGGCTGTCTATTTTAACTCTTCTGATGGCTACATCGATCTGTGCATGTCCGATGAGGCCCTTTTACGAAAAATTGCCAGGACCCAGACCGGATTTGTTACGCAAAATTCCAGGGATGGCCTTCGAATGGGAATCAGTGCTGGAGGAAATATCGGCGAACGACTCATGGCAAACGGCATGCGAAACTATGGTCAGATCAGGAAAATTGCACTGGAATGGCTTGAAACGGTTGAAATTGATCCAGCACGGATTGATGATCTGCCTGAAACTTTTTCCGGCGGGATGCAGCAGCGGCTTCAGATTGCTGCCAACCTTGTTACTGAGCCTAAAATCATGTTGATGGATGAGCCGACTTCGGGCCTGGATGTATCGGTTCAGGCACGGCTGATTGATGTGTTGCGAAAGCTTGTCAGCCGGCTGAATCTGTCCATGGTTCTGGTTACCCATGACCTGGCAGTCGCACGGCTGATGTGTCACCGGCTCTATGTGATGAAAAATGGAAAAATCATTGAATCAGGACTTAGCGACCAGATTCTGGATGATCCAAGAAAACCTTATACACAGCTTCTGGTATCATCTGTATTAAAACCATAAGCATAAAAAAAAGGAAGCATCGTTGGACTGGATACTAAAATTAGTCAATATCGGAAAAGATTTTGTTTTTCACCATCAGCAGGGAACCAGACTGGTTGTCATCAATAATTTTTCCATGGATTTTTCACCGGGAGAAACTGCGGTTCTGTCGGGTCCATCCGGGTCTGGAAAAAGTACATTACTGAGAATGATCTATGCCAGCTACAAGACAGAAAAAGGTCACATTTTCATCAAACACCATGGCAAACAGGTCGATGTAGCCACAGCCGCGCCTGCACTCATTTACAACATCCGACAAGACACCATCGGTTATGTCAGCCAGTTTTTAAGAGTCGTCCCACGGGTGTCTGCTTTAGACACTGTCATTGAACCCCTTATTGCGAGAAACATGGAGGAAAACCTGGCCATGGAAAAAGGGAAACAGATGTTGGAAAGGCTGAATATTCCCCAAAATCTGTGGCATCTTTCCGCCACTACCTTTTCAGGAGGGGAGCAGCAACGAATCAATATTGCGCGGGGATTTATTGCATCTTACCCTATCATGCTGCTGGATGAACCTACCGCATCCCTTGATGCAAAAAACCGAAAGGTTGTTATGGAACTGATTCAGGAAGCCCAATTGCATGGCAGCTGCATTATTTCAATTTTTCACGATAAATATGATCAGCAAATCATTGCAGGTAGAACCATTGATATGTCTGAGCAATTACTTAAGGAGGCTTAAAAAATGGGTCTAAAAAAACTCATTACCAATGGACCTTTATTTGACGGATACCGTCTCTATGATTCCGGGGCCGTATTGATTGAGGGTGAAAAAATCAGCGCCGTATTTAAAAAACCTGTCCAGATAGAAGATGTATCGATTATTGATGCCCATGGTGATTTGATTATGCCCGGTCTCATAGATTTACATTCCGACAGCCTGGAAAGAAGTATAGAAAAGAGAAAAGGGGTTTTCTTTGATATTGATTTTGCCATTTTAAACCTGGATCGACAATTGGCTGGCTGCGGGATAACCAGTTTTTGTCATGCCATCAGTTTTGCAGATAATGAACTTGGATTAAGATCACCCATAGAAGCTGAAAAATGTGTTCGGAAAATTAAAGAATTCAATACCGCAGATCAGTCGCTGGTGAAGCATAACACGCATGTCCGCTATGAAGTGGGATCAAAACAAAGTTTCCAGATTATAAAAACCCTTTTGTCAGAAGGGCTGATAGATATTCTGTCTATTATGGACCATACACCCGGTCAGGGACAGTTTAGATCAATGGAGTCCTATATCAAATTTCACTCCAGCGAATATCGGTTATCAAAAAATGAAATCTTGGAAAAAGCAGATGAAAAAAAAGCAGGTAATTCTAAATCCTGGCAAATGGTCGCACAATTAACCCGGATGGTAACAGATGCTGGGATTCCTATTCTGAGTCATGATGATGACACACAACAAAAGATTGATTTGATTCAAAACCTGGGTATCAGTGCGTGTGAATTTCCTGTCACACTTGAAGCTGCCAGCCTTGCTGCGGGCTCAGGTTTGAATGTTTTTATGGGGGCACCAAACCTTATCCGTAACCAATCAACAAACGGTAACCTGAAAGCCTCTGAGGCACTTGAAAAAAAATTATGTACCGGACTGGTCTCAGATTATTATCCGGAATCCCTGTTTCAGGCGGCCTTTATCGCTTCCAAATTTACCTCATCCCTTGACCTGGCACTTCAAACAGTGACGTCCGGGCCGGGACACTTTTTAAGTCCTCAAACGTCTGCCGGTACGCTTACAAAAGGGGCTGATGCAGATATTATTATCGTCAATCAGGAGCATACATGGGCCCATATTACCCGGTCATTTGTAAAGGGGAAACCCATTTTTCAAATCGAATCCTCTCAACCCCATTAAGGAGCAACAATGGAAAAAGAAAGCAAAACCGTATTACAGGTAAACCATCTGACCAAAATTTATCCAGGAGATGTAAAGGCCGTTAACAATGTTTCTTTTAAGGTAAAAAAGGGTGAAATGATTGCCATTCTCGGACCATCCGGTGCAGGCAAATCAACCCTGCTTCGGTGTATGAATCGGCTTCTCAACAAAAGCGAAGGAGAAGTGCTGGTAAATGGAACAGATATTACCCAATGCCGGGGATCTGCCTTACGGAAACTGAGAAGTGATGTTGGAATGATATTTCAACAATTCAACCTGGTCCCTCGGCTGACCGTGTTTGAAAATGTTCTGGCCGGCAGGCTCGGACACACCCATAATCCGTTCTGGCACTCAGCCTCTGTCTTTCGCTTGTTTTCTGAAAGAAACAAGCAAAAAGCATATGATGCACTCAGTCGGGTGGGCATTGAACACCTGGCACCGAAACGGGCAGACAGCCTGTCCGGTGGTCAGCAGCAGCGGGTGGCCATTGCACGAACCCTTGCCCAGGAGCCTGAAGTTATCCTGGCAGATGAACCTGTAGCCAGCCTTGACCCGGCCAGCTCCCAACGGGTATTGCGAATCTTAAAACAGATCTGTGATACCAAAAACATCCCGGTCATTATTAATCTGCACCAGGTTGATCTTGCCCAGCAATATGCAGACCGAATTATCGGTATCCAGGACGGCCGTCTTGTCTTTGACGGCAGATCAGATGATTTCAGCCTTGATATCGCCCGAACAATTTATGGATCTCAATATGAATCAGCGGTCTGTATCCCTGATTCAAAACAGATAGAAGCAGCATAAACCAAACCAATTATTTTAAGGAGAAAGACAATGAAAGTGTTCGCAAAAGTATTAATGACAATTATGTGTGTCGCCATGATGTGCGGCTCAAGTTCTGCCGCCCAGAGCTGGCCGGATAAAATAAAGCTGGGTCTGATTCCCACTGAAGGTGGCGCAGATATCCAGACAAGGTTTAAACCGTTGATTGATCATCTTGAAACCAAACTGGGTCTTAAAGTGGAAACATTTTCTGCCTCAGATTATGCGGGTATCATAACAGCCATGACCCACAAGCACATTGATTTTGCATACTTTGGTCCCAAAAGCTATGTAGAAGCGTCCGCCAGAGCAAATGCCCAGGCCCTTGCCCTGGAACTTGGGAAAACGGGTAACCAGGGGTATTACGGTGTAATCATTACCAATAAAAATTCCGGAATCACCACCCTGGAACAGGCAACCAATAAAACCAGAACATTTGCCTTTACCGATCCGAATTCAACATCCGGGTGTCTTGTTCCCAGTGTTCTGTTTTACAGAGACCTTCAAACACCTCCTGAAAACCTGTTCAAAGAGGTTTCTTTTTCAGGATCTCACGGTGCCAGTATTCTGGCTGTTAAAAACAACAAGATTGAAGTGGCTTCCACCAATAACGTAGACCTGGATAGAATGGCTGAAAAAGGTGCTATCCAAAAAGATGACTTTAATATTATCTGGCAGTCTGAATTGATTCCAGGGTCTCCCATGTGCGGTCGAAAAGAGTTGCCTGAAAGTCTTAAAGCAGCTTTTACCGGCGCATTGATGTCCTTTAATTTTGAAAAGGCCGGTCTTGAAAAACTTCAAATTGGTGGATATGCCCCTGTGGATGACACCACTTATGATGTCGTTCGATATATGAAACAACTTAAAGCCAAACTACAGGCAAAGAAAGGGAACTAATCATGACAAAGGGATATCGTTTATGGTCCGCCAGTGCGGGGTTAATGCTCATTATAGGTTTTTTTCTGCCCTGGCTGGGCAAGAATCCCTTTATGTTCTCAGGTTTGTCTTTTTCCATGCTCGGGTACGCTTTTGTATCTATCATTCCGTTGTCAGGGGCAGTGGTCATTGCACTGTCCCTGAAGCTCAAAAAAGCTGAACCCCGCTATCTACTGTATCCGGGCATGGTAATTTTTTTAACCCTCGTTTTGATGATATCGTTATGGATTTTTACCGATACAGGGCCTCTTGCTGTGCAGTGGTCGGCAGATTCCATGGAAATCATTCAATTAACGATCAATGAAAATTTAATCTTATTCCACCCCATAAAAGATATTGGTATTGGGTTTATTCTGAATATAACAGGCATTGGGATCTTGTTTATGCTTCCCTATGCATTCAAAGCACAGTTTATTGCCGCCAATGCAGATAAATCGTCATATAAACATGTCATCCATGAATCCAACCCAATGGCTGAATACAAACGTTTGACAATTATTATGGGATTGTTAACCGTTCTCATTGTCACCTATGTCTGGTGCGGCATCAGTCCGGTAAAACTGTGGGAAAATCGCGGAAACGCCAGGGAATATTTATTTGGCCGTGTACTGTCCGAAAGTGATATGGACTATATCAAAAACGTGGAAAATAGAGCGGCAAATATAGAAGCCGAAGGCCTGGCAAGGGAATACATGTCCAATAAATACCGGGGTGTGCCCTTTACTGACCAACCCAGTTCAACTGAGAAGGTTAAAGAAAGAGAAGCAATGAAGGCCAAATTTTTATCTCAGATGGATGATCGGCAAATAACTCGCCTGAAAAAAGAAGCCAGAAAAAATGCCCTGGTTTCAAAGCGGGGGGGATATTTTCCACCGGAAACCGCTATACCTAAAATAAAAGGATATATTATTGCCCTGGTTGAAACCATTGCCATTGCCGTCTGGGGAACCATGCTGGCTGTGTTGTGTGCCATACCGGTATCCTTTTTTGCCGCCCAAAACACGCTGAACCTGATCATTCCATCCGACGATCTGAAATCCAGAACCCTGAAAGGCAGTATTACCTTTGGCGTACGCCGTTTTTTAGATTCCTGCCGTGGGTTTAATGAGTTTGTCATGGCTTTAATTTTTGTGGCCGTTATCGGTCTTGGACCCTATGCGGGTATCCTGGCGTTATGGATTCATACATTTGGGATTTTAGGCAAAGTTTTTTCCGAGCAGATTGAAGCCATAGAATCCGGCCAGGTCGAAGCCCTTACCAGTACAGGTGCAGGTGCAGCACAGGCCATTGCTTTTTCAGTCATGCCACAGGTGCTTCCCAATTTTGTCTCCTATACCCTGCTGCGGTTTGAATCCAATGTAAGAAGCGCAGCGATCCTTGGGTTTGTGGGAGCTGGTGGTATTGGCTTTTTAATTTTTGACAAATTGAATGGATATTTATTTCCAGAGGTCTGCACCATGATGATCATTATTATCATGACTGTCGGTATCATCGATCACCTGTGTGGAAAAATCCGGATGAAATTCATTTAAAGGAGTTTGTATGAACCAAAATTGGATAAACCCAAATTGTATGTATCTGATCGGTACAAAAATAGATGAAGTCCGCATTGACGGATGCATGGAAAAATTTACCGCAGACCTTGAGGCCATAAAGAATATGGGAATCAATGCAGTTGAGCTACCCGTCCATGGTCTTGATGCCATTATAAACGGCAACCTGCATTACCGGAGAATGGAAGAGGTGTTGAGTGTTCTTAAAGATTTTTCATTTGCCTATTCCATCCATTCACCCAACCCATTAAATACCATGGACAGAGAAAACCCACAGCTTCATGCCGAGGTTTTGGCCGCATCCCTGGAATTTGCAGATCAGGTGGGTGCAAGCGCTGTGGTTGTTCATCCGGGCAGATTTATACCTGAAGAACTGTTTGGGATCCTACAGATCAGGGACCTTTTACAAACAGAAAAAGATGATCTGCTCGCACGGGAAGCGCTGATGATTCAAACGATTGCAGGACAATTCCCCAATGTTACCATTGCCATGGAAAATGCCCGGCCTTATCTGAGCCAAAGCCCTTACACCTACGCAGAATTGATACCTGAATTAAAACAACAGGTGCTGCTGATCAACAAGGAAAACGTAAAGATAAATTTAGATTTCGGTCACCTTTACATGGCATCCACATTTTACAATTTTGATCCCATAAAAGCAGTTGAAAAAATCAAAGGTCTCATCGCACACACCCACATCCATGACAATTTCGGGGGTGTGGTTCACCATTTTCAAAAACAGCAGACCCATCAGCTCTGCCTGGGCAAGGGAGATAACCATATGCCGGTGGGATGGGGAAAAATCCCGATTTCAGATATTTTGCAAACCATTCTACCCGAATATAAAGGGTTATTCATGATGGAGCTGAGGAGTCGATACTTTAAACATATAAAAGAATCCGCTCAAAATTTATCGGCAATCCTTTCCATGCTGGATACTAGTCTGTATGCTGTTAAAAATTAAAAGGAATTGTTATGGACCCAGTCAATATGTTTCCCGATAGCCCAATTCATCAGGGCAGCACCATGGCAGATTCTTTTACAGCATTAGGGATCAGTACATTCCATGATGCATGTGAATATGTACACAACCTACCCTACGGATATAACTCAAATCGAGATGATTTAATGATTTTGTTCAAGGAGAGACAGGGAACCTGTATCACCAAGCATGCTGTCATTGCATCCCTTGCATCAGAAATGGATCTGCCGGTGTATAAACATATCGGCATCTATGCCATGACAGAAACACTTGTTTCGGGCACAAATGCCATTCTTGAGAAATACAGCATTCCCTGGATACCCATGACACACTGTTTTCTTTCTGATGACATTCATCGTGTAGATCTGACCGAAGGCAACCAAAATGGAAAAAACGGACCCATAAACGAGTTTTTGAGTACCATCAAAGTTGAGCCCGACATCAGTGAAAAAAATGAATATCTGTTTTACCGAAACGCATTAAAGGAGCAAATATTAAAGCAGGGTCCCCTTGAAGGAATTCCAATGAAAATCATTTTACAGGGCAGAGAAGAAGGTCTGGCAATCCTTAAGCGCAATATTCTATAAGAATTATCGATCACACCCTGTGCATTTTTAAAAAGTCTGGCTATAATCAATGCGCCTCGCAGGGATCTTGATTTACATTTCACAGAGAAAAATCAACTCGCACTTTTATAAAGTTTCTACTGGAAAGTTCCAGGTGTTCACAATCCTTTTTTTCAGGAAAAGGTTTTTATCAAATTTATAAATAAAAACCCCCATCAGCTTTCTTTAAAATTGTATCTGCTGTGCAAATTAAATGGTTCGTTTTTACCATCCTGAATAAACAGACAGATGTTGTTTATTCTAATTTCCTCCAAGGATAATTGGGATACCCTTTTACTGAGTTCTTTCAAAATGATACGCTGACTATATTTATCTTTAAGGGGACCGGTCAGCGTCAGGTGAAATTTAAATTCATCCATGACATAGGGATACCCCCATGTGGTTAAATATAATTCCTGAAGAGACGTCAAACCTGATCTTCGGCGTTGATTCATCTTTGCTTCTGTTTCTGGTCTACGGTAACTGTCAAAAAATCGAACAATTCTTGCAGCCAGGTGTTTAAGATTTGAAGTATCCCCAACCGGCGTCAGAGCCAGAAAGTGACTGATCTGTTTAAGCTTCAGTGGGGGGAGTGAAAAAGGCTTTTCAGTTGATGCAAATGTTTCCAGATCATTAATCAGATTATCTTGCTGATCTGTTGAAATCAGCTCAAAGGGCGGTTTTAAGGTGCCATGAAATCCATACCTGGCAGCAGGCCGTATAACATCAAGGAGTTGTGCATCGGATAATCCCTGGATTTTTGGAAGTTCAAGCTGTAAATTGGACGTCAAGCCCCTTGCAAGCCATTCTTTGCCCAGCAGATAAAGATCAGACTCTTTCTCGGGTGCATAATAAATGGCAAACCGATCATTTTTGTACTGAGACACATTATCCATCTTTCTTTGTTGATTCGCCATTCTAAATTCTCCGACACAATTACGGTTTATTTATGGAGCAATCATACATCATGTTGATGAGATTATCATGAGTATGATGCAATAATTTCACTTAAAAACAATTCAATTTTTTTAAAGATCGTCTGAACTCACAGTGTTTAAATCCAATTGTAATATCTATTTAACATTGAACTGATAAATTCCTTTAAAACTAAAAAAATTGATGGAGAACACCATGAGTTATGATTCAAAAAATGAAAAATCGCTGGGTATCACCCCGCTGATCTCCGAAACTGCCCGTGTTGTGGATACACAGTTTGGAAAATACTGTGAAGTAGCAGGGCATACATCCATTACAGAGTCTCAGGTTGGCGATTATTCGTATATCATGAACAATTGTCATGTGATTTATACGAAGATGGGCCGGTTTTGTTCTGTTGCAGCCTATGTCCGTTTGAACCCCGGGCAGCATCCCCTGGATCATGCAGCGCTTCATCATTTCACCTACCGAAGCAGTCAATTTGGGATGGGTGAAGATCACCATGCGTTTTTTGAAGACCGTCGTGCCAACCAGGTTTGCCTGGGACATGATGTCTGGATCGGTCATGGGGCAGTTGTCATGCCCGGAATAAAGATAGGCACGGGTGCAGTTATCGGATCCGGAAGCATTGTTACCCATGATGTTGACCCTTTTACAATCGTTGCAGGGTCCCCGGCCAGAAAAATCAGACATCGATTTCCAGAACAAATCAGAGAGGCTCTCATGGAGATCTGCTGGTGGGATTGGAAAAAACAAAAAATTGAGAATGCGTTACAGGATTTCAGACATTTAACCGCATCAGAATTTGTAAAAAAACATGGATAAATGTGCTGATATTTCTTAATGTCCTGGACTGGCTTGTTCAACTGATGATTCACATTCCTCGTAGATATGACCAAACTGTCAGGGACAAATGAAAATCATTCGCTTTAATCAATCACCCCGCCGCAAGCCGCGGGGGATTAAACCCAATCATGATTAAAAATAATATAACCGTGATTTTCAGCATGTCATGCTACCTTTCTGGGCGTATTAATTGCATCTTTGGGCGGTCTTCAAATTCAAACACATCTGCTGCATAACCGGCCAGTCGGCTGTCTTCCAATGCAGCAGAAACAACCGTTTCAACCACACAGGATCCCAGGCCGATATTGACGATAAAAGCATCTGATTTAACTATTTTAAACTATCTTCATTTAAAATATGTAGCGTAGAATCGATA